>DATMOS010000120.1:0-95315 GCA_035568155.1 Verrucomicrobiia bacterium | reverse complement strand
GGTCCAGGAGCAACTCGGCAAGCGGCTGCCGCTTATCCTCGACGTCGGTGATCTGGGGACCTCACTGGCGTCCACTATCGTGGTGCTGAGGGGCGACGAGTGGAAAATTGTCCGCGAGGGCATCATTCCCGCAGCAGATATCGAAAAAATCGTTTTTTGAAAACTGTTGCAGCACGAATATTTTATTTCGGGATGCTAGTTTGAGGGACCTGACTAAACTACAGTCTCCGCAGCGATGCTGGTAATGACCCGGCTAATGAATACGCTCCCGGCCCAGTCAACAATAAGGCAAAAGCCAACAGCAGTTGAGTGAGCGCGTACTCCACCCCGCCGTGGCCGATATCGAAACCATGTGGCAGGTGGACCAGAAAAATCGCGCCCAGCATCACGATGATGATGCAGACGGCCCCCACGCGAATTAAAACTCCAGTCAACATGGCCAGGCCGCCAGCAAGCTGCGCCAGTCCCACGAGGTAAGCTGCGACGAGAGGCATATGCGTGAAGGCTGCGAATTTCTCAGGGCCCGGCCCGCCAAAGGCACCAAAGGTGATAGCGGCGCCGTGATACAAGAACGCCAGTGCGCTGGCAATGCGAAGGACCAAGAGCGCGGCACTAACTTTCGGCGAATGAGTGGTGGTGACTCCGAAGGTTCCGTCCATATCCAGCCTCCCTGCTTGGTTCTTGGATGAACGGCGCGAGCCAAATCGTTACAGTACTTTTACTATATTTCCGTTGAGGCTGTTGAGACCGCGGCAACCCGGGGGCCGAACGTTAAATACCAGAGAACTGCGGGACCATGGAAACTGCAGGACCCACCCTGAAAATCGAGGGTGGGACACCCTCCGCGTTTTTTTGATTTGGGATGTAGGAACTAGCTGGCAGTTACGGCGGTTCGCGTATACTTTTCGGCGATGGCTCGAGCTACCGACGCTCCGCGAACATACAGCGAATTGCCTAAAGTTCCGCACTGGCCTGCGATCATCGCGATTTTGGCGGACGCTTGTCTTTATCTGGCGCTGCCGCCAGCGCTTTCTGTGGGGCCTCCATGGCTGTTATTGGCGGTGGTTGTTTTTCTACTGATCCCCATCGTGATCGCACACTGGCGCGGAAATATGGGGATCACCCGCGCGCTTACGCTGGTTGCCAACGGCGTTATTACGGCGGCGATGATCGCATCACTGGCGTTTCTGATTGAAGGATTACCGAAACATCGTGAGGCTTCGGAGGCGCTTTTGCGCTCCGCGGTGGGACTGTGGCTGACCAACATCCTGGTTTTTGCGCTTTGGTACTGGCGACTGGATGGCGGCGGTCCGCACCAGCGAGCGCGGCCTAAAGGGATGCTGAACAGCGCGTTCCTATTTCCGCAGATGTTGCAACAGGAGACTGGCAAGCAATCGGCGGAGGACAGGAAAGCACGGGCCGACTGGTCACCGCAGTTTGTCGATTATCTTTTTCTGGCCTTTAATACCAGCACGGCATTCTCTCCTACAGATACAGCGGTGCTGTCACGTGGCGCGAAACTGGGGATGATGGCGCAGTCGCTGATTTCGCTGACGATTATCGTTTTGATCGCGGCACGCGCGGTTAATATTTTATAGAGCGATCTTAGAACGGGACGAAAACTCTGTGGTAAAGCTAATGCCCTCCCCCGCCCGTAAATTCGCGGACGATTGAACCGACGAAAGGACTTGGCATCGCCAAACAACATCAGCGTTTTGTCGAATTTTGGCGGGGTAATCTGCGTCGCGATAACCGGCCCTGGCACCAGCGCCTCGACGACCACCTCCGTGCCCGCTTTTGTGACGAGTGGAAGGACGGAGGGGACCAGAGCCACGCATCTTTCCCCGGGATAAATTTCTCGGGGCACGCCTACGATCATGAACAGACCTCCTGTGTTGGATGTTTCGTTTGCGAAGTGGGCATGGTCAAGGGCTAGGAGAGATATTTTAGCGTGGTCTCGATTAATTCGCTGGTTCCTTGGTAGGGATCGCCGGGACTATCGAATTCCATTGAGCAGTAACCTTTATAATGGGCGGCGCCCATCATGCCAAATGTTCTGGGCATGTCCACGCGAAATTCCTTGCCCTGCTGGTTGGTTTCAAGAGCTTTGACGTGGCAGATGTTATAGGCGTGCGCGAACATCGCCTGCACTCCTTGATATGCATGATCCTCACGCCCGGTTACCAGGGAATTCGCGAAATCGGGAAGCGCGTGCAGCCAGGGGCTGTTCACTCTTTCGATTACCTGCACGATGAAAAAAGGATCCTCGCTGAGAGGATTGTCATTCTCCAGATTTACGACGATATTTTTTGTGGCGGCGTACTCTACCACCTGAGACAAACTATCGGCGGCGCGTTGAGCATTGGGTTCTGAATCGCTATCCTTGGGCATGTTACTACGAATGCTGGGCGACCCCGCGGTGGCGGCGGCATCTACCCACTGCCTGCTGAAGGCCACATATTTTTCGCGCTCGGCTTTGTTTGCGGCGTAGGGGCTATGCTCTCCATCGACTGCGATATTGACGATCATGCCGCCGGCTTTTTCCACACCCGCGCGAATTTCCTCCAAATAAGTCTGGTCCAGCGAGCGGAAGTGCTCGCTCCAGGGCTCGATTTTCCTGATATTGAATCTCTCAGCTACATGCGCTGAAAAATCCTTGAGTTCAAGTTTGTGGCCGCCGAGTGCATCTTTTCGCCCTGCCAGGTAGTTCCTAAATGGGTACGAAGCGATGGCAACGCGCTCTCGCGGTTGCTCCGGAAAGCGCATGCTGGGTTGTGCGGTGTCGACCGAGGCGGTAACCATGCTGGGAAGCAGGGCTGCGCCAGCGAAAGTCGAAACCGCATCGATTAAAAAATGTCTTCGTGTTTTATCGCGCAAAGTCGCGCCAGTCTAGCAGATTCATATTGGTATCGCTATGCGGTCAAACTTCTTGGCACGGTGTTATTTGTCATGAAACAAAAACGGGGGGCGCAAAAATCGTGGAGAGCGCACTAAATATCAAATTGAAAAAGAACTGGTGGCTTGCTGGGTCATTTTTGTTGAGAGGAATTTTAGCGGGTACTTGGTGCTTAATGCTTGCGCTGGTGTCCGCTGCGATGCCACGGGTTGGCGCGCAAACAAATTCACGGCAAGGCGAGAGCAATGCCGCGGTACAGACTCAAATGCAAAACGTGAAGTTTCGCTTTACCGAATCTGCGACGGTTTACATCAAGATGCTGAGCGGAGAATTGCTGCCCAACGAGGGGTCTGAATTCCCCGTTTTCGATAATAAAGAATCGTTTCGGCTGCGCATTGGGTATGCGGAAATCGACATTGCGGCTGGAGACCTCGCGAGCGTATTCAACGCGTATGTATTTGCTGGTGCTAACAGTCCGCTGAACGGCGTTTCGATGAGCATCGAGAATGGGCATTTGAAGATAAAGGGCAAGCTGCATGATGTGGGCACCATTCCGTTTGAAACGGAAAGTACACTGAGTCCGACTGATGATGGGAAGATTTTGTTGCGCACCGGAAAAGTGAAGGCGCTGCATGTTCCGGTGAAAGGGATTATGAATTTATTTGGAGTGGAGATTGCGGACTTGATCAAAAATGGCAAACTTCCGGGCATTGAGGCTCGCGGTGATGATTTAGTGCTCGATCCTTCGCTGGTTTTTCCTGCTCCACACATGGAGGGACGCGTCACCGAGACACGCATTGAAGGCAATACGATCGTGCTGACGTTCGGAGACAAGAATCGCGGGCCGAAAGGGCGCCAGAGAGGCAACTACATCTCGTTTCGAGGTAACCGGCTTCGCTTCGGGAAACTAACGATGACGGATGTGGATATGACTCTGATCGATATGGATCCCACGGATCCGTTCGATTTCTTTCTGGATCGCTACAAAGATCAGATTGCGGCGGGTTATTCTAAGATTTCCTCGAACTCCGCGCTACGGATTTTTGTAAGAGATTTTAATAAATTGGGAAAATCGAAAGTCTCTGCGAAAGGCGCGGATTAGATTATTGCAGCGCTACCTGTGTAAATCCCAGTCCGGTAAGCATTCCGGTGACGGTGTTGCGCGCATTCTGGTCCGCGGACTTCAAGATCCCATCCACCAACGCTGATTGCTGCAACTGCCGTTCAGCTTCTTCGCGCACTTCGCTTTCCAGATTGGGATCGGGAGATGAAAATAATCCGGTATCGCGGGAATAAACGCGGCTCTTGGCATTGTCGATGCGTGTGCTGAAGACCTCGGCGGCTGGCAAACGTAAGGAAATGTTATGGCCCTGCACGCTGACGTCGCTGCTTTTGATGTTTGCGAGATTCACGCCAGCCACTACTTCACCGTGCACGACGAGGAGAATGCGGTCACCAGCCAAAAACTTTGGCAGGTAAGGATTGTCGCGAGCCCCGCCGATGATTTTATCCATCGTATAGCTGACCGATTCCAGTTTCTGTAATTGCTGAATCTGGCGCACTACTGTGGGCTGGTCCACATTTATGCGCATACCGCCGTTGCGCATAAATCCCATCAAATGCAGGAGGCCTACGCCGGTCGACAACCACACTGCGGCACCGACAAAGGCAATAGTCAAGAGACTGCCGGCAACAATCCCTTTCACTACCGAAAAGGTCTTATTGGCGGGAGGGCTTGCCGGAGAGGTTTGTTCGATGGTGGCCATAAAAGTGAACCAAACCAAGTGTACCGCGAATCAAAATGTGGTGATGCGATAGTACGTTGGAACTTTCCACATCTGCGATGCGCGAAAGAGCCGTATGCTTAGAGGTGACGCGTAGGGTGTAAAAATTGATTAGTTTTCCATTCGCCACGTTGATTCGATTGGGTGGGCAATGAATAAAAGTGCCGCGACAGATGCCATTCGCCAGCAGTTAAAAGAAGTAGCGGTAGAAGTCAAGCAAATGGGCGGATGGCCCGGATTTAAAAGTGGCGAATGGCTTTTTCAGTTGATGGAGAAAACATTTCGCCACTATTCGCAGAATGCCGTCAAGGAATCGTTCCCTCTTGAATTTCCGGGGCGCACACGCGTCGAGATTGCGGAGAAGCTGATTGCTTCAGCGAGCAATAAAGCAGCGCTAGCTGGGGCAATAACGGGCGCTGCGGTGTCAGCCGACGAGCTGGTGGGACTCTTCACGGCTGGAGAAGGCGTGATTGGTTTGCCGGTTAACATAGCGGTTGCGGCAACCGCTATCTGCTCGGAAGTATTCTTTACCGCGCGGATCCAGTTGCAATTGGTGGCGCGGTTGGCGGCTTTGTATGGAACGACGCTCGACCCGGGAAAAAACCCCGAAGACCTGCTGGCGATTATGAATTTTGCGTTTGGCGGAGCGGCCGCAGAGGGATTGAGCAAGGAGGCGGCTAAGTCTGGCGCGCAAATATCCGCGGCAGTAGTTGGCCGCTATTATGCAAAGCGGGAGTCGTTTGAGGTGCTGAAGCGCTTCGCGAAAAAACTGGGCTACAAACTTTTGCGCCGGTCGTTTGTGAATGGAGTGGTGCCGGGCGTTTCCATGTTGATGGGCGCAGTGTGGAACAAGCAGACCACTAAAACGATCGGCAAAAACGCGGTAAAGTTTTTCTCTGCGCGGCCGCCGGTACTGAACGTCTCGGCCAGGCAAGTAGTGCGTCACTAATCTTTCATCCCGAACGACAATTTCCTACGGCGGTTATGGTTATAAAGTTGCCCACAGGCGAATCCTGCCCTAAGATATTCACGTGCCGGAGTGGCGGAATGGCAGACGCAGAGGACTCAAAATCCTCCGGGCTCACGCCCGTGTAGGTTCGACTCCTATCTCCGGCACCAACTTTTTTTACTCCTTCCGCATGTTTTCGCCGCTCTATTAGAAAACTAGAAACATCTGAACACGGTGGATTGAATCGGTTTAATATAGCCGCGCAACCGTCATTGTTCGGGCCGCTCGGCACTCAAGAAAAGTTTTCGGAGGTTTGAATGGTCGGATTCAGCAAATACTGCCTGCTCGCACTCGCGGTCATCTCCCTGGGCATCCCCGCTACGCTCGCAGCTCAATCGAAACGGTCCTCGTCTACAAAGAAGGCGGAGCAGCATGACGAGTCCGCTAAAACATTTCTGCACAAAGACTGGCAGGTGCAGTCGTCGTGCGATGACAAATCCGGGGGCGACAAGATTTCCGTCGCTGGGTTCGCGGCGGAGCGTTGGCACCGCACGGACATCCCTGCGACGGTAGTGGGTGTTCTAGTGACCGATAAAACCTATCCGGATCCGAACTATGGAACGAATCTGAAGAACTTTCCGGGGATATATATTGCGGAGAATAAAGTGTTCGCCAATGTGGATATGCCGGCGGGCAGCCCTTTTGCTTGTTCGTGGTGGTTTCGGACGGAATTTACAGCGCCAGCGGGTGGGGCCGGGAAAAACGACTGGCTGCATTTTAACGGCATCAATTATCGGGCGAACATCTGGCTGAATGGGCAGAAGGTGGCGGACGCCAAGGACGTGGCTGGAACTTACCGCACGTTCGAATTTAACGTTACGAAATTTTTGAAACGCGGCGAACGCAATGCTCTGGCAGTCGAAGTTTTCGCGCCGGGCAAGGACGATCTGGGAATTACCTGGGTGGATTGGAATCCCACGCCGCCTGATAAGGATATGGGCATCTGGAAGGAAGTGTTTCTGACGCAAAGCGCGGCGGTCTCGGTGCGCAATCCTTTTGTGTCGTCGAAATTGGGTGCGAATTATAAGGCTGCGGCCCTCACAGTCTACGCCGATCTACAGAACAGTTCCGATCATGCGGTGCGCGGGGTGCTGCGCGCGGAAGTCGACAAGATTAAAGTCAGCCAGCCAATGCAATTGGCCGCCGGTGAAACAAAGACCGTTCGATTCTCGCCAAAACAATTTGTGGCATTGAGGCTAACGCACCCGCAACTGTGGTGGCCGTATACGATGGGAGAACCATTTTTGTATTCGGCGAAAATTTCGTTCGAGGTCGCGGGGCATGTGAGCGACTGCGCTACGACGAATTTCGGGATTCGGGAAGTCACATCGGAGCTAACGGACAAGGGTTTCCGTCTGTTCAAGATAAATGGACGCAAAGTTTTGATTCGCGGAGCGGCGTGGGCGCCCGATTTATTGTTCCGCTGGGTGCCCGGCAAGCTCGATGCGGATTTGTCTTATGTTCGGGATATGGGGCTGAATACGATTCGCCTGGAAGGGCGGCTGGATCGCGAAGAATTTTACGAAAAGACGGACCGGCGGGGAATCCTGGTAATGCCCGGGTGGACCTGTTGCGATGCGTGGGAACGCTGGAAAGATTGGCACGGCGATCAGCGTGACATTGCCGGTGCTTCGCTGAAGAGCCAGATACACATTCTGCGGCAGCATCCCAGCGTGTTCGTGTGGCTGAATGGCAGTGACGGACCGCCGCCGGCCGACGTGGAGAACATGTATCTGGGGATTCTCAAGGATCTGGAATGGCCCAATCCGGTGCTGTCTTCTGCAAGCGAAACGGCCACCCCGGTTACCGGAAGATCCGGAGTAAAAATGACCGGTCCGTACGAATACGTTCCGCCGGTTTATTGGCTGACGGATAAGGATGCCGGAGGGGCTCACGGCTATAACACGGAAACAAGCCCGGGCCCGGCGATTCCGCCGCGAGAATCGCTCGAGCGGTTCATCCCGAAGGATCATCTGTGGCCCGTCGATAAGGTGTGGAATTTTCACGCGGGCAAAGAGCGCTTCACGACCATAAATGTTTTCGCGGATGGACTGAACCGGCGGTACGGGCAAGCTACTTCGCTGGACGACTTCGAACGCAAAGCCCAGGCGGTTACCTACGATGGGCAGCGCGCGATGTTCGAGGCATACGCCAGAAATAAGTACAACTCCACGGGAGTGATTCAGTGGATGCTGAATAACGCGTGGCCATCGTTGATCTGGCATTTGTACGATTACTACATGGTGCCCGCGGGCGGGTACTACGGGACGAAGAAAGCTTGTGAGCCGGTGCACGTGCAATATTCTTACGATAATAATTCAGTGGCGGTGATCAACGGCACCTACGAGCCGCTCAATGGCATGAAAGTCACGGCGAAACTGTACAACCTGGATGCTTCCGACAAAGGCACGAAAGAGGCGACTCTTGATCTGGAACCGGATAGCTCGACAACCGCGTTCGAACTGCCGAAGGTTGAGGGGCTCAGCAAGACTTATTTCCTGCGGCTGCAGTTACAGGACCGCGCGGGGAAATTGGTCAGCGACAATTTTTACTGGCTTTCCACCAAGGCGGATGTGCTGGACTGGAAGAATAAACAGGATACGGTGTACACACCGCAAGCGGAATTCGGTGATCTGACTGGACTGGCTACGCTGCCGGAAGTGAAGCTCGACGTGACTTCGTCTTCAAATAAAGATGCGGCGAGAAATACGACTCGAGTCACCGTGAAAAATCTGGATAACAGCATCGCCTTCATGGTGCACCTGCGAGCTACTCGTAACAAAGGGGGGACGGATATAACTCCCATCCTGTGGGAAGACAATTATTTCTCGCTGCTTCCCGGCGAACAGCGCGAAGTTACGGCGACTTATTCCTCTGCGGCGCTGGGCGGAGATTCGGCGGTGCTCGAAATAGAAGGCTTCAATGTCGCGAAACAAACGCTCGAAGCGGACACGGCCACGGGCGGGGACCACTAATCGCGGCGCAACTTTCTTAACGCAACTTCCGTAGTGATTCTGGGTTAGCCATTAAGTGTGCCTTGGCGGCAGTTCGCAAAAGAACACTCAACCCGTCTTCGTCTTGTAAACATCGAATAGAATAGATAAACGGGGGAGGGCTCCAATTTCGGCGATTTATAGCTGCCGATGTGGCCACCAGGCTTGAGAGGAAAATCCGCGATGAATACATTCAAGCATTTAGTGGGCGTAGCCGCTTTGGCATTGATCTTCTGTGCTGGCGCGTCTGCGGATACGCTGGAGCTAAAAGATGGACGGGTGATCCAGGGTAGATATCTGGGTGGGACGCGCGTGATCGTGCGGTTTGAGGTTGAAGGTGACGTGCAAACCTTCCGCGTTTCGGAAGTGTCTGCGGTGAGATTGGACAGGCGTTCTGGCCGCGATCGGGATGACAATCCTCCTCCGAACGGTCCTTATGAGGGGGCGCCTCCGCCAGATCAGGGGCAGCCGAATGACCAGGGCGGACCGCCGCCAAACGCGGATAACGGACGGAACGATGGTCCTCCGCCGGATCAAGGTCGGCCCAATGCTTACCCGCCGCCACCGCCACCGCCGGATCGGGACCGGGATCGTGATCGAGATTACGACCGCGACCGGGATGGCGAATCACATCACTACGTGTACGCAGCACCAGGAACTCCTGTAACGTTGCCGGCCGGTGAGCCTATTTTGGTGCGCATGATTGATCCGGTGGACTCGAAGCGTAACGTGGTAGGAGACGTATTCAAAGCCAGCCTGGAAACGGACCTGGCGGTTAACAATGTTCTGGCGGCGCGGCGTGGCAGCGACGCTTACGTGCGGTTGGCTTACACGAAAGAAGCGCGCGGCCTGTCTGGAAGCTCCGAACTGCAACTGGAACTTACACGCATCATCATCGATGGCCGGGAATTTCCAGTGGTGAGCGGCGACTACACCATGAAGGGTAAGGGGCGCGGCGGCGACACTGCCAAGAAAGTGGGCGGTGGGGCGATCGTCGGCGCGATCATCGGCGGAGTTGCAGGCGGTGGCACGGGCGCGGCGATCGGCGCAGGAGTTGGAGGCGCGGCGGGCGCGGGAGCGGAAATACTCACGCGCGGGCGCGCGGTGCGAGTACCCAGCGAAACGTTGCTCGAGTTCCGGCTAGATCAACCGGTCACTGTTACTCCGACACAGCGCTGAGAAGTTGGTTGCAGGTGTGAAGCGATCGGAGGGCGCGTGATGCGTCCTCTGTTTTTTGAGTTTATTGCGGGATTTTCGTAGTGGGTTTGTTGAAATAAAAAAATCGAATTATTTTTCACGTCGACGGAAAACTCAGAAACTGCAAACTGTGCACGATGGCCGAAACTTTGGCGTTTCTACGTTACAAGACCCACCCTCCAAAACCCTGAGGGTGGGCCACCCTCCGTGTTTTTTTTGATTTAAGAACGTGGAGCTGTGTATTGCGCGCGCATTCGTCTGTCTGCCGCGAGGCCCGTCGCTTTGGCCGTCGTTGCGTGGGCTACCGCACAAGCTTGGGTGTTGTCTGATTAGACTCACGGCGGCGAAGTTCGGTCTTGCCACTCTCGCTGTTAGTCAATAAGATACCCCATCTACTGGAGAGATAACCGTGCCCAAAGAAAAACCACGAGTAAACATCGGAGAAGTGATCAAAACTTATCGCAGCCAGCGGGGCCTGTCGCAGGGGGATATTGAACGGCGCACTGGATTACTGCGTTGCTATCTGTCGCGCGTAGAGAACGGACACACCGTGCCCTCGCTCGAGACCCTGGCTAAGATTGCGGAGGCCATGGATATCTCGCTGGCGGACTTTTTTCCCGGGACAGAGACACCGCGCGATAAAGAAACGCAAAAAATGCTTGGTGAACTCTCGCAGGATGAGATTCGTTTTCTTGCGGAGATCAAGCGGTATAGCACGACGCTGTCCGATGGAGACAAGCGGCTGGTTCTGGCGATGATTCGCAAGATGGCGAGCCTGCTGCCGCTCACTGTGGCGCGCAAGCCGCTAGCGCGACGGCCTACGGCGTAATTCAAATCTACTCATTTGGGTCAATCTTGACCGAGAGGTCAGGGCTTAAGCAGAGTTTCGGTCGCGAATCAGGCGAATCGCGTCGGGTATCGCGGAATCTCCCACTCCATTGCTACGGCTGATGGTGTCGGAGTCCTCAGCGTCAAGTGAAGAGCTTTCGCCAGGGGCCAGAAATAGATTTTCCTCCACGGAGTGTTGCTTGGTGTAGAGGTCGTAATACCTTCCGCCCACGGCGTAAAGCGAGCTGTGCGTGCCACGCTCAATAATCCTGCCCGCTTCGACAACCAAAATTTGATCGGCCCGGCGGATGGTGGAAAGACGGTGCGCAATCACAAAGGTAGTGCGACCGCGCATTAAGTAGCGCAATCCTTCCTGAATGAGGGCTTCGGATTCCGAATCGAGGCTGGAGGTGGCTTCGTCCAGGATGAGGATTCGCGGATCAGCGAGAATGGCTCTTGCGATGGAGACGCGCTGCTTCTGTCCGCCGGAGAGTTTGACGCCGCGCTCGCCGACGATGGTGTCGTACTTGTTTTCGAATGCTTCGGCAAATTCATCGACCCGCGCGATGCGGCAGGCGGCGAGAATTTCGGCTTCGGAGGCTTCCGGACGGGCAAACGCGACGTTTTCACGGATGGTTCCGTCGAAGAGAAAAGTTTCTTGTAGGACCACGCCCAGTTGGGTGCGATAGGAGTCGAGCTTGACGGTGGAAAGATCGATTCCGTCAACCAGGACGCGGCCTGACGATGGGACGTAAAACGCGGCAATCAAGCCGATGATGGTGGATTTTCCAGCGCCGGACGGCCCGACCAGCGCGGTGACCGTGCCAGGCTCGGCGCGGAAATTAATATCGTGCAAGACTTCCTTGCGCGAGTCGTAGGCGAAGTTCACATCTTCCATTACCACTTGTCCGGTGACGCGCGGGAGTGTTACGACGCGGCCCGGCGCTTCATCTTCGATTTTCTCGTCCAGAATTTCCCGGGTGCGCTCGAGTCCGGTGATGGCTTCGGTGATTTGCGTTCCGATTGCCACGATTTGAAACACCGGGGCAACCAGAAGGCCCAAGAAGATGGAGTAGGTCAGAAAAGTTCCGAGCGTCATAGTGCCGGCAAGAATTCGGTGGGCACCCATGAACATGACTACCGCGCTCACCAAGCCCATCAAGGCTGCGGCCGACAAACTCATGATGGAGGTGGCGGTAAGAGTCTTCAGGACGTTGTCGAGGAGCCGCTGGACACCAGCGGAGAAGATTTTTTCTTCGCGCGCTTCGGCGTGATAACCCTTCACGACGCGGACACCGCCCAGTGACTCTGTTAAGCGGCCAGTTACTTCGGCGGTAATTTTTGGGCGGGCGCGGAAGATGGGACGAATGGTGGTGAAGGCCTTGTTGAGTCCCACGCCGAAAACCAGCAGCACGGTGAAAGCGATTACGGTCATGGTCACGCTAATACGCAGCAAGATGACCAGGGAGAGTATTGCGGTCATGACGCCGCCGACGAATTCGACCAGACCGGTGCCGATTAAATTGCGCACGCCTTCTACGTCGCTCATGATGCGCGAAACCAAGACTCCTGTTTTGTTCGAATCATAAAAAGAAATGGATAACTTGCCGATGTGGGCCTGCACCTGGCGACGCAGATCAGCGATCATTTTTTGGGCGGATTTGGAAAGTAACTGCGTGAGGGTGAACGAAGTGAGACCTTGAATTACCGTGGCGGCCAGAACCGTCAACACGATGGGGGTCAGCAAACGAATGTGATGTTTGCCGATTACGTCGTCAACGAGATATTTTGTGGAGGCTGGGAGGATCAAGCCGGAGACACGGTTCACGGCCATCAATAGCAGTCCGGCAGCTAAAATTCCACGGCGAGGCTTGATCAGGGCCCAAACATGGGGAAGATTTTTCCACGCGTTTTTGGTTTTTTTAGGCTTGGGAGTAGCGCGGGCGTCTTTTTCAGTGGGCATCAGTGGAGGGCGTTCTGAACCCCTCGTGTTTAGATGTCCGGGCATGGGGGCTTGTTATATGGCGCGTCGGATGTGCCGCGTCAGTCGGCGCCAGTTCCGGCACGCGCGGCGGGAACGGCCATGGGGCTGTCGAGGTTCAATACGGTCGAAATAAATTCACTGACGGAGATCCCGAGGTGGCCCCAGAGGCGGCGTTTGAGGCTGGTGTAATCCTGGCTGCCGCTGAAGAGGTCTCCAACCAGTTGCCGGAAAACCGGGCTGCGGCGCATCAGTTGCACCATGCGGGTGGTGATGGCGGTGCCCAAAACCGAGCCGCGATAAAAACGCCTCACGATGCGCGAGGCGAATTCCAACTCCGCGGAGAACGAGGCGCGAATCCAGGCGGGATATTTTTCGGGGCATCCTTCGGCGAGGGCTTTGCCCAACAATTCTCCGGAACGGATGGCGTAAAAAAGGCCTTCGCCGGTAAGTGGATCGACCCAAGCGGCGGCATCGCCGATGAGCGCCCAGTTTTTCCCTAGGACAGTGCGCTTCGAAAGAGTGTGTTCCTGAGGCGACGGTAAAACGTGGCTGTAAAACTTTGCGCCTTCGGTAGGAATTTTGTGTTTTTCGACGAAGGTCTTTAAATGAGTGCGCAGCTCGGGGCTGGTATGTGCTTCCATACTGCCGCAAATTCCCACGGACAAATGATCGCAGCGCGGAAATGACCAGATGTAGCCTTCGAAGTGGGGGAGAAATTTTATGGTGATAGCGTCGGCGGTTCGCGGAACGAAATAGCCCTGGGTCATTTCTAGTTCGTTGCGCTGCAGGGCGCGCGTTTCGGGGACAAGCTGATTTCTGGCGCCAGCGGCGAGCACCAGAAAATCGGTGCTGCGCCATTCGCCGTCCACGCAGAAGCGCGGCTTGGAACCAGCCGTGTCGACGTTGAAAACATGGGAGCGTTGGACGGTGCAACCCGCAGCCTGGGCGCGATCGAGCAACATGCCATTCAGTACGGTGCGTGAATAAATCACGATGGGATGGGTCATCTCCAGCGAAGCATGGTGTTCTTCGCTACTGATGATGTCGATTTCTCTGACCAATTTTTTGGGGTAGGGGTTGTCGAGGAGAAAAGGAAAACATTGAATGGCCTTATGGGTTAGGCCGCCGCCACAGGGCTTCTCCCAAGCCAGATGCTCATCAAAAATGGTCACGTTATTTCCGGCGCGGGCGAGTTGCTCGCCGCACATGGCGCCCGAAGGACCACCACCGACAATCGCTATTTCAGCCATTGCTACATCTTCCTGGCATGCCGCAAATCCATCGGGACGGGACGCATTCGGTGGGTTTGGTGAGCCTTAGTAATATGGACAATCAGCCGGCAGAAACCTTAGAGAAGTATAACACTGAAAATCCGGGTGACCGCCAGGGGCACGTTTATTGCGGTGTCGGTTCGGGCACTTGTCGATGCGTTTTGCACCGTCGCGGGTAAATCAATCGGGGAGTGGTTTTAAGGATGGCGGCATCTGGAGGTGCTTCGTCTGTGGATTTCTTATTCCACGTTACAAGACCCACCCTCAAAAAAACTGAGGGTGGGGCGCCCTGTGTGTGTTCTTCATTGGGTCCCTGCGCGTGTTCTTCATTTTGGTGAGGATCGGATGCGGCCATCGGATTGGCCGGGGGAGTGACGTGGTAAACTGAGGATTCGGGATCTACTTGATGGTGTTCCGCGAGTAATCTTTTGACCTCACGCATTCTTTCATTGCATGACGCGACATTGAAATTTGGGCGTGCGCATCGCGGAGATCAGCGCGTTGTTTTCACCAATGGATGTTTTGATCTGCTGCATCCGGGTCATATACACACTCTGGAAGCCGCGCGCGGGCTGGGAGACGCACTAGTCGTGGGCATAAACAGCGACGCCAGCGTGCGAAAGTTAAAGGGCGCGGGCCGGCCGGTGGTGCGCGAACTAGAACGCGCCGAAATTTTAGCTGCGCTTGAGTGTGTGGATGCGGTGGTTATTTTCGATGATCTCACGCCACGGGAAACAATTGCCGCGCTGCTACCGGATGTGCTGGTCAAAGGTGGCGACTGGGCTGACGACCAGATTATCGGCCGCCAGGAAGTAGAAGCGGCGGGTGGACGGGTCGCTTCAGTGCCGGTAGTTCCCTCTTATTCGACTACTGCGATTCTCCAGAGCATTCGGGATTTGCCAGCCACGTCTGTTACGGAGCCCTGAAGTCCCTTGATGGTTTCCGCATGATACTTCCCGCCGTTCGCGAACGTTTGGATGCTGTGCTGCGTCAGCCCGCGGTGGAGGGCGCGCTGGCCGCGCTGCGTGGCGGGGCAAATCAGGTGGCGTTTTCGGGCTTGCACGACGTGGCCAAGGCATTGGTCGCGGCGTATGCGACCCACGCGTTGCGACGGCCGGCATTTTTCATAACAAGTTCGAACCGGCGCGCGGAAGCTTTTGCGGAGACGCTGCGTTTTTTTTCAAACGTCTTCCCAGGCAGGACGGGCGCGGCTAGCGGTTTGGCCGGTGAGGTCGCAACTCTGCCGGCGTTCGACACTTTGCCATGGGAATCGCAAAGCCCGCACCCGGACATTCTGGAACGCCGCGCGGCGGCGCTGTTTCGACTGGCTGACGGGCAGATTTCGCTGGTGGTGGCGCCTATCACCGCGGCGCTGTGGCGTTACAACGATCCGTATCTTTATTTATCTCTGGCCCGCACGCTCAGTAAGGATTCGGAAATACCCCACGAAGAACTGGTCGGGCATCTCGCCGCAGTGGGTTATACGCGCACCGAAATGGTGGAGCTGCCGGGGCAGTTCGCGGTGCGGGGCGGCATCGTGGATTTTTTCTCTCCGGAAGCGCAGCGCCCGGTGCGCATCGAACTTCTGGGCGATACGGTGGAATCGGTGAGGGAATTTGATGCGCGCACGCAACGCTCCATTGCTCCGGTAGTTCGAACGACGCTGTTGCCGCTGACGGAATGGGCGGTGCCCCGTGCGGAATCATTTGAGGCCACCCGCGAAGCGCCGTGGGAAACGCATTCGTTCTTCGGACCCGCCGGACAAGAAAAGCAAACTACGTTGTTCGAGCTGGCCGAGAGTTCGTTGCGTCCGTTGGTATTTCTGGACGAGCCGCAATCCCTGCGTGATGCGGCGGAAAAGCATCTGGAGAGTGCGAAAGAAAACTATGACCGGCACGGCCAGGCCAACGCGCCGGAGGTTTCGGATTTTTTCTGGACTGGCGAGCAACTTACCCAAGCACTGGAAAAGACTTCGCAAATCCGACTGGAACAGTTGGGGCTCAACGCGGATTCCTTCGAACGGTTTGAGCTTTCTTCACGGCCCAGCGCGCGCTTTCATGGCGACGTGGTGGCTTGCATGGCGGAAGTTAAATCGCTACTTGCCGCCGGAGGAACGGTCTTTCTGACGGCCGGGAGCTTGGGAGAACTGGAGCGTCTCGCTGACGTCTCGCGTGAATACGAAGTTCCTTATGTTCTGGGCGAATCGGAGGACGCCGCGGCGGGGTTCACTGCGGAAGCCGCGACGGAGTCGGCCACGCTGTTGTTGATTCGCGCACCGTTTTCCGAAGGCGTGACGTTCCCGGACGCGCGCGTGACGCTATTAGGGAATGCGGATCTGTTTGATGTGACGCCCTCGGTGGAGCGTCCCAGCCGTAAGATTCGCACTTCTGGGTTTTTCAGCGATTTTGCGGAGCTCAAGCCTGGCGATTTCGTAGTTCACGTCGATCATGGCATCGGGCAATTCGATGGGCTGCGGCAGATTGAATCGGACGGGCGGCGCGGCGAATTCATGCTGCTCAAGTACGCCGACGAAGCGCGGCTTTACGTTCCTTTGGAGCGCATGGACCTGGTACAGAATTATCGGATCGTGGAGGGCGACCATCCTCCACTGGATAAATTGGGCGGGACAGCGTGGAACACGCGTAAGACGCGCGCACGCAAATCGGTGGAAGACATGGCCGATCAACTGCTGGCGCTGTACGCGCAGCGCAAGACCGCACCGGGGTTTGCGTTTTCGGCGGACGGGAATTTTCAGCACGAATTTGAGGATGCGTTTGAATTTGAAGAAACCGCCGACCAAAATACCGCGCTCACGGACATCAAAAGGGACATGGAACGCGCCGCGCCCATGGACCGGTTGCTCTGCGGAGACGTTGGCTATGGCAAAACGGAAGTGGCCATGCGGGCGGCGTTCAAGGCGGTGGCGGATAGCAAGCAGGTTGCGGTGCTTTCGCCCACGACGGTGCTGGCGTTTCAACATTTTGAAACGTTCAAGCATCGCTTCGCGGCGTTTCCGGTGAGGATCGACATGCTGAGCCGGTTCCGCAGCACTGCCGAACAGAAAAAGACTTTGGCGGATCTGGAAGCGGGGAAAGTGGATATCGTCATCGGGACGCATCGACTTTTATCCAAAGACGTAAAATTTCAGGAATTAGGGCTATTGGTTGTCGACGAAGAGCAAAGGTTTGGTGTGGCGCACAAAGAACGGCTGAAGGAAATGAGCAAGAACGTGGACGCGTTGGCGCTTTCCGCTACTCCCATTCCGCGAACGCTGCACATGTCGCTCGTGGGGCTTCGCGATATGTCGCTCATCGAAACTCCGCCGCGTGACCGGCTGGCCATCCAGACGGTGGTGGCTCCATTTCAAGAGGAGCTGGTGCAGCGCGCGATAGAAACGGAATTAGCGCGCGAAGGTCAGGTGTACTTCATTCACAACCGCGTCGAATCAATTTATTCGCTGGCGGCGCTGGTTTCAAAACTGGTGCCGAAAGCGCGCGTGGTGGTGGCACACGGGCAGATGGGCGAAAAAGAGCTTGAAGCGGTGATGTTGAAATTCATTCGGGATGAGGCGGATGTGCTGGTGGCCACCACGATCGTGGAAAATGGACTGGACATTCCACGGGCGAACACCATCCTAATTAATCGCGCGGACCGGCTGGGGCTAGCGGAGTTGTACCAGTTGCGGGGGCGAGTGGGGCGTTCGAACCAGCGCGCTTATGCTTATCTGCTCGTTCCGCCGGAAGAAATTTTGTCTGATATCGCGCGCAAGCGATTGGCGGCAATGAAAGAATTCAGCGAACTGGGCGCGGGATTCCGAATCGCCGCGCTGGACCTGGAATTGCGAGGCGCGGGTAATATGCTGGGGCGGCAGCAACACGGGCACATCGAGGCGATCGGGTTTGATCTGTATTGCCAGATGCTGGAACGCGCGGTTGCCAAGCTGAAGGGCGACGATGTCACACCGGAGCTGCGTACGACTTTGAGCTTGGGATTTGATGTGCGCATTCCGCAGGAATACATACCCAGCGAAAATCTGCGGCTGCGCACGTACAAACGGATTTCGTCGATTTCCACCGAGGCGGAGAAGCAGGACGTACGCAAGGAACTGGAAGATCGTTTCGGAGCACTGCCAAAATCGGTGGAAAACCTATTGGAGTATGCCACCCTCAAATCCATGAGCGAGCGGCTGCGTATTTCTTCCGTGGAACGGCAAGGGAGCCGGGTAGCCATTCGCTTCTATCCGGAGACGACGCTTGATCCAGCGAGGCTAGTGTCGGTGGTGCGCTCCAGAAAAGGGATCAAGCTCGATCCCAGCGGGATACTTTGGATGGAAGTTGCGCGCGGCGAATCGGTCCCAGAATCGGTGAGAAACGTATTGCTGGGGCTTCAAGGCGAGAGCTAGACTGCGTAGAAGTAATCTAAAGTGCTAAACTCAAGATGAGGTATTAATGCGTAAATTACTTTTATTTTTGGCATTTTGCGGCGTGTTGCCAATCGCGATTCTGGCTCAGGATAACTCCGCCAACAATCCTCAACCGAAACCCGCGGACACTCAAGATAAACCGACGCCGACGCTCGAAAAGCCCGGGATGGCTCCTGCGGCTCCGGAGACCGCGCCGGCAAAGCTACCGGCCAAGAAGACGCCCGCTCCTGAAACGAAGATTGACCCCAACTCTGGCCGGGTGGTGGAAGAGATCATCGCGCGCGTAAACAATGAAATCATCACCCAGTCGGAATACGAGAAGGCGAAGGTTGCCGCTGCCGATGAAGCCAAACAGGATTGCCAGGGTCATTGCACTCCGGAACAACTGCAGATTGCGATCGAAGATCGCCAGAAAAACGCTCTGCGCGATCTGATCGATCAATCTTTGCTGGTACAACGCGGCAAGGATATGGGGCTCAGCGTGGAGCCCGACGTTATCAAGAAGCTGGATCAAATTCGCATTCAGAACAACATAAACAGCATGGAAGATTTGGAGAAGGCGGTGTCGGCCCAGGGAGTCAACTGGGAAGATTTCAAGAATAATATTCGCAACGGGGTCTTGACCCAGCGGGTGATCAGCAGCGAGGTAGGCTCGCACATCACCATTGGGCACGACGAAATCGAAAAATATTACAACGAGCATAAATCGGAATTTGTGCGGCCGGAGCAGGTGGCGCTGCGCTCCATCGAAATAAATACGGAAAAGAAATCACCCGAAGAAATCGTGGAACTGAAAAAGAAAGCGGAGGCTACGCTGAAACGCATCAAGGACGGCGAAGACTTCGGGGAAATGGCCAAGCGCTTTTCCGATGGCAGCACCGCTAAGCAAGGCGGCTTTTTGGGGGTTTACAAACGCGGGGAGTTATCCAAAGAACTTGAAGATGTGGTTTTTAAGATGCGGAAGAATGACATTACCGATGTGATGGACACCAAGCAGGGATTTTTGATTTTACAGGTTCTGGAACACTACGATGAAGGCGAACAAACACTCGCCAAAGTTGAACCGGAAATCACCGACAAGCTGTACACCGCGCGTATGGAGCCTGCTATGCGGGAGTATGTGAAAACCTTGCGCGAACAGAGTTATGTGGTTATCAAACCGGGGTACCAGGATATGGCCGGGGGCGGTAACTCGGAAATTCAGGAAGTGAGCGCGACCGCTGAGGCTTCCAAGAAGACCAAGAAAGCGCATAAGAAATACGGTTTGTTCGGCAAAAAGCCGGACACTGGCTTATGAAGACGCCGTTTGTCACGGACCTAGGCAGCGAACAGGTAATCACCACTTTTTTCCTGGTACACGAAAAAGAGATTCGCAACACGCGCGAGGGTAAATCCTATCTTCGTCTGGAGCTTGGGGACCGCAGCGGGACGATCGAAGCGCGCATGTGGGACTTGTTTGAGACCATCGCGAAAGATATTAATCGAGATGATTTTGTAAAGGTGCAGGCGCGCGTAGAAATCTATCGCAACAAACCACAACTGGCGTTGCAGCAGGTGCGACGAGCGAAGCCCGAGGAAATCGATCTAGTAGATTTCCTGCCGCATACCAAAGAGGACGTAGACAAGCTGTATGAGCGGTTGTTGGAATACGCGGGAGCGATTCGCAATCCATGGCTGAAGATTTTGGTTGCCGGAATCATTACTGATCCAAAAATTGCGCCGCGGTACAAGCGCGCGCCTGCCGCTAAAGTGATGCATCACGCTTTTATAGGCGGTTTGCTCGAGCATGTGGTTGGCCTGTGTGCTTTGGCGCAGCTGTTGGCGACGCAATACGCTGAGCTGGACGTGGATTTGTTGCTGACCGCGGCGATGCTTCACGATGTTGGCAAGCTGGATGAACTTTGTTACGAACGGGCAATCGGGTATACCACCGAGGGGCAGTTGCTGGGTCACATCGTAATGGAACTGGAAACTGTTTCGCGGGCGATGGACGGCATAGCGGGCTTCCCTGCACCGCTGAAAACCGTGGTGCAGCATATGCTCATCAGCCATCACGGGCAGTACGAGTTTGGCTCGCCGAAACTGCCGATGATCCGTGAAGCCATGGTTTTCCACTACATCGACGATCTGGATTCAAAAATGGCGGCGGTACGATCGGCACTTGGCAGCGGGGCGGGCGACGACCAGTGGTCTGCGTACAGCACGGCGCTGGGACGGAAATTCCTGCGGCTGGAAGAATTTTTGAGACAAGATCCGGAACTCTCGGAAGAATGTAAATAACTCCGTGCTGCCAGCATCATTCAAAATTCGCGACCTGATTATCCGGCCGGCCACCATCCTGGCGCCCATGGCGGGCGTCACGGACACGCTGTTCCGGCGCGTTATTCGGGGCCTCGGCGGGTGCGGACTGCTGATGACGGAATTTACTTCGTCCGAGGGCATTACACGCAGCGCCGCCAAGACTTTGCGATATTTGTATTTTCAGGAAGACGAGCATCCGATTACCGCGCAACTTTTTGGGGCGAATCCTGAAGTTATGGCGCGCGCGGCGAAAATGGTTGAAGACCTAGGTTACGACGCGGTGGACATCAACCTCGGATGTCCGGCGAAAAAAGTTGTGAAGTGCGGCGGGTCTGGTTTGCTACGGGACCTGGGGCTTCTCGGGGAAATTTTTCGCGCGGTGCGCGCGGCAGTGCGGATTCCCCTGACTATTAAACTGCGAGCCGGTTGGGATGAAAATTCAGTTGTGGCGGTGGAAGTCGCCAAGATGGCGGAGTCTGTGGGGGTGGAGGGCGTCGCCGTCCATCCGCGAACGCGGGCGCAAGGCTACAGTGGCCGCGCGGATTGGAACCTGATCGCGCGGGTGAAGCAGGCGGTGAAAATTCCAGTGATTGGGAATGGCGATGTGAACACGCCCGAAGACGCGGCACGCATCGTGGAAGAAACTGGTTGCGATGCAGTGATGATCGGGCGCGCGGCGGCGACGAATCCATGGATTTTTTCTCAGATGCAGCAGTATGCGGAGACAGGCCACTACGATCTCCCTAGCGATCACGAGCGTCATCAGTTACTTTCTGGATACTACCGACAGATTACCTCTGCCAATTTGCCGGACGCGGTGGGCAAAATGAAGCAGTTCGCTTGCTGGTTCACACACGGTGTGGGGAACGGCAGCGAGCTTCGTCGCATGGTACATGCGGCGCGAACGCCCCGCGAAGTGCTGGACAGTGTGGAAGGGTTCTTCGCGGACCGGTCGAAATCAGCGGGGGAGGACCCAGTCCATGCTCCAGCTCAGTACGTCCATTTCGGAGCAGCGCACGAATCGTAGACTCGCGGTACGCTTACCGCTCACGGTGAGCGGGCGGGACAGCCGTGGAGTGATTTTTCAGGAAGAAACTTCCAGCGAAAATCTTTGTCGGAGTGGCGCAGCATTTGTTACGCGCTTTGATCTGGCGATCGGCTGCGATGTAGAAATCCACATCCCCATTGCGCAAAGTTCTATTCGACGCAAGGAAGCGGAATCCGATTTCACCACGCGCGGCCGGGTGGTTCATGTGAACAGTGGTGAAGCCCGGGGAGAGAAAATTATTGGTGTGCAGTTTATTGGGCCGCACTTCCGGCGGATGTTCCTCTCGGAATCAGCCGCTTAGCGCGGACGATTCATTCATAGCATTTTATTCCACTTCAGTTTTGCCCAGAGCTTCCAGCAGTTGCCCGTAAGCTGCTCTGCGGGTCAAACCTCGTTCTTTAGCTGCGAGTTTCAAGGCGTCCTTGCGATCCAGCTTGGCCTGGCGAATCAATTCGTCCACGCGCTCCGATAAACTTTGGGTTGAATCGAGATTCGCGCGTGCCTCGCTAGGATCTTCCGGTCCGATCAACAAGGTAATCTCGCCACGTGCTGGGCGAATCTCCAAAGAAGCAGTGAGTTCGGAAAGTTTTCCGCGCCTGAATTCTTCGTGAAGTTTTGTTACTTCGCGGGCCAGACATGCGGGCCGATCGCCGAGAATTTCGCGTGCGTCCGCGATGCATTCCTCCACGCGATGCGGAGCTTCGTAGAAAATGATGGTGCGATTTTCGATGCGTAGGCGTTCGAGAGCGCG
Organism: Verrucomicrobiia bacterium; assembly: GCA_035568155.1. Taxonomy (GTDB): domain Bacteria; phylum Acidobacteriota; class Terriglobia; order Acidiferrales; family UBA7541; genus Acidiferrum. The sequence goes on along the minus strand of DATMOS010000120.1, from coordinate 72,830 downwards.
GCGACGCTCTCCGCTGCGAGAGGGTAAAAACCCCACAAACAGGAATTCTTCGTTGGGCAAGCCCGACGCCGAAAGCGCCGCCAACAACGCTGATGGCCCCGGAATAGGCACTACCTGGATGTGATGACGCAAACACATGGCTACGAGCCGATGGCCCGGATCGGAGACCAGCGGCATCCCTGCATCAGATACCAGGGCGATCCTGGCGCCTTGCTCGAGGGCAACAACCAGTTCTGGCGCGCGGGTCATCTCGTTGTGTTCGTGGTAGCTCACCAGCGGCTTATCGATCAGGTAGTGGTTTAATAGTTTTGAGGTGTGACGTGTATCTTCACAGGCGATCTGATCCACTTCTTTTAAAATTCGCAAAGCGCGGAAGGTCAGATCCTCAAGATTGCCGATGGGCGTGCCCACGAGGTAAAGACAACCGGCGGCACTTGTACGTGCGGCGAGACTTTCGCCGTCTACCGGCACTTCGGGAGACACTTCATTTTTAGGGGATCGAACAAATTTCTTGCCACTCATGGCTTCGAGTCTATCATGCGCTCCGGAAGCGTACTGCCACGCATGTTATAATTTGATTTCTAATTCAGTAAGGAGACTTCTGTGCCGTTGTACGAATACGCTTGCCGGAAGTGTGGCCGCCACACCGACAAAATCGAGCCGGTCGCCGGTCCGCATATGAAGAAATGTCCACATTGCGGCGGCAAAGTGGAATCGGTGATCACCGCGCCGGCCATTAAATTCAAAGGCTCAGGCTGGTACGTGAATGATTACGCGGCTAAGTCGAATTCAGGTGAGGGGAAAAAATCCGAAGGCGCGGCGGGCAGCTCGAGCGAGTCGAAAGAATCGTCGTCGAAGGATTCTGGCTCTAAAGATTCCGGTTCGAAGGAATCATCGTCAAAAGAATCCTCTGGTAAGGACAGCGGCTCCAAGGAATCGTCTTCTTCAAAGGACTCCAAAGAGAAAAAGTCTTCGACCGCGAAAAAAGACTGACTTTAGTAATTTTAGTTTAGCTTCAGTGACTTCAAATAGGCTTTAAACCCGGCGCCTAATTCTTCGTTCTGAAGAGCCAACTCCACGGTAGCGATCAGAAACCCCAGTTTATCGCCGGCATCGTAAGAAACGCCTTCATAGATGTAGGCCCACAGACCCTGCTTCTGCGCCAATATACGCAATCCGTCGGTCAATTGAATTTCTCCACCGGAGCCCGGCTTGGTTTGCGCCAAGTATTCGAAAACCTCCGGCGGCAGAACATAGCGACCAGTGATGGCCAGGTTCGACGGGGCATTTTCCGGCTTGGGTTTTTCGACGAGGTCTTTTATGCGCAGCAAGCGAGCTCCAAAAGGTGGCTGCGGCGCGGGCTCGGCGTCCACGATACCGTAGAGATGAGTTCGATTCTTGGGAACTTCTTCGACGGCGATTGCGCCTACGCCGGTGGCTTGGTATACATCGATTAATTGTTTGGTGGCGGGATTTTTGCCGGGAATGAGGACATCGCCTAAAAGTACAGCGAAAGGTTCATCTCCTACGAGGTCACGAGCGACGAGGACGGCATGGCCGAGTCCGAGCGGCTCTTTCTGACGGGTGTAACTGATTTGAACCATGTCACCGATACTGCGGACTAGCTCGGCCTGGTCGGTCTTGCCCTTGTCTTCCAAAAATTTTTCCAGCAGCGGCGAAGCATCGAAGTGGTCTTCAATGGAGCTTTTTCCTCTGCCGGTGACGATAATGATGTGCTCGATGCCTGCGGCTACGCATTCTTCGACGACATATTGAATTTGAGGCTTGTCCACGACGGTGAGCATTTCTTTGGGTTGGGCTTTGGTGGCGGGTAGAAAGCGCGTGCCAAGGCCGGCGGCAGGTAAAACTGCCTTGCGGACTTTTTGACGTTTCTGTCGGATTTGTTCTGTAAACTTTATTGCGGTAGAAGAATTATCGATGGTCATAAGGATTCATGAAAGTATCTGCAGGGGTCTGGATTTGTCAATCCAACCGAGACTGTAGAACAATGAATTAGCATCATCAGAGAACAAGTTATGAACACGCGGATTCTGGGAATTGAATCGTCTTGCGACGAAACGGCGGCCGCTGTGGTTGCGGACGGGCTCGAAGTGTTATCGAACGTGGTCGCGTCGCAGATCGAGATTCATAAAAAATATGGCGGGGTAGTGCCGGAGTTGGCGTCTCGCGAACACTTGCGGCAGATCGTGCCGGTCGTGCGCGAGGCGCTCGCGCAGGCGAACATGCCGCTCGCGGAACTGGATGCCATCGCGGTGACACAAGGACCGGGGTTGGTGGGAGCTTTGCTGGTGGGGATCACGTATGGGAAAACGCTGGCGGCTGCGCTCCATAAACCTTTGATACCGGTGAATCACCTGGAAGGGCATGTGCACGCCGTTTTTCTGGACGCGCACCGGGCGGGTCGCACGGTGAAATTCCCTGCGGCGTGCTTGATTGTCTCGGGGGGCCACACGGTTCTTTACGAAGTGACTGAGACGCAGAGACAGAAGCCGGAGGATTTCAAAGCTCTGAGCTACCGCAAAATTGGGCAGACTCGCGATGATGCAGCTGGCGAAGCTTACGATAAGGTCGCGAAGCTTCTGGCGCTGGGCTATCCTGGCGGGCCGATTCTCGATCGCCTGGCCAATGCCGGAAACGGTGTGAGTAACGGTGCTGCGCCGCCAGTAAGATTCGGGCCGACAAAAATGAGGGGCAATGCGCTGGATTTCAGTTTCAGCGGCTTGAAAACTGCTGTGCTTTATCATTTGCGTGAGCATCCCGAATATTCCGAAGCCATCGGCGTTCGGCAAGCCGCTCTGGAACGCGGCGAGAATAGCTTTGAAAAATTGCGGCCGTTATGCGACGCGCAGACCTTGGCGTTGATCCACGAATTTCAGAGATCGGTGGTGCGGACGCTGGTGGAACAAACCATGGCAGCGGCGCAGACTATTGCGGCGGAGTCCATACTGGTATCCGGCGGGGTGGCCGCTAACAGCGAACTGCGCTCCGCTTTTGAAAAACGCGCAAGCTCATCTGGTATAGAAGTATTTTTCCCGAGCCGGGCGCTGTCTACAGACAACGCCGCGATGATTGCTGCGGCGGCGTATTCACGTTTCCGTGCCGGTACCTTGGCCGACACTTCCCTGAACCCCGATCCGGCGCTGATCCTCAAATAAACATCGTGTCTCAGGTGTTTGGTGAAGTGCGTTTAGCTGGGGAAGGATGCTACGCTTTCCGGCGATGAGCACACCTCCAGGAGCGCCGGGAGCGCCACCAAGTGCGTCGCGTAAGGGGCGGAGTCCGCGCGCTACGACGGGACAATTGTTCCCGGTACAGACGTCGGCAGCGGTGCTTACCAGCCGTGATAATCGATGGCTGAAACAATTTCGCATGGCACTGCGCGGAGGAATTCCGACGGAGTCGGGATTCGTGGGCGTGGAAGGTGTACGACTGGTCGAAGAAGCGTTGCGTTCGGGCTGCCAAATCGACGCTGTGCTGTTTAGCGAGACCGGCGGGCGGTATCGAGAGCGGCTGGCGCCGTTTATCGGGCGGCCAGAAATTGCATTTCCGGTGCTGCAGACGACGGACCGGCTTTTTGAAGGGCTGGCGGACACGGAACACCCGCAGGGAGTGGCGGCGCTCGTCGAACCGCGGGTTACGAAGTTTGACGATTTGGTGCGCGCACCGGAGGGAGTTTGTTCTCCGCTGCTGGTCGTACTCGCAGGCGTGCAAGATCCAGGCAACGTTGGGACTATTTTGCGCACGGCGGCGGCGTTTGGCGCGACTGGAGCGGCGATTTCCGCCTCGGGACAAAGTGGGACGGCGAGTCCGTTTTCTCCTAAAGCGTTGCGCGCATCGGCGGGCGCGGCGCTACACCTAGCGGTTTTGTCGGGAACTCCGCTGCCAATTTTGATGACGCAATTGAAGGTGGCCGGATTTCGAATGCTGGCGTCGAGCGTGCACGAGCCGGAGACAGGTGAACAGCCGCTGCTGGCTCCGTGGGAAGTGGATTGGTGCGAAGCTTCGGCGTTGCTGGTGGGCAATGAAGGATCCGGACTTCCGGTAGCAGTGGAGCGCAGCGCGGATGCGCGCATACGTATTCCGATGGCTAGCGGCGTCGAATCGCTGAACGCGGCGGCGGCGGCGGCGGTGTTGTTTTATGAAGCGGCACGGCAGCGCAACTCCCTGCGTACGCGGAACATCCAACAGCCGTGAGCTTATTCAACAAAATACCGTTGGGGCCGGCCGGAAACTCGCTGGAGTCGGACGTCCCCGCGGCGCACCAGCCGTTGGCGGAGCGCATGCGCCCGCGTACGCTGGACGAATTTATTGGGCAAGAGAAATTGCTGGGACCGGGAAAACCGCTTCGCACGCAAATTGAAAATGACGATATTGGGTCGATGCTGCTGTGGGGTCCGCCGGGATGCGGGAAGACTACGCTGGCGCGATTGATTGCGCGGCTGACGCGCTCGGAATTTGTGTCGTTCAGCGCGGTGCTGGCGGGGATAAAAGAGATTAAGGAAGTGATGGCGGTGGCGGAGCGGAAATCGCGGTCGGGGCACCGTACGATTGTATTTGTGGATGAAGTGCACCGATTTAACAAAGCGCAGCAGGACGCGTTTTTGCCGTACGTGGAAGCCGGACACATTACGTTTATCGGCGCGACGACGGAAAATCCTTCGTTTGAGGTGATTTCGCCGCTGTTGTCGCGGACCAAGGTGTACATTCTGGCGGCGTTGCCGACGCCTTTGATCGCTGAGCTATTGCGGCGCGCGCTGCTGGACAAAGAGCACGGACTGGGCAACGAACAGTTTGAGGCGAGCGATGATGTGCTGATGCGCATCGCATCGTTCGCGAATGGCGACGCGCGGTCGGCATACAACACACTGGAGTTGGCGGCACGTAGCGCGATACGTGACAGGAATGGAGTGCTGTCGATTACGCCGCTGCTGCTGGAAGATATTTTGCAGCGGAAATTGTTGCGGTACGACAAGTCCGGCGAAGAACATTTTAATTTAATTTCGGCGCTGCATAAGTCGGTGCGCAATTCCGACCCAGACGCTGCGTTATATTGGCTGACGCGCATGCTGGAATCGGGCGAGGATGCGTTGTATTTGGCGCGGCGGTTGGTGCGCATGGCGAGTGAGGATATTGGATTGGCGGAGCCGGGAGCGCTGGCGGTGACGTTGGCGGCTAAAGATGCCTTTGATTTTCTTGGTGCGCCGGAAGGCCACTTGGCGCTGGCGCAGGCGGCGGTTTATTTGTCGTTGGCGCCGAAGTCAAATGCGCTGTACACGGCGCATGGCGAGGCCTTGGAGGATGTAGCGAAGACGGAAGCTGATCCGGTGCCGTTGCATTTGCGAAACGCGGTTACTGGACTGATGAAAAATGTTGGATATGGGGCGGGATACAAGTATGCGCATAACTTCGAGGAGAAGGTGACGGACATGACGTGTCTGCCGGATAATCTGGCGGGGCGGGCTTATTACAAGCCCACGGATCAAGGATTTGAGGCGCGACTGCGGCAGAGGTTAGAGGAGATTCGGAAGTTGAAGGTGCGTGGGGCGGCGGCGAAGGAATGAGGTAGTGGTCAGTGTGGAGTGGGAGTGGATGACTTGGCTGCGCGAGAGATCGAAGAGAGTTTCCTCGACTGCGCAGACCGACGCCTTCGTAGGAGCGAAGGCGGAAGAAACCGTCGGTGTGCTCCGCTCGGAATGACTGTTTTGAGCGGGGACTGAAAGATGGTGCAGAGTTTGACAGATGGAGCGGGCTTTGAAAAGCGCGTTGCCCCGGGCGAACACCTTTTTCCAGGCTTTTTTTCAAGTGCCGGAGTTAGCGACAAGTTTACGAGAACGTGAGTGACTGAATCGAATTTGATGGTGAGCATATTCAAATCGTAGTGAACTCCAGAGAAAATCGATGATTTGTCCGTGTTCGCGCAGCCGGTTGAGTTGGCTTCGCGGATTATGCGCGTTGGTGTGTGCGGTGTTTGGATGTTGCAAGGTTCCGGAAGCCCGGTCGCAGGTCGTAGATTTCGAGAAACCGCTGCAGAGCATTGATGAAGACATCAGCGCGTTTGCATTTGGAACGGATGGACGCATTGTTTATTCCGTGCGACACAATGTGAAGACAAAATTGTATGACCTGGAGCATGACGATATCTGGCTGCTGGAGACGAATGGGAAGAAGCGGCGGTTGCTGCAGGGGGACAAATTCAAATATGGGAGCACACCGTTCAGCTACGCGGTGGATTCGTTTCGGTGGTCAGCGAATGGACGGTTCATACTGGCGCGGCTCTTCGTGACTTCGGTGATTGACGACAGTGGAAAAACGCAGGATTCGTTCATGACGGTAGTGCTGGACGAAAACGGTAAGGAAGTGCGCATCAATGGCGGCGATAACGTAATACGGGATTCGGCGAATGCTTTCTGGCTGAAGGATAACGCTACGATCGTTTATATGACGGAGGCAGTGAAGCCGCGGGCGCTGTATTCGTTTCAATACACAAATGTGGCGACGGGGCCTGCGGGCGCGGCGTTTGAGGGGCGGACTTTTCTGGATGCGGACGCGATTAACGCGACTAACGTGGCGATTGCGGTGGAACAGGATCGGGCGCAAACGGGGCCGCCGCGATTACTGCGGCTGGATTTGCTGGCGCAGGATGACAAGGAGTTGGCTACGCTTCAGGATTTTGCGGGCGGGCTTTCTGTTTCACCGAGCGGAAAGAAGGTTGCGTACTACCTTGATAAGGAAGTGCTGGAGATTCGGGAGGTGAGTTCTCCGCACCGGGTGGCGCGGGTGCGTGCGGGACTGGGTGTATTTCACTGGGCGCCGGATGAGCGGCGGGTGTTGTTGAAGCGGGCGGTGGAGAAGAAGACCGGGGAGTTGGTGTGGATCGATTTGCCGGAACTTACTGAGATGACGGACGGGAAGGAGATTGCGGTGGCGGAGCCTGGGCCGCGGCCGATTTTGCGGGAGATTGGGTTTCGGGATTTTTCGATTTCGGGGGATGGGAAACTACTTGGAGTTATCGGAGTGGGAAAACATAGTTTGTCGGTGTTTCCTTTGTCGGTGCAGTAGGAAAAGACAAACGGGAATTGGTTCAGCATCGTGGTTAGTTGACACAACCCACCCCAAGACCCAGGCTGAAAATCGAGCCTGGAGCACCCTCCGCGCTTTTCTACGGTTTTATTTTTTTCAACTAACTTTGCCTTCTCAACTCACCCTAACGGCGGAGGCGGTGTTCGATGAGGATGCAGGCGTCTTCGATTACGAAGAGGCCGGCGGCGCGGGCTTTGGCGGCAGCGTTTTGGTGTTCGATTCCCTGCTGCATCCAGATTACTTTTGTGCCGATGGTGATGGCGCCGTCGACGACAGGTGGGATGTTTTCGGAGCGGCGAAAAATATCGACAATTTCGATGTGTTGAGATTTTGGGACGTCTTCGAGGCGTGGGTAGGATTTTTCGCCGAGGACTTCGGTTTCGTTGGGATTTACGGGGATGATGCGGTAGCCGACGGACTGTATGTATTGAGCTACACCGAAACTGGGCCGCCGGGGATTGGATGAGAGGCCCACTACCGCGATGTTTTTATAGTTTTTGAGGATGTCGGCGATTAGGTCCGCACTGTGCGGCCAGTTATCAGGAACAGATGTTTTCATAGCGATGTCGTCTAAAGCCCGCGATATGGTTATTGCGGCCTCAGGTGGGGATTCGGGCGAAATGGTTTCCGAGGATTTTTTCCTTTATACGAATTTGTTGGACGGCCAGGGCTTGAGGGGCGATGTGACGTTGAATCTTTGCTTCTCGGACCATCGTACTGCGGAGGGCGATTCTGGTTCCATTTTGTGGGGCGACCAGGAGACGCAGGGCGATGGGGACCTGAGCCCTCAGTTCTGGATCCAGTGCGCTGCGGAGGGCGATTCTGATTCCATTTTGTGGGGCGACCGGGACTGGACGGACGATGCGGGCCGGAGCCTGGTGTTCTGGGACCAGGGTGTTGCGATGGGCGATTCTGGTTCCATTTTGTGGGGCGACCGGGACTGGACGGACGACCAGAGCCTGAGCGATGTGAGGGGCGCGGCTCACTTCGATTTTCCTGGCTGCGAGAACCGTGATTTTGCCCCCACTTTGGACCTCGATCAGTGGGCGGGCGATCTGAAGCCGATTCCTGATTCGGATATCCCTCGCGATCCTGAGTTGAGGGTGGGCGGCTCGGTCTTGGGCCGTGCTTTCGGTGGACGGGACGATTCGCAGCGGCGGAGCGATATTTATTTTCCGGGCGGCGCTTTTCAAAATATTTATTTGCGGGAGGTTGCGGTGCGGCGTGAATGACGGTTGCGTCGTTTTGCCTAACCGATTCCTGGGGCGGTACGTAGGACACGCGCGGCTTTGGTGGAATTTTTACCGAGCGGCGGAGTTCGTCGACTTCTTTGTCGATCAGCAGGCGGTAGCGACCTTGCGGCAAGCCTTCCAGCGTGAGCGGGCCTAGCCCGATGCGTTTCAGTTTTTCGACGGGATGCTTTTCGGCAAAGAGGACGCGGCGGAGAATGTCTTTCTTGGAATCCTGCAAGGCGACTTCATACCAGAAATTTTCGGCGTGGCCGCGGGTGGCATCGGGTTGGCGAACGGTGCGGATGGTAGCGGCGGCATTGCGGCCGAGGCGCTCAAGATCTCCCATCATTAAACGGCCTTTAATTTTTACGTGGTAATGCTGCTGAAGGTTGGCCCAATCTTTCAGCATTTCGGCGGCGAGAACGCCGTCGTTGGTTAGAAAAACCAAACCGCTGGCGTCATAGTCCAGACGGCCGACGGGGTACACGCGCTCAGGCAAACCTTTGAGGCAATTTCGTAGCGTTTTGCGGCCTTCAGGGTCGGCCATCGTGGAGACTACGTCTGGAGGCTTGTTCAAGATGATGTAGACGCGGCGTTCGTTGGCTTCGACGAGCTTGCCCGCAACTTCGATGCGATCTTCTTTGGCGTCGGCTTTGGAACCGAGTTCGGTGATGACCTGGCCGTTAACGCGGACTTGTCCGCTAAGGATGAGTTGTTCGGCGTGGCGGCGAGAGGCGATGCCGGCGCGGGCGATTATCTTTTGTAGGCGTTCGAGCATTTTTGAGATGTGTCGGGTATTGTGCGCTAGCTATTGTGAACGGATTTGGTGGAAACCGCACTGTTAAAGAGCGGCCGGGAAGAAGGCTCACGCACGAGGTTTGGTGATGCTCCGGAGAGATCGAAGAGAGACTTTTCCACTACGCGGTCCGACTCGTTCGCAGGAGCGAATGAGGAGAAACAGCGTCGGACCGCTCCGGTCGAAATGACAGGTTTGCGCGGGGCGGTTGTGCCCCTGGCGCTTGCGCCTCGGCGTTTGGGCTTGGGGCGTTTATTTTGCGGGTCGAATGAGAACAAAAGCGTGGGACCGCTTCGGACGAAATGACAGGTTTGCGCGGGGGGCGCAATTCTTGTTGGAGGGCGGCGATGCGGACTTGCCTGGACGGAATTTATTCGCCAGCTGCGGCTCCCTTTGATCCGCTGGGTTCAGTGCTTTCCCCTGTAGGGGAGAGATTCTTGGGGTGATTTTCTTCGTCGAAGGTGTTGGGGGACTGTACGAGTTCGGGATCTTGGGGGGCCTCATCGATTTCGCCTGCAGGCATTCCCTCGCCGGTGGCATTAACTTCAGCGGCTATTTCTTCGTTTTCGTCCGACTGATTAGCGGGAATGTTTTTGGTGCCCATGTTTCCTCCCTCCAAGTTGGATGCGAAGATGTCGCCGGAGGGGTCTAGGGGGTCCTCGCGGTCGTGATGGGCGCCATCAGACTCGGGCTCAGCGGGGATTATTGTGTTTTCCGGAGAGTCGAGAACTTCATCGAGCTCGTCTGTGGGTAGTTCGTCGGGGACTACGCCTTCGTCGCTGCCGAGGGCTTCGCGGGCGAGGGCTTCGAATTCCTTGAGGCTGGGCAACTCGCCCAGGTCGCTCAGACCGAAGCGCATGAGAAATTCTTTGGAGGTGCGATAGAGAATGGGGCGGCCGATGACTTCTTTGCGGCCTGCGGTGGTGATGAGGCGTTTGTCGAGGAGAGTTTTCAGAACGCCGCTGGTGTTGACGCCGCGAATTTCGCCAATTTCGGGGCCGGTGACGGGCTGCTTGTAGGAAATGACCGCCAGGGTTTCGAGTGCGGGCATGCTGAGACGAAGCGGGGGGCGCAAACTTTTAATGAAGCGGCGAACGACGTCGTGCTGCTGAGGCTTGGTGTAGAGCTTGAAACCGCCGGCAACTTCGCGAATTTCGATGCCGTGATCTTCGCTGGCGTAGCTGGCGACCAGTTCGTCGAGCGAGGATTGCACCGCCAGCTTTTCGTCGCCGAGGGCGGTAGCGAGCTGGTCGATAGTGGCGGGTTCGTCGGCGGCGTAAATGATGGCTTCCAGAGCGGCTTTTCGTTCTTCGTTGGTCATGTAATATTTAACACCCGGTGGAGTTCTGTTCGCTGCGTTCACTGAAAAGACCTGAATTCAAAACCCGCACCCTTAAATTCGAAGGGTGCGGCACCCCGCGCGGCTTTCCGTTGATATTTCAACTCCGCGCCTGCTACTGATACTGCTCGTCGATTTGGCGGATGCCGCCTTGCTCGTCAAAGATCAAATCGAACATCTTGTGCTTGCGAAGAAGGATAGCGCCAAATTGCTTTTCCTGCACGAGGGCGACGGCCTGGAGTTTCACCATTTCGAGGACGGCGAGGAAGGCGACGATCATGGCGTGGCGAGAGGGGCAGGCTTCGAAGAATTGGATGAGGCTGAGGGTGTTGTCTTCGCTGGCGAGGATTTGCGCTCGGAGCTGAGCGATCATTTGCGCGACGGTGAATTCTTCGTGGCGCAGGTCGATGCGCGAGACTTCTTTGCGGCGCTCGAGGACTTGCTGGAAAACTTTTACGAGATCGACAAGGGAGACGACCAGGTCGGCGTCGGCGCCTTCGTCGTTGTAGAGGGATTTGTCGGGCTTGGACCAGACGTTTTCTTCGATTTGTTGTTTCTGGTAGAGGAGCTGCGCGGCGTTTTTGAATTTTTCGTGTTCGACGAGGCGCTGGACTAATTCGGCGCGTGGATCGGTGGATTCGGCTTCCGCGCCTGCCAGTGGATCCGGCGGGAGCAGCATTTTGGATTTGATGTAGATGAGGGTGGCGGCCATGTAGACGAATTCGGCGGAAACGTTGACGTCGAGTTCTTCGAGTTTGTGGAGGTAGTCGAGGTATTGGGACGTGATAGTGGAAATTTGAATGTCGTGGATGTTCATCTCGTGCTTCTTGATGAGATCGAGAAGCAGGTCGAGCGGACCTTCGTACATGGGGATATTTATTTTGTAGGGTGAGGCCATTTGTTATTCCCCTGCGGCGCCGAAGATTTCTTTTCGTTTACTATCCCAGCCGAAGACCGCTTCGCGAACACGGGCCATGGTTTTCTGAGCTTCGTCACGCGCTTTGGTGGAGCCTTCGTTCAATATTTCCAAAACCCTTGCCGGATTTTTTTCATGTTCGATACGACGCTCGCGTATGGGCTCAATCCATTTGATTAAATTGTCGGCCATCGCACTTTTGCATTCGATGCAGCCGATTCCGGCGGTGCGACAGCCGTTGGCGGCCCATTCGAGCGTGGGCGGCGGCGAGAACAGTTTATGCCAGTCGTAGACAGGACACACGTCAGGATTGCCGGGGTCGGTGCGGCGTTTGCGAGCGGGATCGGTGACCATGACTTTTGTTTTGGCGCGGATGTCGGCGTCGGATTCATTTAGGGTGATGGCGTTGTTGTAGCTCTTGGACATTTTGCGGCCGTCGAGGCCTGGGATGCGGGGGGTTTGGGTGAGCATTACTTGGGGCTCGTTAAGCACGTGCTTTTGTGAAAAGAACTGATCTCGATAAGGCAAAGGGATTTTTTCCAAGAAATTGTTCGTACCAGCTCTCTGTGCGAGGGCCCAAAGAGCTTCGTAGTACAAGTCCTGTTGGGATAAGGCTACGCCGACGTATGATCCGAGGGCCGATGGAAGGTCGGTGGCTTTCAAGATCACATCTCGAATCTTGAAATTCTCGATGTAAAACAGGGACCGATCAATTTTAAATCCGTAGTAAAGATTGAATCGGCGGACGATTTCGCGGCTTAGTTCGACGTGGGAGACTTGGTCTTCGCCTACGGGCACGAACAGGTCGGTGTTTTCGGCGCTGTAAATGACGATGTCGGCGGTTTGCAGGGTTGGGTAGCCTAGGAAGCCGTAGGTGTGGAGGTCTTTGTCTTTTACGTTTTCGAGGGCTTCTTTGTAAGTGGGGACGCGTTCGAGCCAGCCGAGCGGGGTGACCATGGATAAGAGGAGGTGCAGCTCGGCGTGTTCGCGCACCAGGGATTGCTGGAAGATTACGGATTTGTGGGGATCGAGTCCGGCGGCGAGGTAGTCGGTGGTGATTTCGATGGTGTTTTGGGCTACGGCGCTGGCGTCGGCGTAGTCGCTGGTGAGGGCGTGCCAGTCGGCGATGAAGTAGAAGCAATCGTAGGCGGGATCGGATTGGAGGCGGACCCAGTTTTCCAAGGCGCCGAAATAGTGGCCGATGTGCAGACGACCGGTCGGGCGCATACCGCTGACTACTCGTTTTCTTTTTGCGGTGATGCTGGAGTCCAAGATCAATCCTCTTATAAGGAGTGGGTGAATTGGTTGAACCGCTTAATTGATAAAATTTGGGTTACGCGGTCGCCAAAACCCGCACCCTTTGAAAATGACAAAGGGTGCGGCACCCAGAGTCAAAAAAACAAACTCAAAAACAAATCAAAATCAGAGGCCCTGATCGCTGACGTTCGGGTCACCCAGTAATCTAAACCCCCACCCCAAAAAACCTAGGGTGGGGCACCCAAAGTCAAAAACAAGAAGAAATCAAAAGCAAAATCAAAATCAAAAACAAATTAAAGACAAAATCAAATTAAAGACAACAGCAAAACGCGCTGGGCGCGTTATGCGGCGTTCGAAGGCTGCAACAGCTCGCGGGCGATGATCATGCGCTGGATTTCGCTGGTGCCTTCGTAAATTGTGAGGACGCGGGCGTCGCGGTACATGCGCTCCACTGGAGTTTCGCGCGAGTAGCCGACGCTGCCGTGGATTTGCACGGCTTTGGCGGCAACGCGATTGGCCATTTCGCTGGCGTAAAGTTTTGCTTTGCTTGCCGCGGCGCCGAGACGAGTGGGATGCGCGTCTTTCAGCCATGCGGCTTGGTAGAGGAGGGCGCGGGCGGCTTCGATTTCCATGTGCATGTCGGCGAGCATCCATTGGATGGCCTGGGAGTCGGCAATATTTTTTCCGAAGGCGCGGCGTTGTTTGGCGTACTTCACGGCTTCTTCGAGGGCGCCTTGGGCGAGACCGACGCTTAGAGCGGCGATGCCGATGCGACCGCCATCGAGTGCGCTGAGAGCGATTTTCAGGCCCTGGCCTTCTTCGCCAAGGCGATTTTCTAACGGCACTTCGCAATCGTTAAGAATGATTTCCACCGAAGGCGAAGTGCGCTGGCCCATTTTTTCTTCGTGGCGTCCGGCGCGGAAACCGGGGAAATTCGGCTCGACGAGGAAGGCGGTAATTCCCTTCCCGCCAGCTGCTGGATCGGTTTTTGCAAAGACGATGAACACGCCGGCGACGCTGCCGTTGGTGACCCAGGTTTTTGTGCCTTGGAGCTTGTAGATGGCGTCGTGGCGGACCGCTCGCGTCTGGATTGCTGCAGCGTCCGAACCGGCCTGCGATTCAGTGAGGCAGAAAGCGCCTAGAATTTCGCCGGTAGCGAGGCGTTGCAGATATTTTTTCTTTTGCCTTTCCGAGCCGAAATTGAGCAGGGGGATCTGCACGGCAGAATTCGTGACGCCCAGAGCAGTGGCCATGGCGGCGTCGATGCGGGCCACTTCTTCCAACATGAGGACGTAGGAGATGGTGTCGAGGCCGGGGCCGCCCCAGGCTTCAGGGACCATCATGCCGCAGCAGCCTAACCCCGCGAGTTTACGAATCTCGTCAGCGGGAAATTTTTCCTGGTGGTCGCGCTGGGTCACGGAAGGACGCACCTCGGCTTCCATAAATTGGCGGACGGTGTCGCGAATCAGTTTTTGGTGGTCGCTGAGCGAAAAATCCATCGGTTCGGGTGTACACCGGATGCTAACACAGGAAGGCGAGCTTCCCAATTTGCCGGTTGTCAGTAGCGAAAATGAGGTGAAAGGTCTAAGGAAACATCCGGCTTTGTTCGCGATTCAGATACAGCATACCCCCGATAGAAGGTTATGGGCGCGGTTTCATAATCGGGCTGAGGATGACACCTCGTTCGCTGCGCAGTAGTTGCGTGGCGTAATTAAACTTCCGCAGTTTATAAAAGGAGTTTAGCCATGGCACAGGACAACAAGAAGCAAGATTCGAATAAAGATGGTGGCAAGAAGAACCCTAACCAGGGCGGCGGGTCGCAAGACCGCAATCCCGGTGGCGGACACGGTGGGAATAACCGCTAGCCAGTAATTTTAGTTGGTTTGATCGAGGATTCCTGCTCGCCGGTGAATACCTGACGGCGGGCAGGAATTTTTTTTGGCCTATTTTTGTGGCCTATTTCGTTAGGAAGCCTTTTCGCGGGTGGAAATCAGGTAGTCGGCATAAGGGCCCTTGAAGTCTTCGATTTTGCCGTTTTTGAAATGCCAGATGCGAGTGGCGACTTCGTCGAGGACGTCTTCGTCGTGGGTGACGAGGAGCACGGTGCCATCGTATTTTTGCAACGCGATATTCAGGGCGTTGATGGATTCGAGGTCCAAGTGGTTGGTGGGTTCGTCGAGGACCAGAAAATTTGGTTTTTGCAGCATCAGGCGGCAGAAAATCATGCGCGCGATCTCGCCGCCGCTTAACGCTTTGGTGGGCTTCAGCGCGTCTTCGCCGCTGAACAACATTTGACCAAGCAGGCCGCGCAATTCTTCTTGAGAGGCTTGGGGATCGAATTGCCAAAGCCACTCGATGGCGGTCAGGTCGGTCACGACGGAATCGCGGTGGTCCTGAGCAAAATAGCCGACGGTTACTTCATGGCCCCATTTGACGGTGCCGCCATCGATGGGGAAATCTTTTTCGGCGTCGTCGATAAATTCGCCGGCATTGCGGATCAGCGATCGCAATAAAGTGGTTTTGCCGGTTCCGTTGCGACCGGTGAGCGCGATTTTTTCGCCGCGGGTGATGCTGGCGGTGAAGGGCTTGATGACTTTCAAGTCGCCGTAGGATTTCACGACGCTTTTGATTTCGAGCGGGTGGCGGCCGGAAGCGCGCTTCATGTCAAAGCGGATGTACGGGCGCGCGATGTTGGAGCGCGCGAGGACCGTGGTTTGCAGGCGCTCGACTTCTTTTTTGCGGGAGGTGGCTTGCGCGGAGCGAGTGCCGGCCGAGAATCGCGCGATGAAATCGTTTAGCTGCGCGATTTTTTTCTCGCGATTGGCATTGTCGGTTTCGATCCGCGAACGGATCTGCGTTTTGGCGAGGACCATGTCGTCGTAGCCGCCGTTGTACATGATCACGGTTTCGTAATCGATGTCAGCGGTGTGAGTGCAGACGCTGTTTAGAAAATGGCGGTCGTGGGAGATGACGATTAACACGCCTTCATATTCGAGCAAGTAATCCTGGAGCCAGTGCACGGAATCGAGGTCGAGGTTGTTGGTGGGCTCGTCGAGAAGCAGGGCCGGCGGAGTGCCGAATAAGGCTTGCGCGAGGAGCACGCGCACTTTTTGGCCGCCTTGGAGTTCGCCCATCTGGCGCTCGTGGAGAGTGCTGTCTACACCGAGGCCGTCGAGGAGAATGGCAGCATCAGCTTCCGCGGTGTAGCCGCCTTCTTCGCCGACGATGCCTTCGAGCTCACCGAGGCGCATGCCGTCCGCGTCGGTGAGCGAGTCATGGGGCTTGGCGTAGAGTTTGTCGCGTTCCTCGAGGGCTTGCCAGAGCGGGGCGTTGCCCATGATGACGGTGTCGATGACGCGAAATTGATCGAAGGCGAACTGGTCCTGACGTAGGATACCGAGTTTTTTGGGGCGGGTGATGGAGCCCTTGGTGGGCTCGAGTTCGCCGGTGAGGATCTTCATTAATGTGGATTTGCCGGCGCCATTAGGGCCGCTGATGGCGTAGCGGCGGCCGTCGAGGAAGGAGCAGGTGACGTCCTCGAAAAGGACGCGGGGGCCGAAGCGCATGGAAACGTTGTCTACGTATAGCATCTCTCGATAATTATAACGTGTAATGAAGAAATTCGGGCTATACGCAGAGTAATGCTTGCTGCGGAAGCGTTGGGAGGCTAGACTGCGCCGCGCATGGCCAGTGTGACTGCAGATGCTCGCGAGCGGGAAGCGAGTGAGGTGCCAACGCCAAAGTTGAGTGGATTTTGGGCGTTGATTGCTACGCAGTTTCAGGGGGCGTTCAGCGACAACACTTTGAAGTGGCTGGTTAGTTTTCTGGTGCTGGAGACGGCTGCGTCGAAAGAAGAGCGGGATTTGTGGTTTGTGCTGATTGTGCCGCTGTTGTTTTCAGTTCCCTTCTTATTGTTTTCGATTCCCGGCGGATTTTTGGCGGATAAGTTCAGCAAACGCAGCGTAACGATTGGAACGGTGCTCGGACAATTGGTGGTGATGGCGCTGGCGACATGGGCGTTGGCGGAAGGACGGTTAGGTTGGGCCGGGGGCGCGCTGTTTTTGATGAGTACTTTGGGCGCGATTTTTGGGCCTACGAAATACGGGTTGCTGCCGGAATTGCTGCCGGAATCGAAGCTGAGCTGGGGAAACGGGATTATTGAATTTTTGACTTTGCTGGCGGCGATTCTGGCGGCGCTGGCGGGGGGATACCTGGCGCATGTTTTTCACGGACGGCAAGTGTGGTCCGGAGTTATTTTCCTGGCGTTGGCGGTGATTGGGCTTTTGATTAGCCTGGGAATTTCCCGAGTACCTGCGGCAGACCCTGGACGCAAATTCGACTGGAATGTGCCGCGAGAGTTTTTCTCGGAAGTGCGGCACATGAGCGGGGACCGGCCGTTATTGACGGCGGTGGTGGCGAACACGTTTTTCTGGTTTCTGGGGTCGCTGTTGTTGCTGAATATTGTGCTGTATGGCGCGGATATTCTTCATCTGGACGAGACGCGGAGCAGTTATTTGCTGGCCGGGTTGAGTATGGGGATTGGGTTGGGGAGTTTGGCTGCGGGGTTTGTGTCCGGGAAAAAAATTCAAATGGGGATGGTGCTGCCGGGGCTGGCCGGGATTCTGTTGATGGCGGCGTTGCTATCTTGGCCGGGGATAGGATTTGGGACCGTTCTGGGTTGCCTGATTCTGCTTGGTTTCGCGGGAGGCTTTTTTGTGGTGCCTATTAATGCGCTGATACAACGACGGCCGGCGGCCACAGAGAAAGGCCGAACGATCGCGGTGGCGAATATGCTGTCGTTTATAGGGGTGGCGCTGCAGCCGGTGGCGCAGTTCGCGATGCTACGGCTGGGGCATCCGGACCCTTCTAAGGTTTTTCTGATCGCGGGCGCGATGAGCGTCGCAATGGGGCTGGTTTTAGTTTGGATGTGGCCCGAATTGTTGGGCGACGCGCTCGACTGGACGAGGCTACATCGAAGGGCTACCCTATAGGTTCGTTTGGCGGGGTTTCTCCCGGCCGAGCGCGAAACGTCGAGGATTTTGACCGAATGGCCAGCGTCACCACTCTTGAATCTCAAAGCAAAGCTCAAAATCAGACTGAAGTTAAGGCGCCGGTTCGGGTCGAGAGGCGAGCTCTGTCCGAGACTATGGACAAAGTGCGGGCGGAGCTCGATAAAGTGCGTTCGAATCCCGATCCTGACAATGTGCATGACTTAAGGGTGGCGATCCGGAGATGCCGGTCGGTGGCGACGGTATTCGAAGAGGTGGACCCGGATGAGGCGTGGCCGGAGATGCGGAAAACGGCGAAAAAACTGTTCCTGGCGTTGGGAGGGTTGCGGGACGCGCACGTCATGGAAGATTGGGTCAAGAAGTTAACGCCTACCAGCGACCCCGTTCGCGTACAGATGCACAGTTCTTTTGAGACTGAAGAGCCGGAGCTGCGGAGCGAGGTTTTGCGCGCGGCGGGCAAGTTCGACGAAAAGGAATGGAAGCGATTACAGAGACGGTTGCGGCAACGAGTGCGAGTGCTTCCGATTGGCGGATTGGCGGCGGAGTGCCTGGCTTGGGAGCGATTTGAGGAGATCAAACAACTGCATGCGCAGGCACTGCGCACGAAGAAGCCCAAGCCGTGGCACGCGTTGAGGATTGGCTTGAAGAAGTTGAGGTATACGGTCGAAAGCCTTTTGCCAGAACATCTGGCGGCGTGGAGCGAGAATTTAAAAAGGCTGCAGGATTTACTGGGGGATATTCACGATCTGGATGTGTTGGCAGAAAGAGGCAAGGCCGAAAGCGGAGTGGACGGAGCGGCACGAAAGTCGTGGAAGCAGATTGTGCAGCGTGAGCGCGCGAAACGGGTGCAGACTTACCGGCAACTGACACTGGGTAAAACGAGCATCTGGAACAAGTGGCGGCACGCCTTGCCGCACGGGGAGCGCTTGGAGGAGGCATCGTTAGCGCGGTTGCGAGCGACCGCCCGGGCGTCGCAGTCGAATGCGCGGAATGCGGCGCGTGTAGCGCGGCTATCAATACGGATTTTTGAATTGTTGCGCCGTGCGAAGGTTATGCCGACGCTTAGCGATCCCAATTTGCAGCGGAATTTGCGTGCAGCGGCGCTGCTGCATGCCGTGGGACGGGATCAGAAACACCCGCGAAAGGCTGCGCGGAAGTTCTTGTTGGGGATGAAAGTGCCGCCGCGGTGGACGCGGGAGGATTGGGAACTGGTAGCGTGGGCGGTGCGTTTTCATCGCGGGACTGAGCCAACGATGAATGACGGGAAATTTGCGCAGCTGAGCGCGTCGCAACAAGAGAACGTTCGCGCGATGGCGGGAGTTATTCGCCTTGGACGAGCGCTGCACAGGTCGGGAGTCGATTCGCCGACGGGGTTCAAGATTGAGAATTCGGCGGATGCGGTCACGCTTTTGGTTCCGCAGTTGGCGGACAATCTGGAGATTGCGGCGAGGCTGGCTGCGGGGAAACATTTGTTGGAGACGGTGTTGGGTAAGCCATTGGTGGTTCGTGCCGCGGAGAGGGCAAATAAGGTGGTGGCGTTACCGCAGAATGAGCCGGGTGTTTTGTATGCGGTGGCTGGGGCTTCGGATTAATTATATGGATCCTTGTCTGCGCGCAGGAAGCACCTTCGCCGGATCAACCCACCTTGCTCTCGGCCGGGACCTCAATTTGGACGCAATGATTCGACGGAAATGAACTTCTTAGTCGACGACTGGCCGATTACTGACATACAGAAACTGGAGGAGCGGCGCAGAGCGTACAAGGGTTATCTACAGTCGGTCCAGAATAGCCTTCCTCCCCGTGTCTTGGAATTCGCGGCTGCTCCATGGCATTACGATCACACTGATCATCGCTGTGCGCACGACGGTTCGCTGGAGTCGCTTACAATTAGAGAAATCGCTGAGGGTGATCGTAGGCAGCATCGACGTATTGAGATAGAGCTTCTGCTACTTGGGGCTTTCCACGACGGGCACATGCGCATGACGTATAGAGCGGTTTCAAATTACTCCATCACATTACCGACTTGCGAATCGCCATTTGGGAACAAAGTTGGCCACGGCGACTGGCTAGTTGACGAATTCAGACTCTCTACGAATGGTCTGATCGTTCATAAGGTTTTGTTCAGCTCGGGTAGTTGGTTCGAGATTGAATGCCAGGATTTTGATTGGGAATGGATGCCTTCATTACAATCAGATCAGGTCTCAACTAATTAAGGTCGTTCAATCGTATATCGTTTCCGTGAGAAGAAAAGCAAACGCCGCAGACATCTAGGTTTAGCGGTGATTTTGCAGAGGGTTACTCGATTGCGTCCGGAAGCCCGGGACTGACGCTTATAGCCAGACAATTCAGAAATAATCTAATCGATGGGAAATTATTTTGCGGCGCGACGCAGGAGGCGGGGTGTGGCTAGCCAGAGAAATTCGGCGCTGGGCGGGGAGATGCGCTTTAATTTCAGGGCGGCGACGCCGGCTTTCTTGAGCGAAGTGATGGGATGTTTGCTGGCGAAGGCGGCAGCGATGAGTTCATCGAGATGCGGAGCATGGCCGAAGAGGAAAACGGTCGAAGACTGTTTGTCCTTGGCTAGCTCGCGAAAGAGCATGGACGATTCGGCTCCGGGCAAAAGCAAATCGGTGCGGCGGATTTTCTGTTTGGAGTAGTCGAGTGCGCTGGCGAAAATTTCGGCGGTTTGCATGGCGCGGGTGTAAGGACTGGAAATCAAGAGATCCGGCGTGATACCGAGCGCGGCGATGCCTTTCGCTACCTGCCTGGTTTTGTTCGTGCCTTCGTCCGTCAAGTAACGTTCGGGATCGGGAGGGCACTTAGGGTCTTCCCGGTCGATCGCGATGCCGTGGCGGACGATGTACAGATCCATCGAGTAGCTCCGTTCGAATTTTATTAAACCCTATTTGCGCTAAATTTTTGCCGCTGATAATTTCCTGAAGCGGCTTATCAGGCAACTACAGCCGTGGGCAAGTCATTATACGGGCTCATGATACTTGCGACTCACGATGTGGATTGGCGAAAGAAGAGGCGCACGTGAAATTCTTTCTCGAAGAGATCAGCGCTGCGGCTGGCGTCGCGCAAATCTTCGGCAGCATCTCCGCGGGCTTTTACCTGGAGGCCCACGGAGCCGCGCTGGAAGGATGCGTAAATATTGGTGACGCGCTGGCGATGTGAGTGATCGAGGCCTTCGGCGATGCGCAAAATGGAGGCCAAGCGGCGGGTCATGCGTTTGTCAAGGTTCGATAGCGAAGCATAGGCGATATGATGGCTGGCCGGGTCTGATTTGCGATTGTGATAGCGCACCAGTGAGGCGACGATGGCGCGATCACGGCCAGCGAGGCCGGGAACGTCGCCATTCAGCGCTAAATATTCGCCGTGCTTGTGATGACCGTGATGGCTGATGGTATGGCCGACATCATGTAACAAAGCTCCGGATTCCAGCAGCACGCGGTACTGAGCGGGAAGATGATGAACAGGTTGCAAAGCGTCGAAAAGGAGAATGCTTAGTTCACGGACATGCTCGGCATGGGCTTGGTCGCGGTCCAAGCGCCGCGCGAAGGCCCGGGTGCTGGCGATGACCTGGCGAGCGGCAGCGTTGTAGCGGTGCGGTTCTTTTCGCGAGAAAGCGTCGTGGGCGATTTCCTGGAGAATGCCTTCGCGAAGGCCGACGGCGGGGATGGCCATGCAGCGGACATTCAGATAGCGGCCGAGAGTGAGAAACGTGATGGCGGCAATACCCATGACGTCAGCGCGGTCGCGGCGTACACCGTAAGCCTTCATGCGCTCGCGGACATTGCGCCTCAGGATGTCGGGGAGGCGGTCGCGAAGGAGGGATAGTTGCAGCATGGGGAGGCCATGTTCACGCGGGCCTGGCGCGATGCCCGCCAAAGTTTCAGCGTTGCCGCCAAGGGCGACGGCGATTTGCTCGCCAAGATTTGGGCGGTTGGGTAATTTTGATTCGAGGAGCGCTCGAACATATTTACGGACCTGCTCGGCTTGCGAAGGGCGGATCACGCCGGGGAGATTCAAAGTAGTCATGAGGCGCACGGTGCCCACGCCGAGATGGGCACTTTGCTCCACATGACGGTCACGGAGAATACTTAATTCCAGGCTGCCGCCTCCGAGGTCGATGATGCATCGTGGCGGCGCTTCGGGACCCAAGGCGGCGAGGACGGCTTCCCTGCCGAGGCGGGACTCTTCGGCAGCGTTGATGACCTCCAGTTGGATGCCGGATTGCTGTTTAATCCTGCGAACGAAAGCGTCGCGATTGCGGGCTTCGCGGGAGGCGCTAGTGGCCACGGCGCGGTATTTCGTGACGCCGAACTCGTCCATGGTTTCTTTGAAATCACGGAAAGCCTTGACGGATTTTTTGAGGAGTTTTTCGCTGAAAACATGGCGAACGAAAACGCCTTCGCCGAGTCGCAGGGAGTAGCGCTCATCGTAGAGCGGTTCGATGTCGAGGGCCGAGTAGGCGCGGGCAACAGCCAGGCGCACGGCGTTGGAGCCGGCGTCAATGGCAGCGATGTGAACCGGCTCAGACATTTAGATTTTTAGCGCCAGAGATGGGCCAGCGCAGAGGAAGGAGTGTACTTGGTGGCGCGTATACCCAGTTGCTCACCGATGCGTTGGCGGAGTTGCTTGTTAACGTTGGCGACGCTGGCTTCGCCGTCGAGTTCGATGAAGCTGTGACGTTTGGCCATGACTTCGAATTCGCGCTTGATCATAGTTTGATAACGGATGAAGGACCAATACAGATCGTGTGACAAGGACATGTCGCGCCCAGCTTCCCAATAGCTGATGGCTTGGGACTTTTTGAATTCGCGGCCGAAGGCGGTTTCGGGGCGGACGTTGAGCCAGAAAGTTAGATGTGGCCTAAGAGCCATGGCATAAAGGCCAGTCATGTAATCGCGATTGATGCCGCGGACTACGCCCCGCGCGATTAAAGTAAAAATGAAACGGTCGGCGAGGACTACTGTACCGGAGCGCAGGGCCGGCAGGATGCGGTGTTCAACCTGGTCGAAGAAATCGGTGGCGTACATCAGGGCCAAGGTGAGGCGAGTGACGGCGTTCTTGGCGAGGAGTTGGTCGATATCGCTGCCGACGAGATTCGAACGGCGCAAGCCGCTGGTTTGCACGGCGAACCCTTCGGATTCGAGCCATTCCTGAAGCAATGTGATTTGCGTGGAGCGGCCGGAGCCGTCCATGCCTTCAATGACAACGAGGGTGCCGGTGATTTCCGCGGGATCGAAACCAACGAGCGGCTCGCCAAAAAAATAATGCGAGGCTTCTTCCTCCACTTCGGAAGCGGACTTGATGGCCGGCGGAGGGATCGTGGCTACAGGGGATTCTGGGGCGATGACCAATGGAGCTTTGTCTTTGTCGCGGTCTCTATCGCGATCCCTGTCTCGCTCTCGGTCTTTATCTTTTTCTTTATCTTTTTCCTGATCGGGCATGCTTACTCCGCTTCCTGGATGCGAGGGGCAAAACGTTTGAGATCAATTTTGGAGGCTACGATATCGCGCATCTGCTTTTGCAATTTATTGACGGGGATGGTGCCGTCGAGAACCACAAAATTGTCGGTGTCGACCATTTTGTCGTACTCCTCGAGGATACGGGCCTGAAACAGACGGAAACTTTCGGCGCGATCGTAGGACATGCCTAAGTCCATTCCGGCTTCGTAATATTTTAATTTGGGACGCCCGCTAAGAATGCGGTGGACGGCGATGTCGAGTGGAGTTCGAAAGTAGAAGGTAATGTCCGGGACGGGAGCGAACCGGTAAAGATTGCGCAGCCAGCGCGCCGGACAACCACGAGCGGCATCGCGGGCGAAGGCGGTGTAGATGTAACGGTCGGCGAGCACCAGATAGTCGCCTTGCAGCAAAGGCATGATCTGACGTTCGCAGCGGTCCGCAAAATCGGCGGCATGCAAGAGAGAAAATGTGGTGGGGGTGAGGAGGCGGCGTTGTTTTCCGCGGCGTGTGGCGGATTTCACGAGCGGCGAAGAATTCCACTCCGTGAAGTGCAGACGATAGCCACCAATTTCGAGCCAACGCTTTAATAAATAAAGCTGCGTAGACTTTCCGGAACCGTCCGTGCCTTCTACTACGATTAAAGCACCCGGGTAAGCACGACTGGGGACAGGGCGTCCTGGTTGAGGGAGTGTCGATTTGCTTGCTTCGGGGCGCGGTTTTTGCAGTACTTCCTGATTTTCCATAGGTTCGACTTGTGAGTCGCGACGGTGTTGCGGGCCGCGGTGGATATTATGGCTCTATTATTACAAAGACATTACAAGATAGCTGCTGGTTACGCAAAACGTGCGAATGGCTAGAATACACTCACTTTTACGCGCAGGAACTTGGCGGGGTTCTGGCGAAATTCGCCGATGAGCAAGCGCAAGTCGCCCGTCAACCCCGCGAGATTGTCGTACAACTTGGGATCGGAAAAAAGTTTGCCTGCAGTGGTGGTGTTTTCGTTCAGCTTGGCGGAAGCCTTGTCCAAGTTGGCGCTGGTGTCACGCATATTATTGTAGAGCGTGTCGTCGTTCATGAGTTTGCCGATGCTGCCCTTGCCGGAGCGGACGTCGCTGAGCACAGCATTGCCATTGTTGAGAGCCTGCTTGGCTTCATCGTATAGCGTTGGATCGTTGAGTAATTTGGCGATGGTGCCTTTTCCGGAGCGCACATCGGTAACCAAGCCGTTGATATTGTCGACGCTCTTGTCGACTTTGTCGTAGAGCTCATTGGAATTTACAAGTTTGCCTAATGTGCCGCGTCCAGCCTGCACGTTGCTCATCATGGTATCGGCTTTGGTCATGACGCTGTTCAGGTGGTTGTAGGCTTCCGGATCGGTGATCAATTTCCCGATGGATCCGCGGCCTTCTTTTACGTCATCCAAAATCACCTGCATGGAATCGGAAAGAGCCTGGAGACTGCCGAGCATTTCTCTTGTTTCAGAGGGAGGGACTTCTTCGCCGTCTTTCAAGGGGACACCGGTGAAGCCGCGCGAAATATTTATGTATCTGTTTCCCAACAAACCTTGGGTAACGACACTAGCTGTGGAGTCGGTGAGGATGTCGGGTTGAAAGCGTCGTTCCAGGCGCATGACAACCTCTATGTTTCTGGCTTTGTCGGCCTTGGCCTGGGAGCGCGGCACCAACGTGATGGACTCGACATTTCCTACTTCTACGCCGTTGACCTCCACAGGCGCGCCATTGGCGAGACCAGAAACCTCGGCTTGATAGGTCTTCAGGCGGTACTTCGGCCCCAGGAATCCTGACCCGGTGACATAGAAAATGCCGGCCGCCAACACGAAAAGGCCGACCAGCACGAACAGACCAACACGCAATTCCGTCCAGGTAAGCTGCTTCCTCTGGGCCATTGAGACTCCCCTCCGGAGTCCGGGATAAGATTACAGCAAATTCAAACTAGAAAGCGGCGCAGATATGGATCCTTGGTGCTGGACAGCTCCTGCGGGTCGCCTTCGAAATAGATGCGACCATCCTTGTAAACCATAAAACGGGTTGCAGCAGCGGTTTGGCCGTCCTTGGCGCCTTTGGCGCGGACAACGTGCTTGGTTTCTTTGTCGAAACAAAAGTTGGCGAGCGCGAAGCCGTCCTGCAAACGCTGCGTGGCCAGCAGGGCGGTGACGCCGTAGACATCGCGTAGGCGCAGGATGAGCGAGATTATGGTTTGCGAGGTTACGGGATCGAGACCTGCGGTAGGTGAATCGTACAAGACAATGTCCGGGCGATTGATCAGCGCCCTCGCGATGGACACGCGGCGACGCATGCCACCGGATAATTCGGAGGGGAGTTGGTCGGCGGTGTGTTCGAGCTCGACGAATTGCAGCGCTTCCTGGACGCGCGGTTCGATCTCGTCTTCGTTCACGCGCTCTTCACGAAGACGGTAGGCTACATTTTCGCCGACGGTCATGGAATCGAAGAGCGCGCCTTCCTGGAAAACGAAACCGATACGCTCGCGCAGGCGCAAGAGATCTTTCTCGGGCATGGAGGACACTTGCTGGCCCAGCACGGAAATACTACCGCGAGTGGGTTTGAGCAGGCCGGCCGCGAGTTTCAGAGTTAAGGTTTTACCGGTTCCCGTTTCGCCCAGCAGCACCAGGGTCTCGCGTGCAGGGACGGAGAAAGAGACGCCGCGGAGAATGTCGCCTTCGTCGAAGCCGAGGTAAACGTTATCAAATACTACAGCGGGACCGGCGTTAGTCGTTGCAGTGGCAGCGGCTGGGGTCATTGAATATGGCATGGATTATAGGGCAATTCGTCGCTGTCGCCGTAACGTCGCGAAAGAATGCAGTGGGTGTAGATGAGAGAGACCTAGAAAAGTTTGTCTCCAAGGTACAAGGCCAATTTAGTGAGGAAGAGATCGGCGGCGATAATGAGGACGGAAGCCAGAACAACGGCTTGAGTGGTGGCTCGTCCGACACCTTGGGTGCCACCGCGGACGTTGAGTCCTTTGTAGCAACCGACGGTCGCGAGGATGAAACCGTAGACCATTGGCTTGGTGAAACCTTGCATCAAGTCGGCGAAGTCGAGGGCCTTGATGGCGCGGGTCCAAAATTCTACAGCGCCTAAACGCAGGGAAAAAACGGATGCAACGCAGCCGCCGAGCAAGCCTACAAAATCGTTGAGGGCAGTGAGGAGCGGCAACATCAAGACGGTGGCGAGGACTCGCGGAGTTATGAGCTTGCGGCTGGGGTCGGTGCCCATGGCGCGCATGGCGTCAACTTGCTCGGTGACGAGCATGGAGCCCAATTCTGAAGCGATTCCGGAGGAGCAGCGGCCGGCGACGAGGATGCCAGTTAGAGTTGGTCCGAGTTCGCGGACCAGCGCGATGGCCACAATGTCACCGGTAAGTGCGGCTTGTCCAAAACGGGTGAATTGCGAGCCGGTTTGTAACACCATAACCGCGCCGATGAAGAAACCAGAGATCAACACGATGGGCAGGGAGCCTACGCCGATGTCGTCCATTTGGTCGAGGGTGTCTTGAAAATAGCGTGGGCCGGTGGCGAGATTTTTTACCGAACGGGCGGCCATTAATGAATAGTCCTGTACGCTGAAGACCCAGCGCTTCAGGGAGTCAACCAACACATCGACGACGGAGAGCCTGGGTTCTGAAGTGGAGTCGCGCTCGATTTGAAGTGGAGTGCCTGCCACGATGGCCTTTTTCTGGACGCGGACGAGTTGTTACCGAGTGCAACGAAAGCGTAACTGCGTGACGGGGGCGCGTCAAGCATGACATCTATTCCCTTGATCGAGATCCTGTTGGCTAGGGCAATTCGATTGAGGCGTTCTTGATGGCGTGCTCGACGGCGTTTTTGACGACTACCTGTAGCGCGACGAGTAACACGGATGAAATGAGGCGCCGCGAAGACAATGTTGACTCCGCTCTCATTTTGCGAGCAAGGGCGGAGCTGCAGCTAAGAGTATGTGGGCGCGGATGACGCGAAAGACACTCTCATTGGGTCATTGCAAAAAGCAAAACAACAGCGAAAACTGGACGCGGCGGCGGGTCGGCAGATACACTCCATTCTCCAATTACGCTGGGTAATTCAATTTCTCTAGGATGGATGCCTCAGGGATGCTGCGTTTTTACACAGCAGGTGAATCGCACGGACAAGCGCTGCTGGCGTTTATCTCGGGGCTGCCGGCTTCGCTGCCTGTCGATGTGGCGTTCATTAATCATGAGCTGCACCGAAGGCAGTTGGGGTATGGGCGCGGGGGTCGACAGAAAATCGAAAAGGACCGCGCGGACATTTTCGCCGGGGTGCGGCACGGGAAGACGATTGGCGCTCCGGTGGCTTTGCGGATTGAGAATCGGGACTGGGCTAATTGGGAAAATAGTTTGCCGGTGGAAGAGTCGGCGGAATCGGCTGGGAAAGAACGGAAGCTGGTGGCGCCGCGGCCTGGGCATGCGGATCTGGCGGGATCGCAGAAATTCAATTTTCATGACGCGCGATATATTTTGGAGCGGGCCTCGGCGAGAGAGACGGCTGCGCGGGTGGCGGCTGGAGCGTTTGCAAAGTTGTTGCTTCGCGAACTTGGGACCGAGATTGCGAGTCACACGATTCGTGTGGGGCATTTTGCCCTGGAGCGTGGCGCTTCGTGGGACGAGATTCGGGCGGTGAGCGGGGATCTTGAGTCGCCGCTGCGTTGCGTGGACGCGGATTTGCAGGAAAAGATGAAAGCGGAAGTGGACGCGGCGCTGAAAGCCGGGAATACCGTGGGCGGAATTTTTGAAGTGGTGGCACACAATGTGCCGGTGGGACTGGGAAGCCACGCACAGTGGGATGAAAAACTGGATGGCCGGCTGGCGCAAGCGGTGATGAGTATTCAGGCAGTGAAGGCTGTCGAGATCGGGGCAGGTGTTGCGGGCGCGGGATCCTATGGCAGCGAAGTACAGGACGAGATTTCGTATGACCGGAATGTTAAAAGATTTTTGCGATCGTCCAATCGCGCAGGAGGCGTCGAAGGCGGAATTACCAACGGGCAGGACGTGGTGGTGCGTGGATATTTGAAGCCGATTTCCACGCTGCGACGCGCGCTGCACACAGCCGATATGGTGACGAAGGAGCCGGTACAGGCGGCGTACGAGCGCTCGGACTGGTGCGTGGTGCCGGCTGCTGGAGTGGCGGGCGAAGCGATGGTAGCACTTGTGTTAGCGGATGCTTTTCTGCAAAAATTTGGAGGAGATTCGCTGGCGGAGATGCGGCGGAATTTCGATAACTATGCCCGACAAATCGACGAGTTCTGAGCCTGTGGTGGCGGCGACGGCTGAAACTGGTGCGCCAGCGGTGCCATTGGGACCTCCGCGGAAGATCTACTCCATTATTAAATACGGCGATCCCATTCTGGAAAAGCCTACGAGTGTGATTACGGAGTTTGGGCCAGAGCTGGAGGAATTGACCGAGGACATGTTCGCGTCGATGTATGCGGCGCAAGGCGTTGGGCTGGCTGCTCCGCAGATCGGGAAAAATCT
This sequence comes from Verrucomicrobiia bacterium, assembly GCA_035568155.1. Lineage (GTDB taxonomy): Bacteria > Acidobacteriota > Terriglobia > Acidiferrales > UBA7541 > Acidiferrum. The sequence goes on along the minus strand of DATMOS010000120.1, from coordinate 44,183 downwards.
GCGCCTGACGGTAGTGGATGTGACCGCGGGGAAAAATCCGGAAGGAAAAATTGTACTGATCAACCCGGAAATTATTCATGCGGAAGGCGAAAAGCGAGAGGAAGAGGGTTGCCTTTCTATTCCGGGATTTCGCGGCTACGTGGTGCGGCCGCAATTTGTGACAGTGAAAGCGCAAAACGCCAAGGGCGAGACTTTTGAGATTCGCGGAGAAGATTTGCTGGCGAGAGCTTTCTGCCACGAGATCGATCATCTGAACGGCATCCTGTTTATTCAACACCTGAGCATGCTTAAACGCGACCTAATCCGGCGCAAGATCAAGAAGTTAAGAAAACAAGGCGAGTGGTGAACTGCAGTTAAGGATTGGCCTGCTGTTCCTCAGAATTCCTGCATGGATTTCCGATTGCTGTCGTAACGTAAAATCAGGTTGAATACGTCCCACAACTATTGCTGGCCGGAAGGATACTCATGCGGATTGTTTTCTGCGGAACGCCTGCCTTTGCAGTGCCTACCCTGAAGGCCATACTGGCGGACCCAAGTCATACGGTGGTCGCAGTCATTACGCAACCGGACAGGCCGCGAGGGCGAGGGCAGGAGGTTTCCTTTTCCGCTGTTAAACAAGCCGCGCTAGAAGCTGGGATACCGGTGCGGCAGCCGGTGAAGATCCGCGCTCCTGAGGCGAGAGAGCTGCTGCAAAGTTTCGAGCCCGAATGCTTCGTGATTATTGCCTATGGACAGATTATTCCCTCCGGGCTTTTACCTCTTTCGAGGTGCGGCTGGATCAATCTACATGCTTCCTTGCTGCCAAGATACCGTGGTGCGGCGCCGATCAATTGGGCGATTGCGAATGGCGAGACGAAGACTGGGTTGACCACCATGCGGATCGATGCGGGCATGGATACCGGGGATATGTTACTGCAGGAAGAAATTGAGATTTTGCCGGCGGACACGGCGCCGGAGTTGGCGGCGCGGATGGCCGAAGCTGGGGCGAAGTTGATGATAGAAACGCTACGCGACCTGCCGGATGGGCTGGTTACGCCGAAAAAACAGAATGATGCATTGGCAACCTACGCGCCTTTGCTGAAGAAAGAGGACGGGCGTATTGACTGGGAGCGGCCCGCTCTGGAGATTTTCAATCGGATGCGAGGTTTTGAACCGTGGCCAGGGGCGTACACCACTTTTCGGGCAAAGACCTGCCACCTTTCGGGGAGGCCCGCGAGGCGAGAAGGAGCGCCGGCAGCTCCGGGAACATTGCTTCTGGAAGACGGCGAATTGCGAGTAGCTTGTGGGGACGCAACCGTTTTACGTGTTTTGACCGTCAAACTGGAAGGACGCGCGGAAGTGTCGGCACAAGAATTCGTGAACGGGGCACGGTTAGCCAAAGAAGAACGCTTTGGTAACAGCTAAATTGCGCGTGGGCCAGCGCTGAGGCATACTCGGCTTCTCCCTAGTTTTTCGTAGGTCAGGTAGTTCGAATCGTCACACCGATTGGAGTTCACTGTTAATGATCAATTTTGGCCCAGCAAAAAAGTATGGACGCCGGAGTGTAGGGGCGAAGGATGTCATTTGTTTGGCATGGCGCATGGCGGCGTGCGGGGTGGTTTGCGCGCAACTGGCAGTGGCCCCCACTGGCTGGGCGGCTGCGGAAGATTCCGCAGCGGGCCGAACTGATCGGGCCGTCTCGACCGAAGCCACGACTGGCTCTGGAAGTACTTCAGCCCCAGTGGACGCCAAAAAAGGCGCGAACGACCCGGTGTTGAAGGTGATGCAAGCAGAGCTTTCGCGGGCCAGTACCGAGTTAGGCAAAACTGACCAGGCGCCGTACTACTTGAGCTACACGGTATACGACCAGGACTATGTGGTACTCGTTGGAGCCTACGGGAGCTTGCTGACGGACGCGGCGGCCAAACGGCGGCAGGCGGACGTAACGATGCGCGTAGGCACCCATGCGCTAGACAATACGCATGGGCAGAGCCGGGCGAGCGGAGTTACGTCGGGATCTTTGCCGCTCTCGGATGATCAAGATGCCATTGGGCGAGTCCTTTGGGAACTGACGGACCGGGAGTACAAGCGGGCGGTTCCTTCGCTGATGAACGTGCGAACGAATACCGCAGTGCGAGCGGAAGAAGAAGATAAGTCACCGGATTTTTCGAAGGAGGCTTCGGCTACGCACATTGGTGAAGCGAAGCTGCCGGTTACGTTGGACCGGGCGACGTGGGAAGGCGAAATCAAGAGGTTGTCGGCGATATTCCGGAAGTATCCGGACGTTTATTTCGGAAGCGTGATGTTGCAGGTGCAGAACTCGAATGCGCGGATGGTGAACAGCGAAGGGAGCACGGTGGTTACTCCCAGTGCTTCGACGCGGTTGATAATGGAAGCGCAAACGCGGGCTGACGACGGCATGGAATTGTTGCGGGTGGAGACTTTTCAGGCGCCGACCGCCAAAGGATTGCCAACCGAAAGCGAATTGTCCGCGAAAATCGAGAAAATGGCGGCGGATTTGAAGGCGCTGCGCGCGGCTCCTGTGGCGGAGCCGTATGACGGGCCTGCACTGTTGAGTGGACGAGCGGCTGCGGTGTTTTTTCATGAGGTGCTGGGGCACCGGCTAGAGGGTCACCGACAGCGAGACGAGGAAGAAGGGCAAACATTTACGAAGATGGTGGGACAGGAAGTGCTGCCGAAATTTCTAAGCGTGACAGACGATCCGACGACGAAGCAGATTGGCGATGTGAAACTTTCTGGGTCGTATGATTTTGACAATGAGGGAACGCCCGCGCAGCGTGTGGACGTCATTCAAAATGGAGTATTGAAGAATTTTCTGATGTCGCGAATGCCGATCAAAAATTTCGGAGTTTCCAATGGGCACGGACGAAACCAGCCGGGACTGATGCCCACCGGGCGACAGGGAAATTTGATTGTGACTTCCAGCCAGACGGTTCCTGAAAAAGAGATGCGCCAGAAGCTGATTGATGAAGTGAAGAAGCAGGGAAAACCGTACGGACTGTACTTTGACGACATTCAGGGAGGATTTACGCTGACGACGCGGTCTTTGCCGCAAGCTTTTCAAGTGCTTCCGGTGATTGTCTACAAAGTTTATGTCGACGGACGACCGGACGAGTTGGTACGCGGAGTGGATATTGTGGGCACGCCGCTGGCGGCGCTGACACGGATTGTTGCTACCGGAGATCAGGAGCACGTGTTCAACGGAATCTGCGGCGCGGAAAGCGGAAGCGTGCCGGTAGCGGCTGTGGCGCCGGCAATTATTTTCTCGGAGATGGAAGTACAGAAGCGGGCGCATGCACATGAGCGGCCGCCGATTCTGCCGCCGCCGGGATTTGAAGACGCGGCGCCTGCTGTGGCAGCGCAAAGCGTGGCACCTGTAGCTGCGGGTACGGGAGCACGCCCGTGAAGAAAACTTATCTAGCTTTACTGAGCGGAACTTTATTTTTTGCCGGCCAAATCGTCGGGATTCCCGTTCCTGCAAGAGGACACGCCGTGAGCGATTCGCCGGCGACAGAAACTGCCAGGCCTGCCACGGCAGGTAAACCTGCAGATGCAGGCAGGGCTCTAAATTCCAGCGCGATGACGGCGGCCGTCGCGGCGGCGAAGGGTGACGCGTTACTTGAAGCGCTGCTCACGGAACTATCGCGGTCTTACACTCATTTGAAGATGGATCAGGTGCAGGCACCTTACTACATCGAATACCGCGTGAACGATGTGGATGATTACAGCGCGGAAGCGGCATTTGGCGCGCTGGTACAGAGCCAGCGGGTGCATGTGCGCATTCTGCGGGTGGTGGTGCGTATCGGCGATTACAAACAAGATAGTTATTTCAGCCAGGGTATAGGGGAAACAAATATTCTGCCGCTGGATAACGACCCGATCGCTTTGCGTCACCAGATCTGGACGGCCACGGACGAGGCGTATAAGAGCGCGGGGGAGGCATACGCGGAAAAACAGGCGGCATTGAAACAGTTCAGCGCGGATCCGAACGCGGTTGATGATTTCGCCAAAGAGCCAGAAGTGATCGCCTTGGAACCGGTAACGGCATTAAAGGTCGATCAGAAGGAGTGGAAGAAGACTCTTGAGGATGTGACGGAGCTATATAAGCAGTATCCGGATGTGCAGTCTTTGACGGCGTCGGCGCGGTTCACGGGAGTTAACGAGTATTTTGTGAATTCGGAAGGGACAGTAACGCGTGACGGGCGAGCGACCTACAGCGTGCAATTGAATAGCGCGGCACAGGCGGACGACGGAATGCGGGTGACGCGCAATCCGGCATGGATGGTGGCGCGCGAGGAAGAATTACCGAGCCACGATCAGTTAATGAACGACGCGAAAAAAACTTTGGAAACCGTGGTGGCGTTGCGAGTTGCGCCGATCGTGGAAGAGGAATACCGTGGCCCCGTTTTATTCGCGCCGGACGCGGCAGATGACATCGTAGCCTCGTTGATTGGACAGAACGTGGTGGGGCGCAAGCCACAGCTTGGAAAGCCAAATCGCACGACGGGGTCATTTGCGTCCAGTTACAAGACGCGGGTGCTGCCAAACTTTTTGACAGTGGTGGATGACCCGACGCTAAAGGAATTTCACGGCAAGAGCACGGTGGGAAGCTATGACGTGGACAGCGAAGGAGTCAAGGCACAGCGAGTCACCGTGATTGATAACGGAACGTTGAGCAATTATCTAGTGGGACGCCAACCAATTCGCGATTTTACGACCTCGAACGGGCATGGCCGGGCTGCGCCGGGTGTCTTCCCCTCTGCGGGCATCGGCGTGTTGGTAGTGAATACAACGGACGCGCTACGTCCGGCGGCGTTGAGGCAGCGCGCGCTCCAGATTGTGGCGGATCAAGGATTGCCGTACGCATATCGGGTGGACACGCTTGGGCCGGGCAACACGCCGCGCTTGCTCTATCGCGTATATGCGAAGGACGGGCATGAAGAGCTGGTGCGGGGCGCAGTTTTCAGCGAGTTGGACGTACGCGCGATGAGGAGCGATTTGATTGCGGCGGGTGATGACCCGCTGGTGAGCAACCGGTCCGGAGGAGCGCCGACGACGATCATCAGTCCGTCGCTGCTGTTCGGGGAACTGGAAGTGAAACGCGCGGACACCAGCAAAGACAAATTGCCGGAGTATCCTGCGCCACCATTGGTGGCGTCGACAAGCGCGACACACGACAAGGGCTCGGACTGATTATTTCTTTGAGTTGAGATTCTATTTATGACCCTGCGCGAACGACTGGGATGGTTAAGCAGGATGTCGCTGCTGGTTTTTATTCTGGCGTCTGCGGCATTTCTAAGCGCAATTACGGCCATGCGGGTGGCCATTCATGGGCGTGAAGTGACGATGCCGAATCTTGTGGGGAAGAACGTTACGGAGGCCAGCCACCTGTTGCGCTCCCGCGGGTTAGTTTTGCGAGTGGCGGATCGCGTGTATAGCGATTTACCGACCAACGTGGTGGTGCGGCAAACGCCCACAGCAGGATTGTTGATGAAGGTGTCGCAACAGGCTCATGTGGTGCTCAGCCTGGGACAACGGCAACTCACCATTCCCCGCCTGGAAGGAGCCACGCTGAGAGTGTCCCGGATAGAGATGTTGCGCGAAGGGCTGCAAATCGGCGAGGTTTCCAATATCACGTTGCCCAAGGTGCCTGCGGATACGGTGGTGATTCAGAATCCGAAGCCGGGGACTGGGGCGGCTACGCCGCGTGTGGATGTATTGGTCTCGCAAGGCAACCGGGATAAGGCTTATGTGATGCCGCATCTGGTGGGCCTGAATGAAACCGACGCGCAGCACCGTCTTGATGTTGCGGGGCTGCGGCGCAAAGTGAACTATGTGACGGCTCCGCAGTGGCCCCATGGCGCGGTGGTGGATCAGACGCCGTTGGCGGGGTCGCGAATTCCGGCTTCTGCACCGGTCGAGCTGACGATAGCTCTGTAGATCTGCATAAAATCGGATAATTGAATAATTTTCTAGGGTTCGAACGTGTGTAAGTTCCCACCGGGTCCGGGACGGAATCGGGAGCTTTGTGGTTATAGCCTCTGGTGCTCCAGGTTAAAACACCCACCCTCCAAAAAACCGAGGGCGGGGCACCCTCCGACTAACTGAAATATTCCTCAGATACTGAAACATCCCTTAGAAACGTTAGAATAAGAAGAAGATACGAGGCAACCCCGAGGTATGGGGTTGGTTCTCATTAACGGGATTTACTGGCCTAACGGGCAAGATGAGTGCGGACTGGCCTTTCGTTCAGGTTATAATCCGTGAGTTCGGGGTTTCGGGCGGCTCTCCCCCAGCGGCCGCGGCAGGCATTCGAAGGAATTTCAATACTTAGAGAGGTGTTGTTTGCTACGTACTCCGCGGTATGCCACTAGTAATCGTTTAGGGTTTCTGTTGATGATGGCGATTTTCCTCATGGGGGCGACGCAGTCCAACGCCCAGATCCTGCACAAGAAGAAAAAAGTTGATAAGTCCACTAGCGTGGACAATAACGTTCAGCCGGATAAAGTTTTATACGACCGCGCCGCGGACGATATCAAGCACGGCAAGCATGAGGTTGGACGGCTAAACCTGCAGACGCTTATCAACACTTATCCCGACAGCGAGTATCTAGCCAAGGCGAAATTGTTAATCGCCGACTCCTATTATAAAGAGGGCGGGACGGCCAATATGACGCAGGCCATCTCGGGCTACAAAGATTTTATCGTGTTCTTCCCTTTCCTTCCGGAGGCCTCTTACGCGCAACTGCAGGTTGCCATGGGGCACTTCCGACAAATGGAGAAACCGGACCGGGATCGCACCGAAGCGAAAGAAGCGGAGAGTGAATTCCAGACGTTCCTGCTGAAATATCCGAAGGATCCGCTGGCGGATAAAGCAATGCAACATTTGCGGGAAGTGCAAGAGGTCATCGCGGAGGGCGATTACCGTGTGGCTTACTATTACTACGCGAAGGGCGACAAGCGCGCGGCGGCGGCTCGGCTAATTGGGGTAACCAATCGTTATCCGCTGTACAGCAGATCAGATCATGCGCTTTGGATGTTGGCGGACATATTCGATAAGGCGGAGAAAAAAGAGGTTGCGGCAAATTACTACGCGAGAATTGTGAAAAATTACCCGCTTTCCAGTGAGGCGCCGCAAGCTAAGGCGCGGTTGGTGGCCATGAAGGTTCCGGTGCCACAGCCCGATCCGAAAGCTCATGCACGAATGGTTGCGGAGCAGAATGCTCCGCGGCCGCATACCAGCCTAGCGAAGAAACCGCTAGGAATCCTACATTCCGGGCCAACGGGCGAAATGAAGACCGCTGCCAGGGTGGGAGAGCCGAATCTCGAGCCGGAAGCGGACACTTCCTCGGCGACGGATGTGCTGACTGGGGGTAACTCGTCGCGCATTGTGGTCGGTGGGAGCGGCGGAGGCGGAACGACGACGGGTGCTGCTGGGAATACGACTGGAATCGTGGCTACGGTAACTCCAGGCGGGCCGAAAACCGAAGAGAGCAGCGGTGCTGAAAGCGCTGCGCCGGCGGATGCCAATGCACCGGAGAATAGTGCGCCCGGAGGTTCAGTCGCCCCAACAGCTGGAGCGGCGCCTGAAGCAACTTCGGCTACGCCCGGAGAATCGACGTCGGCTGCACCCGAAACTCCTACCGCAACTCCCAATGGAGGAGAGACGGCCGTAGCGACCGGAACCGACGCCAGTGGAACGACGACGCCTGCAACGACGAGCACTAGCGACGCTAAGACCGATGCCTCGCAGACCGATTCGGCGAACCAGAGCGATAATGGGAAAGAATCGAGCAGCAAGAAGAAAAAAGGCGTGCGAAAACTAGTGCCCTGGTAGGTCTAGAACATCAGGCGAGAAGGCGTGGCCAATGGCCACGCCTTTTTTTTGCCATACATGGAGTGGTTAGACCCCGGCCATTGGTGCAGGTAGCCGGCGTATTCACTTGGGACACACGTAAACCGTTGATGCGTTGACGACCACGGTGGAGGATGCTCAAATACCTGAAGAATCGAGCAAATTCCCGGCTGCCGATGCTTGGGGTCTGCATTACATTTCGCGGAGGACGTGGGTGGCCAAGATTCTGGTTGCGGACGACAACAGCAACATCCAGCGGATGGTGGGGCTGGCCCTGAAGGATCAGGGTATTGATGTTGTCGCAGTAGGCAACGGCGAAGCCGCGGTGCGGAAAATTTCCGAGATCCGCCCCGATTTAGTGCTGGCGGATGTATTCATGCCGGTGCGCAACGGATACGAAGTTTGCCAGTATGTCAAAGAAGATCCCTCGCTTAAACATATCCCGGTAATTCTGTTGGTCGGCGCATTTGACCCTCTGGATGAACAGGAAGCGCAACGAGTCGGGGCCGACGGAGTATTGAAAAAGCCGTTTGTTCCGCCGGATCCGTTGATCGTCATGGTGAAGTCCGCGCTTCAACGGGCGGGAGTTTCGCTGGGTCAGGCTGAAGAGGGTAGAGAGAAGAAAATTCGCGCGACTACTCCGAGAAAGTCTGCCGATGTTTTGTCATTTACGCCAGCTCCAGCTTTTCCGGTCGCGCCACCGCCAGCACAGCAGCTCGGTTCTCCGCTGGGAGGGTTGTCATTTAGTCGTACTTCAACGCCAGAAGCGATCGTGGTAGGCGATGACAGCTTTGTGAATACTCCGACGGCTCCGGAACCAGTAAAAGTCGACGCGGTCGAACAGACTATGGCATTCGGGGAATTGTTGGGACCGACAACCACCGAGGAAACAGAATTCACCTCGTCCTATGAAACGCAAAAAACCACTAGCGACTGGGCTGAGGTAGACGAACCAAACGAGGTCGCTGAAGAAGAGGAAGTAACGAAAGAAGCGGAACCGTCGTGGCGACGCGAGGAGACGACGAATAATTCTCGAGGAGACGACGAAAGTGGGCCGGTACGAGATTGGCGCGACCTACCGACATTGCCAACGATCGGAAGGAAAAGCGCGAGAGAAACGTGGGGAGAAACAGCAGACAAGGGCGGCTTTGTCACGGCCGCTGAAGTGCCGGCCGACACGGGCGCATTTGTTACGGAAATCGGCACGCTCGAGAACGAATCGCTAAATGCCAAGACGGAAGAGACGAACGCAGCTAGAAATCTAGTCGAGGAACCGCCTCAAACAGGATTTTTGGAACAGAAGAAGACATTTTCCGGTGATGAGGGTGCGGTTGGACTCGCGGAGGAATCTGAATTTTTGACGGGACCAGCGAGCGTGCGGTTTGCAAGCCAGGATGAATTCGTAGGACAGCAGGTTGCCGCGGTGGCCAACGAAGTGATCAGCGAACCATTGCCAGAGATTGCACATCTGGAAGAGGCTGCGCGGCAGCACGAGGTTGCACGACAGGAAGAAGCTGCACGGCAAGAAGAAGCTGCACGGCAGGAAGAAGCCGCACGGCAGGAAGAAGCCGCACGACAAGAAGAGATTGCGCGACAGGAAGAGATTGCGCGACGGGAAGAGATTGCCCGACGGGAAGAAATTGCACGACAAGAAGAAGCTGCGCGACGGGAAGAGATTGCCCGACGGGAAGAAATTGCACGACAAGAAGAAGCTGCGCGACAAGAAGAACTCGCGCGACAAGAAGAACTCGCGCGACAAGAAGAAACTGCTCGGCAGGAAAGAATTGCGCGAGAGGAAGAAAACGCGCGGCAGGAAGAAATTGCGCGGCGGAGTGCGAAACAGGCTGAGCCTAATCCGGTCAATAGCTGGTTTTCGAGCCCGGCGAGCCCCTGGGACAGTGACCCAAAGACTTCCAACCCATGGGCAGCTTCGTTGGAGTCGGCAAAAACTCCGACAACAGATGGAATGGAACATGCTCGGACGATAAGGAGCAGCAGCTCGGATTCGTTAAGCGGCAACGGCAACGTTTCCTCTGATGCGCTGGCTGCAGTGATTTCGGATTTGTCAGCTGCGGAAGTGGCTTCGACGCACCCGACGGCAACGCAAACGGAAGTGGACGAGATGGTGGCCAAGGTATTGTCAAAGCTCAGTCCGGAAGTTATGCAGGCAGTAACTCGAGAACTCCTGAAGCCGGTAATAGCCTCGTTGGTGCAAGACGAGCTGAAATCAAAGAAGTAGCTCTTCCCCGCCGATTTTCCCGAATGCCTAATTCATATTAGAGTTCCGAACCGCTCGGTTGCGGTTTGACTGGGACATAATTGACGACTCCGCTTTGTCCCTCGTATAGTCGAAGATCATTCTTGAAAAGAAGTTGCGGTGGCAGTTGAATGGCAGATAGTGCCAAGCATTGGTGGAGAAATTTGCATTGATGGCTCGCGAAATTCCAAAGGGTTACCAACCACAAGAGATTGAACCGAAATGGGCCGATTATTGGGTCGCCGAGGCTCTATTCCGCGCTGACCCTGATGCGCCACCGCCAATTTTTTCCATCGTCATCCCGCCGCCCAATGTGACCGGATCGCTGCACATAGGGCACATGCTGGAGCATACCGAGATAGATATCCTGACTCGTTGGCATCGCATGCGCGGCTACAACACCTTGTATTTACCGGGCACTGATCATGCCGGCATCGCAACGCAGCGGGCAGTAGTGCGCCAGCTGGCGGAGGAAGGGATAGATTATCGCGAGCTGGGACGCGAAGAATTTGAGAAACGAGTATGGAAGTGGAAAGAAGAAAGCGGCGACACGATTACCGAGCAGATGAAACAGATTGGAGAGAGCTGCGACTGGTCTAGGGAGAAGTTCACGCTGTCGCCGGAGATGTCTCGCGTGGTGCGCGAGGCGTTCGTGCGCTTGTACGAGGAGAAACTCATTTATCGCGCGCATTACCTGACCAATTGGTGCCCGGTGTGTTTGACAGTTTTAAGCGATCTGGAAGTGGTGCATGAAGAGCGTCAAGGGCACCTGTGGCATATCAAGTATCCAGTGGCGGATGCGGACGGCGCCGGTTCCGGCAACGCTGCGGCAAAATTTTTGGTGGTGGCGACTACACGACCGGAAACCATGCTGGGGGATACGGCGGTCGCGGTACATCCCGAAGATGACCGATACAAGAATTTAGTCGGGAAATACGTTGCGCTGCCGTTGATGAATCGCTTGATCCCGATTATTGCCGACGAGATGGTGGATCGCGAATTTGGAACCGGCGCGGTGAAAATAACACCGGCGCACGATCCTAATGATTTTGAAGTTGGGCGGAAGCATCACCTGGCGGAAATCAATGTGATGACGGACGATGGAAAAATGAACGCCGCGGCGGGCGCTTACGCGGGGACGGACCGGTTTGAAGCGCGAAAGAAGATTGTTGAGGATTTAAACGCTCAGGGATTACTGGAAAAAGTGACTGAGCATACCCATGCTGTAGGATTGTGCGAGCGAAGCAAGACAATCGTGGAGCCGCGGGCGTCGACGCAATGGTTTTGCAAAATGAAACCACTGGCGGAGCCGGCGATTGAGGCAGTGGAACGCGGGGAAATTCGGATCGTGCCGGACAATCGCCGAGAAGAATATTTTAACTGGATGCGGAATATCCGCGATTGGACGTTGTCGCGGCAACTGTGGTGGGGACATCGAATTCCGGCGTGGTATTGCGAGGACTTCGGGCATGTTACGGTGGCGCGCGAAACGCCCACGAAGTGCGCAACCTGCGGGTCCGGGAAACTGAAGCAGGATGAAGACGTGCTGGATACCTGGTTCAGCTCAGGACTGTGGCCGTTTTCGACGTTGGGCTGGCCTGCTGAGACCAAAGACTTCAAAACATATTATCCGACGACTTTGTTGATCACCGGGTACGACATTTTGTTTTTCTGGGTCGCGCGAATGATCATGCTGGGACTGCACTTTACAGGACAAGTCCCTTTTCGCGCGGTGTATTTACACTCGCTGGTGCGCACCGGCAGTGGAGAGAAGATGTCCAAGTCCAAAGGGACGGGACTGGACCCGGTATTGCTGAATAAACAGTACGGCACGGACGCCATGCGGTTTTGTCTGGCGTCAATGGCAGCACCGGGGACGGACATTGTGCTGTCGGATGACCGTCTAAGCGGGGCTCGCAATTTTGCCAATAAGATATGGAATGCGGCGCGTTTTCTGTTTGTAAACCTGGAAAAGTTCGAGCAGGGCGGCGCCAAGTTAGAGGAATTGGCGGCCCCTGAAATTCGCACGAATGCTCCTTATGCACTTGCGGGTGCTGTACCCCTACGAGATGCGTGGATTTTTGGGCGGCTGGCGGCGACTATCGAGCAAATGAATGACGCATTGACGAATTACCGGTTTCACGATGGAGCGCAAGGTGTGTACCAGTTTTTCTGGGGCGATTTTTGTGATTGGTACATTGAGTGGGTGAAACCCGATCTGCAAAGCGCTGATAAGGAGCGCGCGGTTGTTGCGTGGCGCAATTTGTTTGCAGTGTTCGAAGCGGCGCTGCGGCTGTTGCATCCATTTATGCCGTTCCTGACAGAAGAATTGTGGCACCAATTTCCGCAACGCGTCGGAGCGAAATCGATAGCACTGGAACGTTTTCCGGAAGTGCGGGAGGGTTGGCGCAATGATGCCCAGCTGGAAGAATTTGGGCTGCTGCAGGAAATCATAACGGCGGTGCGCAATATTCGCGCGGAAATGAAGCTGGACCCCAAGAAGAAGGTGGCCGCGGAACTTTCTGTGGCGGATGAAGTGGCGCGCACGTCGGTGGAATCGAATCGCGATGGAATTGTTCGGTTGGGAATACTGACGGACTTGAAGATTACTGCAGGCCGACTGGCACAGGGCGGAGGTGCGATGCGCTCAAGCGCGAAATTTGACTTGCGCATCGAGTATACGGAAACGGTGGATGCCGCTGCGGAGTGCGCCAAAATCACGAAGGAATTGGAAGGTCTGCGCAAAGCCATTGGGTCGAAGGAAAGACAACTCGACGACGAAACGTTTCGAAGCCGTGCACCGGAAAAGATCATTCGAGGATTAGAAGCGACGCTGGCAACACAGCGCATCGAGATGCAAAAGCTGACAGAGCGTTTTGAGCAATTGGATTGTTAGTTGAAGATGGAACGGCCGCAGGCGCAGCGCAGTTGCTTGAGTCAGGACACACCTAATGGCAGTCCGCGTTAAACCTTCTGTAAATATCGCCGGGAGTACGGAGCGGCAGGTCGCGGCACTGCTGACGCTGCTGGCGGAAAATGGAACGATTGTTATCAGCGGAGCAAGGATCGCTCGGGAGATCGGCGTGTCACGTTCAACGGTGTTTCGATGGGTTACGCGGTTGAGGGAATTGGGCGTAAAAGTAAAGGGACGCGCGGCCACGGGATATTTTCTTGAGCAAGTGCCAGACATTTTGACCCCAGATATGCTGCGACAGAGATTGCGGGGCAGTTTATTCGGGAAGCGGATTTATCACTTTTTTAAGACAGATTCGACCAATCGAGTAGCTTTGGAGCTGGGCCACGCCGGGGAGCCGGAGGGTGCGGTGGTGCTCGCGGAGGAGCAAACGGCTGGGCGAGGCCGCGCGGGGAACACGTGGCATTCCGAGCGCGCCACCGGAATTTACGCGACGCTTTTGCTGCGGCCGCGGCTGGCGCCAGTGCAAGCTCCACTGCTAACCATGATGGCCGGGTTGTCAGCACACGCCGCAGTGCAAGGAGTGACGGGCCTAAATGTGGATTTGAAGTGGCCCAACGATTTGCTTATCAATGGGAAAAAAGTGGGCGGAATTTTAACGGAGATGCATGCGGAACCCGCGCTGGTGCGATTTGTCATTGTGGGAATCGGGATCAACGTGAATCAGGACAAATTTCCAGCCGATTTGAGCGGCAAGAGCACTTCACTGCGGATGGAGACTGGCCGGGCGCAATCGCGGCTGGAAGTGCTGGTGCAATTCCTGGGACAATTTGAGCGCGATTACCACGAGTTGCTGCGCGAAGGCGCGAAGAGTGTGGTGAAACGGTTCGAAGCGACTTCGAGTTATGCGCGCGGGAAGCGAGTAAGAGTAACGAATGGCATGGAGAGTTTCACAGGGGTCACGGCGGGATTAGAAGAAGAGGGTTTGCTACGGGTGAAACGTGACACGGGCGAGACAACGGCCGTGATTGCCGGCGACGTCACCGAGGCTCGGTAAACTGAAGATGCGGATAAACAGGAACATATGCTCCTGACCATCGATGTTGGAAATACAAACACGGTTCTGGGCGTGTTTCGTGACACTGAGCTGGTTGCCAACTGGCGGCTGAGCACGGCGCGGGAGCAAACGGTTGATGAATATGGCGTGTTGACGAGGAATTTATTCACGTTGGCGGGCTTGGATCAGGACGCGATTACCGGGGTGATGATCAGCTCGGTGGTACCACCGGTGAATTGGACACTCAGCGAAATGGCGCGGATTTACTTGGGAAAGAAGGCGCTATTCGTGGAGCCCGGCGTGAAAACGGGGATGGCAGTGCTAGTTGATAATCCGCTGGAAGTGGGTGCGGACAGAATCGTAAATGGCGTGGCGGCGTTTCACGAGTACGGTCCGTGCATAGTGGTGGATTTTGGGACGGCCATTACTTTTGACGTAATCTCGGCGCGCGGCGAATATCTGGGCGGGGCGATCGCCCCGGGCATCGGAATTTCCTCGGAGGCGTTATTTGCGCGAGCGGCAAGACTTTCGCGCGTGGAAATTAAGGATCCCGGAAAAGTGATCGGAACAAATACCGTGAGCCACATGCAATCCGGGTTGTATTACGGATTTGTGGACCTGGTGGATGGCATGCTGAAACGCATGAAGGATGAGCTGGGCCACGAAGTTACGGTGGTGGCGACCGGCGGGCATGCAAAACTGGTTGCGCGCGGTTCGAAACATATTCAGCATACGGACGAATTTTTGACGTTGAAGGGTTTGCGGCTAATCTGGGAAAAGAATCAGGCTGCGGATTCGAGCAAGGCGGGGCGGCTACGTGAAGCAAGCATTGGCGCGGCAGACAAGAAAGCCCCGCGATCATAACGGCGAAGCTCAACAGCTGGTCGCCTTCCCTTTTGTCATCACACATGGACAGCTGGAACTACTTCAACTACTTCACGGAGATCGAAGAATATTTTTGGAAGAAGCGTGGCGCTCCTCTACTGGTGTCGCCGCTTGACTGGGCGATTATGGAGACCTGGCAGAAGGCCGGGATTCCTTTGGACGCGGCTTTGAAAGGGATTGATCGCGCGTTTGAGAGTTACCAAAGGTCGAGGCGCGGCGGGTTGGGTAAACCTCTGAAGAGCCTGGCTTACTGCACGGACGCGGTGTTGGAAGTGGCAGAGGAACAGCAAGAGGCGGCGGCGGGAAGCGCACCCAAGTCCGCGCGAGCTGCTCCAAAGGAGATATTTTCTCGCGAGGAGATTAAGGCTTATTTCGCGCGAAACGTCGACGGGATTAGAGCTGCCGCGAAAAACCTGGCGGCAAGTCAGGCGGGACTCGAATTCAATTCGCGTTTACTGGAAATCGCAAAATCGCTGGAATCCAGTGTAGTGCTGCTCGATACGCCCGGGGCGGTCGACCTGGAAGATTTGGAGCGGCGATTGACCATTTTGGACGACAAGCAACAAGCACTGATGGCTAGTTACGTTAGCGAAGAACGCATGCTGCAACTGAGACGGGAGATGGACGGGCAGTTGGCGGCGTACCGGAGGAAAATGAAGGCGGAACAATTGGCGCTGGTGGAAAAGCAATATATACAAAAACGATTGTTGGAGGAGTTTGGATTGCCTAGGCTGAGTTTGTTCTATTTAGCGTGAGAGAACATCGCAGAGAGATTCCTCCACTTCGCGGGCCGACTCGTTCGCAGGAGCGAACGAGAAGAAAATGCGTCGGCGCCTCTCCGGTCCTGCCTGCGGCAGGCAGGCGGAATGACCGGTTTGTGTTTGGGCCGGCGATATCGGAACACGAATTTCTTTAGTTTAGTGGCAGCTGGGGTCGTCGTTGAATGTGCCGCTGAGGACCATGGAGTTCAGGAACTGGCTGCACTTTTGAATTTTTGCCAGGGTTGGGTCGTTCTGCAGGGTATTAGGATCGACGGTGCGGGCACCATTTAGTTCCTGACGGGCAGAGTCCACTTGGTTGGCCCAAGCGGTCATAGAATCGGCTTCGTTCCCCAGTAGTTGAAGAGCATTCTTATCTGCGTCAGTGGAGGCAGCGACGCTTGCCTGGCGGATAGCGTCCAATGTTTGATTATGATAGGCCTGCACCCATGTGTCGCTGACCGCCAGTCCGTAGAGAATCATGGCGCGGACGGCTACGCGCCACTCTCTCATGTTGGCAAGGGCGGATATAGCGGCGGAGGCAAAGTCGCGCGAAAGCTTTTGTGAATTCTGCGCGGAATCGTCAGTTGCAACAGCGCCGGCATCGGCAGGAGGTATGGTGAGCACCACACGACGGGGCTCAACCGTGAATACGGCGTTAGTGGCTTGGGCAAGGGTCTCCAGGTCAATGTACAACCGGCCGTTGATTTGGCGGACGCCCGCACTGGCGGTTTTACCGTTAACCACCAGGGTTTTGTTTGAAGTGCCCTGGGCGAAAAGGATTCCAGAGAGCGTCAGGACGGCGGCGAGATAAAGAACGACCCGAACAGAAGGGTGTTTGCTCATCATTGGACACCACGATTTCTGGGCTGGAGTTCCAAATCAATTGGTATTGTACATCACGCGCTTTTTTGAGGCTTGTCGGTTACACTTTTTACCACCCGCATTTCTTCTACAGATATCGCAGAGACGGCTGCGTCCCGACTGCTCGCAGTAAAATTGGAGGCCTAATTATGTCAAATGAGTTACTATTATCAATTGAGAAGCTTGTTTACGGCGGTGATGGATTGACGCATTCCGACGGCAACACCGTCTTTGTTCCTTATGTATTGCCCGGCGAAGGAGTGCGCGCGACTGCCAAGACTAAAAAGAAAAAATTAGTCTGGACGAAGCTGGTGGAAGTAACTTCGCCTTCCGCGGAACGAATAGCGCCGGCTTGCCCGCACTTTCAAGTTTGCGGCGGATGCCACTATCAGCATATCCCAGCGGCAGAGCAGGTTCGGCTGAAAATCGAGATTTTGCGCGAGACGCTTTCGAGGTTGGGGGGCGTTCAATGGAATGGGGAGATAGCGGCACACTCAGGGGCACCTTACGGGTACCGCAACCGGGCACAGTGGGCGGTGCGGAGCGGAATGCCGAGGGCTCTCGGGTATTTTTTGCCGGAAAGTTCGGTGATTTTGCCGATCGACACTTGTCCAATACTATCGCCGCGATTACTGGAGACGTTCACGCTGCTGCAAGAGATGGCCCGAGGCGGGAAATTGCCGGCGGGGATTCTGGAGATAGAGGCGTTTACCGATTCGCCGGATGCGAAAATTGCGCTTAACGTAGCATTCGATAAATTCCACATGCCAGCGGGGGAGATCGCTTCCCTGTTTCGCGCGGAATTGCCGCGGCTTGAAAGCTTGTTGCTGCTGGACCAGAAGAAGAACCGTTTCGAATTGACTGGGCCTGGATTTTTGGTTCATGAGGTAGGCGGGTTCAAATATCAGGTCAGCCATTTGTCGTTTTTTCAGGTGAATCGGTTCTTGACGCAGGACTTGCTGAAAGCGGTGACGGCAGGTGCGAAAGGCGATCTGGCGCTGGATTTGTATGCAGGCGTGGGATTTTTTACTTTGCCATTGGCGCAAGCGTTTGAACGGGTGGTGAGTGTGGATGCCAATCTGGCGGCTACGCGCGACTTGTTTGCGAACGCGAAGAATGCGGGCGTGGAGGTCGTTTCTCACAACGAGCATGCGGAAGAATTTTTGAAAAAGACCGCCGAGCGGCCGGATTTTGTTGTTCTGGACCCGCCCAGATCGGGCCTCGGGACCGCGGCTGCAGCGGCGCTGGCATCGTTAGGAGCCGCGGAAATCGTGTATTTATCGTGCGACCCTTCGACGCTGGCGAGGGATTTGGCGGTTTTAACCGGATCGCAGCGAAAATCCGGCGGGGCCGTTGCTCAGGCGAGCACTGAAGCTCGCGCGGCTGCGGGCGGGGAGAGCGCGACCGGGGGGACCAATCGCTACGAAATTACCGAGATGGCCATGTTCGATTTGTTTCCGCAAACATTTCACATTGAAACGCTAGTTCGATTGCGAAAAGTTGCATGAAACTGCCTGCACTTGCGATCGTCACGGCATTTGCCCTGGGGATCGCTTGTGGTCTGGAAATCGCGCATCGCAGTAATTCTCACCAGTTTGTTGCACTTCTTCTTTGCAGCGCTTCTACTTCCCTGCTAATCGGAATGTTTCTCGTATGGCGCTCGCGAGTGGTTCTCGCAGGACTGGCGTCGTTGCTGTGCTGGGTAATGCTCGGCGTAGCCTCTGTTTGCATCGAGGAACAGCCAAGGCGGGTCGATCATATTTTGAGTTTGTTGGACGTCGGGAAAATTAATATCAAATCGCTGCTCAGATATTACGGGCGATTGGCAGATGAGCCGGCAAAGCTTCCGTGGGGAGCGAGTTACGACATCGAGCTTTCTGGCGTCGACCGTGAAGTAGTGTTTGTTTCCGCAAGCGGGGGGCTGCGTCTTGGATACCTCGCGCGGACGGATCATGGGGCGCCGATGGCAGTGCATGCGGAGACTCGATTGCGGTTTTGACACGAGCAAAATTGCCGCAGGTGTTTAGAGACGAAGGAGCGTTCGATCGCCGGGATTACCTTTCACAGCAAGGTGTTGATTTGGTCGGTGCCTTGCGGGCGCCTGAATTATTGGAGCTGATTAGACCGGACGGGCCAAGCATGTTTGCTTGGGTTTCGAGAGGACGAGGACGATGGCGATTGCGCGAAGAAGTTGATGAGTTGTGGTCGAAGGACGCGCGTGTAGCGGGAGTGTTGCGTGCGATGCTGCTGGGGGACCGCAGTTTTGTGGATCGGGACGAGGCGCGGGATTTCCAGAAAACCGGAGCATTTCACGTGTTGTGGTTGCAGGGTTACACGTGGGCGCAATCGCGGTGCTGTTGTTTTGGGTAGGACGTAAATTGCGGTGGGCACGCGTGTGGACGATGAGTTCACGTTGCTGTTGCTGATTGCCTACGTGGCCGTAGTCGAACAGCGAACACCAGTGCTGCGTGCGGCTTTGATGGCGGCGATTGTAGTGGTGGGAGGTTTTTTCTTCCGGCGGCTGGAGTTATTGAATTCGGCTGCGATCGCGGCGTTGTTACTGCTGGTGGCGAGGCCGTCGGCGCTGAGCGATCCGAGTTTTCAGCTTTCGTTTTTGGCTATCGGATGTATCGGCGGATTGGCGTTGCCGTGGCTGGACGCGACGGTGGAGCCGTATGCCCGGGCGCTTCGCGGATGGCGCGACGTGACGAAGGATGTCTCGTATGAGCCGCGGCCGACGCAATTCCGGATCGATCTTCGGTTGCTGGTGCGGGCAATAGAAACGCGTTTGCGTTGGCCTGCGCGAATCGCGACAGTTCCCGGACGTTCATTAATTGGCGTGATGACGATGTGTTTTCGTGTATGGAAATTGTTTGTGCTGATGCTGGTTTTGCAGATCGGGATGTTGCCGCTACTGGCGAGCGAATTTCACCGTCTGACGTTCGCGGGTACCTTTGTAAATTTTGCGGCAGTGCCGTTGACGGCCACTATTGTGCCGTTTGGATTTCGTGCGCTGATTACCGGGCTTTTCTGGCCGGCGCTCGGGAAGATTGTGGCATGGCCGGTGTCATTAGTGACGGCCGGACTTCTTCATGTAGTGCAGAGGTTCGCACTTTTACGGCAATTGAGTTATCGCGTGCCGGGACCACCGCTTTGGGCGACGATTATTTCCCTACTAACCTTGGCGGGCATCGCAACGTGTTTGCGCCTCCGATTCGCGGGACGCAAGCAATGATATGGAGTTTGCAAGGTGTACTGGCTGCGACCGGGCTGGTCATTGCTGTGTATCCATTTTCTCCGCGAATCGCGGGCGGGAAACTTGAAGTTACAGTGCTGGATGTCGGGCAAGGCGATTCCTTGTTCGTGGTTTCCCCGGGGGGCAAGACTTTGTTGATTGATGGGGGCGGAGCGTTTGGCGGATTCCCGGGTCAAGAGCAGGTTCGAGGAATCGATCCTGGCGAGGAGCAGTATCGCCATATTTGTGGTCGCGGGGATTCAAGAGAATCGATGTAGTGGCTTTGACGCATGCGCATCAGGATCATGTGGGAGGGCTGCGCGCGATTCTGGAGAATTTCCGTGTTGGGCGACTTTGGATTGGGCGCGAAGTTAATAATCCGGCGTTGGCAAAACTGGAAACACTGGCGAGAGAACGGAACATACCGATTGAGTACGAAACGCGCGGAAAACTCTTTTCGCTGGATGAAGTGCAGGGTGAATTTTTGTGGCCTGAAATATCTCCCGCCGATCCTGCGGCGGCGGCGAAAAACAATGATTCGCTGGTATTGAAATTGAAATACCGCAACAGAACGTTACTGCTCCCTGGTGACGCGGAAAAACAGGCCGAGCATACGATGCTGAACGACAATTCCGCGGACCTTCACGCAGATGTGTTAAAGGTTGGCCACCATGGAAGCAAGAATTCAACGACGCAGGAATTTCTGGATACGGTAGCACCGACGGTTGCGATCATTTCGTCCGGGGAAGACAATCCTTATGGACATCCCAGCCCGGAATTGCTGGAACGATTAGAAGCAAGCGGGGCGCGGGTGTTGAGAACCGATCGGGATGGAGCAGTGTATATCGTGACAGATAGAGACCGGCTAGAGATTTCTTGCTTCGTGGCATGCGCGGAATCGCCGACTGCGACTACTTCAAGACGCGCGGAAATGCCAAATCAAAACCAGAACAATCAGCAATAGAAAAAAACCGACGGCTGCCTGCCACTCATGATTTTTCTTATATTGCATGGACGAGAATGTTCCGGTGCCACCATCTGAGAGTTTAGCGGGAGACAATCTCGGAAAGAAGATAGGCACGGCCGTGGCGTAACGGTCAAAACTTTCGGAATGACGAGGACGTAGTTCGTTCTCTTCCCTTCGCATCACGATGGAATAGAAAACTGCGAAATATGTCGCGAGCAAAACAGAGGAGATCCACGAGCGCGTGGCGATGGCCACACCAAGCGCCAGCACGGCGCTTCCCAAGTAAAGCGGATTGCGAGTGTAGGCGTACGGACCTGTGACGGTCAGCACTTCCTGCTTATGTAGATAGCCTGCAGCCCAGGCGCGCAAGGCCAGACCGACGAGGCCGACCAGCGCGCCATACAGAATGCTGCGAGGCAGCGGCCGCGCAAAGAATAAGACTGCGATTGCGAGAGGATAGCCCAAGCGAACTCGCCACCGCACGAAAAATGCGCCCGTCGAATTCATTTGCGGGCCTCGACGATACGGTGTACGGCCTCGAACACGGCGTCGACTTGAATTTCCAGCATGGACGGGTGTGTGCGGTCCTGGCGACTGTGAGTGGTGACCACGTTCGGAGCGCGGAGAACAATGTCCTGGGGATTGTAGCGATCCGAAGATTGAGCCGCCGATGCAGAACTAGCCGGGTTGCGATAGGGCCCGTTTCGTGCTGGATTTGTTGGACCGAAGAGGGCTATGACGGGTGTGCCCAAAGCAACTGCCACGTGAAGAGGGCCGGTGTCTCCGCCTACAACGCAAATCGCCGCGCGCAAAATTGACATCAACGGGCCGAGGTCACCGTTGAAGAGCACGGGGGCAGCGTCACCGCTTGCGGCGCGAAGTTTCGCGGCCAAGTCTTCCTCGCCCGGGCCGTAATTTATGACGCAGCGGAGTGATAACGACTCGAATATTTTTTGGCATAGCGCGCCGAAGCGTTCGGGGCGCCAGCACTTGGAACGCCAGCCGCCTCCGGGACTGAGAACAACGTATTTTTCCAGATCGCGACCGAGGAAAACTTTCGAGAGCTCTTCGTGGTGTAACGGCGGATCTAGCCGGAAATTGGCAACTGCGTTTTTAGCTCCGGCGCGCTTGGACAATTCCCCGTTCTGGTCGGCGACATGCGAGCTGGTGGCGCGGACACGATCTGTGTAAAGAAGAGTTACGCCAAATTCTCTGACAGATTCTTGAGAAAATCCGATCCGGCGCTCTACACCGGCGAGAAACGGCAGGCTGGCGGATTTCCAAAGGCCCTGATAATCAATGGCAGTGTCGAACGAGGTATCGCGAATTTCGCGAATGGTTTTCATGAGCGAAGACATGGAACGCGTTTCCGTGGTCCATATTTCGGACGCCAGACCGCTGCTCTGAACCAGCATTTTGTAACGCGCGTGAGTGAGCCAGATAATTTCTGAAGCCGCGAAAGTTTCGCGCAAGGCGGCTACGGCTGGGAATGTGTGCACGATATCGCCGAGAGATCCGAGGCGCACGACCAGGAAGCGGCGCTCAGCCATGCGGCGCCTTGCGCAAATAGCCCAGTAGTGTGCGGGTGGAATGATTTTTGGGATCGCCCACGATGGCGATTTGAATGCCAAGCTGTGTCGCGATGGCGCGTTCGGGAACCGTGTCGGCAGAGTAGTCGGTGCCTTTGGCATGGACGTCTGGAAGTAAATCGCGAAGCAACGATGCCACGGTTGGTTCGTTGAAGAGCACGACGTAATCGACGGCGCGAAGCGCGGCTACGAGGCGGGCTCTCGCGGACTCATCCAGGACTGGTCGGCCCGGACCTTTAAGGCTTCGCGCGCTGGCATCGCTATTTACCGCAACAATAAGGATGTCGCCCTGCTGGCGCGCGGCTTCCAGATATCTTTTGTGGCCGACGTGCAAAATATCGAAGCAGCCGTTGGCGAACACCACGGTTTGACCGCGCTTCTTGTGATCGGCGACGAGAGACTTGAGTTTTTGCTGCGAAACGATTTTTGATTCCGATGAGCGCATGGGTTAGGCGGAAACCCCGGCGACTTCGTCATGAATGGCAGCCAAAAGTTCCGCGCGCGTCACGGTGGCCGTTCCGCGCTTCATGACCACTATTGAGCCGGCAATATTGGCTAGATGCGAGGACTCGAGCGGAGAAGCGCCGCATGCGAGGGCCAAAGTAAAGGTAGCAAGAACGGTGTCGCCAGCACCGGTTACGTCGACGGATTGATCGCTGCCATGGACGGGAATATGGGTGAGAAGTTTACCAGATTCGAAAAGGGCCATGCCGTGGCGACCGCGGGTGACCAGCAAGGAATTCAATTTCATCGTGGAGAATGTGGCGTGGCCAGCGCGCACCAGCTCCTCAAGATTCTCTCCAATGGCGGTGTGATGTTGGGATTCCAGTTCAGCTTCGTTAGGCGTCGCGGTAGTAATTCGCGAACGACTGTAGGCATGTAGATTGTGCCGAGCGTCGAGGCTGATTGGAAAAGGCATTTTTCGTTTGGAGGATGCCTCGAAGGCCAACGCCGGCGTAGCGACACCGAAACCGTAGTCGGAAATTGCCAGGGCATCGGCGGTTTTTATAGCACTGAACAAAAATTGGCTTAATTTCTTGCGGGCATCGACCGGTAATTGCGCTTGCGGTTCGCGATCGACACGAAGGACTTGCTGGCCGACCGTGTGCGCCCAACCTGCCAAGAACCTGGTTTTTGTGGGGGTACACCAGTTTTTGACGCGCAGAATGCGCGAGGTGTCCAATTTCTTCTGACGGAAATACTGAATCAAAGCCTTGCCATTGGAATCGTCACCGACCACTGTGACGGGTAGAACCTTGGCTCCCAGGTCGGCGAGATTGTTGACAGCGTTTGCTCCGCCACCAGGCACGAGTTGCGTTTCACGATGACGAAGAATCAGAACCGGGGCTTCGCGGGAGACGCGGGAAATTTCGCCGAATTCGAAGACGTCGGCGACGAAGTCACCCAAGACCACGATGGTCTTCGAAGAAAATTGTTCGACGTATTCCGCGAGAGCGCGCAAATCCACCGTCGGATGACCAATGTTTTGTCGAGACTTGCGCTTCAACTTGTTTGCTCCAGAATCCAATCCGTTGCCGAGGATAAATCCGCGGCGATGAAGTCCGGTTTCAACGTCCACCTTGAGGCGTGCCAAAGAATTTCGCCTTCGCCATACCCGGTGCGCACCATGATACTGCGGGCGCCAACGCGATGCGCCAACTCCACGTCACTATGGCGGTCTCCGACCACGAACGAGCGCGCCAAGTCGACGGCATGTTCCGCGGAGGCCTGATCCAACATGCCGGGGCCAGGTTTTCGACAGGCGCAAGCTGCGCTGGAGGTATGCGGGCAGTAATAGATGCCATCGAGGTGCGCTCCAGCTGCAGAAAGTTGCTGAGTGATTAAATCGTGAACGGTGTGGACCAAAGATTCAGGGTAGTATCCACGAGCGATTCCGGATTGATTGGTGATGACAAAGACGAGAAGTCCGCTGTCATTCAATTTGCGGATGGCAGCCGGAGCAAATGAAAACATATGAAAACGAGAAATGTGATTCAAGTAGCCGACTTCCTCAGAGATGGTGCCGTCGCGATCCAGAAAAACAGCGGCTTTTAGACGGTGATCAAGCACGCTCCACCACAACGGAAGCCAGCCAGGGATCAACTGCGCCTTCCACTTCGCTGGTGGTGATACGGGTCATGCAGCGATGGTCAATGGGACAACGCCGAAGAAAGCATGGGCTGCAATAGGGTTGTTCACGAGCGATGGTATGGCGGGGGGTCACCGGCGCGGTGCCGAACGGATCCGTGGGTCCGAAGATGGCGACGACTGGAAGCCCGACGGCGGCAGCAACGTGCATGGCGCCTGAATCGTTGCCGATAAAAACGTGACATTGCGAAAGAAGCGCGGGGAGATCGGCGACGGTGGTTTTACCGGTGAGATCGATGGGTGCGCGTTTCATTTCGGAGGCGATGGCCGATGAAACATCCGTTTCACCGGCGGCACCAAAAAGTATCACGTCGGCATCCCATTGCGCTTGGAGATGATTGGCCAATTCCGCGAAACGCGACGGCGGCCAGCACTTCGCCGAGCCGTAGGCGGCTCCGGCACCGATGGCGATTCGAACGGCATTGGGCCGAACCCCGGCGGCCGCGAGTTGCTGGGCTGCACGGGCGCGGCTGGCTTCGGTGACGTGTAGTTTGATGAAGGATTCATCCGGAATGGAATCAATCCAGCCGCTGCGTCGAAGCAATTCGAGATAATAAAATTTTTCGTGTGAGGGGATTTCGCCGGGCTTGGGCACGGGGACGGCCTTGGTCAGCAGGAGGCTTCGCGCGTCGCGAGCATAACCGATGCGTTGCGGGATTCCTGCGCGGCATGCGAGCCATGCGGCATCGAAGGCGTTTTGCAGAAGGATGGCAATGTCAAACCGGCGTGATCGCAATTCGGACGCGAGGCGTTCGCGACCGGCGATTCCAGCATGTTTGCCGCGGTGATCGTAAATGATCAGTTCATCGGCTACGTTTTGATCGCCGTAGATGTCGGCGACGTAGGGGCGAGCCAAAATTGAGATGTTGGAGTCCGGTCGATTACGGATGGCGCGGATTGCGGGCAGGGCCATGATTGCATCGCCAACCCAATTGGTCGCGCGGATGAGAATTTTCATGCCCGGGCACCGCGGGCTTGCAATAAATGGTCAATCGCCGACAGGAATGTAATTTCTCCGTCAATTTTTAGATCGATAATGGAAACATAAACAGGCAAAGCTGGAAGGGCGACGCTGGTCAGATTGCAAAAATCTTTTTCAGTTGTCAGCAGCCCTTTTGCGCCGACACCTTTCGCGGCTTGGTCGATAGCTTGCACGTCTTCGAGTGTATAGCGGTGATGGTCGGCAAAAAACATGTGTCCAGCGGGAGCCACGCCCCATCGCTGCAAATCACGCACAAATGCTTCGGGATTGCCGATCCCGCAAAAAGCAAAGAAGGGGCCGCTGCCGAGGTCTGCGACGGATTGGAGGGGACCCTCCAATCCGAGGGAGCGAAAGCCTAGTAAGAATGTTGATGCCGCGAAAATTGGCAACTTCCAAAACCGTTGAATGGCCTCTTTCGCACCGGGCGCATTTTCAGTGCGGGTAAACACAATAACATCGGCTCGAACCACGGCAGAGATCGGTTCTCGCATCGGGCCAGCTGGAAGAAGTGGCTGTCCGCCCACAGGGTGCGAAGCATCCATCAATACAATGTCGAGGTCGCGAGCCAATTGAAGATGCTGGAAACCGTCATCCAGTAAAAAGACATCGATGGCTTGACGTGATTCGATGCGTTGACCTTCTGCAAAGCGATCTTTGCCCACTCCAAAGATTACCCGATTTTGCAAGCGTGAACGCATTAGGTCGACTTCATCGCTGCTACTGGCGGTCCCACGATAGCCGCGGGTGAGAATGGCTACGCGGTGACCTTGCGCGAGGAGTTTTTCCGCCAGCCAGATTACGAGTGGGGTTTTGCCGGTGCCGCCAACGGATAAGTTGCCGACACTGATTACCGTGGCCTTCAGGCGTTTTTGTTTTAGCAAGCCGCTAGCGTAAAGCCGAGTGCGAAGCGAAACGCCGATACCGTAGAGTTTAGAGGCGGGCCACAACACAATGCGAAGGGGCCGCGAAAGCATTATCGTCGCCGCGCGCCGTGCTCATTCAAGAATTCTGAGATGAGTGTGAGCGCGCGATCCGTTGCGCCGCGGCTGTCCTCCACCAGCGCACGCGCGGTCTCGCCCATTGCGCGCATGCGGTCGGGGTCACGAAACAGCTCGATCCATGCTACGCCGGCATCTTCAGGGCTTTCCACTTGGACGGCAGCGCCCGCGGAAACGAATCGCGACGCCATTTCCGAGAAGTTCTCCATGGAAGGGCCGAAAACCGGGATTTTGCCAAAAGCAGCCGGCTCCAGAATATTATGGCCGCCAGAGGGAACCAGAGATCCACCTACGAAAACGCCATCGGCGCAACGATAGATTGAGGCCAATTCGCCAATGCTGTCGAGCAGCAGCACGGTAACATTTTTGGGTATCACTGTGGCATCGCTGGAGCTGGTGCTTGCGCCGTTTGACGAAGTTTGAATCGGCAATTGCGAGCGACGCAGAAATGTGCGGCGCGATTCGTGGATGAAGTCGGCGGCTGCATCGAAGCGCTCGGGCTTTCGCGGCGCGAGCACCAGCAGTGCATTTGGATATTCCCCCTGCAAGGTGCCGAAGGCGATCAAGGCCAGGGGTTCTTCCGTGGCAACAACGCTGCCTGCAACGATAACTGGAGTGCGCCCGGTTCTCCGCACTTCCGCCTCAAGCCAATGTGAAACGGGCGTAGGTCCCGGAATGTCCAGATCGTATTTCAGGTTGCCACTGGCTCGCACACGATCGGCAGGCGCACCAAGAAAGCGGACACGCTCGGCTTCTTTTTCGCTTTGCATCAGGAACATGCTGGGATCGGCTAGAGCGCGCTTGAGAAAAGGGCGCAGGAAAAATCCGAAGGCTGCAAGGTACTTCTGGTAGCGAACGAAGGAGCGATCGGAGATGCGGCCGCTGACGAAGACTACCGGAGTGTTGCGGCGGCGAGCCTGACGTAGGAAGTTAGGCCAGATTTCGGTTTCGAGGATGATGATTAGGGCGGGCTCGATGGTATTCAAGGCGCGGCGGACACAGAATGCCCAATCCAGCGGAAAATATATGATGGCGTCGGAGAAGGGCATGCGCTCGCGGGCCAACTTATTTCCTGTGATGGTAGTGGTAGAAATGATCAGTGGACGCTGTGGGTAGGCTTCCTTTAGTCTGCGTGCCAAAGATATTCCCGACAACACTTCGCCGACGGAGACGGCGTGCAAAAGGATCGCGCCTTGGCGATTTGTGCCTTGTTTGAAGGAAGGATAGGAAAAGCCGAGGCGTTCGAGGAGATTAGAGAAATATTTGCCATGGCGAAGTCCCTGCACAAGCCAGTACGGCGTGAGCGCGAGAGCAGCAATAGCCAAAAGAAAGCTGTAGATGAAATACACTAAAAGCGGCTCCGGTCTGTTTGCCCCCGCAAGTGTTATAGTGCGCCAGCGCGGGGGCAACCCCCTACAGCACCCTGGAATCGAAGGCGTCAGATGAGAAAAGTCTATTATAACTCTATGCGGAAATTATCCGGGGCAGTTCCCTTTCTGGCCGCGTGTTTGATGGCCGGGGCGTATGCCGATGCTCAACAGAGTGCGGGCCGGGCGTCACTCAAAACGACGTCTCTGGAAACGCATGAAGGGTTAACGATTTCCGCGCAGCCTTGGACGGACGCCGCGCTATACAAGGAGAAATTCCCGAAAAAATCGCCGTTTGCCGCGGGGATCGTGGCGATGCAGGTTGTTTTTCGTAATGATTCGAACGAAAGCATGAAAGTCAGTCTGGATCGCATCCGCTTATCGTTTCAAATCGACCAGGACAACCGCCAGGAAGTACAGGCATTGACCCCCGCCCAGGTGGCGGACCAAGTTTTGAAGCCCGGCGGGAAAGATCCAGCAAAATCCAGAGCGAGAATTCCGCTGCCGGTAAGCATCCCTCATAACAATGACAAACATTGGACGGAGCTCGAACAGCAGGCGGAGACGGCGGGCGTTCCTGCGAACGTGATTGCTCCCCACAGCAGTGTTCAAGGGCTGTTGTATTTCGATCTTCAGGGACAATTTGATTTATTGAATGAGGCACGCTTGTATATACCAGACATTCTCGTAATGGAGAATAATCGGTCGCTGACGTATTTTGAAATTGACTTGAGCAAGCCCACCGGCAAATAGCCTCGGTCGTTTTTAGGCGGATCAAACTTTATTCCACGCCTGATTCGATGAATAAATCCCAGTTTGCGCCCACCGAAACGCTCGGCTACGATGAACAGGTGCAAAACATTTCTGAGACTAACGGACGAATGTTAAGTCTGCTCGAAGAATTAAATCCTGAACAACGTGTTGCTGCAGAAACTACGGAAGGCCCTTTACTCATCCTGGCGGGCGCGGGCACCGGCAAAACCCGGGCCATCACTTTCCGCATGGCCAATTTGATTGCCAATGGTCTTCCCTCCGAAGCCATCCTGGCGGTGACTTTCACCAACAAGGCCGCCCAGGAAATGCGGACGCGCGTAGCGGATTTGCTATTGCGCGCGGGCGTGCCGCCATCTTCGCCCTGGCTCTCTACTTTTCATTCCCTTTGTGCACGTCTTTTGCGACGTGAAGCAGTGAACGCCGGGCTTCCACGCGATTTCGTCATCTACGATGACGATGATCAACTCGCCGCGGTCAAATTAGTGATGGCGACGCTCAAGATCGATGACGACGCGTTGACTCCCAGGAACGTGCTGAGCCGCATCAGTCATGCCAAGAATCATGGGAAGACGCCGGAGTCGATTCGCGCCGAAGCCATCGATAAGAACGGCCGTCACGTAGCGGACATTTTTGCGGCTTACGACAAGCAATTGAAGCAAAGCGCCGCTCTGGACTTCGACGACCTGCTGCTGCGAACCGTAAAGTTGCTGCGCGAATCTCCGCAGGTCCGCGAAAAGTGGCAGGCGCGCTTCCAATACATTCTTGTGGATGAGTATCAAGACACCAATCGCGTGCAATATGATTTGCTGAGGTTGCTGACCGGGCCAAGACACAATCTGTGCGTGGTGGGCGATGAAGATCAGTCCATCTATCGTTGGCGCGGCGCGGACGTTTCGATTCTGCTGAGTTTCTCGCGCGATTTTCCAGACGCGAAGGTGATCAAGCTGGAGCGCAACTACCGTTCCACGCAGCAAATCCTTGACGCGGCTGGCGCGGTAGTGGGCAATAATCCTGAGCGCCTCGGCAAAATTCTTACAGCCGAGATTGGTGGCGGTTCTAACCTACGTTATTTCGAGGCGCGAGACGCGCAAACTGAAGCGGAATTTGTGGCTGGCGAGTTAGAACGGCTCATCAGCGATGATCCCTCGCAGACTTGCGCCGTGGAATACCGCACCAATTTTCAATCGCGTGCCTTCGAAGAAGCTTTTCGCCGCCGGGGATTGCGCTACAAGCTGGTGGGAGGCTTCAGTTTCTATAATCGCGCGGAAGTGAAAGATACGCTGGCGTACGTGCGGCTAGCGATGCATCCGGATGATGATGTATCGCTGCTTCGGGTACTAAATGTTCCGCCGCGCGGAATCGGAAAAACGACCTTGGACGCTGTGCGCGAAACAGCGCGAACGGATGGCTCGTCCCTGTGGGCCGCTATCGGCAAGTTTATTTCTGGGGCCGCAGGCGGGCGGGCGGTTACGCCGTTGCGGGTATTTCAGGAAATGATCGCGAAATTGCAGTCCGCGCTAGAGGAAAAAGAGCCCGCGGAACTCCTTCGCACCGTTCTGGACGAAACAGGTTACATGGACATGCTCAAAGATCGCAACACGCCCGATGATGTCGCGCGCATTGAAAACCTTGAGGAACTGACCCGCGCAGTGGCCGAAAGCATGGACGCCGGTGAAACTTTTGCGGATTTTCTAGATGCGGCGGCACTGGTGAGCGATGCTGATTCGTTTGAAGGCAAGCCGGGTGTCACGTTAATTACGCTGCATAGCACGAAGGGGCTGGAGTTCGATCACGTATTTTTGACGGGGCTTGAAGAAGGCATTTGCCCGCACAGTCGTTCGCTGAATGAAGAAAAAGGCATCGAAGAAGAACGGCGGCTTTGCTACGTGGGAATGACGCGGGCACGCAAGTCGCTGACACTCAGCCGAGCGGTGTACCGGCGCGTGTTTGGGAATGAGCAACAGATGCGAGCGTCGATACAATCCAGGTTTCTCACGGAAATACCCAGCGAGCTGGTGGATACGGTTCGCGGGTCGATGTCGGAGATCGGTGAGAAACGGCGGTACGAGCTTGACCCGGAATATTCTTATTCGTCGGAAGAATTCCTGCAGCGCGTAAGAAGCGGACCGAAGCCAGTGCCATCGTCGCAGCGAAGACAAAGTAGTCCGAGCTCTTTCAACCGGCCGCCATTAAAGCGAGGAGCCGATGCCAACCCGATGCTGGGACGAAAAGTTCGGCATCCAACCTATGGCACCGGTACAGTTGTGGGCGTGGAAGGCGACGATGAAGACCGGCGCGTGTCGGTAAGTTTTCCCGGCCGCGGCACAAAAAAATTCATTGAACGATACGCGCAACTTGAGCTTGCCTAGGACCTACTAAACTGCATCGACGTTGTTGCGTCTCCAGTCTCGGCAAGGTACATTGAGGCGCAACAGCCTTCCGTCCTCGCCGCGCAAATTGGATTGACTTCTCGTCCAGTTGAGCCGGGGAACCAAGATCGACCGGAGCGTGTGCGTGGCATCAGATCTCTTCCACTGCAAGAGTATCGATCAACTGTTGTCGGATTCTGAGAATGCAGAAGTCCACCTGAAGAAATCATTGGGGTGGGTGAGCCTTACGGCGCTGGGAATCGGCGCGGTGATTGGCTCGGGAATTTTCACGGTGATCGGAACGGCGATCGCCGGGCAGCAACTGCAAGCATCGTCCATCCTTAACGCTCCCCTTCTTGAGTATTTGATTCACCATTCGGCTTCGTTTGGACGGCCGGGCGCTGGGCCAGCGATTGCGTTGTCATTCGTGCTGGTGGCGATTGTCTGCGGGTTTGCTTCGGTGTGTTACGCGGAGTTGGCGGCGATGATCCCCATTGCGGGGAGCGCGTACACCTACACCTACGCGACTATGGGCGAATTGGTTGCGTGGATTATTGGCTGGGATTTGATTCTGGAATACGCGGTAAGCAACATGGCAGTGTGCGTGGGATTCTCGGCGCACATCGTGGATCTGCTTGATTTTTTTGGCATCCATCCGAACCCGCGATGGATTTCTCCGGCTTATTTACCAACCGGAATGTCGGACTTTCAAGGGAATATGCTGCTGAGTCCGGGTTGGCATTTTGGATTTAATTTTCCGGCGTTTTTGATTGTCATGTTGCTCACGGTAATTTTAATTCGCGGAATTCGCGAATCAGCGGGCGCGAACAACGTCATGGTGTTGTTAAAAATTACGGCCATCCTGGTTTTTATTACGTTTGCCTCGCGTCTGGTGCATCCTGCGAACTGGCATCCCTTCGCGCCCAATGGATGGCCGGGTATTTTGACCGGCGGCTCGATCGTTTTTTTTACGTATATCGGGTTTGATTCGGTCTCCACCGCCGCGGAAGAATGCAAACGGCCGCAACGAGATTTACCTATCGGGATTATTGCGACTCTGATCGTATGCACGCTGCTGTATATCGGCGTGGTGGTGGTCCTGACTGGGCTGGTTCCCTGGCAAACCCTGTTGGATGATGCTGCGCCGGTGGTCAATACCCTGAAGAAGTTACACTTCACGGGCGTACGACTGGTGGTGCTGATCGGCGCGCTGCTGGGGATGATTTCATCGTTGTTGGTTTTTCAGCTGGGGCAAGCGCGAGTATGGTTTGCGATGTCTCGCGATGGATTATTGCCAAAGATTTTCAGTCGTGTGCATCCGAGATTTCAGACTCCAGATTTTTCAACTTTGATGGCCGGCATCGTCGTAGGTATTCCAGCGGGCTTACTGGATATCGGAACGCTGGCGGATTTATCAAATATCGGGACTCTTTTTGCGTTCGCATTAGTGGCGGGGGGAGTTTTGATTTTGCGTTATCGCGAGCCAGAACGGCGGCGGGCATTTCGCGCTCCGGGCGGTCCGATAGCGCCGATACTTACCATCCTGACCTGCCTGCTGCTGATGGCCGGCCTACCCATCACAAACTGGATTCGTTTCTTTGTGTGGATGATTATCGGACTTGTGATTTACTACAACTACGGGCGGAAGCGCAGCACCTTGCGAGCCGTTGCCCGGCCGTAACAGAGCGAGCAAGGCACACAGAGGCCGCAAACCGTCATGTCACTAGCGCGCCATAGAGCAACATTTCGTCGCACGCGCTTCCTTAGCGTTGCCGTGATATTCGTGGTGTTGCCGCATAGCGCTCGCGCATGGGGCCGGAACGGCAACAAGCTGGTGGTAAATAAAGCCATCGATACTTTACCTGCAGACATTCGCGCTTTTTTTGAATCGAACCGCGCGCTGTTGTCTCAACACGTCACCGATCCGCTCGACACTATCACCACAAAGACAGCGGAGCGTCACAACCATTTTCTGTTCCTCGACAAATACGGGCGCTTCCCTTACGAGGCTCTCCCACGAAACTACAAAGCGGCGGTAAGCAAGTACGGAAAAACCAAGATTCAGACCAACGGTTTGCTGCCCTGGGAAATCGGCGTCTACAGTCAAAAATTAACTGAGGATATGAAAACCGGACATTGGGACGAGGCCAAACTCGATGCGGCGATCCTTGCCAATTACGTCGCCGACGCCCACGACCCCTTCAATACCACCGATGATTTCGATGGCCGCCTGACCGGCCAAACCGGGATCAACGAACGCTTTGGAACCACGCTGATCGACCGCTATTCGTCCTTTTTTCCCATGCGCCCAAACGACGCCGCGTTCATCAGCGACCCCACCGACCACGCCTTTGAGGCTTGCCTCAGCGCTCACAGTTGGCTCGAAACCGTACTGCTCGCGGATCGCAATTCGCGCGTTGGCCATAATTCTTACAACGATGAGTACTTCGATCACTTCTATAACGCGGCAGCGGTAATTTTGATACGACAACTGTCGGACGCGGCGACGGACGTGGGTTCCTATTGGCTGACCGCGTGGATTAATGCCGGCAGGCCGCAGCTTCCCCATTGAACCAGAAAGCACAATCCAAAATGCTTTCCGCCGATTTCTTCGCGCTGCCCCAGGCGGAGCTGCACCTGCACCTGGAGGGTTCGCTGCAACCCGAGACGGTGTGCGCGCTGGCGGCAAAATACGGGGTTCCCGTATCCACGCAAGATGTTCTGCAACGCTACGCCTATCGCGATTTCTTGGAGTTCATTGAAACTTTCAAGTGGGTGTCCTCCCTGCTTCGCGCCCCGGAAGATTTTGCATTGGCGCTCCACGATCTTGGCGAACAGCTCCTGGCGCAAAATGTCGTTTACACCGAAGTCACTCTCTCGGTGGGGGTCATGCTTCTGCGTCATCAATCGCCCGAAAACAACTTCGAAGCGATTCTCGCAGCGGCAGAATCTCTTCGCAGCCGCAGCCTGCAACTTAACTTCGTCTTCGACGCCGTCCGGCAATTCGGAGCCGAAGCAGCAATGAAAGTCGTGGAAGCTGCCGAACGATGCAGCTCAAAATCTATCGTGGCGTTCGGAATCGGCGGCGATGAATTGAGTATCGCCGCCAAGGAATTCCGGGCCGTATACGAAAAGGCTGGAACCATTGGCCTGCACCGACTGATGCATGCTGGCGAAGTTGGCGGACCGGAAGAAATCCGCCAAGCCATCGAACTGCTCGGAGCCGAACGTGTCGGCCACGGCATAGCGGCAGTCCGTGACCCATCCCTAATGGACTTGCTGGCTGAACGACGGATCCCACTGGAAATTTGTCCGCAGAGCAACATCAGGACCGGGGCGCTCGCGAAGCAACTGGGGCTTTCAGCGGCACAAATCGAGCAACACCCATTGCCGAAACTATTTCGTCATGGGATTCCAGTGGTGCTCTCCACTGACGACCCGGCAATGTTTCACACCGACTTGCGATCCGAATACGAAAACGTCCGTCGAATGGGATTGCAGGAAGAAGAATTGAAACGCATCGCGAAGATGAGCTTTGAATATGCGTTTATTAACGACCACGATAAGGTGGCGCTCCAGCGCGTTGGGCGGGCCACGTCCACATCGAGCTGATATCTCGCAGCGGCCTCGGTTCCGCAGTAGACGTAAATGTTATAATCGCCTAATGAAAGCACACGTCTGGGTTATGCCGAAACGCACGGTGCTCGACCCTCAAGGCCAAACTATCCAACATGCGCTCGCGGGCTTGGGCTACGCCGAAGTGAAGGGCGTCCGGCAGGGGAAATTTTTTGTGCTGGACCTCGGGGGTTGGACCCGCGAAGAGGCTCAGGGCCAACTGGAGCGCATCTCGAAAGACGTACTAACTAACCCGGTCATTGAAGAATACCGCTTCGAAATTATCGACTGACTCAGAACGTTAGCGGGCGTCGAAGCGTTGCCCCGACACGCATAACCTCATTCGCGACATCTTGACTTGGATTTTACCCGGCTTTTTTCCCTCATGTTAACCTTGAAGTATAAATAGGAGCCTCTTTCATGTGTGGCATTGTCGGTTATATCGGACCCAAAAGAGTTGTTCCGGTCATCATCGAGGGCCTGCGGAAACTGGAATACCGCGGCTACGACTCTGCCGGCATAGCAGTGGTCACTAAGGACGGCAAGCTGGAAATCCGTCGCGCCGCAGGCAAGCTACGGAACCTGGAAGAAGCAATTGCCAAATCCCCGATCGAAGGTACCTACGGCATTGGGCACACACGCTGGGCGACGCACGGACGGCCTACGGAAGAAAATGCGCACCCACATCGTGACTGCAGCGGGCAGATCGTGGTCGTTCACAACGGCATCATCGAGAATTACCTGGAATTAAAAGAGCAACTGCAGCGCGAAGGGCACAAATTCGTGACGGAGACCGACACCGAAATTGTGGCGCATCTCGTCGAAAAACATTCGGCAAACAATACTCCACTTGAAGAAGCGGTGCGGAAATCGCTGAAGGATCTACGCGGGATCTACGCGTTGGTGTTTCTGTCCGCCAAGGAACCGATGAAAATCGTGGCGGCGCGACTCGGCCCTCCATCGGTGATCGGAATTGGCGACGGGGAATATTTTGTGGCTAGCGATATTCCCGCTCTGCTGGAACACACCCGGGACATGTTCTTTCTCGCCGATGGCGACATCGCGGTGCTCACTCGCGATGGGGTAAAAGTCATGGACCATGACGGCCGCACCGTGGAACGCCCCACCCAGCACGTGGCCTGGGATCCCATCATGGTGGAAAAGGGCGGCTACAAGCATTTCATGCAAAAAGAGATTTTCGAGCAACCGCGGGCGGTGCGCGACACTCTGCTGGGCCGAATTTCGCAAGACACCGGGAAAATCTTCCTGGACGAAATGAAAATTTCCGAACAGCAATTTCGCACTTTCGAGAGCGTGCGTGTCGTCGCTTGTGGAACGAGCTGGCACGCTGGTCTGGCCGCCAAATTCATGATCGAACGGCTGGCCCGCATTCCCGTCGAAGTCGATTACGGCAGCGAGTTTCGTTATCGCGACCCGATCCTTGACTCCAAAACATTGACGGTGTGCATCAGTCAATCCGGAGAAACGGCCGACACTCTCGCAGCTCAACGCGAAGCCAAGTTGAAGGGTTCGCCTACGGTAGCCATTTGCAACGTCATGGGCTCCATGATCACCCGGGAAGCGGCAGGAACCATTCCTACTCACGCAGGCCCGGAGATCGGCGTGGCTTCTACGAAGGCGTTTACCGCACAACTCACCGCGCTATTTCTGTTGGCTGGTTACCTCGGCCAAGTACGCGGGAAAGTCAGCTCCGAATGTGCCATTAAATTGATGCAAGAGATCACTCGAATTCCGCACAAAATGGAACGCGTGCTGCAAACAGACGAAAAAGGAGTTTATGAAAATCTCGCGCGGCAGCTATTTCGCTATAGTGACTTTCTCTATCTGGGACGGGGCATTCATTACCCCATTGCTTTGGAAGGCGCGTTGAAGCTAAAGGAAATTTCATACATACACGCGGAAGGCTACCCGGCCGGGGAAATGAAGCACGGGCCCAACGCGTTGATTGATGAGAATCTTCCGGTGGTGGTGCTGGCGACCCGTGATGAGAGCGATCCTGATTCCATGACGCGTTATGAAAAGAGCGTATCGAATATTCAGGAAGTGAAAGCGCGCGACGGCATTGTAATTACTATAGCGACGGAGAACGATCACCTGGCTCGCGCGGCTTCCGATCACATTATTGAGTTGCCGCCAGCGCCAGAATTGCTTTCGCCATTGCTGGAAATCATCCCGCTGCAATTGCTGGCTTACCACATCGCAGTCCGGCGAGGGTGCGACGTCGACCAGCCGAGAAACCTCGCGAAATCCGTGACCGTCGAGTAGACGTTCGGCTTACAAAAAACTGCCGGGCTTTTCCGTTAGAATAAAAGCATGGGTCAAAGGTCCGTGTGGTCCGTTATTTTTCTTTGCCTTAGTTCCCTTCTCATCCCCGCCCCGGTTGTGCCGGTCTTCGCGCAAACCTCCGATACCACTACTGCTTCGCTGAAAGCGATTCACGCTGACGGCAGTAAGCATCTGAGCACGGATCAAGTCACCGCACTGGCTGGGCTGAGCATCGGTAGCGCTGTTGGAAAGCCGGACTTGCAAGCAGCGGCGGACCGCCTAGTACAAACCGGGCTGTTTTCTAGCGTCAATTATGCGTTTCAATCCAAAGAAGACGGCCTGTACCTGACATTCAAGCTGGTAGAAGCGCCCAGAATTCCGGCTTACTTCGACAATATCCCATGGTTTACGGATGGGGAGTTGGCTGACGCCATCCGCAAAGTTCTGCCTTTTTACGACGGCACGGTGCCGGAAGGCGGCGCAACCGACGACAAAGTAGCCTCGATCGTGACTGATTTGATCGCATCCCGCGGCATGAATACGAAGGTGGAATATCAGGTCATTAGCAATCCGCTTGGCGAAGGTACGGTGCAGGAGTTCCGCATCGCGGATGTGGTGCTGCAAATCGCGAAAATAGAATTTGGCGATCCTGCGCTGGCGAGCTCCAAAGAACTGCAACAACATCTGGGCGAAGTACAGGGAAAAACATATTCGCGGATGATGATAGATTTATTCTTGGCCGAACAGGTGAAGCCGCTTTACCTGCAAAAAGGTTTTTTGCGCGCAAAACTCGGTCCTCCAGAAATCAGGCTAAGCGGTAATCCCAACCAAAAGCTGCCTGATCATATTCCAGTGTTTGTGCCCATCACGCCGGGTCCTACTTACCGCTGGAACGGCGCGCAATGGAGCGGAAATACGGTGCTCTCAGGCTTTACTATGAGTGCTCTGATCGGCATGAAAGGCGGCGATGTAGCCAATGGGTTGGCGATCGAGGCAGCGTGGACGCGCGTGCAGGAAGAATACGGACACCGGGGTTACCTGGATGCTAAGGTCGAACCGGTGGCCGAATATGACGATCAGGCACACACCGTTTCATACCGAATCAATATTTCTGAGGGGCGACCATATAAGTTTGGGAAACTGGTTTTGACGGGAATGTCACCCACCGGCGAGAAGCGGCTGCGTGCGGCGTGGCCAATTTTAAGCGGCGATGTTTTCGACAAAACTAAGTACGAGGACATTCTGTTGAAATTGCAGGTCCACCGGGAGCAGATTTTTGTCGATCTGCCGATGCATTACGAGTCGGTGGGACACTGGCTACAGACGGATGCCGATACTGGAATGGTGGATGTGCTGCTCGATTTCAAGTGAAGGAGTACAGTGCTCACCGGAGTTGTTTAGATTGTCGGGGGGATATACTTGGTCGGTATGGGAAATGCATTAGTTCGAATTCGAGAGAAGGAACAAAGTTCGCTCACGGCGGAGCAAAAAGAGGAGCAGCTACTCGTTCGTCTGGCGGATTGCGGCTCGATCATTGTGGCACTTTCTGGCGGGGCGGACTCCGCGTATCTGGCGTGGGCTGCGCAGAAGGCCTTGGGCGATAGAGCACTGTCCATCACGGCGCTTTCACCGAGTTTCTCCGAGTACGACCGTGCCATGGTCGAAGATTTTGTTTCTAAATTAGCTGTGCATCATGAATTCGTCGAAACGCATGAGATGGATAATCCCGCCTACCGGGCGAATGCGGCGGATCGCTGTTATTACTGCAAAGACGAATTGTTTGAAGTGTTGGATAAGTTGGCGCTTGAGCGAAAGTTCGAAGCGGTTTGTTATGGCGTGAATGCCGACGATACGCTGGATTTTCGACCGGGTCATCGGGCGGCGAGCGAGCACCGAGTATTAGCTCCGCTGCTGGATGCGCGTTTGACGAAAACTGAAATTCGAATGCTCTCTGAGCGTGCCGGATTACCCACCTGGGACCGTCCGGCGTCGGCCTGCCTTTCTTCCCGTTTACCGTACGGAACGGAAGTGACACCTGAGCGGCTTGCGCTGGTGGAGCGCGGCGAATCAGCTTTGCGTGAACTGGGGTTTCGGCAGTTCCGAGTGCGTCTGCATGACAAACTGGCGCGCATTGAAATCAGCCCGGAAGAAATGCCCCTCGCGTTTTCCGAAAATATGGCGGCAAAAATGGCTCAGATGTTAAAGAAGGCCGGCTTTACTTACGTGGCTCTGGATCTCGAGGGCTACCGTCAAGGCTCCCTGAATGAGAGTCTTACAAAAGCTAACCGTTCCCCTGTTAAAGTACAGCGCGGAACATAATTCCCTTTTCCTACGTATCCATAATAGGTACAAGTATTAAGCATCAGGCCAAACATTCCTTTGCAAGGAGCCTCGTGACGAGTGCACTCAAGAATGCGTTTCACGCTTTCTCGGCGGTAGCGGCTTTCGCGCTCGCGGGTTGCTATGCTGGCGCGGGCGTTAACGGCTCCTTCGATAAAAGTTTTACTGTTACGGGACACACGCGATTGGAACTTAGTAATCCATCGGGCGAGGTGGAGATTACCGGGAGCGCCGATGGGCAAGTGCACGTGCACGGAGATGTGCGCGCCAGCGGCATGGGTTTTGATAAGCCTCAAGAGCGACTGAATGAAACGCTCGCGAATCCGGGAATTGAGCAGAGGGGAGACACCATTCGAGTTGGAAAAAATTTCTCGAACATGCGCAATTTGACGATCGCGTACAAGATCGAAGTGCCGCGTGACACGGAAATGAATTTGAGCGTGGTGTCGGGCGCCCTGAACATACGCAATGTGCGTGGACCCGTAACCGCACAGGGAGCCTCGGGCTCCATACGTGTGGAGCAAATTGAACGCGACACACAACTCACATCCATGAGCGGCTCAGTAGACGCCAGTGATGTTGGTGGGGATGTGCGAGCTTCGAGCGCTTCCGGAGAAGTGACAATCAACAACGCGAAGGGCGATGTGCGGGCGCATACCCTTAGCGGCGCCGTGAAGGTGGTGAATCCGGGTGGGCGCGTGGAAGCTGACGACGCCAGCGGGTCAATTAACATAGAGGGCGCCAAATTCGACGCCAAGGCCCATGATGTGTCGGGCGAAATAATCATTCGCGGTGATCCCGGCGAACACGGGTATTGGGATCTCAAAACCGTATCCGGAAGCGTCAACGTATATGTGCCCTCCACGGCGAATTTTCGTTTTGCCGCAGAGGCGATTTCGGGAGAAATTAAGGCGGATATTCCGATCGTAATTGAGGAACAGGGGAAGCATTCGCTGCGCGCTCACGTAGGGAATGGTGGTGGGCGAGTGGAAGTGCATACTGTTTCCGGAGAAATTCACGTTAGCGGGGCACATTAAGCGTCTGGCCTTCAAATAAGAATCAGACCATCCTGAACTGCCCATGACCGAACCCTACATCGTACACGGCAGATACCTTAGAATCGATTATATGGCACCAAAGCCCGGTTTGCTGCTTGCCATAATATTGGCGACAACTTCGCTGACATTAAGCAATGCCGCTCTTGTGTGCGCACAAAACGAGAACAAGCCGAGTGCCTCTACCGCCAAGCAAGAGCAGAAGCCGGGCCCTGAGAAAAACAGCCCGCCCGTAAAAACCCCAAGTGCCGCAGATGAGCTTCAGCAAGCGATTGCGAGTGCTGGAAACGACCGAGCCGGGCTGGTCCGCAACCTAGAGGCTTACCTCGTAAAATATCCGGATTCACCGCAACGGCCGCAAATTTATCGCGCGCTGGTGGAAGCCAACTTACAACTTAGGGACACGGCACGGGCCGCAGATTATGCGGAGCGGGTCGTGGCGCTCGCGCCCGATGACATGTCCATCACGCTGGTAGCGATTCAATTGCTTCAGCGCAGCGGCGACGAGGCAGGGCTGCGACGCGCAGTTAATTATGCCGGACGGGTGCTGGCCTTTGTGGAGCGGGCCGACATGGATGATAAATCGCCAAAAATGTCCCCTGACGAATGGCGGATGGCGAGGGCGCGTGACCGCGCTTCAGTTTTGCAATTGCGCGGGGAGCTATACCTGAAGTTAAAGGATAAGGCCGCGGCGCAAAAGGATTTTGAATCTAGCTACGCGGCGTTGCCGACCTCCGGAGCGGCCGAAAAAATGGGCGAAGTGGCGGAGATGAATAAGGATTTCCCTGTGGCTATTGAGCAATATGCGCGAGCCTTTGCTCTGGCGGATAGCGCAAATCCTGGGGTGACCCGTCGAGAAATTCGCCAAAAGATTGGAAATGTTTGGCGGCTGGCGCATGGTTCCGATGAAGGACTGGGCGATTACCTGCTGCGAGCCTATGACCAGGTTTCGCAAGCGACCGGCGCTGCTGAAACCAAGAAAAACTCCGGGGCGCGAGAAGTCTCGGAATTCACTTTACGGAAAGCGCCGGATGGGACGCCCTATCCGCTAGCCGAAAAAAAAGGTGAGGTGCTGGTCGTGAGCTTCTGGGCTACCTGGTGCGGCCCATGCAGAGCTCTCGAACCGCAATTCGAACGGGTCGCGGCGCAGTTCAGAGGAGATCAGCAAATCTCTTTTATCGAAGCCGATTGCGACGATGACGAAAGCCAAGTCGCGCCGTACCTGGAAGACGTAAAACCGCATGTACCAGTGGTTTTCGCGGATGGTTTGGATCACCTGTTAGCAGTCAACGATCTCCCCACCGTCGTGATTATCGACCGTCGAGGCAAGGTTGTTTACCGCGCGGAAGGTTTCGGAGAGGAAACATTTGAGCGCGACCTGACCGCAGCAGCCAGGCGCGCGCTGGAGACGGCAGCTACGAGCCTGCCCCCTGCGACTTCCGCTCCGTAGACTGCGGATATTTGTCAGCCACTTCGCGGGCCGCGACGATAGTGTTCACGTGAATCGCGACGGTATCTTCCACGCGCCGCGCGTAGCCGCCAGCTAGAGCCGTCGTCACGGGGATCGATCGCGATCGGGCGGCTTCAAATACTTCGCGATCTCTGCGCTTTAAACCTGCCTTGGTTAGTAAAAGACCTCCGAGCTGATCTTCGGAGTAAGGATCCGCGCCGCCAACGTAGAAAATCATGTGGGGTTTAAATTTATCGACGCACCGTTCCACCGTGGGAATGAGCACGGCAAGGTATTCATCGTCGCCGGCACCATCTCGCATATTGAGATCCACGGTGGAGGGAGGCTTGTCGGCCGGATAATTATTTACCTGGTGGATAGAGATGGTGAAGACGGAAGAATCATCGGCAAAAATGGCCGCGGTGCCGTTGCCGTGGTGTACGTCAGTGTCGACAATCATCGCTTTCTTGATGTCGCCATCGCTCTGCAGACGACGAACCGCGACGGCGACGTCATGAATCGCACAGAAACCTTCACCGTGGTTGGCGTAGGCATGGTGAAAGCCGCCGCTCAAATTCGAACCGAACCCATCCTGCAAAGCCCTCTGGGCCGCCAGGATTGTGCCACCTGCGGCCAGCCATACCGCTTCCGCTAGTTCCGGCGAATACGGGACTTCCAGCTTCATAATTTCACTGGCCGTCAGTGTGCCGGTTTTCAATTTGTTTACCCATGAAGCGGTGTGCACCCGCAACAGATCTTCATCGGAGGCAGGTTGAGGCGTAAGGAAATCGCTGATATCTGCGATTCCTGAGCTAATGAGTTCTTCCGCGATCAGGCGAAATTTCTGGGAGGGAAAAACATGTGCGCCAAGATTCAGATCGTAACGCGGGTGATAAACGATTTTGAAAGGAAGCATAGCGATCGGCAGCTATCGAGTTAATTCTCGCGGGACAAAATGAAATCCGGAAGGGTCATCAACGCGCGGCCATACTCACTATTAGCGTGCCCGTTCAGACAAGCTTTCGCGCGACGAGCGTAATCGTGAGCGAGCTCGCGGGCGCGTCCGAGAGCTCCGGAGTCTTGAACCAGGGCGACCAGCGTTTCTGGACGCACGGAATTGAATTCCTTTTCTTCGAGGACCTGGATGACGAGCTCGCGAGCGTCGCGGTGCCCATTTTCCATCGCGTAAATGAGTGGCAGTGTGACTTTGCCTTCTTTCAAATCGCTAAGCACGGGCTTTCCAAGTTGCGTTGCAGAAGCCGTAAAATCCAGCAGATCGTCGACTAGTTGGAAAGCCAGACCGGCGTAACGTCCGTAATCCGCGAGGGCTTCTTCTTCTTCTCCCTCGAGTCCGGCGAGGACTGCGCCGAGCCGAGCGCAGCCGCTGAAGAGACACGCGGTTTTGTAAGTCGCGAGGCGTACGGCGTCATCTTCGGTGACGTCAATGCGGCCGATCTTTTCAAGTTGAATGAGTTCGCCTTCGACCATTTTTTGTGTGAGGTCGATCAGCACATCGAGAATGCGGAAATTTCGCTCTTCCAGAGCCATCTGGAAGGACTGCATGTATAGCCAATCGCCCGCCAAAACGCTGCGGTGATTGCCCCATCTGGAATTCGCGGAAGGACGTCCGCGGCGGGTG
Source organism: Verrucomicrobiia bacterium (assembly GCA_035568155.1). Lineage (GTDB taxonomy): Bacteria > Acidobacteriota > Terriglobia > Acidiferrales > UBA7541 > Acidiferrum. The sequence continues at coordinate 780 of DATMOS010000120.1, read as the reverse complement.
TTTGCGCTGTCGATTACATCGTCGTGAATCAGTGTGGCGCTATGGAGAAGCTCGACGACGGCTGCCAGGCGAATTGCTCCGGGGCTGCGTGCGCCTGCATAGCGATTGCAAAGTATCAGAAGAGCAGGCCTCAGCCGTTTGCCGCCGCCACCCAGAAGATAACTGGTTATTTCCGAAACCGGTTCAAATGCGGTAGCACTTTGCCGTGAAAGTTCTTCTTCCACGAGGACGAGATCGTCGCGGACTAGATCGAAGATCTCCTTAGCGGTTAGCAGCGCGATGGGATTCCTCCTGGCACCGCTCGAATCATGCGACCAGACTGCGGCCGCATCAAAATGTAATGGCCGGAGATTCTAGCGGCCGGACAAGCTGGAAGAAGCGCCGAAAATTTGCTGCCGTGGAGGCGGCGAATTCTTCCGGCGACAAGTTTCTCACATTCGCAAGCGTGCGCGCTACTTCCGCGACGTAAGCGGGCTCGTTGCGTTTGCCGCGGTAGGGTTGGGGAGCGAGGTAGGGAGAGTCGGTTTCGATCAGGATGCGGTCAAGAGGTACTTCCCTAGCGACATCGCGGAGGTGCTGGGTCTTCGGATAAGTGGAGTTGCCGGCGAAGGAAATCATGAAGCCGGCGTCGAGTCCGCGCCGGGCTTCCTCGATTGTCCCGGTGAAACAATGCAGGATGCCGCCGATTCCAGTGGGGCGCCAGACCTCTTCGATGAGCGCCAGGCAATCGGGCCAGGCGTCGCGACAGTGGATGATGATGGGAAGTTTGGCGTCGCGGGC
>DATMOS010000119.1:0-11832 GCA_035568155.1 Verrucomicrobiia bacterium | reverse complement strand
CGGAACGGGAGCGCGACTCGGCTCCAGTTTGCACGTTAAGGGCGAGATTTCCGGCAATGAAGATCTGCTGATCGACGGGACGGTCGAAGGACTGATCACGCTGGATGAGCGGAAGCTGACTGTCGGCGCAAGCGCCAAAGTCACGGCGGATATTATCGCGCGTGAAGTTGTGGTCTATGGCACGGTGAAGGGCAATCTCCGGGCTAAGGATCGCATCGAGATCAAGAAGGATGGGTCGGTTAACGGCGACCTGACCACCGCGCGGATTATGATCGAAGACGGCGCGTACTTTAAGGGTTCCGTGGAAATCGATCGCACTTCGGACAAAGAATCGTCCGGTGCGAACGCATTTGCACGTGTTCCGGCAACCGCGAAAACTATCTAACTCTCGTATTTTTAAATACGACGGCGGCGAGGTCAATTCCTCGCCGCCGTTTTTCTTTGGTTGAACAATGGTTTTATGCCGTCCAGTAACGATCGAGGCAGGGCGTCAGTGCTCCTCGCTTTGGAAAAGATTCCGTATGCCTATCTATTAACCTTATACGTAACTGAACTGTTCTATTGCCGTTCTGCGTCCCATGACCGCGGCGGTTACCGCCATGTTTGTGGGAGCGACTCCTTGGGAAGGTTCGTTGACGGGGTAACGAACGCTGTCGTCATTTTTCTGGTTGTCAACGCGTTTATCTCACTAGTATCGATCATGTGGAGGTGTTTGATTTGCAGCTTGGAGCGTTTATCGCGCCGCTCGAGCCGCCGGGCGGGCCGCCACCCAACGCGGGTTTGCGCGGTTTGTCGCTGACTCCGGACGCTTCGCAACTGCTGGTCGCCGATTTCGGCGCGCAAAGTGTTTACATTCTTGATCCTGATACCGGTTCTGGCATCACCGTCGCTGTCGGCGGCATCCCCGGCTCAGCAAGCTCAGGACCTTCGCGGGTGGCGGCGACCAGCACGCAAACAGCCTTTGTCGGTCTGAGTGCTGAAGGTGGATCTGGAAACGGTTGCGCTGCGTGTCTTTCTCAAATGGATTTGTCAGTGAGTCCGCCAATTGTTCAGACCGCGCCGCAGCCGCAGGTTTCCAGCCTTGTGGGAGCGCCACTGCTTCAGGGAAACAGTGCGGGCGACCATGTAGTGTAGGCGTTTGGCGGCAGCTCTAACGGCAAACTTGCGGCGTGGAACGCCAGCTCGCCAGGGTTGTTCAAAGTTTCATCGGCGAATGTGGCTGTTCAGGATATTGCGACCACGGTCGATGGAACGGCATTTGCAGTGCAAACGGCCACTACTACCGAGATTCGTGATTCCAGTATGTATGTGACGGCCGTGCCGACCGCCGCGGAATTGAACCAAGTTCCTGGACGCGGCGCGGTGCCGGGACTCGCGATGCATCCTACCGGGGCGCTCATCTATCAGCCATTTCTGACTGGAGCAGCGGGCGCGCCGAATGTACGGGCGGTGTGGATATTTCTGACGCGCGTTCGGGCCAATTGGCTGTGCGGATATTTTTGCCGCAACAATTGATGACTGATGTGGATGCGCTTCATGGCGATTTCTTGGCCATCGATGAAAACGGACAACGCCTGTTTGCTATCACGTCACTGGATGGGTCACCGCAAAACGCAGCGCTCACGGTTGTGCCAATTGGCCTCTGTTCCCCTCGGCCTAGGAAGCGTTTCATCGCCGACGATCTCGGTTGGCGGAGGTACGACGTTGACGATTCGAGGGAGCGGTTTTCAAGCGGGGATCAAGGTAGCCATCGGCGGCAAGCTCACAATGGCGACACTGGTCGATATGAATACACTGACCGTAGTTTCGCCGGCAGTGCCGACCGGACCGCAGCAGCTGACGCTGACCAACGCGACAGGTGAGACAGTTTCCCTGGACGCCGCCGTCACCGCTAATTAGCTACTAACTTTTTCTGCCGGGCTTCATCCAAACTAACGACTACTCTTACTCATTCAATTTTTGGAGCGAAAGATGCAGACTCGCAAACTCGGTAATTCCGACCTGAATATAACTCGCACAGGTTTTGGCGCGTGGGCTATCGGCGGAGGCGGTTGGGAATTCGGTTGGGGAAATCAGGAGGATAACGACTCGATTGCGGCCATCAAACGAGCGTTGGAATTGGGTGTCAACTGGATTGATACGGCGGCCGTGTATGGCACCGGGCATTCGGAAGAGATCGTCGCGAAGGCTCTGAAAGAATGGCAAGGGGCGCGGCCCTACATTTTTACGAAGTGTTCGATGGTTTGGGATGAGCAGCGCAAAGTCCGCAACGAATACAGCGCCGATTCCATTCGCCGTGAGTGCGAAGCCAGTTTGCGTCGGCTGCGGGTCAGCGCGATCGATCTTTATCAGATGCATTGGCCGCCCGCAGATAACGGAGCCGGTCTGGAAGAAGCGTGGCGAACGATGGCTACGCTGCAGAAGGAAGGGAAGGTTCGCTGGATTGGTGTTTCGAATTTTAATGTCGATCAATTAAAGCGCGCTGAAAAAATCGCGCCGGTCACTTCGCTGCAGCCGCCGTACTCGCTGATTCGCCGTCAGATTGAAGCTGAAATTCTTCCTTACTGCGAAAAACGAGGAATCGGAGTGGTTTCTTATTCTCCGATGGCTTCCGGTTTACTAACCGGAGCGATGACCCGTGAGCGCGCGGCAGCATTGCCCGCGAATGACTTTCGGAGCCGCGGTGCTGAATTTAAAGAGCCACGACTTTCTAAAAACATCGAATTGGTGGAGCGTCTACGCCAGGTTGGGCAACGTCTTGGCCGCTCGCCAGGTGAAATTGCGATCGCGTGGGTGTTGCGACATCCGGCGATCACCGGGGTGATTGTTGGGGCGCGGAATGCGAAGCAGGTCGAAGGCGTAGTGGGCGCCGCCGACATAACGTTGACCAAACAGGACATCGCTGAAATAGAGGGTGCGGCCGTTATTGCCGCGGCTCGATAGAAGTTTTTGTCGTACTCGCAGCGTCCTGGATAATCGGTTCTGGAGCGGCTAAATGGATCTGGGCCTCAAGGGAAAGATTGCAGTGGTGACCGGTTCGACCGCCGGAATCGGGTTCGCGATTGCCAATACGTTGGCCGCGGAAGGCGCGCAAGTCATCGTCAATGGGCGGACCCAAGCGCGTGTGAATTCCGCGATTGAGAAAATACGCAGGGAAACTTCGAAGGCCGAGGTTCGGGGCGTTGCTGCTGATCTAGGGACCGCGGATGGCGTTAAGTCTTTCACGAAGGTTATTTCTGAAGCCGACGTTCTAGTGAACAATCTAGGGATTTTTGAGCCGAAGCCCTTCGCGGAAATTCCTGATGCGGACTGGTTGCGATTCTTCGAGGTGAACGTGATGAGTGGCGTGCGTTTGAGCCGCCATTACCTGCCGGGCATGCTGCGCAAAAATTGGGGCCGCATTATTTTTATTTCCAGTGAATCGGGGCAGCAAATTCCCGCCGAGATGGTTCATTACGGGATGACCAAGACCGCGCAAATTGCGGTGGCGCGCGGAATTGCGGAGTCCGTGGCGGGCACGGGGATCACCGCGAATTCTGTGCTGGTGGGGCCTACCGCTTCGGAAGGCGTGGGCACGTTCGTGTCGGATTTGGCGAAGCAGCAGGGAATTTCGAGCACGGAGTTTGAGAAGAAATTTTTCGAGGGCGTGCGGCCCAGCTCGCTTTTAAAGCGTTTTGAGACGCCGGAGGAAGTTGCTGCGGTGGTGGCTTTTGTTGCCAGCACCCAAGCCGCAACGATTAACGGTGCGGCTGTGCGTGCGGATGGCGGCGTCGTACGCAGCATCCTTTAGTTGCAGCACGGTCGCCAGTCGCCAAGTGACATCAAGCGCGCAGGTAATCCGCACGCCAGTTTTTAATCTGTTGTTTGATAACCTTGCGATCTTTGATTTTTTCGTCGAGCACTTTTCGCGCCAGCGCGGGCAATTCCGCATCGCATGCGAATCTCAGCGAAATAAGTTGGCCTGCTTCCAACTCGACGATGCGTGGCTGTAAATCCTGAGGCAGCAATCGCTCGCAGCGCAGGCGCTCTTCCATGCGGATGACCCGGTCCTGCACCGACAAGGCGAACGTCCGTGCGAACATGATACCGAGCAGCAGTGCGACGGAGGTCAGCACCCAAATCGCTCCGTCGACCGACCATAGCGAAAGCTTCCAGCGATAAACTGACCAGCCGACATTGAGAAACAACACCGGCAACACAAACAAATGAAATGCCGGCACGGTCTTTGCGTGATTGGCAAAATTCTGCTCGGTCATCGAATGGCCTCCTCAAAAGAATAAATAGGCTCCACATCCACGGGAATATCGGAAACCTTGCCGAGCGCCGCTTGCAATTCGGGCGGCAACACGGCGTACTTAATAAACCACGCTTCGGAACGCGCGCGGTCGCCGGTGGCTTCCTGTTCGAGCAGTTCCTTCGCTAATGCGGCAATGGCCGCAGGCATCTTTTCCACTATCACCGCGTATCTTCCGGTCGCGGCGTCGCGGGTAATGGCGCCTTGCTGCGACAAATAATTGAACTCCATCATCTCCGCGCGGCCGTGAGGTTCGGCGATTCCAAAACGAATCGTCCGCAAATTTCCCGCCACGTAGGAAATATAATCCTCTTCAAGTTTTTCTTTGCTGATCACATCATGCGCTTGCAGCCATTGCAGTCCGAACATACCTACCACATCGGCTTTGGCTTCTTCCAGGCCTGAAAAACTTCCGCCAATGGCTTCGCGGATTTCCCGTTGGCCTTGGGCGGTCCTCGAGTAATTGGGGCCGAGTTCGTGGCTGATCTCATGCATCAGCGTGGAGGCCAGATATCCTTCTCCGGAAGCCTTGGCGGCTTGATCGTCGCGCATCAGACGCTTGGCCAGCGGGAGAATGATTTCGTTCACGCGGGCATCCATGAAGTTTTTGAAGAAAATCTTTTTGCTACCCTTGGCGGCGTGTACTCGCGCATCGTTCGGCAAGTTGTCAGCGACGGATTGGTATCCATGAAGCAAATCTCCGGTGCGAAAGGGAGCGTCCATCACTTCCATGGGAGTTAAATGGCCACGCTTGGAGGGTAAATCTGCTTTGTCCAACGGCAACGCTTCTTGTAAGTCGGGGACATATTTCTGATACATCTCAAGCTTCTTGCTCTCCTGTTCGTTGCGAATCAGAACTGCGGCACCGTAAGAAGTTTTCACTCCGAGCAAATTGTCGAGATAGGTTTCGTAAGGAGCGAGGATTAGATCGAATTTTGGATTATTCAAATCGAGCCATGCGAGATCGCTCTGATAATAATCGTCTGTCAGTAATGCGTCGGCGCGTAGTCGCAGGAATTTGGCGAATCCCGAATCGTCGCTGAGGGCGGCGGCTTCGCGTAGCGCGGTAGCGGCCGGCTTTAGAAACTCCGCAAATTCGACATGGTAGGGAATAGCGACCAAGGCAGCGTCTTTCCCCCGCACCACGGTAAAATCGTTATAAATTGCCGCTTTTTGGTCAGGATGCTGCTGCACATATTTTTCGATGTCGTCTCTGGTCAATCCCGGTGGATACAATGCGCGTCCCGGTGGAGCAGGATCGGTCCCGATAAAAGGCTTCATTTCGTCGACGAGATCGTAGCGGCTGCCGTTGATTTTTAGAAAGTGGCGCAGCTTGACGGCCCGCGGTTTTGTGCTTCCTGCGAGCGACAGATACAGCTTCAAACCTTCGGGGTCGCTCTGCCGCCAATAAGTCTGTTCGATATAATTTGCAGCGTCGACCAATTTGTGAACGAGTTGCACTTCCCTTGGGCTGAGGCCTTGCTGGTGAAAGGGCATCTTGATGGGCTTAAATCTCGCAAGGCGAGCATCCAGGTCTGGGGCGACCTTCAGATCCGATATTGACGAGGTTTGGCTATTCAGAGCTGGTTGCGCTACTAGTGGTGCAATAAGAAAAAACATCGGCCATAGGGCAGGGAGTTTTAACTTTTTCGAGAGAGGCGGGACCATCTTGTTAATGCGACTCAGCATGGGCTCCGATTGTATAGGTTTTTTTGGGTGGCACAGGTCGGGCGGCCAAATTTTTGCTGTAGGCTGCCTACAGAGCGGATTTAATGAAACGAAACCGCTCGTTCCTACATCAAATTCGCACGGAAGAGTTTATTTTTAGCGGGAGAAAGATTATGGCCAAGGCTACATGGGCGGGTAAGACGATCGCGGACAGCAAATCTACCGTAGTGGTGGAAGGCAACCAGTACTTTCCGCCGGAAGCAGTGGAGAAACAATTTCTGAAACCCAGCAGCTACACGTCGATTTGCCCCTGGAAAGGTACGGCGCATTATTACCACGTGGAAGTCGACGGGATGAAAAATGAAAATGCCGCCTGGTATTATCCCGAGCCAAAACCAGCCGCCGCTGAGATTAGAGATCGCATCGCGTTCTGGAAGGGCGTGAACGTTCAAAACTGAACGCCTCGCGACCTGAATTTGATGCGCGGAATTCAAGGCGGGAACTAAGTCCCCAGAAGATTTGGCTGGGCCCGCGAATAGCTGTGTTCTTCGGCCCACAATGAAAGAGGAATGGCGGCCAAGTCATCCACCAGCGGTACCGCGTTTCCGTCCTTGGTAAGGTCGATCGTTCGCAAATAAAATTTACAGGTCTCGCAGGCCTCTACCCTGATATAGGGAAATTGTTCCGCGACATAAACAGGGAGCTTATTTTCCGTTTCTTCCGCGCAAGTCGAACAAAAAATCCGTCGAAATTCCCACTCCTTCAAGCAGAACGAACACACCAGGAACCGTTTGCCACCGTCGCCTTCAGGCCGAAGCACGCCTAATAACGGTCGTGCACCGCACAATGGGCAGAGCGATGGAAACGCGGAGGTTTCATCGGCGGAGCGATCTATTTCGAGGCTCTCTGCGTACGGCTGCAGAAAAGCGCGCGGCAGGAATTGATCGAATGCCGCGTTGGGGCGGTCATCGCGACCGCTAATAGCCCAGAAATCTTGCAAAATACCGATCCAAGACTCGGACGGTTGAAGAGAAAGCTGGCGTGCCGATTCAGCAAGCGTGGCCGGGGCGCTTTTGGCGACGAGTTTCAGAAACTCCTGAAAGTGGGGAAGGAGGCCGTCGATTTTCAAGTTCTCGCCCAAAGCCGGAAGATTTTTGTCGGCTCCTTGCGGTCTGTTGCCAGATAGCATTTCGGCGTGCAAACTTTTCTGGAATTCCGCGATCTTCTTATAGAAAGTCAGAACTTCCTGCGTGAAGGGATGGAGAGAAATTAATCGTTCGGCCCGGCGAATGCGGGCGTCATAAACGCTTGCAACATTTATTGCCGACATTATCTGCGGCTGACGGACCCAACTACGCGTTGCCACCACAAACGGTGATGGCGCTTGGCAAATGCCTGGGAGACATCTCCGCGAGTCATCGATTTAAATGCGCCGCGTTCGGCGAAAACACTCATGTAAATGTGGATGAGGAAGAGCCCGATGGTCAGCAAGGCTGCGGCGGGGTGGATCAGCACCGCCGTGTAGCGCAGGGCGCGGGCGTTCCAAGGAATATATTCAGGCAGCCACAGGACCAGGCCTGACAAGAACAATAAAACTCCGCAAAACACGAAGCCCCAGAACAATAATTTCTGGCCCATGTTGTAACGATCGGCGGGAGGCATTTCTTCGTCTTCGTTGCGCGTGTAATGGTTGATGGATTTCATCCAGGCTTTGTCTTCATCGGTGGTGTGCATTTGCGAAGCCCAGGTGAGGAACATCCAAGTGAGGCTGAAGGCGAAAACCAATCCGATCCAGGGATGCAACATGCGCGAAATTTGTGGACCACCGAACGCGATGAGGAGCCAGAACAGCCACGGAGACCAAATGCCCAGCCCAGTTAGCATCAGGTAAAGATAGGCGAAGCCGTTGATCCAATGCATCAGGCGTTCGCGAAAGGTATAACGCAGGATGTGGCCGTTCGGCAGAATTGTATCGGCCGGCGCATCTGCTCGATTGTTCATCGCCCACGGCCTCCCACTGTAGTTTCCGGTGGCGCGGAGGCTGGACGCTCTTTGATTGGAGGCCCCGAGACCGGTGGCTCATTCTGATTTTCAGTGGGATCGTCGGGATCATCCTTCGGGCCAAAGCGGATGTAGTGCACGAAGAGTCCGATCAGGCCGCCGACCATAGCCACATTGCCGAGCCATTTCAGCGGATGCTTCCACAATTTTACGGACCACGGAATGTGCGGATCGGAGGGCAAGCCGCCATAGGCTTCTGTCTGGGTCATGTCGTGCAGCACGTACATCACGCCGGTGCCGCCGACTCCAGCGGGATCGTAAACGCCCGCGTGCGGAAAATTTGAATGCTCCTGCAATTGCTTTGCGCGGGTATCGGCGAGGTAGCGCATGTCATCCTTGGTGCCGAAGTGCAGGCAGCCTGTGGGGCAGGACTTGATGCACGCCGGTTCCAGGCCTTCGGTAACGCGGTCGACGCACAAAGTGCATTTATAAACGCGCTTGGTTTCCTTATTGAATTTCGGAATGTTGAAGGGGCAACCGGTGATGCAGTAACCGCAGCCGATGCATTTGTCCTGTTGAAAGTCGACGATGCCGTTGGTGTACTGCACGATGGCGCCGTCGGACGGGCACGCTTCAAGACAGCCAGGGTCGGCGCAGTGCATGCATTGATTTTTGCGCATCAACCACATGAGGGAACCGTCTTCGCGCTCGTGCTCGTTGAATAAGATCAGGTTCCAGTAATTCCAGCGGGTCTCCGGCATGGTTTGATAAGTGTTGTCGAAGACTGTTTCGCCGAAGGGCAGATCATTCCACTCCATACAGGCGACTTCGCAGGCCTTGCAACCGATGCAGGTGGTGGTGTCGATCAATTTGCAGACTTGCGGTTCGCGCTGGGTGCCCTCGCCGGGTACCGCTCCGGCGTGAGCCGAGATTTTTTGGATTCGCAAAGTCGCCTGACTCATGAGCGCACCTAGGCCTTCTCTACCTTCACCAGGAAGCCCTTGAATTCGGGTGTGTAGGCGTTGGGATCAACGACAGTCGGTGTGAGCAGATTCGCCAGCGTCCTGGCGTCCTTGCCTTCGTCCTCGGCGATACCCCGATAGCCTTGATGAATCGGGAGACCGATCGGGTAGACCTTCTTGCCATCGATCATCAGCGGCTTGATGCGCTTGGTGACCATCGCTTTGGCAATGTAACTTCCACGGATGCTCGAGACTTTTATTTTTTCGCCGCCGGTGAAGCCCATTTCGTTGGCCATCTCCACCGAAATCTCAATGAACGGCTCCGGCACGAGCTGCACGTTCATGGGATTGTTTTTGGTCCAGTAATGATAAAGCTCGGTGAGCCGGTAGGTCGTGCAGACAACCGTGTAACCGTCCTTGGGCGTGCCGTATTTATCGTCCGGGGTTTTGAAACGCTTGACCACCGGATTGTGCGTCTGCTGCGGATGGAAAGGATTGTCAATCGGACTTTCGGTCGGTTCGTAGTGCTCGGGGAACGGCCCATCGGCAAAGGCCGCGAGTGGCCCAAAGATTCGTCCGACGCCCTCTGGATTCATGATGAACGGGCCCATGTGATCTTTTGGCTTGGAATCGACCTTGAAGTCCACGACGTCGTTACCAAGCCATTTTTGCTGCTCTTCGTTCCACCAGACTTGTTTTCGCGTTGGATCCCAGGGCTTGCCGTCAACGTCGCACGACGCGCGATTGTAGAGGACGCGGCGATTCGCCGGCCAGGACCAGCCCCATCCCGGATGCACACCCAGTCCCGAAGGATCGGAGGGATCGCGTCGGGCCGTTTGATTCCCCGCTTCAGTGAATGAGCCGGAGTAAATCCAGTTGCCGCAGGAGGTTGTGCCGTCGTCTTTCAACCAGGCAAAGCCGGGAAGTTGCTGGCCGGACTTGATTTGCTGCTTGGTCGCGGGATCCTCCAGATCCGCGAGCGCCTTGCCGCTGACTTCTTTCAATACCTCGGCCAGCGGAGGGCTCGAGGGGTTGCTGTAATTCCACGTAACGTGGAGGATGGGATCGGGGAACTTGCCGCCTTCCTTCTGATACAGTTCTCGGATCTTCAAGAAAATTTGCGCCACGATGGCCTGATCCAGCCGGGCATCTCCGGGGGTCGGCAAGGCCGTATTTTTCCAAAGCAGCCAGCGCGCGGAATTGGTGAACGAACCGTCTTTCTCGGCAAATCCAGCGCAAGGCAAGCGGTACACGGTCGTTTGAATTTGCTTCATCTCGTCCGTGGTGATCCCGGGCGACCTCCAAAACTCGCTGGTCTCATCGGGATAAATTTCCCCCACCACCAGGAAGTCCGCTTTTTTCAGTGCGTCGATATTTTTCTTTGAGTCGGGACCAATCGCTACGCCATTCATCCCAAAGGCAATCATGCCTTTGACGGCGCCGTTGTACATGTCGTCCCACATCTGCACCCACGAATAGTTGCGATCCACTTTCGGCAGATAATCGAAAGCCCAGCCGTTTTGCTTCGTGGCCGCGTCGCCGTAGAGGGCTTTCAGCAAGCTGACCGCGAATTTCGGTGTGTTGCCGTAGTAGTTGAAGGAATCCCACTGGGCGGGCTTGGCCGGCTTGGGAGTGAGGCGCTTCATCCAGTCTGCGAACGAGGCGTCCCCGGGCGTCGGCACTTTCAAGTAGCCGGGTAAAGAGTCGAAAAGGCCTGCCATGTCCGTGGCGCCCTGAATATTGGAGTGCCCGCGCAGCGCGTTGACGCCTCCGCCCGCACGGCCCACGTTGCCGAGTAAGAGCTGCAGAATCGCTGCGGTTCGGATGATCTGCGTGCCGAAGCTATGCTGCGTCCATCCGACGGCGTAAATGATCGTCCCGGCCTTCTTTATGTCGCCGTCTTTACGAATGGAGGTGTAGAGGTCGGCGGCTTTGAGGAACTGTTCTTTGGGAATCCCGGTGATGCGCTCAACCATCTCTGGCGTGTAGCGGCTGTAATGTTTCTTCAGAAGCTGAAAGACACAATTGGGATTTTGCAGCGAGAGATCGTAAGCGAGTTTTTCCGGCAGCGCCAAGGCCGGCGGCGGCGAAGCCGGTTCGGGATAAGCGGTGACCTCAGCCATTCTCGTCACGGCGTTGCCCGCGCCCTCGGCCGCATAATTCCACGTGGACTTGTCGTAGGTCTGCGTCTTGGCGTCAAAGCCGGAGAAAACGCCGTCCGTATCGCCCGGCAATTGGAAGCCGGGTTTGATGATAAATGCCGCATTCGTGAAGTTGACCAGGTATTCTTTCGCGATGCGGTTGTTCTCGATGGCGTAGCGAATGACGCCGCCGAGGAAGGCGATGTCCGTGCCGGCGCGAATCTGGCAAAAGAGATCGGCGACCGCGGAGGTGCGCGTGAAGCGCGGGTCCACGGAGATTATCTTTGCGTTCCGCGTGCGCTTGGCTTCAATGGGCCACTTGAATCCGCAGGGATGGTTTTCGGCAGGATTACCGCCCATGATGAGCATCATGTCGGTATTCTTCATGTCCACCCAGCCGTTGGTCATGGCCCCGCGTCCGAACGTTGGTCCCAAACTTGAGACCGTGGGGCCGTGTCAAACCCTGGCCTGGTTTTCTAAATGCACGACCCCCAGGGCATGCATCGCCTTCACAACCAGATAGTTGAATTCATTGGTATCGGTACACCCACCGATCCAGGCCACCGATTCCAGGCGGTTTACCGTGTGTCCCGCCGCATCCTTTTCCACGAAAGTCTCATCGCGTGTCTTTTTCACTCGCGCCGCGATTTCGTTGATCGCATCGTCCCACGAAATGTCCTGCCATTCGGTGCCGCCCGGGCGGCGCACCAGGGGCTTCAGCAAGCGCCGGTCGTTCATGATCTCTTGCTGCAGCGAGGAACCCTTG
>DATMOS010000118.1:0-13146 GCA_035568155.1 Verrucomicrobiia bacterium | reverse complement strand
GTCCTTGAATGGTACAAATACCACCTGGTAACCCGCGCGCGGCGAGCGGTTCCACGAACCGTGTTCCGCCACGAATGCTCCGCCATGATAACTAGCCGGAAATTGGTTCCCGGTATAAAACGCAAACTGCAGCGGCGCGCGATGCGCACCCAGCAGTACGTCCGGCACGGTTGCTTTTGCGACCAATTCCGGCTTTTGCGGTTTCACTCGCGGGTCCACATTGTTCCCGATGTAGCTATACGGCCACCCAAAAAATTCTCCATCCTTCACAGACGTAAAATAATCGGGCGGCAGATCGTTTCCCATCCCATCGCGCTCGTTCACGCTGGTCCACAAGACTTTGGTTGTGGGCTCGAGCGCAATCCCGGTCGGATTCCGGATTCCAGTCGCGTATAACCGCGCATTTTTGCCGTCGAAATCACAAATGGTAATCGCCGCCCGCCGCGTGTCGCTCTCAATACCTATGTTCGAGGCTGATCCGATGCCCACCAGGAGATGTGTTCCGTCAGGCGTGATCGACAACGAGCGCGTGGAGTGTCCGCCAGTCGGCAAATCCATTAAGTGCTCCGCTTCGCCCTGCCGCTTGGAAGTCTTCGCGTCGTATTTGAAACGCAGCAACGCATCCGTGTCGCCTACGTACACGTAGTCGTTGTGAAAAACGATGCCGTATGGCTCTCGCAGCCCGCTTGCAAACACTTCATTTTGCTGCGCGCTGCCGGTATTTTGGGGATCCCGCAGTACAACAACTTTGCCTGCTGCAGTATCCGCGAGAAATATATCGCCGTTGGGAGCAAGAACCATCCAACGCGGCCCTTTAAAATCCGCCGCGAAAATATTTATTTTAAATCCCTCCGGCACAGTGGGCAGAAATCCCTGCGGCAGCTTCCCCTCCTGCGCGGGATTCGTCGCGGACTTGGACGCAAACGGTGGAGGAAGTTCCGGCTTTTTGCCGTTGGTCACCTGCGCGCATAACCCGGGTGCCATGATCAGTCCCAACAGCAAGCTGGCAGCCGGCGCGATCCGCAGAATCAACTGTGGCGCCCTCTTACCGTCCCGGGAACTCGCCTCGAGTTTACTTTTCATGTGTGCCTCCTCCTGAATGTTGTGCCTGATATTGTGATGTCACCACGTCTGTTCAGGTTCTATTCGCACATCGTGTATCTTCGTTCCTCTGCAAGCTCACTTGTCACAATCTAGACCAGTTTGGACACCATCTGATGAGAAATTCAACCACAGAACCGGTCACCCACTCTATTTTGCTCGCGACACACCGCTCACTGGATGCTCCCTTATTCTGATTCGCGCATCCAATCATCAACGTTTATCGTAGAGTTAGAAGAAAGGTCCCGCCATCATGGAAAGACCATACCTTGGCAAGATACTGGCAACGGCTGTAATCGTAATTTTCTTCGCCTGGACCGCCATCCGCGCTCTCGGTGCGAGGCCCGCCGAAACGCCCCACGCTTCCTCGTTTCCCAAGCCCACCATCGACGCGCCGCTCGCTAACTCCTCCAGGTCCGAGTCTGTTGTCTTTGCTGGCGGCTGCTTTTGGGGTGTGCAAGCCGTCTTTGAGCATGTCAAAGGTGTGAAATCTGCGACCTCCGGCTACGCTGGCGGCCGGGTGAAATCGCCCTCCTACGAAGTAGTCAGCATGGGTGTCACTGGACACGCCGAATCCGTCCAAGTCGCCTACGACCCGTCGCAAATCACTTACGGTCAGCTATTGATGATTTATTTTTCCGTGGCGCACGACCCCACGCAGTTGAATCGACAGGGGCCTGACACGGGGTCGCAATACCGCTCGGCAATTTTTTACGCAAGCGACGAGCAGAAGCGCGTTGCCGAGAATTACATCGCCCAGCTGAATTCCGCCGCGGTCTATTCGCACCCAATCGTCACGAAAGTCGTGCCCTTCGAAGCGTTCTACCCTGCAGAGGATTATCATCAGGATTACTTGAAGAAAAATCCTGGCAACCCGTACATCGTCTTCAACGATTTACCTAAACTGAAGCGCCTGCAAAAAGAATTTCCCGCCCTCTACCGCGCCGATTAGTTTCGCTGTCCAGCCTTGTGCCGCCCAGCTTCCAGCCCAGGCCCAGGCCACGTATTTTTACCGCCTAGCAAAAGATACTGTTAGAATTCCGATCAATAAAGTCTGTCCAGGAAACCTCGCGACACCATATTTGGAGGAGACTAAATGAAAACCCTTGCGTTGGCAGGGTCGTTCTTTCTGGCCGCAGCCGCATTTATCACACCGCAAGCCCGTAGCCAGTCGAGGCCAATTTTAGTGAGTTTAAAAAACGCGGAAGGCCAGGGCGTCGGCACCGCGACGCTTACCCCCGCCGAGCACGGTGTAAAAATCAAGCTCGACATCAAGGATTTGCCCCCGGGCGAGCACTCTATTCACATCCATCAAGTAGGCAAATGCGATCCACCTGATTTCAAATCCGCGGGCCCACACTTCGGTGCTGCGAAGGCCGATCACCAACACGGCAGCGTACCCGCCGGCGACATCCCGAATTTTTCGTTGATCGTCGCGCCAGATCACACTTCGCAGGTTAGCGTCGTGGCTCCCAACGTCAGCCTGGGGAGTGGTGACAATTCGGTATTCAGCAACGGTGGGACTGCCATCGTGATTCACGCCGTCACCGACACTTCCTCAGCCAGCGCTCCTGCACGCATCGCCTGTGGCGTAATCGCAAAGCCGGAATAAACCGCCAGAGAATTACTTTTTCTCTGGTCGCTCGGTGACCGGTTTGTCGCTGCCAGCCGGCAAGGAGGATTTTCTGCCGCCGGCCGATTCTCCCGCGAAGAGCGACGTAAGATTTTGATACGCGTAAATTGTCGGCGCATGATTTTGCATCAGCCCGCCGGTATCCGCCGTCGGCCCATAGTTGCTATGCAGCGGGTAGCCAAACATCCTGAGCATCGCCATTTGCTGGCCGCGATGATGAGCGCTGTGCGCAATTCTGCGGGTCATCACCCACGCGCGCGAGCGCGGCACGTCGAAGAATTGGGTCTCACCGGACCACCACGATTCGTCTTTCGCGCGCAAAATCGTCAGCCGCTTTTCACTATCTTCCGCGTAGCGTTTCATGAATTCCAGCCGCGTTTCCTTTTCCGGTAATGGCGGAGCGCTTACATCTATTCCCAGCATGTTGCGGAACCACAAGTCTTCGCTCACGCACTGATGCACCATCTGTTCATGAACGCTGCGCCCGCGAGGATCCCCGTCGCGCGGTCGCCGATGCATATCTTCATCACGGAATTCGCTCCACATGCTGACAATCTTGACCCGTTCTGTTTCGTAGGTTTCCACCAAAAAGTCGTAGATCATCGCCGTGCCTCACAGTATTTCTAGCAGTGAGTTCAGCCATTGGCAATCACTCGCATTTTAGCCGGACGTGCTTTTCAGCCAAAAAAAGCGGGATTTAAAAATCTCGGATGCTCTTGTGGATTCAGGACTTGCACAGCCACAACGTAAGACTGAGTTTATTGATGCTCGCGCACTCGCTCAAAAAGACAAACTCCCGACCACGGGCGCGACCCCTGCGGGCCTTTTTTTTCCGGAAGCAGAGAAACTAAACGCAAAGCAAATGGAGGGCGTTTAAAACGCGCGGCCGTTTTCAGCAAACCTTGTACGTCAACTGCCCGCCATCCGAATGGCTCCAAAAATTGTGTCCCTTCCGCGGGCCCGAACTTAAATGGCGCGCCAACCTGGCTAAGTTGTTTCCCGGTGGTGCGCTGCATCCTACGCAGCAGCCCCGGCGAATGCAGGTCGAGAATCCAGCGCTGAAACTGTGGATGCCCGGCAAGGTCCTTGGCGAGCGCGACTACTTGACTGGGCTCCAGATAGATAAGCAATCCCTCGGTGAGCACCAAAATCTTTCGGGCTCGCACGGCAAGTTCTGCAAACACCGGCTTGCGAGCCTCCACATCGGAGAGGTCCAGGCGAATACGTTCGAGCCGGCAGGTTGGTTTTTCTCCGCCAAGAATTCCTTCTTTATACGCCAGGATTTCCGGCAAATCGATTTCCACCCATTGCAGCGCGGGCGGCAACTGCATGCGATACGGCCGCGCGTCCAGACCGGCGGCCAGATTCATCACCATGTCCGCGCCCTGCTGAATTTCTCGCAAAATAAATTGATCGAAGAGATAGGTTCGGGCTACCCACGCCCACGCGTAACTGTTTCCCTCCGGCAACGTGTTCGCGATATCCACGCCAAGCGCCCCCGCAAGCCGCGCCGCGTAGGGATCACGGAACAGTGCATCAGCACGGAGTGTTTCATTCGCGCGAAACACCGCTGCCCATCGCGCGGTGTCTGAAATATTGCGAACGACCATGGCTGGCTCGGACATAGTTCAATGGATGGCATCGCGAACACTATTGAAGCTCGCGATGAGTAATTATACCGTGCTGCTCTTGACAAGAATTGTTATTAATATTCCAGAGAACAACAGATGGCAAAAACTAGCGCGGGATTGCTCATGTACCGGGAACGAGACTCTCAGATCGAAGTGCTGTTGGTACATCTCGGCGGGCCATTCTGGAAAAACAAAGATCGCGGAGCCTGGTTCGTGCCCAAGGGAGAAATTAATCGTGGCGAAGACTTGCTGGCGGCCGCGAAACGCGAATTTCAGGAAGAGACCGGGCTCGTTCCGCGCGGCGATTTTTTGTCTCTCGGCAGCGTGAAACACAAAAGCGGCAAAACTGCGCACGCCTGGGCGTTTGCCGGCAACTGCGACCCTTCTTCTTTGAAGAGCAATACGTTTGAAATGGAATGGCCGCCGAAATCCGGAAGGACGTCCACATTTCCGGAAGTCGATCGTGCCGGTTTCTTCACCTTCGAAGCCGCGCGGGACAAAATGCATCCAGCCGAATTTGAATTCCTGTCCAGGTTAAAAAATATCTCCTCCAGATGACAATCCGCTGATCGCGAGTGGGGTAAGAAATCCTGCGAATGAGTTGCTGTCCCGTCATTTTCCACTGATGGCGTTCCGAATTTTGACGGTTGACTTCGACGATACAGTTCGGTATTACCAGCAGACGCGCCGCTTTCCTTCATGGGCGCCAACCGTTAGAAGAAGTCTAAGGAGGATTTATGGCCAATACTGTTCGCGCAATCCCCGAAGGGTACCACACGATTACTCCCGCACTAACTTGCAGAGATGCCGCCAAGGCCATCGATTTTTACAAGAAAGCGTTGGGAGCAAAGGAAATCAGCCGCATGGAAGGGCCGGACGGAAAGATTGGGCACGCCGAATTGCAGATCGGCGACTCAAAATTCATGCTAAGCGATGAATATCCACAGATGGCGTCCGCGCCGGATCCAAATTCAAAGTCGGCGCCGTCCAGCTATCTATTCATCTACAGCAGCGATGTGGACAATGACTTCAACAAAGCGGTTTCCGCAGGTTGCAAGGTCACCATGCCGCTGCAGAATCAATTCTGGGGTGATCGCTACGGCAGACTGACTGATCCCTTTGGCCATCATTGGGGCATGGCGCAACATGTGGAAGATGTCGCGCCAGCAGAGATGGAGCGCCGCGCTAAGGAATGGCAGGAAAAAATGGCCAAGTCCGCCGGCGCTCATAATTGAGTCTTAAACAATTCGTGTTTTGACATCGGCTCACTAACAAATTAGTTTTTTTCGGAACTGCGCCCACGTTAAATCGTAAAACGTCGGGCGCATTTCCATTTGTGGGCCAATCGACCACGGTTCTTTTAAAGTCTTGCGGCGGCCGATTCATCTTTCGCCGGTTCGCTCGATGCGAAAGGTAAAGCACCCGGCCGTGGTGCTGTTCACCTGCAAATAATCGACTTCGCGGTTTGAAAACAGCCGCTCGATAGCAGCCTCGAATGCCCCATCGTCAATATATTCCTGCGCGACGAACTGTCGGCCCCGCGCATAAGCCTCAAGCGTGCGTGGACTGCCTCGAAGTTCTTCGGGGAAACCGCCGTGCTCATCGTATCGGGGACATTCTCTTGAGTGCACGTAAATCGGCCCAGGCTGCGGCAATTTTTCCACGCCAGTGAATCGGTCGTACGTGAACAGGATGGCCTCGTCCACTCGCGGAATAATCAGGCGCAAGCAATGACGGCATGGCGCGGCGTCGGTTGCTAACTCCTGATGTGCCGGAAATCCATATACCGGCGCGCGCATGGTGCGGCGAACTGTGTCGGCGATTTCTGTAGAAATGGCAACAATTTTATTCGGCATCACGATTACTCCTCGATTGCTGCATTGAAATCTCAAGCGGCCAGTCAATTTCTGTTCCAGCCCATTTGAGCCTAATCGTGTGTGCCGTTCTATCCGCTTTCCGCGTTCAAACAAGTCGAAACAGCAGATCAGGTATTTTGAGTCTGAAGATTAGACAGCTTGGTGCGAGGTATCCGCGCGGTTAACTCACGCCATCGCGGCGGTTTCCCCGGGGACGTGGGCCGTCGGCGCGGCGACGCGCACGATGCGGATAATGTTAACCACTGCAATCACTACTCCGAAGATGACGGCTACGGGAAACATCTTTAGCATCCAGAAATTGATCGCCGCTGTCAGTTGCGACGCTTTCGCCGGTGGGATACTTGCGCCGGTAATTTCAACTAACAAATTTGCTTTCAAAAGCCAGCAGAAAAATACGGAGCCCGCCATATCGCTAACAAGTCGAATCGCGGCGCGGGATGCCGTCCAGTAGGGACGCGCAAGGTTGGCGATCGCAAGCCCGATGTTGACGAATGCGATGAGCAAAAACCCCCAAAAGAAATATCGCCAGGGAGCCGGAGCTAACGCAATTCGTAAATTCACCTGGTTCAGCACCACACCTGAGGACATGTGTCCTGTCCACCAAATGCAAAAGAACATGTTGGCGGCCAATTCAACTATGGAATTGAAGCGCGAAATTAAGTTGGGATTGTTTACAGGTGGCAGCTTGCGCGGGTTCCATTCTTCCAGAAAATGAGACTTGCGCTGCACTCGTTCAAGGATGGCGAAGACCAGCGTCACGGTGCCGGCCGCTAGAAAGGCGGTGCCCCATAGCTGCGCCCACAACGAGCCCAATATCTCAACCCAGGAGTGGCCGGCGAATTTCGTCGCGTACCCGGAATTGAAAATTAACAAGGCGATCCATGTCACCGCCCATGGCACCAGATAACACAACATCACAATTTTCAGCACCAGGCGATAAATCGGAAACAGCACTGGTCCGATCAATTGCTCCTGTGGCAAATAGCGATTGGCCAACAGTATCGGCCGGCCCCGCTGTTTGAGAATGGCCTCCAGTTCGGCTTCATTCAGTTTGCGGCCGAGCTCGGCTTCCTTCTCATCAATCTGAGAACGTATGTCTTCGGACAGCTCCGCGATGATGTCTTCCTTCTGTTCCTTCGGCAGCCAGAATTTAACGGCTTGCAAATACCGTTCGAGAAGTTGCATGACCGTACTCCTTCAAGATCGAATTTATTGAGGAATCCATGCTTCGCCACTCTGTGAGCAACTGCTCCAGGATCTGTTTGCCCGCCACGGTGAGTTGATAAAAACGCTTGTTACGCTTTTGTTCTTCGCGCCATTTGCTTTTTAGCAAGCCCTGGCTTTCCAAACGCCGAAGCAGCGGGTACAGCGTGCCTTCGTCAATCTCGATGCCATGGTCAGCCATGATTTTTCGCAGCGTGTAGCCGTACTGTTCTGAGTGCAAAGCCGCCAGGACCGCCACTACCAGGCCTCCACGCCGCAGTTCGAGCCGCAGATTGTCGAAGTTTTCTGAACTCATAAATGTACAAGGTGCAGCATAGGATGTGACGCATACTATGCTACACACAGTATATTGTCAAGACCTTTTTAAACAATTTTGCATGCCCCTCAGCGATGACTACGGCGCTTTGAACGCGGAGGTTTGGAACGATGCGGCGTCAAGAGAGAATCGCGAATTTTTTTGGGAAGCTTGGCAACGACGATGTCGTAAGAGTTCCGCACAAGTAAGGACAGCTCCGCGGAAGAAAGCGCGTCCTTCGTTTCCAGCGCGACCCATTGCGCTCGAGCCAGATAAGGCGCGGGAATAATACCCGGCCGTTCAGTTAAGTCATAGAAGTTTTCCGGGGAAGCTTTGAAAGATAGCCACACAGGAGCGGGCTCAAGAACCGCGTGAGCGAACATCTTGCCCGCAACCTTGAAGGTCAAATCGCTGCCCCAGATCACATGTTCCGTGACCGCCGGAAAAGAAAGGCAAAGGTCGCGGATCCAACTTGCATCCATTCGGCGAATCTAAAAGAAAACTCGGTGAGCGACAACAATTTGTTTATTTCGCCAGGATTTTATATTGCGCCGAAGTAAGCGGAACGACGGAAAGCCGGCCTTGCCGTACCAATGGCGAATCCTCGAACAGCGTGTCGGCTTTCATCTCCGCCAAGGAAACCGGACGTTTCACCGGTGGACCGGCTTTGATGGTGATGATGGGATTTTTAGGATCGTCATTATTTACCGATACGACGGTAGCCGTCCCCACGGCACTCTTGACGTCACCAGTTTCATAAATGATTAATTTCGTACCTGGCTTCATCTCGCGGAGGTTTCTTAGCGCCACTGGATTGGACACGCCGTCCCATTCGGTGACTGAATCGCGCTGCAAATCCGCGAACGAATATCCGGTAGGCTCTGTTTTCAGCAAGTAATAGTCGAAAGCCATAAGCGATCACCTCTCTCGAAGGGCACCATTCTAGCGACTTCGCATCGGTTTACCGTAGAAATTGTTTGCGACCGAAAAAGCGGATCGCAGCACGCATTCACCGTCGAGACCACTACAAGAATATTCGCGGCTTAACGCAACTCGCGAATGATTTCGCGCGCCGCATTAGCGCCCGATGCTCCGGTAAGCCCGTTGCCCGGATGCGTTCCAGAGCCACACAAAAATAGGCCGCGAATCGGAGTTTTGTAGCGCGCCCAATCCAGAACCGGGCGCATGGTGAATAGTTGATCCAGCGCCAGCTCCCCATGGAAAATCTGCCCGCCGGTGAAACCATAGGTGATCTCCAGGTCCTGCGGCGTAAGAACCTGCGAGGCTTCCACACGCTCGGCAAAATTTGGAGAGTATGCCGCGATTGTTTCGATCACCGCCTCGCCCAAGTCATCGCGCCGCGCGTCCCAATTTCCATTTTTCAATTTGTACGGCGCGAACTGCACGTAGGCTGACAGGACATGCTTGCCCTCAGGCGCAAGGGCTGGATCGAGAAGCGTCGGAATCGTGAGATCGAGATAAGGAGCGTCTGAGAATTCTCCATACTTGGAAGCGTCGAAGGCCCGCTCGAGGTAATCGATTTCCGGCCCAATATGAATGCGACCGGAGAGCGCCTGGCGAAAACCATCTGCTCCGACGGCGCCGGCAAGCGAGGGAAAAATTGGCAGGTCATTGAGGGCCAAATTCACTTTAGCAACCGTGCCGTTAGCACGCATATTGCGGATTCGCAAAGCGAAAGTGGGGTCGAGTTGCGACGGATCCATCAGCTGGAAAAATGTGCGTTTGGGATCGACACCCGAGACGATGGCCTCAACGGCAATTTCATCTCCGTCACCGAGCACCACGCCGGCAACAGCGCCATCTTTTATTCGGATATGCAGCACTTCGGTATTGGTGCGAATTTCCGCCCCGGCCTGCTTGGCAGCTTCGGCTAGTGCGTGCGTGAAGGTCCCAAGACCACCTCGAGAAAACATCGCAGATCCAACCGGATGTGCATCTGCTGCGGCGCGCAGAAGCAGTACCGCCGTAGAGCCCGCAGACCACGGTCCCAAAGCTGTTCCAAAAATTCCGCGAGCAGCGATCACCGCGCGTAATAATTCTGTCTCGAAAAATTCTGCGACAAAATCCGCTACGGCCATTGGTCCCCAGCGCAATAAATCGAAAATACCGTGCTTGCCCAATCCGCGAACACCACGGCCAGTCTTCAGCAGGTTCCAAAGATCTTCCGCGGAAGGCTTGTCGATAGACGGCGGTGTGATCTTAGAAAGTTGCGCAAAGACCTTGGAAACTTTCTCGAGCGCAGCAGCGAACTCCGTGTATTTCGCGGCGTCTTTGGCGGACAACCTAGCGATGCCACCCGCGGTCTTGGAATGATCGTCGTAGAACAGCAGCGATTCGCCATTAAGTGCTGGGGCGAAGACACGCGGATCGGGGCGAAGAATCTCGCAATTAAAGTTTTCAACTTTTAAGTCGCGGTCTACATCCGGCCGCAATGGACCGAGCGTGTGAGCTAATGTTGAAGCGCGGTACCCGGGATGAAACTCTTCGGTGACGGCTCCGCCGCCTACGATTTCGCGCCGCTCCAGGATCACCGGCTTGAATCCGCCCTTGGCCAGATAAAACGCCGCGATGAGTGCATTGTGGCCGCCGCCGATGAATGCTACGCGCTGTCCGATGGGCATGTCAGTTGTGCTCTTTGGCAGAACGCGCGACTGCTGATGCTGCCGGCGGGCTCGAAGACTGCGCGCCTTTTGTCATGCCATTCCTTGTCTGGCGTGGCACGGCGGACTTTTTCCATTCCTTCAGAATGACCTGGCTGGCGATGCGTCCGTTGGCGCCCATGATGCCGCCGCCCGGATGCGTTGCAGAACCGCACATATAAAGGTTATCGACCGGCGTGCGGTAATAAGCCCAACCGGCTACCGGCCGCAGAAAAAATAATTGCTCCAGCGAAAGTTCGCCCTGAAAAATATTTCCTTGGGTCAGGCCAAATTCGCGTTCCAGATCGAGCGGCGTGAGAATCTGGCGCCCGATGATAATGTCTTTAATATTGGGCGCATATTCAGCGATCGTATCAATCACATTATCTCCGAACGCTTCGCGTTGCTCGTCCCACGTGCCTTCCGCGAGTTTGTAAGGAGCATATTGCACGAAACAGGAGAGAACATGCTTCCCTGGAGGCGCAACGCTCGGGTCGGTCAAACTGGGAATCACCATGTCGATATAAGGACGGCGCGAATAGTGACCGTACTTGGCGTCGTCGTAAGCGCGCTCCATGTATTCCATGCTGGGAGAAATGGAAATTGCGCCGCGAAGATGCGCTCCATCGCCGGGCAGAGATTTAAATTCCGGCAGGGCATCCAGCGCGATGTTTACTTTGCCGGATGAGCCGCGGAATTTATAGCGCCGCACGCCTTCCAGAAAATCGGCCGGCAACTCTGAAGGTTCCAGGAATTTTTCGAAAGTGAGATGTGGATCCACGCTGGAAGATATTACGTTGGCGGTAATTTCTTCTCCGGATTGCAGCACCACCCCCGCTGCGCGGCCTTCTTTGACCACAATTTTCCCTACCGGAGCTTTGGTGCGAACTTCGACACCGGCCTCGCGCGCCGCTGCGGCAATGGCATTGGAAATCGCGCCCGTTCCTCCACGGCTGAATCCCCAGGAACGAAACGCTCCGTCAATCTCACCCATGTAGTGATGCAGCAGGACATATGCTGTCCCCGGCGAGCGAATGCCCAGAAAAGTTCCGATTATTCCGGATGCGGACATAGTGGCCTTGAGCACGTCCGTTTCGAACCACTGATCCAGAAAATCCGCGGAACTCATGGTCATGAGTTGAATCAGCGTGTAACGCTCATCGGAAGATAGTTCGCGGAATCTCTGCATCAAAAAGTGCAGTTGCCTCAGATCCCGGGGCTTCATCGTCGTCGGATCGGGGGGCACCATGGAAAGGAGAGGCTTCACGAAGCGGCACATCGGCGTCATCACCTTCGAAAATTCATCGTACGCTTCGGCGTCGACGCGCGAGTGGCGCCGGACTTCGCGGACCGATTTGGCGTGATCGTTCATGCGCCACAGATGATTGCCATCAGGCATGGGAGAAAACGTGCCATCCAACGGAAGAATTTCAAGACCATGGCGAGGAAGATCAAGTTCACGAATAATTTCGGGACGCAACAAGGAAACCACATAGGAGCATTCCGAGAAAAGAAAGCCCGGAATGATTTCCTCGGTAACCGCGGCCCCGCCGAGCACATGCCGGCGTTCGAGAACCAAAACTTTTTTCCCCGCCTTCGCCAGATAGGCAGCGTTAACCAAGCCGTTGTGACCGCCGCCAATGACGATCACGTCGTAGTGCTGCGTCATTTTGTTAAGGCTCCGTCAACATAGAGCGCGAGGAATCGACCAATGCCGCGATCGCAATGCGCGCATGCGAATGTAAGAAGGCTGAGGAAAGCAAAAGGCATTCTACTGGCAGCGGCAATGCGGCACAAGTCGCGCGACAATATTCCCCCGAAGTTCACACCATAGGTCATCGCGTATACTGCAAGTCATCGGTGCGGCGCACACAAAGGCAAGTATCTCGTGAGCAAAATAATTTCGGTAAATGTTGGATTGCCGCGTAACGTCGTCTGGCACGGCAGCGACGTCACTACCGGCATATTCAAAGAACCCGTTGAGGGGCGCGTCTTTTTGCGTAAATTAGATCTCGATGGCGACCGCCAAGCCGATCTCACCGTGCATGGCGGCGAATTCAAAGCCGTATATTGCTATCCGCTGGAACACTATGCGTATTGGACGAAAGAATTGCCGGGATACGATTTGAAGATGGGGAATTTTGGAGAGAATTTCACCGCCGAAGGGCTGCTGGAAGATTCCGTTCACCTCGGTGATCGATTTTCTATTGGCTCAGCAGAGGTGGTGGTGACGCAACCCCGCTTGCCTTGCTACAAGCTGGGTATCCGATTCCAGTCGGACGCGATGGTGAAGCGCTTCCTGGCCAGCAAACGGTCAGGCTTTTATTTTGCCGTGGCGCGCGAGGGCGAGGTTGGAGCGGGTGATGAGATCAAAGAAGTTTCACGCGACCCATACCGCGTTTCGATTTCAGACATAAATCGCTTGCACTTCGCGCACAAATACACAGACGCAGATGTTGAGGTGGTGCGCCGGGCCCTGCAGGTTACAGTTTTTCCCGAAAGCTGGAAGGAAGATTTTCGCGACCGGCTACCCGACTGAATTCAGTTAGTAATTGAACGAATAAAAACTCACGTACGCAAGCGCCTTGCGGCTGTGCTGAACCAACACCTATAATTCAACAGTTTCGTAACACACTATGTTTCTTGCAGCGCGTATCTTTGCGCCGCGGGCATCGGAGGGCTTGTGCCGGTTGGTACTGCGTTTCACGAGAGGACCCTCGCGCTG
>DATMOS010000117.1:0-13394 GCA_035568155.1 Verrucomicrobiia bacterium | reverse complement strand
GCGGGGCGATTCCTTGGCGAGGGCTTCGACGGTTTGATTTAAAACCTGTGCGATGACTTCCTTGGGAATTCCCTGACGCAAGAGTCGATTTATGCCTGACGCAATCTCCATGTAAGAGATGCGTAGCACCTTGCCGTGCTGTTCCATAACGGACTGAATATCGGATGGGAGGGGTTTGTCTGGCAGCTTGGCGGGGTTGGAGTCCATGGAGGAAGATTACTGCTTGGGGCGGACGGCGTCACTGGTACGTCCTTCCTAGTATCGTTCGTCTGAAAGATGGATGCCGTAATGAGAGCGAGGTAGGTTATGTAGTGCTTCCGCGTCGCTTCGATGTTCGCGTGCGCCGTAGGATCGCTTGGATGACTTTATCCTGCACGCCAAGTTCGTATGGGTTTGTCGTAAGGCCGCGCCTAAATCCATGCCAGGCAATTTTCTTCTTGGCCAACACTGGAATAATGTCGCGTCGCGTCAAGTTGGCGATGGATCGTTAAGCGTTTTCCGGCGCTTGCTGCCTATGCGCCAATCTGGCGAGTCATTGGTAAGTATGCTCACTTCACTGGTTATAGTAATCACAAGGTTGATTATCTCTGTTATAGATAGGGCTCGCGTCCTTCAGCTCGGAGGCCCCAGTGCCAGTCAAAATTTTGGTCGCAGACGACAATGCCGCAGTTCGTTCAACAATTGCCAGTATGCTGAAAACTGACTCTACCTTTGAATTGGTGGGTGAAGCTGTGGACTTCGCGCAAACTCTGGAATTGGTAGCCGCCGTGAAGCCGGATATTTTGCTGCTCGATCTGCATATGCCCGATGAAAGCAATTATTCACATGAATTTTTGAAGCGGCATTTTCTTCAATCGGCTGGCTGCATTTTAGCCATTTCTGTCTGGAACGACCAAGATGCCAAAGCACTCGCAGAAAGCTTCGGTGCTAAGCACTTGTTGGACAAGACCAATCTTTGCGCCCAATTGATTCCTTCTATTAAGTTGTTTTGTCAAAGTCTTTCAAGTCCGCGAGACTAACTTCAATGTGTCATGCAGTGAGGAAAAGCCGCTCAGGTTCGAGCGGCTCGGCGACTACGTTTGAGTTGAGGCTTATCTGTTTCTTCGCGGCCTTCACGATCGTGGCTCCGGCGATCCGCGCCGCGCGTGCTTGTCGTTTGGCCATTCTTTGGCGCAACGGCTCTCCTCGACCATCACACGCGCCGGGCCCTTGTCCAAATTGACGTAGACGACCCGCGATCCAAACCGTAAATCTCATAGCGCGCGCACTTCGGTCAGGTGCTGCTTTTGAGCGCGCTTCATCACCTGATAAACATTGAAGGAATCTGGGGTGGGCGACGGGGATCGAACCCGCGACATTCGGTGCCACAGACCGACGCTCTACCAGCTGAGCTACGCCCACCAGCGGATTAATAGGGGACAGTTTACGCTAAAACCGGCATCTATAGAAATGGGTGCGAACCCCTTCAAGGGCGGCACGAGTCATACCTTGAACTTCTGCCCCCTGCCATTCTGGCGTTCGGGAAAACACTGAAATACGGGTGCCGCTGGTGTAGGATTTGACTAATAAATGGGGGAAAACTGCCTTAGCCCATGGGCGGTAAGCTTGGAATACAAGATTGACTTGGTACTGCTTGCTTAGGACTTCTTAGCACTTGTAAGGACGCGTAACGGGATCGGGTGTGAGGGCGAGGCAATTCGGCTTGAGTAAAACTACGAGGCTGTTGGTGCTCGGCATTTTTTTTAACGGCGGCATGCTGTCTTCCGTCGATGTACGCGCGCAGGATTATCAAGGGGTGCCGAAATCGAAGAGTGCGGAAGAGAGCGCGGCGACTGCGGAGTCCACTGAGGACTACAACCGGAAGCTGGAACGGTTGCGGGAACAGTTTGCGGAAACGCTAGAGCAGCAGACGGGTGATTATCGGATTGGGCCGCAAGATTTATTGGATATAAATATTTTTGAAGCGCCGGAACTGAATCGCACGGTGCGGGTTTCCGAA
Organism: Verrucomicrobiia bacterium; assembly: GCA_035568155.1. Taxonomy (GTDB): domain Bacteria; phylum Acidobacteriota; class Terriglobia; order Acidiferrales; family UBA7541; genus Acidiferrum. The sequence continues at coordinate 11,395 of DATMOS010000117.1, read as the reverse complement.
AATGGCGAGGTGTCGCTGCCACTACTGGGGGGCATTCACGTCGTGCGATTGACGGCGCGAGAACTGGAAAATGAACTGGCGGCGAAGTTGCGGGAGTTTTTGAAGGATCCGCACGTGAGCGTGATGGTGACCGCGATTGAGAGCCATCCGGTTTCGGTGATCGGAGAGGTGAACAAGCCGGGAGTTTTTCAGGTGCGAGGATCGAAGACGCTGCTGGAGATGCTTTCCATGGCGCAAGGATTGGCGCCTGAAGCCGGCGACGAAGTGTTGGTGATGAGGAACGCGGGGTATAACCGCGGTCAAGATGGCAGCGCGCAAGCAATGCAAGCGGAAGCTGAGCAGGCAGGCGGGAAGAGCACAGACAGAACTAAAAACCCGGCAGAGTCTGATGACAATGCAAAGGATGGCGCGCCGAAAAATAATGCGACCGCGTCGACTGGCGGAGCGAATGTTGCCGGCGCGGAACGGATGGAGCAAGGCGACACGTTAGCGATTAATTTGCGGCACCTGCTGAATTCACGGGATCCGCGATTCAACGTGCCGATTTATGCGGGCGACATTGTTAAGGTAACTCGGGCGGGTATTGTGTACGTGGTGGGCGCGGTAAAAAAGCCAGGCGGCTTCACCGTAAAAGGGAACGAGCAAATGTCGCTGTTGAAGGCGATTGCGCTGGCCGAAGGACTTTCGAGCACGTCGTCGAAAGGCCACACGCGAATAATCCGGACCGACGAAGGCAGCGGCAAACGCTCGGAAATACCTGTAGAACTGGGAAAGATTCTGGATGGAAAAGCACCGGACATGAATCTGCAGGCCGCGGATATTGTATTTGTGCCAAGCAGCACGGGGAAGACAGTTCTTTTTAGAAGTACGGATGCCGTTGTCAATACGGCCACCGGGTTAGCGATTTTTCATCCCTAAAAATATGGACGAACAAAACCGATTGCAACTCTACGAGCCGCGACAGAATGCGCTGGAACGCGTGAATCATGGAGCGGGCGCTTATCCGGTGGAAGATCGCGAAGCGGTTCCGGATCTGCTGGAATATTGGCGAGTAATTCAGAAGCGTTACCCGACGGTACTGGTGGCGTTGCTGGTGGTTTTCATGATTGGGCTGTTCGCGACGTTCCGCGGGAAGCCGGTGTATGAGGCGCGAGCGCTGATTGAAATTCAGAAAGAAAATCCGGATGTGCCGACACTGCAAGAGTTGTTTCAAATTGAGGGCGTTTCAGATGCGTATATCGAGACTCAGAACCGGATTTTAAAAAGCGAAAATCTGGCGCGGCGAGTAATCACGCAGCTGGGGCTGGAGAAGTTACCTGAATTTACGCGGCGCAGCGGGAGCTGGCAGATGGCGCGGGAAAAGCCGGCGCCGCAGCCAATACCGGCAGGATTTGGGATGAGTTTGGCCGCGGACAAGACCGTTCCAGAAGAAGTGTTGAAAAATTTCGAAGAGCGACTAACGGTTGAGCCTGTGAAGCGGAGCCGGCTGATTGAGGTGACGTTCGAATCGAACGATCCGAATACGGCGGCGCAGGTGGTGAACACGCTGACCTCAGCATACATCGACGCAAATTTGGAAGCGCGATGGCAGGCGGCGCAGAAAGCTTCGGACTGGCTGTCGCAACAATTGCTGGGAATGAAGGCGAAGCTTGAGAAATCAGAAGACGAGTTGCAGAAATACGGTCGGGGAAACGGATTGCTATTTCTGGAGACGGAAAAAGGCACCAGCGAGAATATCGTGGTGCAGAGGCTGCGAGAACTGCAGCAGGAATTGACGAAGGCGCAGGCGGACCGGTATGCGAAAGAGTCTTTATACCGGTTACTGGAAGAACGGAATTACGCGGAGCTGCCAGGAGTTTTTGATAACAAGTTGATACAGGAGTTGACGGCGAGGCTGGCGGATCTGCAGCGCGAACAATCGCGGCTGAGTGCAAATTTTAATCCAAATTACCCGCGAGTGAAGGAATTGCAGAGTCAGATCGACGAAAGCAAGGCGATGCTGGAAGCGGAGCGTACGCGGGCGGCAGGAGGCATTGCGAACGATTACAAAGCGGCGGTGAGCCACGAAGAGATGCTGCAAAAGGCTTTTACAGAACAAGAGCGGCAGGCGAACGATATAGCCGGAAAGTCTGTGCAATACAATATTTTGAAGCGCGAGGCGGATACCAACAAGCAGTTGTACGTTGGGCTGCTGGAAAAGTTGAAAGAGACGGGGGTGTCGAGCAGTTTGAAGGCGACTAATATTCGCGTGGTTGATCCGGCATATCCACCGAAGAAATTTGCACGGCCGCGAATTTTATTGGATTTATCAATCACGTTGATTGTCGGGATGTGCCTGGGGATCGCAGCGGCATTTTTGCAGGAGCATCTGGATAACACGCTGAAAAGCTCCGAAGACATTGAACGGTTTCTGCGAATACCTGCGCTTGGCGCGGTGCCTGCGATGGAGCTATCTGCCAATCCAAGGCGGCTCCACGGATTCCAGAACAATGCGGCGGTGCTGGAGGCTGGGAAGTCAAACGGAACAAACGGGCACAAGGACAGCAATGGAAATAACGGATCGAAGAACGGGACCAGATTGGCGCCGCCATGGAACCGCATTGAAGTGCAGGATGGCGGAGGGCACCCGCACGGGGCGCTGGCGGAGGCGTTTCACGGACTGCGGACATCGGTGCTGCTCTCGACGGCGAAGCGTCCGCCAGCCACACTTTTGGTGACCAGTGCGCAGCAGGGTGAAGGGAAAACGACCGTGGCGGCGAATTTGGCGGCTTCGCTGGCGCAACTGGGCGATTCAGTTTTATTGATTGACGCGGACCTGCGAAGGCCGAGCTTACAGAAATTTTTTCAAGTGTCCAGATCGACAGGACTGGTGAACTACCTCACCGGAGATTCCGACTGGCGAAGCCTGGTATGGCAAGCCGCGCCCATCGGTGTTTCTGTGCTTTTCTGCGGACCGGTGCCGCCGAACCCTGCTGACCTGCTCTCTTCGGAATATATGCGCAGCTTAATTCGCGAAGCGTCGAAGGAATATAAGTTTGTGGTGTTGGATTCGCCGCCGCTGCTGAATCTTTCTGACAGCCGCATTCTGGCGACGCTGGTGGATGGCGTGATTCTGGTTGTGGGAGGCGGGACGACACCGCGCGAACTGGTGCAACGGGCGTATTTGTCGGCGGTAGATGCGGGCTCGCACGTGATTGGAGCGACGATTAATTTTGCAGATGTGAGAAACGATTACTACTATTCGGGATATCACCAGGAACCAGAGGAATCCGAGAAGTAGAGAGGCGCGGTTTTTCGGGGCGGGAGAGTGGGCGAGTGCTGAAGACTGCCGAGGCTTCGCTCATTTTTTGCGTTACGGCGGCGGTATTGGCGTTTGGCGGGGCGGAGCCGATTTCATTTGCGGTGGTGGAGACTGTGCTATTGGGCGCGGTTTTGGCCGTGCTTATCGGGCGTAGAGATCTGGAGTGGCCGGGTTCTTTGCGAAGCGCAGCGGTGCCTGCGGCTTTGATTGGGTTGGTGATATTCCAACTGGTTCCATTGCCCGAGCCGTTAGTGCGGTTGTTGCGTCTGGATAATTCGATTTCGACCGCGACCCTACCAGGAAGTGAGCATCATTTCTTTTCCAGTTTAAGCATCGCTCCATACAACACGCGAATACATTTGATCCTGTTGGTTTGTTGCGCGGTAACATTTTTCTTTTCGCGTATGCTAGGCCAAGATCGCGAGAGCCGAAGACGTTTAGTGACATGGTTGGTGGCGCTGGGAACGTTTGAAGCACTTTATGGGCTTGTGCAGTATCTGACTGGTTGGCAACGGATTTTTGGGTATGTGAAGAAATATAACCTCGAAGAGGCGACCGGAACGTACATCAATCGGAATCACTTCGCGGGATTTCTGGAGATGGCGATCCCCTTCGGGGTAGCGCTGGTGTTATATGAGAAAGCCAAGCTGCCGCGAAGAGCTATTCGGGGACAAAATGCGCGGATTAAACAGGTGCTGGGAGGTAGAAAACTTTCGCGGATTGGCTTGTGGTTGCTCGCCGCTACGGTGATGGTAGCTGGATTGTTTTTTTCACTTTCGCGGATGGGCATTATTTCGGCGGTCGCATCGCTAGGAGTGATGGCGGCATTTTCTGGATTTCAACGAAAAGCAGGATTATGGCTCGCTGCGGCGATCATGGCATGCGGGATTATTTTGGTTTTGTGGATGGGCGCGGGGCCGGCGCTGGGACGTTTTGGAATGATCAGCGAGGAATATACCAGCGTGGACGAGAGCAGATGGTCGTTATGGAAAGACACGGCACGGCTGATTGGCGGGCATCCATTGCTAGGAAGCGGACTGGGTACTTTTCCCGTGGCGTTTACGAGGGTGCAGAGCACGTTCCTGGGACAATTTGTGAACCACGCGCATAACGATTATCTGGAATTAGCGACCGATTTAGGGATTCCGGCGGCAGCGTTATTTTTCGGGTCGACGGGTGCGTTGCTGGTACGCGTGGCACGGAAAGCCGCGTCGTCTGAAGTGAGCTTCGAGCGAGCAATGGCTTTGGGTTGTCTGGGAAGCATTGCGGCGTTACTGCTACACAGCTTGACGGATTTTAATTTGTATATTCCGGCGAACGCGCTGGTGTTTTCTTTGATTTTGGGATTGGCGGCTTCGATCTCGCCAGCGAATTCGAGCGTGCTTAGGCGGGCGAATGAGGCGTGAGCTGCAACTGTTCGCTAAAAGAATTGTGGACGTGGTACTCGCGATATTTAGTCTGATTATCGTCGCTCCACTTCTGTTAGTCAGCGCGGTCGCGATTAAGCTGGGTTCGCGCGGGCCAGTGTTTTTTCGTTTGCGTGTGGCGGGATTAGGAGGTGAAGGATTCGATCAATGGAAATTGCGGACGATGGTGAACGGCGCGCGGGAAGGCGGAGATCGATTTGAGACTTCGTCGAGCGATCCGCGAATTACGCGTGCAGGACATTTTTTGAGGCGCTGGAGCATCGATGAATTGCCGCAATTATGGAATGTACTTCGCGGAGAGATGAGTATTGTCGGGCCACGGCCGGCGTTTTTTGAAATTGCGTCGAAATATTCCACGGAGCAGGTGCGGCGATTGGCGATGCGGCCGGGATTGACGGGACTGGCGCAGGTGCAGGGGCGGAATCTACTGACGTGGGCGGAACGCGTGGAATTGGATATTTTTTATGTGAAGCATTATTCGCTGTGGTTGGATTGCGAGATTATGGCGCGCACGATACCGGTTTTATTTCGAAGCGAAGGTGTGTACGGCAAGGATGGGCGAGTGCGCGTTCAGGATTTAGGGTAGCCGCTGCATGGGGAATAAAAAGGTGCTGGTTTGGGGAGCCGGCGGGCACGGAAAAGTGACCGTGGATGCGCTGCTGGCGAGTGGCGAATGGGAAGTGGCGGGAATTCTGGATGAAGATGAGAAAAAGAGGGGGACAGAGGTTTTGGGGGTGAAGGTGTTTTCGCCGGAAGGCGGTGTGGCGGAGGCCGCGCGGAGATTGGATTGCGGGAGAGTCGCGGTTGCAATTGGCGATAATTACGCGCGTTTTGAAAAATTCCAGCAGTTGCGCCGCGCGGGGCTCACGGCGGTGAATGTGGTGCATCCTAGCGCGCATGTTTCGCGTTTTGTAAAGATGGGTGAGGGAGTGACTATTCTCGCGGGAGCTACGATAAATCCGGGCACGACCATTGAAGACAATGTTTGCGTGAATACTTCAGCATCGGTGGATCATGACAATTATCTGGAGAGAAGCTGCCACATATTTCCGAATGCCACGCTAACTGGTGGAGTGCGCATCCAAGAGTTTGCGTATGTAGGAACGGGGGCGGTGATCGCTCCGAACCTTATAGTGGAGAAATATAGCTACGTGGGTGCGGGCGCGGTGGTGTTAGCTAATGTTGGGTCAGGAACGATAGTTTTTGGGGCGCCTGCGAAAGTGCGCGGCGACCAGAAAAAACGGCCGGGCAAGGAAAATTGATGAGCATTGCGGATCGCGTGTGGGCGGAAATCGGAGCGGGTGGGCTGGCGTTTCCAAAGTTGCTACCCATTGTTGATCCGGAAGGCGTGCCGGGCGAGGAGTTTTTGGAAGAGGTGCGCGGAATTTTAGCGAGCAAGCAACTTACGAATGGCGCGTATGTAAGGAAATTCGAGGAAGCGGCGGCGGAATATTTGGGAGTTGCCCATTGCGTTGCGGTTTCGAGTTGCACGGCGGGGTTGCTGCTGGTTTTGAAGGCCCTGGATTTGAGCGGGGAAGTAATTCTGCCGAGTTTTACGTTTCACGCTACAGCGCACGCCGTGGTGTGGAATGGATTGACGCCAGTGTTTGCGGATTGCGATGTGAAGACGTTTTGTGTTGCGCCAGAAGCGGTGCGGGCGCAAGTGTCGAGTCGGACGGTGGCGATTCTGGCGGTGCATTTGTTTGGGAGTCCAGCCGCGGTTAAGGAATTGGAAGAAATTGCAGCGGGATTGCGGGTTCCGCTGGTTTTTGATGCGGCGCATGGGTTTGGGAGCAGCAGCCATGGCAGACACGTCGGAGGATTTGGAACGGCGGAAGTGTTCAGTTTTTCGCCTACGAAACTGGTGGTCGCCGGCGAAGGCGGACTGGTTGCGACGCGCGATGCGAGGCTGGCTGAAAGATTACGAGCGGCGCGAAATTACGGAGACGCCGGCGACTACAATCCTGAAGTTCTGGGAGTGAACGCGCGGATGAGCGAGATAAATGCGGCGATGGCGCTGCATGGCTTGGTGAGATTGGATGCGCGGATTGAGCGCAGGAATGAGATTCGATTGAGGTACGAGCGAAAGCTTCGGGACGTTCCGGGGATTCGATTTCAAGAGGTTTCGGAAGGCGGGCGGTCGACGTTCAAGGATTTTTCATTGATTGTGGACGAAAAAGAATTCGGGCATTCGCGCGATTGGCTGGTGGAACTATTGCAGCGCGAAAATATTGGAGCGCGAAAATATTTCTCACCGCCGGTGCACCGGCAGAAACTCTATGGCGGGATGTGGGACGGACGGCCTTTACCGATTACGGATTTAGTGTCGGATGGGGTGGTGAGTCTGCCGATTTATTCTTCGCTGACGGATGACAGCGTTGACAAAGTTTGTGAAGTGATTCGGCGGGCGCAGGGGTTGGACAATGCCAATTGGGCCAAATTGGCTACGGGGGCTGCCTAATAGATGAGAGCTAAAACGACCGTGGGTGGAGAAGCGAATCGCCGGGTTCTCGTGTTGGGCGGCGCGGGATATTTGGGGTCGGTGCTGGTGCGGCATTTGCTGGAGTTGGGTCGGCGGGTGCGGGTGCTGGATTCGTTCATGTTTGGGGAGCAGGCGCTGGATGGAGTGCGATATCACCCGAATCTGGAAGTGGTGCGCGGGGACGTGCGAGATGTGGGCGTGGTGGTTCGTTGCATGCGGGGTTGCGATGCAGTGATTCACCTAGCTGGAATTGTTGGCGACCCGGCTTGCGAAGAAAATAAAGAGTTGGCGGTAGAGGTGAACCGGGCAGCCACGCGCATGCTTGCGAACGTGGCGCGCGAGTGCGGCGTGCGGCGATTCATTTTTGCGTCGTCGTGCAGCGTTTATGGGGCTTCGGATTTTTTTGTGAATGAAGAGTCGGCGGTGAATCCGCTATCGGTGTATTCGGAGACCAAGATTGATTCGGAGGGGATTCTTCTGGGGGCGAAGACGGCGACGTTTGCGCCGACAATTTTGCGATTCAGCACCTTGTTCGGGCTTTCGCCCAGGATGCGATTCGATCTGGTGGCCAATTTATTCGTGGCGCGCGCGGTATTTATGGGCAGCGTCACGGTTATCAATGGTGATCAGTGGCGGCCGTTGCTGCATGTGCAGGATGCGGCGCGGGCGTGCATCGCGAGCTTGGAGGCTGCGGCGGAATCGGTGAGCGGCGAAGTCTTTAATGTGGGAGCGGCGGAATTGAATTTGCAGATCGCGGAATTGGGAAGCGTGGTGGCGCACGTGATTCCTCAGGTGGAAATTGCGACGGTGCAGACCGAGGATCGCCGGAATTACCGGGTGACGTTCGACAAAATTCGCGAGCGCCTGGGATTTGCTTGCTGGAAGACAGTGGAGAGCGGGATACGGGAAATTTATGATGCGATTCGCGCGGGGCTGATTACGGATTTTACGACGGCACAATTCAACAACCAGTTTGCGCTACGGGCGCTGGTGCTTGCGGGGGCGAGGCAGTCAGCTCCGCTACAAAAGAACACCGAGCATTCGTCAGAGCGCGGTGTTGGCCACGCAGCCGGATTGTAGATTGACTATTAGTGCTGCACATAAAATCGTGACTGGGAGTCTATAAAGTGGATCGACGCTTTACCTCTTCGAGAAAAGCGTGGCGAGATTCGTTTAGCGTTTGCGGACTAAATTGAGCGGCCTTGTCCAAGTTGCGTTCGCTCATGGCGAGCAAGCGATCGGAATCTGCCGCGACCTGCAGGATGAGTTTCCCCAACTTTTCAGGTGCGTTAGGTGGCACTAGGTCGCTCGCCTCAAGAAGCTCAGGAATTCCTCCAACCGTGCTGGCGATGCAGGGACATCCCCTCGACATCGCTTCCACAAGGGCGCGAGGCAAGCCTTCCGCACGAGAAGGCATGACGAACAGATCGATAGAATCCAGAAACTCAAAAATCGAGCGTCCGGACGAAATTTCGCCGAGGAACTCAACGCGATCTGCGATGTTGAGCTTCAAGGCGAGAGCTTTCATTTCCGGTAGGCAGCGGCCTGCACCCACCATTGCGAGTTCAAAATTAAGGTGGCCGTGGCATAAAGCCGCGGCATGAATGAGCGTATCGGGACCTTTGTACATCTGTGCGAAACTGCCGACGAACCCGATGCGGATGGAACTGCCGGTTTTTGAGGCTCTCCAAGGTAACTCTTGGAAGCGCTGATGTCTTCGTTCTATGGTTTTTGCGGACACGCTTGAATTTTCCAACCAGACGTCGGAGCACCCGACAACGTACGCGCTTTTTGACGGTGGATAACGTTGTTGCAGCGTTTCGGATGTGACGTAGTTGACGGCGATGGCACCGGCACAGATGCGTTTCAACTGTTGGGTGGCAATGCGGCGGAAAATCGGCCGGGAAATATAAGGCCAAGTCCCTGGCCCGAGCGCCTCCCAGGGGTCACCCACGACTTCGACTGCGTATGGTTTTTCCGCGTGGAGAATTTCGCGCCAGACCATCTGGCTTACGATTCCGGGTACACGGAGAAGGTAGGCGTCGCTACTATCGATCGCGTGCCGCGCGATTATTTGGGCCTGCCGACGAGCGCTTATATATTGCCAGGGTCCGGTGTAATCGGGAAGCGGGCGGAAGGAAACGAGCTGACCATCAGCGCGCTGTTGATTGTTTCCCGGGCCTTGGATGGGCCTTATGCGAGCGACAACAACAACTTCATCGAATGCTTCCAGGTAGCGGCACCAGGATGAATACGTGGCCGGACCATTGGAATATACTCCTCCCGAAGGTGTTTGGGAGTAGTGCTCTTCACTCGTGACCAAGAGGCGTCGAGAGAATTGATGAGTGGTGTCTAGTGGAAGTGGGTTTTCACTAAGGGGATCGTGAGTGTGTTGTTTTGAAATTTTCTCCGTCACGGTTTCAATATGACTGGCGTTGTAGGCGCAATGTCATCGATTGGGTGCCTGATCGAACTTTTTTGATCGACGCCAAAAAAGCGGCGGTAATCAGCGATCCGTCCACAACAAACAAAAATAGCACGTTGTCTGAATCTGCTATGAATGCCGTAGCGAACAGAATTGTGACGAGAGGAGCTAGAAACGTCCGTGCATCCGCAGGGTCCCAACTTGTTAATTTCCGTCGGTACCAACCCAAACACGCGCCGTAAATAGCGTACGCAGGAAGCACGCCCCAAGGTCCGAAGTTGAGCAATGCTTCTCCGGTGAGCCCGTATACACGCATTGAGTCATAAGATGAGGACTTACCTAAAGTCGCTTCAGTGCCAGCATCGACCTTATAGTTCGGACGGTTCGGCCACAAAAATCTCGGCACTAAAAAGGACGGCGCACCAATATAAGTGAGGCCCCACCGATAATCATAGTCCTTCGGAAATTTGACCAAATTGTAAAGCATGTAAGCATTCACATCGGCACGAGCCAGATCATCTAACAATAAAAGCTTGATGTCTCGGTAGCCTGTTGGTTGGGTCCACGCGCTGGGACTTTCAATGACACCAAATGCAGTTCTGCCCTGGTCCTTGTAAAAGCCGTAAAAATACATGAAAGCAATCAAGAAAACTAATCCAACAGCGACAACCTTTCGCGATAAACGATCAACCCGATAATGAATGATTCCAGCCATCCAGAACATCGCCCAAATGGTTGCAGAGCGACTGCCGTACCACCCCATTAGGATGAACTGGCTCAACCCAAAAGCGCAGACTAGCGCGATTCCGATGGATGCAGGGCGGCGACGATGGAGTTCGCGGTTAGTCCATACATATATGAGAATGATGAAGCATAGAACTGATAGTGGCCACGCAAAGACCAACAACCAGCCCTTGCCAGTATAGGCTTGCAGATTCTCCTCGAATGATTTCACCATTCCCGGTATGCCGTTGAGCAAAGAAAAAAATGCGTAGACTCCCGCTACAGAACAAGCCAACGCCAGGGAAAAAAAGAAATGAAATCTCTTTTTGTCGATCTTCCAAGTTGTGGTGGACTTGGCGGTGTAGTTAAAAACGTAATTGTGAGATAAGCGATAAACGAGCAGGCTCGCGGCGTTTAAGGCCGCCATGGCTCCGAGCCATGGTCGCCAGTCGCCACCGAGTACAAGGTCATTGTTCACGCCGAATCTGTCCCACACGACGTGAAGTGCCGGGGTTACGAAACACCCGTAGAATGACAAGAAACCGACCACGGCCTTGGGATCGAAGAGATCAAGCCGACCCCTTAACCAGCGAATGACGTCCACGCCGGCAATGGTTCCACAGGCAATCAGCAGGATCAGAAACCAGTGAATGACAGCGGGACTGATAATTGCGAAAGTCAGGGCGAAGGCACAAGTGGAGATGAACGAAATGACATAATCTGCTCTTCTATGCTTAGACCAAGCATGCGTAGAGCGGCGGTCTAAGAATCTGCCCGGTTCGAGCGCAATCGCGTTTTGTTGGCTGCTCAATCGAATTTCCTAGCCCGTTTGGAATGATTCAACCGCGTAGGTTTTCACGCTATCGGTCAGTCCTGCGTAGATGTTTGCGACTTCACCGGCGGTTCTCTCTACGTCGAATAGGCGGCGGGTCATTTTGTGTCCTGCGAGCGCGAGGCGTTGAGCTTCTGCGGGGTTTTGTAATGAGGCAAGCATGGCGGCGGCGATGGCTTGGGGATTACGCGGGGGTATGAGCCTG
>DATMOS010000116.1:0-7843 GCA_035568155.1 Verrucomicrobiia bacterium | reverse complement strand
AAATGCTTCGTGGCGTGCTTGTTCTTGGAGCTATCGCAACAGCCCACATGCCCGCACTCCAGGCACAATCGCAAGTGCACCCAGGTGTCGCCCATTTTCAAACACTCTTCGCAGCCCTGCGGCGTTTTCGGCTTCACCGGCGGTATCCGATCGAGATGCGTACACTCCGCCATCTTTTTGCTCCTCGCTAAAAATTGAACCGAATCGAGGCATTCACCTGTTCGTCGGCCAGATTCTACACCCGGTACCCTCTTCGTCGCGCCAAAAGCACCCAACAGTCATTCCGCCCGCCTGCCACAGGCAGGAGCGGAGCAAGCCGGCGCTTTTTCTTTCTCCTTCGCTCCCGCGAAGGAGTCGGCTTGCGAAGTCGAGGAATCTCTCCCCGCTTTTTCCCCGTCGCCTTGTAGGTCGCCGCTTCTAGCCGCGACATAAGCAAAACGTCAAGCACGCGGGACTTTCAGCCCCTAAAGTTGGTTGAAGTTAATCGGCGCGAGCCCGACCGATGTGCAAGAATGGCGCGAACCTGACCGAGCGCATGTTTGCGGCAACTGACTTCGCGCTTCAAAAAGGAAGCACACGTGAAATCAACAATTGCTTTGGCCTTGCTGTGCCTGCTGCTCCCGAATAGCACTTGCGCGCAAAGCAACTTACATGCCCAAAATGTATCCGACCAAAAACTAAAGTCCCTGTGGACAAAACTCGAATCCACCATTAACGACATCGATCGCAACCTTGACGGCGTACTTGGCGTCGCCATTGAAGACCTGAGCACCGGCCAACGATTTCTACTGCATGGTGACTCCATTTTTCCCCAGGCTAGTTCCATCAAGATCGTGGTGCTCGCTGAGCTCTATCGCCAGGCGCACCTATCTTCCCAGGGCGAATCCGGCAAAGCGAAATTGACAGACCTCTACACCGTGCGCGCCGTTGATCTGGTTCAGGACAGCGACATCATGGGCGGTCTGACTCCCGGTGTCACGCAGCTCACCAACCGCGACCTCGCCACCATGATGGTAGCCGTCAGCGATAATTCCGCCACCAATGTCCTCATCGATCGCCTCGGAATGGAAAATGTCAACGCGCTGCTCGACAGCCTCGCTCTTCACAACACTAAACTCCGCCGCAAAATGATGGACGTCAAAGCCGCCGCGGAAGGCCGCGAAAATATCTCCACGCCGCAGGACATGCTCACGCTGCTGGAAAAGATTTATCTGGAAAAAGTGTTGAACAAGGAAATGACCGCGGACTTCTTCAAAATGCTCAGCACCCACAAGGGCAGTTTCATTCCTCGCGACCTGCCTGACGGCCTGCGAATCGCCAATAAACCGGGCGAACTCGAAGCCGTGCGCAACGATTCCGGAATCGTCTTCTTGCAGAATCGTCCTTACATCATCTGCGTGATGACTACGTATCTCGTACGCGAGCGTGACGGGGAAGAAGCCATCGCCAAAATCTCCGCGGCCGCTTACCGTTATTTCGATCGACTGGCGTGTTCCTCGCCGTACGGTCGCGTCATCTCGGAGCGCAACTCCGCAGTTCCCAAGTAAAACATTTTCCAATTTTGTGCAGCTAACCGTGTTGCTAGCGCCGTTGTGCGACTGTCGAAGTTAATTTGCTAAAACCGCGCCGCTAAAACAGGGCCGTAGGCCGCCGTTCCCACTTCTTGCTCTTCTCTTTGGCGATCCCTTCTACATCCTTCACATACGCCCCCGCCTGCGTCAAAACGTGATGCAAATCATTGCCCAAGCTGATAAATGTGAATCCCTTTTCCAGAAATTCCCCCACCCGCGCAGTCCCAAACAGAAATATCCCTAGAATTATTTTGTTTTTGCGCGCTTCCGCGATTAGCTTCTCGGTCGCAGCGCCCAGTTCCGGCGAAGTGTACATCAGCGGAAATTCATACTTTTCATACAAGCCCATTGACATGCACAAATCGTTCTGCCCCAGAAAAAGAATATCCACGCCTGGCACCGCCGCGATCTCCGTCATATTTTCAATGCACGAAGCGGTCTCCACCTGCAGCGCGACAATTAAATTATTGTTGGCGTTGCCCGCATAGCCCAGGAGCCCGGCTTTGTTCATGCTGCGCTGCGGAAAATAAACAGATCGCGTCCCAATGGTCGGATATTTTGTGCAGCTGATCGCCTGCCGCGCCTCTTCCGCCGTATTGATGTAGGGAACCAGCACGCCATCCGCGCCCAAATCCAGCGCCTGCTGAATCCCCGGCCGGTCGTTGTACCCGCCCACGCGCACCATCGATTTCGCGCCGCCACTGGCAACCGCCGCCAGCATTGCCGACAATTTCTCATAGCCCATCGGCCCATGCTGCGTGTCCACCAGCAGCCAGTCGTACCCGCTGTGCGCCAATTGCTCCGCCACCGTGGGGCTGTGCGAATTCAAAAACAACCCGAGCTTCGGCTTCCCCTCGCGCATCTCCTTCTTAAACTCCGCTCCCGTCACCACATCCGCCATCGTCAATTCTCCTTTTCCAGTGGTAGTTTCGGCCAGCAGTCTATCAGTTCGGAACCGACGGCCAACTATAGTTTCAATTGATCAGTCATCGATTCGGAGCCGATAACGCCGTCCAGCTCGGCCAATATCTGTCGCCCATATTCAAAGGTATAACCAGTGCTCGTCTGAAATTCTTTAGTTCCAAGCTCTCGTAAACTCTCGCGAAGCGCATTGCGAAAAGCTAAGGCCTGGCGTAAATCTAGACTTACGCCATCCTCGGGCAAGCCCCAAAAATGTCCCAATAACTTTCTAAATTCTTCGCGACTAGCCCCAATAGTTTCATCGAAATGCTCGAGTCGAAACCCATTTAGCACCTGGTTCACAATGCTCTGCGTGAGTCCGCCCGCAGGCGAATCTAGTCGATATTTCTTAATCCCTGGCGTCTCCATGTGGTTGCGACTCAGTTCACCTTCAACTTCGCCAGGAAATCAAAATCTCCACTTGGTGACAGTGGCAAATCTCCCAATTCCTTTTGATGCACCGACACTGCATCCCCAAACCACAGCGGCAGGTAAGGCAAATCCGTAGCCAGAATTTTTTGTGCTTCGCCGCACAGCGCCTTCCGCTTCTCGCGATCCATTTCAACGCGAATCTGATCCGTGAGCGTATCCATCCGCGCATTTCGGTAATGCCCCCGGTTCGCCCCGTCCGGCGGAAACCGCTTCGAAGAAAACAAAAATTCAAAAACGTCCGGATCGTTATTTGCCCCCACCCACCGAAACAAATTGATCTGAAAATTTCCCTTAACCAAATCCGAAAGCAGCGTCGCCGCCTCCAGCGAACGGACTTCCAAAGCAACGCCCACGTGCCGCCATTGTTCCTGCAGCGCCGCGCCAATTAGCCGCGCCTGCTCGTCCGTCGACGTCTTCAACATCACATGCATCCGCACGCCATTTTCCTTGCGCGGAAATCCCGCCGCGTCCAACAGCGCTTCCGCGCGCGCTGTGTCCAGCGAATAGGTCGTCACGTTGGGCTCGTACGCCCAGTGATTCGGCGGCATAACCCCGTTCGCGATGCGCGCCTGTCCGTGCAGCAAATAACGAATCAGCGTTTCGCGATCCGTGGCATACGCAAGTGCCTGCCGCACTTCGCGTCGACCGACAATGGCATCGTCCATGTTAAATCCGAGATACGCTAAATTTGTTCCAGCCCTCTCGGATATCCTCAGCTCCGGCCGCCGCGCCAACACCGGCACCATGTCCGGCGACAGGGAACTAATCTCCAAATCCGCCGACCCCTTGCGCAATTCCAGCGCGCGCACGATCGCATCCGGCACCACGCGCGCACGCAATCGCGAAATGCTCGGCGCGCCGCCAAAATAATCAGCATTCGCCGCCAGCACCACTTCGTCATCCTGCGCCTGGCTCACCAACCGGAACGGCCCCGATCCAATCAGTCCCCGCGAATGATCCGCACCGGCATTCGCAGGCACAATCCCGATCGCTGGCCGCGATACCGTCCACAAAAACGACGCATACGGCTCCTTCAAATGAAAAATCACCGTCCGCGCATCCGGCGCTTCGATTGACGCAACCATCCGAAAAGCTCCGCGCTTCGCCGAGTGATTCGCCGTATTCAAAATAAAATCAAACGTAGCTTTCACATCAGTGGCGGTCAACGCGCTGCCATCGTGAAAACGCACCCCCGGCCGCAAATGAAAAACATATGTCAGCGAATCTGGCGTATCCCAAGACTCCGCCAAATCCCCGCGCAAATTCATCTGCTCATCGCGCTCCACTAGGCTGCTGAATATCAGTCCATCCAGATGCTGCGACTGCCCATCGGTCGCAAATCGTGGATCCAAATTTGTAGGATTCGATTCAATCAGCAGCGTAACCGCCGACCGGTCGGCCTTCGCCGTGTGCGAACAACCGCCCAGGGCCAGTAACATCAAGGCGCTAATCATCACCCAACCGCGCCTAACCAACGCCCATTCATTCAACGGCACAGACTTTGTCGTCCTGAATTCCATCGCTTGATAATCCTCACGTGTCGAAACGGATGCAGTCCACGTGTGACAGGCCGCAGAACTCAGCCACGAAGCAACCAACAGTCATCCCGCCTGCCTGCCGCAGGCAGGACCGAAGCGTGCCGACGCTTTTTCTTCTTCGCTCCTGCGAAGAAGTCGGCCCGCGAAGTGGAGGGATCTCTCCTCGATCTGTCGCTCAAACCTCTCATCACTTTCATCCGCCAAAGCAGCCTCAAATCCCACGCATCACCGCCCGCCCGCGTAACAAATCTTCCCCAGCACCGCCGACCCACTCGCCCCCGTAGCAGAAAAAACATTCCCAGCCCGCTGGTGAAAAGTTTCATAAGCCAGCAGCGCAAACGCAAAAGCCTCCTTGCCTTCCTCGGGCACGCCCAACCGCGAAGAGGGAAGCACCTCAACTCCCGGCAACGCCGCGCTCAGTTGCCCCATGATCAACGGATTTCGCGCGCCCCCGCCCGAAACAATCAGTTGATCTATCTTTGTTGTGCGCGACACAAAGCGGTTCAGCGCATCCACCACCGACAGCACCGTAAAAATCGTCACACAGCGAATCAAATCATTAGGCTTCGCGCGGTATCGTCGCCCTAAAGCCAACACCCGCCTCACATAGTCGGCGCCATAATATTCGCGTCCAGTCGATTTCGGCGGCGCTTCCCGCAAATACGGATCGCGCATCAATTCATCCAGCAGCTCCGGAATCGCCCGCCCCGCCAGCGCCATCCTCGCCCCGTCGTCTAACTTCTTCCGGCCGCGCGTAAAACGCGCCACCAGCGCGTCGATCAACATATTTGCCGGCCCGGTATCAAACGCCAATACCTTCTCACGCGCCGCGCCCGCAGGAATAACCGTAACATTGGCAATCCCGCCAAGATTCAACGACGCGCGCCCCAGTTTCCGATCGCTATATAGAAGATAATCCGCATACGGTACCAGCGGCGCACCTTGTCCGCCGATAGCCATATCCGCGGGCCGAAAATCAGCCACAGTAGTAACGCCAGTCCGCGCCGCAATCACGGCCCCTTCGCCAATCTGTAAAGTTGAAGCCACCCGCCCACCCAAATAAGGCACCGGGTTACCCTGGTGAAAAATCGTCTGCCCGTGGCTGCCAATTAAATCCACCGAAGAAATCGCCACGCGAAAGCATTGGCAAGCGATTTTCGCCGCATCCGCAAATAATTGTCCCAGCCGAAAATTAAGCTGGCTCAACTCCCCCGCGGTAATCGTCTTCTGTTCCGCGACACGCAAAATCTCCGCGCGCACCTGCGCCGGAAATTTCACCGCGGTGTGATTCAACAGCCGCGCCTTCACCCGCGGCGGCGCCCCCGAAATCCTGGCCAGCGCAATATCAATCCCGTCCGCCGAAGTCCCGGACATCAGTCCCACCACGAGCATCCCGCGTTCTTTCGCGCGCGCCGTCATGAAATCTGCCTCTTCAATTCCGCCAGCAGATTCAGTGCGTCCAGCGGCTTCAATTGATCCAGGTCGGCGCCCCGCAACTTATCAATCACTTCGCGGTCCAGCGCCGTAAACAACACCGCCTGGTCCCCGTTATGATTTCCACTTCCGTTCGCTCCCGGCGAAAGCGTTTCGCTCAGCTCGTGTTCATTTTGCTCGTGTTTCAAAAGCACTTCGCGCGCCCGCGCGATCACGCTGCGCGGCAGACCCGCCAGCCGCGCCACCTCAATTCCATAACTCTTATCCGCGCTCCCAGGCTCCACCCGCCGCAGAAACACAATTTCGTTCGGCGTTTCTTTCACCGACACATGCACATTTTTAACCGCCGACAGCAGATCCGCCAATTCCGTCAACTCGTGATAGTGCGTGGCAAAAAGAGTCCGCGCCCCGGTGTGCTGCTGCAAATGCTCCACCACCGCCCACGCGATCGACAATCCATCAAACGTCGAAGTCCCGCGCCCCACTTCATCCAGCAGCACCAAACTAGAAGGCGTCGCATGATGCAAAATAGCCGCCACCTCGCTCATCTCCACCAAAAATGTAGAACGCCCGCGCGCCAGATTATCGCTGGCTCCAATCCGCGTGAAAATCCTATCCGTCACCGGCAATTTCGCTTGCCTCGCCGGCACGAAGCACCCCATCTGCGCCATCAACACAATCAGCGCGGCCTGCCGCAAATAAGTCGACTTGCCTCCCATGTTTGGCCCGGTGATCAGCAACAACTGCTGGCGCTGCGATTCAAGATACAAATCATTCGGAACAAATCGCTCGCCACGTTGCCGCAGCAATTCCTCGATCACCGGGTGCCGTCCATCAACAATCAGCAGCTCCCCGATAGCATTAAATTCCGGGCGGCAATATCCGCGTTCCGCAGCCAGCTTGGCAAACGAAGTCAGCACGTCCAGCTGCGCAATCGCACTGGCCGTAACGCGGAGCCGCGCCGCATGGGCCGCCACTCCCGAGCGCAACTCCACAAATAGCCGGTTCTCAATCTCCGCGATGCGCTCATCCGCAGCCAGAATCTTCCGCTCGTACTCTTTCAATTCCGCAGAAGTGAAGCGTTCGGCATTCACCAGCGTCTGCTTGCGTTCGTAATCGGCCGGCGCAAGATGCAGATTTACTTTGGAAATCTCGATGTAGTAGCCAAAAATGGAATTGAAACGAATCTTCAGCGAAGCGATGCCAGTCCGCTTTCTCTCCCGCTCTTCCATCGCAGCAATAATTTCTTTGCTGTGCTGGCTCAAATTGCGCAGTTCGTCCAGCTCGCCATCAAACCCGCTTCGAATCATTCCAGGCGTGGTCGCCAGCGCCGGGGGCTCGTCGGAAATGCCGCGTTCCAATCTCTCGCGTACATCGCTCAGCTCATCAATCTCCACAAAAATTCGACGCAATAATTCGCTGCCGCCCACCGGCGGGGGTGTTAGAAAATTCTTCAGCAGAGGAAGACGTGCCAGAGATTTGCGCAACGCCACTAACTCGCGAGGAGTTGCGAGACCAAGCGTAATGCGGCTGGTAATCCTCTCCAGATCCAGAATCCCTTTTAATTCCTTGCGAATTTCTCCGCGCACCATGGTCTGCTGCACCAACTGCGCCACCGCAGTTAATCGCGCTTCGATCGCCGCCGGATCGATCAGCGGCCGCATCATCCACGACCGCAGCAACCGCGCGCCCATTCCGGTTACAGTCACGTCCAGCGCCGCGATCAAAGTAGTCGGCCCAACGCGGCCGCTCTCGTCGGTAAAAATTGGATTGATCAACTCCAGGTTGCGTACCGAAACAGGATCAAGCACCAGCGCATTCTGTTGCTCGTAATAACGCACCCCATCAAGATGACGCAGTGCCTCCACGCTATGCGCGTCGTCTCCACGCGCGGCGTTTTCGCGCAGG
>DATMOS010000115.1:0-5936 GCA_035568155.1 Verrucomicrobiia bacterium | reverse complement strand
GTGACCCGCACCATGGTTTCAAACGGCAGGGTACGATGAGCCGCTGTAAGTTTGTTCATGTCATAGATCTCGCCGTTTGACGCCTGCCGCCCGTGGAATGGCACGCCATACCATGACGCTTCGCCTTGTTCCGTGTAGCCGGCGGCCACTGGAATGGAGGTGTCCCTGCGGCGTTTTGCAGCGGCCCCCGAGCGTGGCGTGCCAGACGGGGTCGAGGTCTTGGCGGATTCTGACGTGGCTTCGGTTGTAGAGGAAGGTTCAGCCGGTGGTTGGCTGGCAGCTAGCGGTCGGTGCGAGGCGCATCCTGAGACCACGGTAAGAATGGCGACTGCCAAAGCCAGTAAAACTGCGAATTCGAGGGGGCCTATTTCTAGAGTGGGTTGCGCGGCAAGAAGTATTCGTGAATTGCATTGTTGGCCGAATTGTTGTCGTGGAGTCGCTGCGTTCACTGGCGGCCCATAGATGCGCTTCTCGTTCCAGTTTTGCTAAGAATGAGCGTCTTTCGCAGATCCCGTCTCACGACCCGCACTGCGCGCTTCCAGCTTTTTCGCAGCATCGGCCAATAATTCCGAAACCTCGCGAAGGAATCGTGCGGTGCGCTTCTCCGTGCCAGGAGCAACTTCTTCTTCCACGTATTTGCGCAAGCGCGCCAGCTCTTTGTCGAGCCGTTGTCCAATTTCCTCAAATTTGTCCATGTCCCGCCCTCTTTTACGTCAACGCGCCATCGCAAGTCAGACAAGTTCGTCGACTTCGGTATTATAGGAACGCGGTGTGTGGGTTCGCAAGGAGGAGAATTGGCGCTTCCCTATCAGTGGCAGATGCGCGTGAATCGCTGGCGAAGCGCGATGAGCGGATTTTTTGGAGGGGGCGGTGATCAACAGCCGCGGCCCAAAATTTGTCCCGCCTGCGGAACGCTGGTGGGCATCAACGCGACGCGTTGTCATCAGTGCGGCACCAATCTTAATTTTTCGATGGCGGCCTTAAATCGGCGCTTCTCCGGATTTTTTGGAGGGACCCGAGCGCCGGCCACGACAGCGCTGTTGATCGCCAACATTCTGATTTTTGGTATCAGTGTGGTTCTCACGTTACAGGGTGGCCAGGGCGGCGGCTTGCGGATTCTCTTTGGTCTGGATGGAGAAGTTCTTTACCGGCTCGGGGCTTTGTGGGCACCCGCCATTGTGCACGGCGAGCCGTATCGCCTGGTAACTGCCATGTTTCTTCATGGCGGTTTAATTCACATCGGTTTCAACATGATGGTGCTGATGGATATTGGGCCGGTAGTGGAGGAGGTGTATGGCTCGGCACGATTTTTGTTTCTCTACACCGCAGCCGGAATAGCCGGATACGTGCTTAGCGCCTTTACTCCGTTTCGCCCGCACCCCACGTTGGCCGTAGGCGCAAGCGGCGCGATACTGGGATTGATCGGGGTGATGATTGCCATCACTACTCGCCGTGGCGGATCGTCCATGCAAGCGCTGCGTTCACGGCTCATTTCCTGGGTGGTTTCGATCTTCGTCTTCGGCTTTATCATGTCCGGCATCGATAATTGGGCGCACTTCGGCGGATTAGCGGCCGGCTTTGGCTTGGGGAAAATTTTTGCCGATCGCGAACCGATGAATCCATCTGAATTGAAACGTGCTCAGGCGCTAGGTTGGAGCGCAGCGATTGTGTTGCTGGCCAGCTTTGCATTCATGATCTTGCATTTCCGCGATCCCTTGCAGTGAAGTTCCCGGCCGCGGTTTAACCACACAACACGCCAGCTCGACTCTACTGATTCCCACATTGCGAAATGCGCTACTCTCAGTAACGCTGGCGTGTATTCAACACCACTGCCGGGCCAAAGCAAATTCAACTATGGACCTGCATTCCATCATTGTCGTGAGCCTGCACTCTCCAAAGGAGAAATTCTGGGGCGAATTGCTGGTGCTCAATCAGGCGGGTATTACTGTGCGCGGCATTGACCTCAACTCTTTCGATCACTTTGTGCGCGCCATCAACGAGCCTGACGGCGAACGTGTGGGATTCCCCACCATTTTCTTCCCCATGAATCGCGTGGAGCGTATTTCTCTGGACGAATCTGCTGGCTCCATTCCGTCCATGGCGGAACTTTTCCAACGCAAAATAGGCCGCTCTCTCAGCGACTATCTCGCGCAATTTGCGTGAACTGCGTTATCCTCATCGGCAATGCAAGGCCCCATCTGGACAGTGCCTAATCAAATCACCTTATTGCGGCTGGGCTTCCTGCCGTTTTTCCTGATTCTCATTTCTTACGAACAGTACCGGTGGGCGCTTCTGGTGTTGGTGGCTGCGGGACTTTCCGACGGCATCGACGGGCTACTGGCGCGCAAACTGAATCAGCGTTCAGCGCTGGGCGCGTATCTGGATCCCATCGCGGACAAGTTGTTGCTCTCTTCTTCTTTCATCATCCTGGCGTTCAAACAAAAATTAGCGTGGTGGCTCACCATCATCGTGCTCAGCCGCGATGTGCTGATACTGATGGTGGCCGTGGTGATACTTCTGATTTCCGGCTACCGCCCGTTTCCGCCCAGCATTTATGGAAAGCTGACCACCGCTTTGCAGATTCTTCTGGTATTCATTGTGGTTTTATCGGCGGCCTATCCGCATCCTTGGTTCACTCCTGTAAATCGTTTTCTGATTTATGCGGTGACGGGTCTAACGGTATTTTCCGCTTTTCATTATTCGTTCACTACTTCGAGGCGGCTTAGCGCTTCGTGAGTGCGGCGCGCGGGCGGAAGACTAACGCGAAATCAGATAGCCATTGTTCGTGGGCCGCCTGGCGGCAGCAACAATTTTGGCTCGGTGAGTGATTGAACTTCTTCAACACTGATGCCCGGCGCCAACTCGCGAAGCAGCAAGCCTTCCGGTGTCACATCGATTAGCGCTAGTTCCGTGACGATGTGATCCACGACTTCCACACCAGTAAGAGGCAGCGTGCATTTTTTTAGAATTTTTGGGCGCTGGTCGCGCGTGGCGTGTTCCATGGCGATGAACACCCGCTTCGCGCCGGCGACCAGATCCATCGCGCCGCCCATGCCTTTAAGCATCTTTCCAGGAATGGCCCAGTTCGCCAGCGTACCTTTTTCATCCACCTGCAGCGCGCCCAAAACCGTAAGGTCGACATGCCCTCCCCGGATCATTCCAAAGGAATCCGCGGACGAAAAATAACAAGTGCCTGGGAGTTCGGTGACGGTTTCCTTGCCGGCATTGATCAAATCCGGATCAACTTGAGATTCCAAGGGGTACGGTCCGACGCCCAGCATGCCGTTTTCGGATTGCAGAATGACTTCCATCCCATGCGGCACGTAATTTGCCACAGCGGTCGGCATGCCAATGCCCAGGTTTACATAGAAGCCGTCGCGCAGCTCCAGCGCAATACGTCGCGCGATGCGCTCACGTTTTTGTTCTTCGGTTAGAACCATGTTTGCCCTTCGTTGGCGCGTGCCACAGCGTGCTCGAACTATCCTTTTCTGATACAGCGTTTCTCAATGCGCTTTTCGTATGACGTTCCCTGGAAAATGGCATTTACAAAAATTCCCGGCGTGTGAATGGAGTCAGGATCCAGCTGCCCCAGATCCACCAATTCTTCTACTTCTGCGATTACATAGTCGGCGGCGGTGGCCATCAGCGGATTAAAATTTCGAGCAGCTTTGCGGTAAACGAGGTTCCCCCAGCGGTCGCCTTTCCAAGCTTTCACAAATGCGAACTGACCGCGCAATCCGCGCTCCATCACGTATTGGCGCCCGTCAAATTCGCGGGTTTCTTTTCCCTCGGCAACCATGGTGCCGACTCCAGTGGGCGTAAAGAAAGCCGGCACTCCCGCGCCGCCGGCGCGCAAGCGTTCCGCCAAGGTACCTTGTGGATTCAGTTCCACTTCCAGTTCCCCGCTGAGCACCTGCTGTTCGAACAATTTGTTTTCGCCGACATAGGTGGAGATCATTTTTTTGACTTGCCGGGTTTGTAGCAGAATCCCGATCCCAAAATCATCGATGCCCGCGTTGTTGCTGACGATGGTGAGGCTTTTGGTGCCCTTACGGCGCACGGCGGCAATCAAATTCTCTGGAATTCCGCACAAGCCAAATCCACCCATCAATATGGTTGCGCCATCGGTCAACTTTTCGATGGCCGCATCAGCTGAAGAAATACGCTTGTCCATGAATACTCTCGCGAACAGAGCTTAGTGTAATGCAAGCTGTCGGGCTGTTGACAGCACCATACGCTGAGTTTTCGCGGTTAAAAACTGCGTAGCAGTTTGTACAATTCGTTTGCGGCGTCGAAGTCGGCTTCCAGTTCGCGGGAAGCGAGCTTGTCGCGCAACTCGTCGAGACGGCGAGCAAACAAATCGAGCCCGGCGGAAAGAACTTCCCGGTTGGTCAACACAATGTCTCGCCAAGTGCTGTAGGGACTGCCAGCAAGGCGCAACGTGTCGCGCAGGCCGGGACCAGCAAGCGCGATAGGCAAGCCGTTTTCATCAAGATGATCGTAGAGAAAGGAAGCCAGCGCGACGGCCGCGAGTTGCGGAAGGTGCGATGCGAGGCCCACGGCGTAATCGTGTTGTTGCGCTCCCAGCCAAAGCGGTCGCGCGCCAATTTTGCCGATGATCTTCAGGAAAGCAACCACTCGTGGATCGCCTTTAGATATACGCACCGGCACAGGACGCGCAGGCGATTGGTCCGGCTCTCCTTGCAAGCGCGACCCGGGCGCAACTTTGTCATGCACATCGTCATGCATATCGGATGAAGACTCGCCGATAAGCGCGTACGTGGTGTCGCGGAATAAATTCGCGTCAGCGTTGGCAATTCCGGACAATTCCTTTCCGGCCATTGGGTGGCCGCCAAGAAAAAGTTTCTGACCACTGCCCGAAAATAATTCCTCCGCCGCTCGCACAATTCGCACCTTGGTGCTGCATGCATCGGTCACCAAGGCGTGTTGCGGGCTATACCGCGCAACCTCCGGCAGAATATCCAGCGTGGTGCCGATCGGCAGCGCCACATAAATCAGGTCGGCACTTTCGATGGCGGGCTTGAGTTCACCGGAAAAAATCTCGTCCGCCGCGTCCAGATCCTTTGCGCGCGCCACGGTGTTCCGGCGATCCCACGCAGTGATGTGAATTCCTTCCGTATATTTGCGAAGCGCCAACGCAAAAGAACCACCAATCAAGCCGGTGCCAAGAATGCTAACGCGATTAATGAGGTGTGCTGGCGACATGAATCAGGCTATGAATAGGACCCCGGTCAAGCTACGCGCCGCCCAATAGCTGGCGCGATAATGCGCAACTCACCCATCAATTGCTCGAACTGCCCGGGATCGAGCGATTGCGCTCCATCGGAAAGCGCGTGATCAGGATCGTTGTGCACCTCGATCAACAAACCGTCGGCTCCCGCGGCCACTGCTGCGCGTGCCATGGGCGCCACTTTGTCTCGGCGCCCGGTGCCGTGGGAAGGGTCGCCGATCATGGGCAGATGCGACAGCTTCTTGATCACCGGAATGGCGGCGATGTCAAAAGTATTGCGCGTATAAGTTTCAAAAGTGCGAATGCCCCGTTCACACAGAATGACGTCCGGATTTCCGCCGGCAAGAATATATTCAGCACTTAGTAACAGCTCTTCCATGGTCGCGGACATTCCACGCTTTAGCAGGATGGGCTTGCGCACTTCACCCAGGGCACGCAGCAAATGATAGTTCTGCATATTGCGCGCGCCGACCTGCAGAATATCCACGTAGCCGATCATCATTTGAATCTGCGAAGCGTCCATGACTTCGCTCACGCTAAAGAGGCCGAATTTTTCGGCGGCCTCACGCATAAATTCCAGACCCTTTTCGCCCATGCCCTGAAACGCGTAGGGAGATGTGCGGGGCTTAAATGCCCCGGCGCGCAAGATTTTGGCCCCAGACTTCGCCACGCTTTCCGCAATAAT
>DATMOS010000114.1:0-3789 GCA_035568155.1 Verrucomicrobiia bacterium | reverse complement strand
AACTTCTGAGCGAGGTTGAACGCGCGCGCATCTATGCGGGGTTTCATTACCACCACTCAGTGATTCAGGGGAACGTGCTGGGAACCAAAGTGGCGCATCAACTGACGCAGCGCTTCTTCGGCCCAGCAAATTGAGCTGTCGTGCCATCGCGTCAATAGTGTGACTGTGCTGGCGTTGTGGGTGAGTCGTCGGCAAACCGGAAGTAATCGCCTAAGTCCCGATTAACGCGGCGGTCTCAATGGGTCGACGCAACACTAAGCTCAAAGCCTAACTGCTGGGTCTCAAAGGCTAAAATCGCTTACAAGTGTTGAATCGAACGGAATACTGCCCTGGCTAGGTTCTGATTGAATACAGCCCGACAGATCGGTTCTCTCGAGGAAGTGCTGTTGGATCAGGCTATTAGAAAGTGTTGCGTTGACCGGTTGAGCTGGCACGACTTACCAGGAGTTAGCGAAGCTGCGAGCGAACGAAGCGAATTCAATGTGCGAGCATCAAGAAACACCATAACAATACCAGGTAGATATTCGCATAGACGATGCTCCTCCATGCTCGAGTCATAGCGGGATTACTTTTCGCCGCCAAAATGGTCAGCAATGAAGCAGCGCAGAGTCCTACACCGACCGAGCCCAACGCTTGGGGAGTAAGGGTCAGCATTCGTATGTTGGCGAGCACGATGACTCCGATGTAAAGAAGAATTAGCGCACTCAACGTTAAAAACGCCATCGAAGCACGCAGCAGAAACACATCTCGATTTAGAATGCACCGTACGTGTCGGTACCGCCACCAGGCTACTGAGACCAACAAAAACGGAACTCCCCACACTGTCAACACATAAATAATCGAGAAAATTAGAATTTGCGTGTTCCGGTCGGCAAGATTCCCCCCAGGGGCATCTTCAAATGTTACGCGCATGACCGCGTTGGCGTTGAATGAACAGTGAAACGGCGGTGACTAAAAACTACCTACCTGATAAACGCGGTTACCGGAGAAGTAGCTCACCATACCCAGGTGTGGCTTATAGTTACTGACGTGGACTTTTTATCAGAAGGAGATTTCCATGACGATCAGCGTCACCGGCATCTTTCAACGGAGCAGCAAATACGAAGGTGTTCGGCCGATTCACATTTATCTCCTGCGGCTGCTCTATATCTTGATGTTCTTCGTGCTGGGTAGAGAGACTTGGACGCAAATCCTCACGCACCAAGGCACGTGGGACCCCTTCAAGGCCGTGGCCTGGTGCGTCTGGACAGCCTTCGCCACTTTGGCCGGCTTAGGCATTCTTCGTCCTTTGAAGATGCTTCCGATAGTACTGGTCGAGATATTCTATAAGGTCCTCTGGCTCATTATTGTCGCGTATCCTCTCTGGGCAAAGGGTGCGTTGTGGGGGTCGCCAGCGGAAAGCATCGCCTCGTCGTTCTTGTGGGTGATATTGCCTATAGTTGCGGTGCCGTGGGGCTATGCGTTTGTGAATTACATTTACAAACCAAGACATGGAAATGACGTTGCTATCCTCGCGTCGTCTTCCTCAACTCCTAATTAACGCCGCAACCGGAGAAGAGGAATTGGTCCTAGGGAGCGATGTTCAACAAGGCGGGAGGAGCACACGCCAGATGTGGTGCCACAGTCTTCGGTTTAAGGCTGCGGGTTTTGACTCTTCTTTCTTTTGACCCGAACTTTTTATTTGACCCGCATTACCATTGCGGTATAATAGTTCCGTTCAGTACTGCGCCTCGCCACCTGCGAGGCGTTTTCGTTTTTAGGCCACGTAGCGCCGGGGTTTAGCCCGGCACTTTCTTTTCCCGTAAGTCCAAATCTCAAAATCAAAAAATAAATCAAGGAGACATCTATGCCTTCGCTCACTGCCAAGGACCGCATATCCCTATGTCTGTTCAAGTTCACCGATGGCCGCCGCTGCCGCACCCCGCGCACCGGCAACCATCCCCATTTCTGCTTCTACCACGCCCAAAAAGAAGCCCGCGCCCAAGCCGCCGATAAACTCGCCAAAGACCTAGCCTGCTTCTTCTCCGGCGATTACCTCACCGCTTGCGATCTCAGCACCGCCATGGCTCGCCTTATCCCCGCCACCATCCGCGGCGATATAAAGCCCAGGCTCGCTCGCACCGTCGCCTACATGCTCCAAACCCAATTGCAGGCCATCCACCTCGCCCAACACGAATACATCAACGCCTTCGGCACCGAAGGCTGGCGCAAAGCCATCCGCACCTCCGTCAACAGCAACTACGACCATCGCTTCCCACCCGGCCCCGAGCCAGAACAATCCGAACGTCCTCAATCTCATCCCACACAGCCGCAAGCGCAAGCCATCACTCCGGCCCCAACTCCAGCACCCGCACCGCAGGCACCACCAGCGACAGCCCAACCCTCTCCATCCACAAACGAGCCCGCAACACAGACATCTCAACCCCAGACCGCACATCCCGCCCGTCCGCAACGCCCTCTCAGTACCCCCAACCACGACCCCCACACCGTCCACTTCGACCACAACTACCGCCTCCGCACCTCTCCATAACCCATTCACAATCAACACTTACAAAAACGTCCCGCAACCGTTGATTCTAATGAATTTGCAAAAGAGCTAAATCCTTTATCAGCAACACTTACAAAATTTCAGGGGGTAGACAGATCCAAGAATTCAACGACAAGCAACCGTAGGGGCACGATTCATCGTGCCCGTCTTCGCGCCACCGCATCGCGAGCATTCTTGGCCACTCACGTGGGCGCACCTGCGTAGCGCCGGGCTGTAGACCGGCTCTTCGATCGTAACGCAACGTGTCGCCAGCATCGTCGCAGAAGCCAAAGATGATCGAATTTCACTTCCCCGCGCGACGAAGCAGTTTAGGCGGAGCCAGCCAAACCAATTGCCCATTCGGCGGCGAAACGCGCTTCAACTCGATCAACGCGACTCCTGCTTTCTTCAATGACGTAATGTGGTGTTTCGAGCCCAACGCGGACGCAATCAGATCGTCCAACTGTGGCGCATGCCCGAAAATAAAAATCGCCGAAGATTGTTTGTCCTTGGCAAGCTCGCGGAAAAACAGCGTCGGCTCCGCCCCCGGCAGCAGCAAATCCGTGCGCCGTATCTTCTGTTTCGGATACCCCAGCGCCCCAGCGAAAATCTCCGCCGTCTGCATCGCCCGCACGTAGGGAC
Source organism: Verrucomicrobiia bacterium (assembly GCA_035568155.1). Classification (GTDB taxonomy): domain Bacteria; phylum Acidobacteriota; class Terriglobia; order Acidiferrales; family UBA7541; genus Acidiferrum. Next base: position 620 of record DATMOS010000114.1, on the reverse strand, counting down.
TTGAGAGCAGCAGGTCCGGCGTCGCGCTGAGCGCCGCAACCGCCGCGGCCACGCGCTTCGTTTTCTCGATGCCTTCCTCGGTCAGGTATCTTTCCGGATCGGGCGGGCACTTGGGATCTTCCCGGTCGATCGCGATGCCGTGGCGCACGACGTATATTTCCATCAGCGCGTTCTCCCTTCAAGAATCTGCCCTTTAAGAATCTAAATGATACCGCAGCATCAAGAGAGCAAAACTTAGCTCACAGGATTCCTACGAAGCGGCTTGCCGAAAGTAAAGCCGCACATGAAATTCTTTTTCAAACAGTTCCGCGCTGCGATTCGCGTCCAGCAAATCCTCCGCCGCGTCGCCTCGCGCGGAAATCTGCAGCGCCACCGCCCCTTGTTGAAACGTCGCGCGGACCTGCATCACTCGCTGGCGGTGCGAATGATCCAACCCCTCGGCAATTCTCAGAATCGCCGCCAGTCGCCGCGCGATGCGTTTGTCGTTGTTGTTCAGCGTGGAATACGCCACGTGATGTCCCGCCGGCTCCGATTTTCGATTGTGATAACGCACCAGCGCCGCCACGATCGCGCGGTCGCGTCCCTCGAGGCCCGGGATGTCGCCATTCAGCACGAGGTAT
>DATMOS010000113.1:0-7181 GCA_035568155.1 Verrucomicrobiia bacterium | reverse complement strand
GGCGAAATTGCGGCCATGACTTCCTCTGGTATCCGTCCGGGCCTCGCTGCCGTTCTGGTGGGTGACAACCCCGCCTCGCAGCTCTACGTGAAAAGCAAGATCGCCGCTTGCGAACAGCTCGGCATCGCCAGCTGGATGCACACGCCACCGGCAACTGTAAGCACCCGCGAAATGTTGCAGCTAGTCGACGACTTGAACGGCGATCCTGCCGTCGATGGCATCCTCATCCAACTCCCGCTGCCGCCGCAGGTCGACACCAAACTCGTTCTCGAATCCGTCGATCCCGCCAAGGACGTTGATGGCTTTCATCCCATGAATCTCGGACGCCTGGTCAGTGGCCGCCCCGGACTCGTTGCGTGCACTCCGGCGGGCTGCATGGAACTCCTGAAGCGCGGCAACATCCCCATTGAAGGCGCAGACGCAGTGGTCCTTGGGCGCAGCGACATCGTCGGCAAGCCCATGTCTCTGCTCTTGATGCACGCCAACGCCACCGTAACGATTTGCCATTCCAAGACACGCGATCTGCCCGGAACGGTGCGCCGCGCCGACATCATCGTCGCCGCCATGGGCAAAGCCGGTTACGTTGCAGCCGACTGGATCAAGCCGGGCGCAGCCGTAATTGACGTAGGCACCAATCGCGTAACCGATCCCGCGGAAGCCGAGCGCCTTTTCCGCAACACGCCCGAACGCCTGGAAAAATTCCGCGCCAAAAATTCCGCGCTGATTGGCGACGTGCATCCCGACGCCATCAATGTCGCCGGTGCGCTTACTCCCGTCCCCGGCGGCGTGGGACCTATGACCATAACCATGCTGATGAGCAATACCGTAAAAGCTGCACGCCTGCGTCGGGTATTATCCGCCACGAAACAACCGCAGCCCTGTATCACCGCACGATAGAATCGCTACATGCTTCGTCTTGGGATTACCGGCGGTATCGCCAGCGGCAAAAGCACTGTCAGCGCCATGTTGCGAGAAATGGGATTCACCGTCCTCGATGCCGATTCCATCGCGCACACACTCATTGAACCCGGCTATCCCGCGCATCATAAAATTGTGCGCGTATTCGGAAGTTCCATTCTGAATGGCGACAACCACGTTAATCGCGAGGCCCTCGCCAAAATCGTTTTCGCCGACCCCATTAAACTGAAACAACTGAACGGCATCGTGCATCCGCGCGTGGAGGAGTACATCGTTTCCGAATTTGCAAAATTGGAGCGCGGTGGTTCGCAAAGCGCCGCATTCGTGGAGGCCGCGCTGATCGTGGAAGCCGGGCTGGATAAAAGGCTCGATGGCGTGGTCGTCGTATGGTGCGAGCCAGAGCAGCAAATTTCTCGTTTGATAGCCCGCGGTTTCACCGAAGAGGAAGCGCGCCGGCGAATCGCCTCGCAGCTTCCGGTGGAAGAGAAATTAGGTCATGCGACCGAGAAAATCGATTGCTCCGGCACCCTGGCGAAAACGCGACAACAAGTCGAGCAGCTCGCTACTAAACTCCGCGAAGTGCGTCCAACTGCTTGAGACGCCGTGTGGTCTCTGGAATCGTGTAATGACTGGCGCAGCGTTTCAGCCGGAAGCGGCCTAGAAGATATTTCCAAGCAGTCCATGACCAGAGTTAAAATCAATTCAGAATAAAGTCTTAAGTGGTAAGCACCCGAAGAAGGACAATCAACCATGACCGTCTCGCGATCCTCCAGTGCCATTCGCCTTTTTCTCGCCGCCGTGGTGATTATTCTGGCCGCCTATTGGGCAGGAGGTCGCTGGGGAGCGCGTCAGCCCGTAGACGTCGGAGCAGGTCCAATTAGTTCTTCGAAGCCCAGCGGTTTGACTGCTAACGTTTCGGAACGCGATGCCGCGCTCACTGGCGACGAATCCATCAACGTGCGCATATACCGGCAAACCGCGCCTGCTGTTGCTAACGTGCTGACCAAGGCTACGCAATACGATTTCTTTATGGATCCGGTTCCGGTGGAAGGCGCGGGCTCGGGATTTATTATCGACAAGCGCGGCTACATCCTCACGAATTTCCACGTGGTGCAGGAAGCGCAATCGATCGAAGTGGTTTTGGGGGACCAGTCCCGCTACCCGGCAAAATTTATTGGCGCCGATCAACGCAACGACGTTGCGTTATTAAAAATCGAACCTAACGGAAAAAATCTGGCCACCTTGCCGCTCGGCGATTCCAGTAATTTACAGGTAGGACAAAAAGTCCTGGCCATCGGCAATCCCTTCGGATTTCAAAGCACCTTGACCACTGGGGTGGTCAGCGCGCTGGGCCGCACAGTCCAAACCAGCGAGACTACCTTCATTGATGAAGCCATTCAAACCGATGCCGCCATCAACCGCGGCAATTCCGGCGGCCCGCTGATCAACTCTCACGGCGAAGTCATTGGCATCAATTCCGCGATCTATACTCCGTCGGGAACCACCGCGGGCATCGGATTCGCCATCCCGGTCAATACTGCAAAAGGTATCGCCAACGACTTGATCACCGATGGTCGGGTGCACCGCGCATTCCTGGGGCTGGAAACCCTGCCGGTTGGTGGCTATCTCTCACAAGCGCTCGATCTACCGGTACAGGAAGGTTTGCTGGTGGAAACGGTCACGCGCGGAGGACCGGCTGCCGCTGCAGGCATAAAAGGCGGCGATCAAGTGGCGCAAGCCGGCATGCGCCGCATCACCATCGGCGGTGACGTGATTACCTCCATCGACGGCCAGCCGGTTACCAATCAATTCGACATAGGTAAAATTCTAAACCGCAGACACCCCGGCGATACCGTTCCCGTCACGCTATACCGCGGCGGCAAAAAAATAGACGTGCAGGTAAAGCTCGCCGAACGTCCCGTAAAATAGATTTCTATTTTAAAAATTCAGCACGGTAACGCTGCCGTTCTTCTTCGGTGAACTGAAACCAGCCCTCGGCTACGTCGCGAACGCGCTCCAATTCCCGCTGCATTTCAGCATGCTTCGCTTGCATCAAATCCGCGTCGGCATTCGCCGGCACATAAATCGGCGGCGCAAACAGAATCACCGCGCGCGCGAAGGGTGCCGGCATCAAAAAATGATCCCAGGTATTGGTGAAAGTTTTGCCGCGATCCACGCCAATGTGAAATACCACGATCGCGCAGCCACTCTTTCGTGCCAGCATCACCGGCCCCGGCTTGGCTACGTAGCGCGGCCCGCGTGGACCATCAATGGTAAAGCCGCAATCCAAGCCTTCTTCGAGCCGCTTGGCCATCACGGCCAACCCGCGAAGTCCACCGCGCGTCGAACTTCCCTGAGCCGTGCCGAACCCCAGCCACTCGATAACCTTGCGCGTCCACTGGCCGTCGAACGCCGTGGTGTTCATCACCACGATGCCGCGATTCCTGGCCCACCACGTCACCGGAATGATGACGCGGTGCCAGAACGCAAAAATGCACCGGTGCCCCGCAGCGTAAACACGTTCCGATTGTTGTTGCCCCAGCGCTTCAAAGCGCAGCGTCGGTCCCAGCGTACGAATGACGCTGTAGACCGCGGCGGCGATAATCGGAATTTGCGCACGACGCGACCAGGAAAGCTCTGGCAGCCGCGTGTCGTAATGTAGATTTACCGGCTCGCCTTCCGGTTGCGCAGCCGATGGCGGCGACGCCCCCTTGCCAGATTCACTTGGAGCACCTTGCTCTGCTTCACGGTTAGCCATCGTCGTATAGTATAGGCTGAAGGCTTTCGCGAGAGTTCCCGCGGGTCAATGCACGCAATACCGAGCACGCAATACAGAGGAGTGAAATTTTTGGCGTTTCTGTTTCAAAACCAAAACACGCGGCGCAACATGGCGCTGTTTTCCATCGCCGCCAGCGTTGCGCTCTTCGGAATGTTCACGGCTGCCGCGCGCCCCGATAATCCTTCGCCGGGCGACGCGGTTGGCGCCATCGAAGGCGAAGCGATCGCGGTGACCGGACCCATGAGCGTGTCGAACGTCAACGGCAGCGTTGCCACGGTGCTGCACAGCGGCAGCGATGTGCGTGTCAAATCCGGTAGCGCCCGGATAAATCTGATGGAAGGCGGGCAGATCGCCATATGCGGACCAGCGCACTTCTCGGTGCTCAAATCCGGCAACTCGCTCACCATCGCTCTCGATACCGGTACGATTCACGCGCACATCGAACGTTCGCCGGTGCTCACCATGTACACCCCGCAAATTCAGGCCCAGCCAGTGGCGATCGGCGGTGGACCGCAAGATACCATCGTGGGTTTTGACGCCAGCGGCGCGATGTGTGTCCGCACCAATCGCGGAGCCTTGCGCCTCGAGCAGCAGTTAACTGGTCAAAATATTCTGGTGCCTCAAGGCGGAAGTGTTTTTCTGGCCAACGGACAAATCGATTCACTTCGGACCGACACCGGTGAGCACTGTGCGTGCGATTTACAGCTTGCCGAAGCGGCACCACCGGAAGTAAGCAGAATGGCCACCGCTGAGGAAGTGCGCCATAAGGTCGACGACGTCAAACCAAATGTACCTACCGTGCAACCGCCTAAACCTGTCGCACCGAAGCAAGAGCCGATCTACCAGGTTTTTGTGCCTCCATTGATTTTTAACGCCAACTCCAAGGTGCAGCCGGAAGTCGACCCCAAGATGATCATGATGATTCGTCGTGTGCGCGTGCGGCCTACGCTCATTTTTCAGGGCAAGGTTGAGGGCGATGTCGTCCCAGTGAAGGCTCCCGCTGCAACCCCACCTCCTGGCGCGGCACCGCCGCAAACTCCGCAGCCCGTCAAGACTGCTTCCTTTACCGAACGCGTTCGCAATTTCTTCCGCAAACTGTGGCCCTTTGGTTCATGAACTTTTACCTCACTCAAGTCTTTACTTTTTGCAGGATACCTTTTAGCCTTTAATAGTCCTTAGTCCCCCGACCTCCCCGCCCGGGATTCTTCGCATTAGCGGTAGACGTGCAGCCTCCCTTCCCACGGGGAACCAACTCAAACAGTCAGGGGAACTCGTATTCATGGCTTCGTTCACAGTAAAACAGTGTCAGAATTTTCTATTCATTTTAGCCTTCCTCGTATTTCCTTTATTGCTTGTAAGTTGTGGCGGTGGAGCAGCTACTCCCACCGATCCTTCCTCGGGCGGCGGCACCGGCACAGCTTCTGTAACCATTGGCCCCAGTCGGGCGGCCCTTACTACTGGCCAGACTCAAACTTTTGCGGCTACGGTTACCGGAAACTCCGTGACTACCGTAACGTGGGAAGTTGACTCCATACCCGGCGGCAATGCTTCCGTGGGAACCGTAACCGCAACCGGCGTTTACTCGCCGCCATCCTCGGCAGGTACTCACACCGTAGTGGCCAGAAGCGTGGCGGACAGTACCGCCTCTGCATCCGCCACTGTTTTCATCACCGATCTCGCCGGGGTGTTTACCTATCACAACGATCTATCCAGGGATGGCGTGAACAGCCAGGAATATGCGTTGAATACTTCGACTGTAAAAGCTTCTACGTTCGGTAAGCGTTTCGCGTGCGCCATCGATGCCTCAGCTTACGCGCAACCCCTGTGGGTAGCTAACGTAGCCATCGGCGGTGGAACTCACAATGTCTTGATCGCCGCCACTGTGCACGACACGGTCTACGCATTTGACGCCGACGCTGCACCTTGCACAACGTACTGGTCAAAGAGTCTGTTAGCCAGCGGCGAGACCTGGGTTAACAATATGGACGTCGGCGGTTCGACCGATCTGGCGCCGGATATCGGTATCGTCGGGACTCCGGTAATTGACCCCACTACCAAAACTATTTACGTGGTCTCCAAATCCAAAAATGGCGTAACCATCCACCAACGCCTGCATGCCTTAAGCTTGATCGACGGATCGGAAAAATTTAGCGGCCCGCAAGAAATTGCTGCGACGTTCAGTGGGATTTCTTATAGCCCGGTCTCTCAAAACCAACGAGCCGGACTCGCACTGCTGAATGGTACCGTTTACATCGCATGGGGTTCGCACGGCGATATTGGCACTTATTACGGGTGGATCATTGGCTACAACGCCGCAACCCTCGCGCAAGTCTCCGTCTTCAACGACACCCCCGGTCCAGGCTTCGGTGGCATATGGATGGCTGGCGGCGCTCCGGCGGCAGACTCCGGCAATAATTTGTATGTCATCACCGGAAACGGAAATTTCGACGGCGCGACTTTATTCGGCGACAGCTTTTTGAAACTGTCTACCCCAGGTTTAGGCGTCTTGAGCTTTTTCGCCCCAGCCGATCAAGGAGCACTGGATAGCGGAGATCTCGATTTCGGCTCCGGAGGCGCAACCATTCTAGTCGATCAACCTTCCGGCCCGGTGCTGCACTTGGCCATCGGCGGAGGGAAAGAAGGCACATTGTTCGTTTTGAACCGCGATAATTTGGGCGGTAATACCAATAACGATGCCGGAGCGGTGCAAAGTTTCTCGGTTGGGAACAGAATCTTCGCCACACCCGCGTTTTGGCAGAACACACTTTATATCGGGCCTATTACGGACCACGTGAAGAGTTACACCTTCAACGCCTCGACGGGACAGTTCAGCACCTCACCTGCATCGCAATCACCCAGCACCTTCGGATTCCCCGGTTCCACGCCATCAATTTCATCGCAAGGAACGTCCAACGGAATCGTGTGGGCGACAGAGAAAGGCACTGGGCCATCTGTTCTACATGCTTATGACGCAACTAATCTCGGCACGGAACTTTGGAACAGTGCGAACAGCAGCGCCGATCAGGCCGGACAAGCGGTGAAGTTCACTGTGCCGACGATTGCCAACGGCAAAGTGTACTTGGGTACTGTAGGAGAAATTAGCGTATACGGTCTGGCACCTAACTGATTCGTTACGGTCTCCCCCCATGACATGGTAGATTTGACACTATCCACCGGGTGCGAGCTTTACTTTTTCCATTATCAATATTAGTCTTTTACCTCACTCCGACCCCAACCCGGAGTAGTCCCCCAGTTCGGTGATTAATCGCAGCAGTTTTTAATCGCGTTCGTCCTCGCAAGAGGAACTAACTACTATTTTTTGACGAGGAATACAATTCATGACGTTGCGTAGTTTTGTGCGCTTGCGAAATCTTTTGTTTGTTGCTGTATTTTTTGGAATTGGCTTCATATCTTGGGGATGCGCCAGCTCGGGCTCGCCGTTCGCGGCGGCCACCCAAACGGCCCAAGGCGCCCAGATATCGGT
>DATMOS010000112.1:0-66537 GCA_035568155.1 Verrucomicrobiia bacterium | reverse complement strand
GCTTTCAGACGATCAGATGGCGGAGGTTGAGCGCCAAGTTCATGCCCTGCAGCAAAAAGTGGGGTTCACTTCCGACTACGACTCCTGGATTGCCAAGGTGACTCCGCCCGATCTCGAATAGATCGTATTCCTTACAATTCGGACGCGTTTGCGAATTCCAAACTTGATCACACCCTATTCTGCTCACTTTGTGCCCACCGGCGAGCCTTGATGAGTGCGCTCCGGGCGTCTCAATGTTCTTTGATAGTCGCAGCTTAGTGGAAATTCGTTGAACCTCGTCGAGATTGCTACAAGTCGTTGATTTTTCGTCTGGCCAAACTTTTTTCCGGCCTCGGCTGCTCCTGATTAGGGAATTTAGGTTCGTCACACAACCAGTTCTGGGAACGCTGAGCGCGTTGCGAATCAGAATGGTCAACCTGGGTAAGGTGTTGCAAAACCGTTTCAGGCAGCGCTCTCATGGCAGAACGTCAGAGGTAGTACTCGCCCTGATAGGTAGGCTACAAGATCTTCTCGGGTTCAGCTTTCCTCAATTTGTCGCAACTCCCAGTTCGCGTGATCGGTTTGCTCGCGATCGCGCTTGCTTCCATATCGCAATGCCATCCAGACGCCGAGCGTCATGAATCCAAGCGGTGGAACTAAAAGTACGATCACGCCTCTGCTGATGGCCCTTTGCCCATCCTTGGAAGTCGCCTTGGCCGTGCTGTAACACATGGAACAAGCCTGACTGAAAGCCGGCGTGGCCCATAGCAGCAAGCAAGCGGCGAGAATGGCGGTGCGAAACTTCATTTCACTCCCAGCGAAATGATGCGAAGCGCGTCCGGGAAAAAAATCATCATCAGTGCCAGGCAGGCAACCACTGAACACATCGTCAGCCACTTCATTTGCGACACTTCATACTTCATGTGCATGAAGTAGCCGATGATCAGCGCAGCCTTCACGAGCGACAAGCCCATCAAGATCGTCAGCATCCGCACCGGCTGCATATTTTGATAGGTCAGATAAACTTCGATGGCAGTCATCGCCAGCAGCGCTGCCCAAACCCAGAAAAACTGGGACTTTCCGTGATGCCGATGCTGTTCCGCGACGCGTTCCGCGATAGCCTGCTGAAAAGCTTCCATATTCCACTCCTACAGAATCTTGGCAGACATCAAGTACACCAAAGGGAAAATGAACATCCACACCAGGTCCACGAAGTGCCAGTACAATCCAGCGACCTCAACGTCCGATGAATCGTAAACCTTCGGCTTCAACCACAAAACGATGGAGCAAACGATGGCGGCCAGGAGTAACACGTGCGCTCCATAGTGGAAGGGACTAGACGAGGGCGTTCCCAACCAAGCGGCTAGCCAAAACACCAACAGAATGGGAATGAAATTGCGCCGCAACGCGATTACGCCGAGGTAGATCACTCCCAGCGTCACGTGCAGCATGTGCATCCCGGTCAGCCCAAAAAAGGTCGCAGGAAACTGCGGTACAGTTCGCACGACATTCGCGAACTCGCCCGCTGCCGCTGGCCCAGACAGTTTTGGAAACACCGGAAGAGTCAAGCCCTCCGCGATCAGCTTGCTCCACTCCCGACCATGCAGAATGACAAAGCCCATGCCGCAGGCCATAGTGGCCAGCAGCCACAGGCGTTGGGCTTTCGGGTCGCCTTGTACCGCTGCGCGCACGGCCAGCACCATGGTCAACGAACTCGTCAGCAAGAACGCCGTCATTATGGTGGCGTTCACGATGCTCTCGGAATGGAATGGCGTCGGCCAGTTTGGCGTGGAGATTCGCCCGTAGCTGTACGCGTACAGCAAAGCCCCAAAAGTCAGCGAGTCCGAGAGCAGGAACAGCCACATCCCAATTTTCTTGGAATAGGTTCCAAACAGCGACGGTTCGTAAATCGCTGGCATGTCGTGCGGCAGAATCGCGTCAGGCATAGGTTTGGTTTCCGCCTTCCTGTGACGTTAATGCACAAACTCCAGCAAGCACAGAATGTAAACCCACAAAAAAGCCATGAAATGCCAATACCAGCCGGTTACGTCCACCGCAATCGCTAGTGAATCGGCGGGCCGATGCAGGAGAGAAGCGGCACCTGCGGTCAGCAGAGCCACCACACCGCCGAAGAGGTGGACACCATGCACGCCGGTCAATAGATAGACGAAAGAGCTGCTGGGGCTGCTGGCGACGTAGAAACCGCTAGCTGCCATTTCGCGCCAAGCCATCCATTGTCCAGTCAAAAAGCTGAGACCTAGCACCACCGTCAACGCCAGCCAGGAAACTTCCTCTTTGGCGTGCATGGATACTCCGGGGACGGAAGTGAGCTGCGCTAGTGCGGCTTTGCGAGCCGCCTGGCGCCGCGCGATTTCCATGGTCAAGCTGCTGATCAGTAATACGGCGGTGTTGATGAGCAACAACCTGGGCAATGGCACCGGAAACCAATCGTGGAATAGAATGTCAGTGCGCGGGTCAAGCGTCGGCAGACCCTGTCTGACGACATAAGCGCTGGAGAAAGAGATAAAGATCATCACGATTCCGGTCAAGCCAACGACTAGTCCCAAGCGGGCGCGCCGCAACCGCACATCGAAGAAGGACGGACCGGAATCGTCGCCGTCGTGATGATGCGGCGGGATATGTCCATTTCCTCCCGTGGAAGTTATAGGATCGTCCAGGGAAACGGTTGGTGTGTAACTGGCCATAAGCGTCTAGTGTGCCGCCACTGTCGCGGGATCGTTCTGCATCACATAATCGCGTGGCGCGCCCGGCACGCTGTATTCGTACGGTCCGTTGTAAACCACGGGCGTATGTCCGCCGAAATTGTCGTGCGGCGGGGGAGTCGCGGTGGTCCACTCGAGAGTGGTGGCTTCCCAAGGATTGTCGCTGGCCTTCTTGCCGTACTTCATGCTCCAGAACAGATTGAAAAGGAAAATGAATTGGCCGGCGATAGTTACGATTGCCGCGTAGGTGATGAATTTCTGCAACGGGATCAAGTCGCGAAGATAGGCGAGCTCGGTGAACTGCGAATAACGTCGCGTGGCTCCGGCCATGCCTAAATAGTGCATGGGCATGAAGATCGCGTAGGTGCCAACAAAGGTGAACCAAAAGTGCCACCTGGCCAAGCTTTCGCTCATCATGCGTCCAAACATTTTCGGGAACCAGTAATAGGTAGCGGCAAAGATTCCGAAAATGGAGGCCACGCCCATAATCAAATGAAAATGGCCAGTAACGAAGTATGTGTCATGCAGCGGAATGTCCAGCACCGGCTGCGCGAGGAAGGGACCACTGATTCCGCCCGAGACAAATAAAGACACAAATCCGATTGCAAACAACATCGGCGAATAAAAGCGAATCCGTCCGCCCCACAGCGTTCCCAGCCAATTAAACGTTTTAATCGCAGAAGGCACTCCGATCGCCATCGTCATGATCGAAAAGGCAAAAGCCGAATACGGGCTCATGCCGCTCATGAACATGTGATGGCCCCACACCATAAAGCCCAATAAACCGATCGACAGCATGGCGTACACCATAGCCTTGTATCCAAATATGGGCTTGCGAGAAAACACCGAGACCAACTGCGAGCACAAGCCCATCGCCGGCAGGATCGCGATGTACACCTCGGGATGACCAAAGAACCAAAACAGGTGCTGCCACAAAAGCGGTGAGCCGCCCTTATGCGCCGCGAGCTGCCCATTCACCACCACGAGCGGCACAAAAAAGCTGGTACCCGCATTTCGATCCAAGAGCAACAAGATGCCCGCGGAAAAAAGTACGCCAAAGGCCAGCAGTCCCAGGATCGCCGTGATAAACCACGCCCAGCACGTCAGCGGCATGCGCATCATTGACATGCCCCGCGCACGCATATCCAGCGTCGTGGTGATGAAATTCAGCGCGCTCATCAACGCGCCAATGCAGAACAACGCGATGCTGATGACCCACAGGTCTGCGCCCGGACCCTCACCCGGCCCAGCGGACTGCAGCGCACTCAGCGGTGGATACCCTGTCCAGCCGTGCAGCGGCGCGCCGCCCACAACAAAGAAGGCTGACAGCATCACGATGTATCCAAGAAACGTCACCCAGAACGACAGCATATTCAGGACCGGGAAAGCCATGTCCGCTGCGCCGATTTGAATGGGCAAAAAATAATTGCCGAAGCCGCCCTGCGGCGCGGTGGTCAACACAAAGAAAACCATGATGGTGCCATGCATGGTCAACAAGCTAAGGTAAGTTTCGGGTTTGATTTCGCCGATTAGCGGCAATGCCACTGACGGCCAGATCAAGTGAATGCGCATCAGCAAGGAAAGAAACATGCCGACGAACACCGCCGTCAGTGCCAGAAAATAATACTGAAGGCCGATGACTTTGTGATCGAGACTGAAGACCCACTTCCGAATGAAACCTTGAGGTGCCGCATGTGCGTGAAGTTCGTGGGCAGCTAATTCCCGGGTCGTCATTATTGTTTATCCGCCTCCCGTGCTGCCAGCCATTTGTCGAAGTCCTCCTGGCTGACGACTTTTAGCATTCCATGCATCTTGTAGTGACCCAGCCCGCACAGTTCCGCGCAGGCGATCTCATAATCTCCAGTGGAAATGGGAGTGAAATGCATGTGGATCGCCAGACCGGGGACGACGTCTTGTTTGAAGCGCATCGAGGGAACAAAAAAGCTGTGGATGACGTCGTGAGCGCGCAAGATGACTTCCACTTCGCGATTGACCGGCGCGTACATCGTTCCGGTCACGACATCATCTTTGGAAGCAGGGTCGGTCGTGTCGAGACCAATCGCGCTCTCGCCGCCCGCCGATGGATCAATCAATTCCGGCTTCGTCGCACCAAATTTGCCATCGGGCCCGGCATAGCGGAAGTACCACGCGAACTGCATCCCGGTGACCTCGACCTGTAGGGCGCCAGGCTCCGCGGGACGAAAACGCTCAGACGCCCAGATCGAACTGCTCATCAGGTTCAGCCCGACAAACAGGATCAGCGTTAGCACGGTCCAAACAATTTCCAGCGTATTGTTTCCGTGAGAGTAGCGCGCCGGGGAACCTGCAGCGCGGTCACGATATTTCCACGCGAACAGTCCCAATAAAACCTGCGCCGCAACAAACACAATTCCCATCAGGATATATGTCGTAGTGAAGTGATGGTCAATGCCCGCAGCCGCAGCGGAGGCTCCGGTTGGCAACCACCATGTCTTCGCGATAAAGAAGTAGGCGCTGACGAAAGTGATCAGCCAGATGACAACCAGAAGAACGAGGCCCATGTAGCGCGACCTCCCGAGTAGGATTCTCGGCCAGCCCCACCAAGGTAGCGCTTATAATCCCTGGAGTCACATCAGTGGGACTGCAAACGACGCGAGTCTACCACAGCTTATCCCGTGCGCAAGCGCGTTCTTATTTGCCTTTCGTGATGTAGGACTCCGAACTCAAGCCAGCCGATATCAGAACAGCAATCACACAAGCATTGACGGGTTTTTACATTTTGAGTAACATCCGTCCGTTTCCTGGGGGGTCCCGAGTAATGGTAAGGACCTCGCGATGTTTCAGCGGAATTTCTTTCCAACTCGGCGGGCCCAATGCGCTCATGAGCGTCGCGCGGTTCCGCTACGTTTTGCCTTTCGCTGATTTTTTCTTTGCGCAATTCCAACTCTGTTCCACTGCGAAATTTTTCGTCGTTCAAAAGGGGGAAGGCGCGGCGGGCTTGGCCGTCTAGCTAATTTCCAGAACCATTTCCAGGAGGTATCGCATGGCGGGCCCGGAGACCGAATCGGACAAACCGAAGCCGGATGCGGCGAAGACATCGGCCAGTGCAGATGAAGCAGCCAACTACGTCGGCACTCCCGCCGTGGGTACGTCAAGAGCTGCGGCCGCCGCCGGCGTGGCAACCGTTGGCCCGAAGGACGATCAAGTCAACAACCGGCGACGGCGTTTAGTGTGGTGTGCGGTTACGGGTTTTCTGGGCGCCTGGTTTATCGCGTTCCTCCGTTTTTTCCTTCCGCGCACGCTCTTCGAGCCTCCCACCGTCTTCAAAATTGGCTATCCCTCCGACTACGCGCTCGGCGTTGACACCAAGTGGCAGCAGAAATATCGCATCTGGGTCGACCGCACACCCGACCGCGTGTTCGTCATCTACGCGCGCTGCACGCATCTCGGTTGCACGCCAGACTGGAAAGCCAGCGAAAACAAATTCAAGTGTCCGTGCCACGGCAGTGGCTATGACAGCGAAGGCGTCAACTTCGAGGGCCCTGCGCCGCGCCCGATGGATCGCGCGCACATCGCACTGGCTCCCGATGGCCAGATTGTTGTCGACACATCGCGCCTCTACCAGTGGCCCAAGGGACAACCAAGCCATTTCAGCGACTCCGGCTCCTTCTTACAGGTGTAAACCATGCCTGACGAAAAAAACTCAAACGGGAAGAACGGCAAATCGGTTGGCATCGTTGACCGCATCAAGGAAGATCTCAACTCGCTGAAGATTGATCTTCCCGCGAAAGCCAAAGAACAGGTCGAAGGTCTTAAGAATCCCACCAAAACACAGCTCTACACTTCTATCTTCCGTCACAAGCATGACGACACGCCGCGCAATCGCGCCCTTGGCGTCCTTTCCAACGTCTTTTTGCATCTGCACCCGGCTAAGATCAATCGCGACGCGGTGCGCTACAGCTACACCTGGGGTATGGGCGGCATCACTTTTTATTTGTTCCTCGTGCTCACCTTCACGGGTGTTCTGCTGATGTTCTATTACCATCCCAGCAAAGTGCAGGCCTTCCGCGACGTGCTTTACCTCGAGCACGATGTGCCTTTCGGCAAGTTGCTCCGCAACATGCACCGCTGGGCCGCCCACCTGATGGTCATCGCAGTGGAACTGCACATGTTTCGGGTGTTTCTCACCGGCTCGTACAAGAAGCCGCGCGAGTTCAATTGGAACGTGGGCGTGATTCTTCTGGTGCTGACCCTGTTGCTTTCCTTTACCGGCTATCTGTTGCCGGACGACCAACTCGGCTTTTGGGCCGTGACCGTGGGGACCAACATGGCGCGCGCCACGCCTCTTCTCGGCCACGAAGGACCTTTCGGCGCGCAATTGGGCATGACTCCTTACAACGACGTTCGCTTTGGTCTGCTCGGCGGCTCGATCGTGGACGCCAACGCGCTACTCCGCTCCTACATTTGGCATTGCATCGGAATTCCTATCATCGCGTTGATCTTCATGATGGTGCATTTCTGGCGTGTGCGTAAGGACGGAGGAATTTCCGGTCCGAATTCAGTGATGCTCGAATCTGAAATCAAGGAACCAAGGAAATAGCCATGGATTGGCGCCAACTTTGGGAAATCATGTCCGCGCCCGATAATGTGCCGATCATTGCGCTAATCCCGCTGCTCGCCTTCTACATCTTCCTCGCCTGGCGGCAAGGGCACGCGAATGACCTGCTCATCGAGCAACTCGAAGGCGACGCAGCACTGGCCAAGACGCATCACCGCAAAGCGTGGCCCTTCAAGCCCGGCTGGCAAAAAGAGATTCATGTCTGGCCATTCCTTCTCCGTGTCGAATTCCTGGCCGCCATCATCGTCACCATCATTCTGATGGTGTGGTCCATCACGTTAAATGCGCCGCTTGAGGAGCCCGCGAATCCGAATCTCACGATGAATCCCGCAAAGGCACCGTGGTATTTCCTCGGCCTTCAGGAGATGCTGGTGTACTTCGACCCATGGATTGCAGGCGTGGTCATGCCCACGCTCATTATTTTTGGCTTGATGGTGATCCCGTACATTGACACCAATCCGCTCGGCGCCGGCTATTACACCTGGAAGCAACGCAAGTTTGAGATCAGCACGTTCCTCTTCGGCTTCATCGTTCTCTGGGTATCGATGATCACCATCGGCACCTTCATCCGCGGTCCAGGCTGGCAATGGTTCTGGCCCGGGCAGACCTGGGATCACAACCGCCAAATCTATGAGGTGAACCGCGATTTGCCGGACATTTTCGGCGTTACGTCCAACCTGGGCAAAGCCATCTTCGGAGCCGTGGTAGTAGGCGGCTTCTTCGCCATCGGCGGCTTCTTGATGCACGCGCTGTACCGCCGCTACAACGCCAAGAATTATCAGCGCAAGAGCTTGCTGCAATACTCCATCCTGATGGTCTTTTTTCTCACCATGATTGGCTTGCCCATCAAGATGCTCCTGCGCCTGATGTTCCACATTAAATATGTCTGGATTACGCCATGGTTCAACGTCTAGCAACTCTGTCGTTTGAAGGGGCGCAGCAAGCTGCGCCCCAGCTCGGCACGATTGTAGCCGCCGCTTTGAAGGCAGCATTTGTAGCGCCGGCATTTGTAGCGCCCGCTTTCCGAAGCGGGCGCTTAGGTTCTCCGCGTTAGGAGGAACTGGTGCCCGATAAGCCGATTCCCGATGACGACCCGATCGTAAGCAAATCGCTGGCGCCGCACTACCTCATAGCGATGGTCATCCTCATGGCCACGTTGTTCTGGGCGTTGTGGGATGAAGACTTTGGTCAGCGCCCTTGGAAAGCCTTCCAGCAGGAGTGGAAGACTCGCTACTCCGCGTTCCTTAATACCGCGCGCTCGCAATCCAACGCTTCGCAGAAAGACGTCGAGAACGCAGCCGAATATCAAGCCATCAAATTGTCCTACGAGCAAGCAAACAAGGGCGCCGCCCCGCGCATTAAGGAAATTAATGAGAAGTTGCGCGACGTCGGCGCCAAGATTCTCGCAGTCCAGAACGTCTTCACTGACCGTCGCGCCTACGTCAACGCCTCCACCTACGACATCGAGACGGAAACCAGCCTCTCCGCCAAGCAACGCAAACAAAAAAATCTTGACGAATACAAACAGGAAGTCGCCACGGTCGAATACCCCGACGGCAGCAAACAGAAATACAATTTCCCCCAGCTGGAAGAAACCTACAACGAGCTGAGGAACGAGCGCACCGCCCTCAGCGCCGAGCTCGGCGAGCTCATCAAGCCCGTCAACGAGCAGAAAGAAAAGCTGGACGCCTACGTCTCCGAGCACATGGTCAACCTCACGCCCACCCAGCTCGCCGGTTTGCAGGACAAGACCGAAGCCTGGGATCCCAAAATCGTGCAGATCAACGTGCCGGAAGCCAACATCGTGGACCGCTGCGAGTCCTGCCACATGGGCATTCGCGAACCGGTCAAGCTCACCGCTGTCGCCATGTCCCTCAAAGGCAAGAAGCCCGACGAGTACGCTCGCGCGTTCACCAGCCATCCCGAGCCCGATCTCCTGAAGATCCACGATCCCGACAAATTTGGCTGCTCGCCGTGCCATCAAGGCAATGGCCGCGCCACTACCAGCGTCGAGAAAGCCCACGGCAACTACGAGCATTGGCTATGGCCTTTATTCCCAAAGGAAAACGTTGAGGCCGGCTGTCAGACTTGCCATGTCGCGGACATGAAACTCGTCAGCGGTTATACCGAGTGGCACGTCATTAACGATGGCAAAGACCTTTACCGTCAGCGTGGCTGCGTGGGATGTCACCGCTACGAAGGCTACGATAAAGAGCCTGAAGATCTTTTGTCCATCGCTCAGCAAATCAAGCTCATCGAGCAGGAGAAGAAGGACAATCTGAAACAAGCCACCTACTTGATGAAACAGGCGGACACTGCCCAGTCCAACGAGGAAGCCAACCGCCTCAATGATCGCGCGATCGCGTTGAGAGTGGCCAACAGCAAACTTGATTTGCGCATCGTTCAGCTAGATCGCACCACCAAAAGCCTGCTGCAGGACATGAAAAAAGTCGGCCCTAATCTCAAAGATGTTCGCCTCAAGCTCAACAAAAACTGGGTTCCGGTCTGGCTCAAGAAGCCTAGCGCCTTCCGTGCCACCACCAAGATGCCCGATTTCCGCTTCAACGATCAGCAGATCAAATCCATCTCCGCCTACCTATGGCAGTCAGCGCTCACTGATCCTTTGCCCAAACACAAACTCGGCGATGCCGCTCATGGCCGGGAACTGTTCGAAACGCGCGGTTGTCTCGGATGTCATTCGATCGGCGAAGGGGATCAGATGCAGGGCGCACACTTCGCGGCAAATCTTACCCGCGTAGGCGAGAAGGACAGTTACGACTATCTGGTCCGTTGGGTGCACAACGCCCGCGAGCGCACGCGTCCTTACTGTCCTTACGAGAAAAAGGACATCGGCCCAGAGGATTATAAGAAAAAGGGTCTGTCCTACGTTTTCGATCTGGAGCACAGTAAATGCCCCAATGACGGTCATGAGTTGCAAGTCCAGAACATGACCGTCATGCCCAGCCTCCGCTTGTCTCCGCAGGATGCGGAAGACGTCGCCAGCTATCTCGTCACCTTGAAAAAGCAGGAGCCTTCCTCATATTCGGATGCTTCCTTCATGGACGATCCCAAGGTCAAGGAGGAAGGCAAGAAGTGGATTCGCCACTTCGGATGCGCGGGCTGTCACGAAATTTCCGGGCTGGAAGACGAAGGCCGCATTGGCACTGAGCTGACTGCCGAAGGCAGCAAACCTATCGAGCGCCTCGATTTCGCTCTGCTCACCGAAACCGCGCAGCGCGGCGGCAGCGAGCCTATCTCAGATCCCGCAGATCTCGCGCGCCTCCCGGAAGGGCCCGCCAAGCAGCCGTGGTACGACCACAAAGGCTTCTTCGAACATAAGCTTGCTGAGCCTAACATTTGGGATAAGGGCAAGATCAAGCCCGATGAAGAAAAGTTGCGCATGCCCAATCTCCACCTTGAAAAGGATGAGATCCAGGCCCTCACCACTTTTCTAATGGGCAGTCAGGAAAACGCGCTTCCGGTTACCTACCAATACAGGCCACTCGACTATCGCCGCGATATTCAGGAAGGCTGGTGGTTGATACAGAAATACAATTGCGTCGGCTGCCATCAGCTCACTCCAGGACAGAAAACGGCGTTGATGTCTGTAAAACGCTACCAGGATGCTCAAGAACAGTTGCCGCCGAAGCTTCTAACAGAAGGTGCGCGCGTCAATCCTGATTGGCTGTTGCGATTTCTGACTAACCCAGCCTTAAGCGAGAACGATACCAATCGCAACGGCATTCGCTCCTATCTTCAGGTGCATATGCCTACCTTCTCTTTCTCCGAAAATGAATTGGGGAAGCTGGTGCGTTTCTTCCAGGCGCTGTCGCGCCAGCCGTTCCCCTATATTCCGGAGCCGCCGCCGGCGCTAACCGCCAAGGAAACCGAAATGGCACGCAGTCTTTTCAGCAGCCCGGCGGCTCCCTGCCTGAAGTGTCACGCCACCGGCGATCCGGCTCACGATCGCACCGCCACCGCGCCTAATTTCCTGCAAGCCAAGGGGCGTTTGAAGCCCGATTGGGTCGAACGCTGGATCATTGACCCCCAGGCCATCAGCCCAGGCACATCCATGCCTTCCGGTCTTTTCAGACGGGAGAACCAGCGCTGGGTCTTCGCAGGTCCCACGCCGTCCATATTCCAGGGCTACGATAGGGATCAAACGAAACTGTTGGTGGATTATATTTTCCAGCTCACTCCAGAAGAGCAGCGGCGGGTGGGCGCTGCGGCGGGACGCGCGGGAGCGTCAAGCGGCAGCTCATCGCCGGCCACGCAAACTGCGAGCGACTCCGGTCGCAGCGCTCCGTAATAGCTGCGGGATTTGTGAAGTCTCATTCTAAGAGAGGTGCAGTAACAACATGAAAACCAAAACATTCGTAGCAATCGCGACTTTGTCGGGTCTTCTTCTGTGGGTGGGGTGCGGCAAGAAGGAAACCACGGAGGAACAGCCCGCGGCTCCTAGCCCTGCTGCAGCCCCGGCCACTCCGATTGATCCCGCGACAGCGGCCACGGTCAGCGGCACGGTAAAGTTTGAAGGCGTCGCGCCCAAGCCCGCCAAGATTGATATGAGCCAGGATCCGAACTGCCAGGGGGGGAACGTTGCCGAAAATGTTGTGGTAAGCGACGGTCATCTCCAGAACGTGTTCATCTACATAAAAGATGGACTCGGCAACCGAACTTTCGACGCTCCCAAAGACACGGTTACCTTATCTCAGAGCGGCTGCAGATATCATCCCCACGTACTGGGCGTGATGGCCGGTCAGACGATCAAGATTGTCAACGACGATCCCACAACGCACAACATTCATCCCACTCCCAAGGACAACCGCGAATGGAATGAGTCCCAGGCCCCGAAAGCCGCGGCCCTAGAAAAGAGCTTCGCCCGTGAAGAAGTCATGCTGCCGGTGAAATGCAACCAGCACCCATGGATGAGAATGTTCGTCAGCGTCGTGAAAAACCCTTTCTACGCGGTCACTGGGCCAGACGGCAAGTTCGAAATTAAGGGCCTGCCCCCGGGCGATTACACCCTGGCCTTCGTGCACGAAAAGCTGGGAGAGCAAGATCAAAAGTTGACGCTCGCCGCAAAGGATGCCAAGACTGTCGACGCAACCTTCAAGCCTTGAACAGAAAAGGTAGCAAGTGTCATTGTTCAACTGCAAGTCTTGGCAACCCATGCGGTTGAGATCACGGGGTCGCGACAAAACCCGTTGCGGCAATCCGAACTCGAGGAGGTGCTTTGTCTATCGTGCTGCTGCTGCTTTCCATAGTTCTCGGCGTCGTTCCTCTCGCGGGAATTGCATGGATCCTCCTCGTCGGGTCGATCACCACAGTCGACAGTATGTTCATGAGTCTTATCCTGTTGACACTTTCAGGCCTCTTCTTCCTGAACGCCTTCTGGGAACTCCGTGATCGCGGCTTCCTTACTTTCCGAAAAAAAAACTAGCCAGCCACCTGCCCCGCGCAGACGTTGAGAAACCCCTTCACGCCGAGTACAATCCACGTGCTGCTTGTTGGTCCCGGCAGACGGAGTGGTAGGAAAAAGTTTCGCCGATCGCCTCCACTCGTTCGAAACGCCTCCGGTCGGTGTCCGGGAAAAGGAGATCGCGAATGGCCTACGTAATTGCCGAGCCATGCATCGGCACAAAAGACTCCGCCTGCGTCGATGTTTGCCCGGTCGATTGCATCCATCCACGCAAGGATGAACCAGATTTCGAAAAAGAAACGCAGCTTTATATCCATCCCGTTGAATGTATCGACTGCGGTGCATGCGTTCCTGTGTGCCCGGTGACGGCGATCTTTGCGCTGGAAGACCTGCCGGAGAAGTGGCAGAACTTTACTGGCATTAATTCGGGCTGGTACGACAAGAAATAACCCGTCATTACTGGTGGCGTCTCAGAATTTGGGGCTAAAGTCCACGAGAATACATGCCCACTTCACCCTCCTACACTGATCCATCTGACGCACCAGAAAACATTAGGGCGAGTCCCTCGCCGCCTTCCGCACCCACGCGCCCCCGCATGTCCACCCGCAATCGGCTGCTCTTCTTCCTGACCGCTTGGCTGATCGTGCTAATGCCGTTCTTGTTCTGGTGGAGCACGTGGTTCGGACGTCAACTCTCTGATAGGCAGATTGGCGAATATCTAAACGACGACAAGCACCCACGCCACATCCAGCACGCGCTCGTGCAAATGGCTGAGCGTATGGGGCGGCACGACGCGAGCGCGGCGCGCTGGTATCCAGAGATGGTGGGGCTAGCCTCACATCCCGTGGAAGAAGTGCGCAATACCGATGCTTGGGTCATGGGGCAAGACATCTCTGCCGCCGTGTTCCACGAGACTCTATTGAAGATGCTGGAAGACCCTTCCGCAACGGTGCGAGGGAACGCAGCGCTATCTCTGGTCCACTTTGGCGATGCGTCGGGCCGTCCGCAGATCGTGGCTCTGCTGCTGCCTAACCGCATCACCGCACCGATTGCCGGGCGCGTCATCGATGCTGACAAACCAGGGATCACCGTCCATCAAGGCGGATTGATCGCCAAGCTCCAAGCCGGGCAGGAGACAGCGGAAGTGCGCTCGCCTATCGGCGGGCGCATTCGGACACTCTCGGTGACGACAGGCGCCAATGTGGCGGCAGGAGCCGAAATGGCTACTGTGGAACCTGGAACCGAACAAGTTTGGGAAGCGCTGCGTGCCCTTTATCTTATCGGTCAAGTGGACGACCTGCCCGCAATCCGCACGTGTCAACGCGATCTTCCCGAGATTCCCGATCGCGTGCGCCAGCAAGCACTGCTGACCGAGGCAGCTATACACGCGAGAGCGGCACACTAACTGTGACTGGCCACTTTCACAAGAATGACTTGGTCGCGCACCTGAGAAACGAAAAAGTGCGGCTCCGCGTGTCATTTCGCTGAAGGCCGGGAGTAAAACCTAAAATTTCAAAACGTCATCGCCCCAACTACCTTTTCAACTTCGGCGATATCCACCATGACGATAGCGTCCCAGGGACAGCCATCCAGAAAACACCCATCCGGACCCTTGCTCACACACTTCTTGCACCCGATGCAGAGAATGGGGTCCACGTCGATGCGGCCGAACGGCGGATTAATCTCATCTGGCACCCAGAACATGCAGTCCTCCACGGGGCAGTACTCCACGCAGGCCGGCGATCCCGCGCAGCCCGTGCAGCACTCCGTGATGACAGCGAGTTCCTTGGGTTTCTTCTTGCGAGGTGTGGTCAGCCCCTTGGAGCGGGGCTCGTGCTTTAGCTCGTCCGGTACCATTCCGGCGGACTTCACAATTTCATGCTCGTTGCCACGCCCGGAATTATACGCTGGATTTAGCGATTTCATAGCACCGCTCTAGTATTTCTCTGGCTAATCCTTTTTCGGATGACAGATAAAGCAGAGTCAGCAGCTGCAGGGGGCACGGCGCGATACAGACTCTAAAACTCCGACCCTCACAATCGAGAACTAGCGGTGGCCGTCGCTGCCGGAGAGTTCGCGGACGATGTTGCCGACGAAATTTTTGGCGTCCCCGAAGAGCATCAGCGTGCGGTCGAGATAGTAGAGCGGGTTATCAATACCGGCGAAGCCTGCGGCCATGCTGCGCTTGATGACCATTACGGTGCGCGCCTTATCCACATCGAGAATGGGCATGCCGTAGATGGGGCTGCCCGCATCCGTGCGAGCCGCGGGATTGGTGACGTCGTTGGCACCGATCACGAGAGCCACATCGGTTTGCGGAAGGTCGCCATTGATAAGATCCATCTCCAGGAGCTTGTCGTAAGGAATGTCGGCTTCGGCCAGCAGCACATTCATGTGGCCGGGCATGCGGCCGGCGACGGGATGAATGCCGAAGGTGACGTCCACGCCACGTTTGGTCAAGGAATCGTAGAGTTCGCGCACTTTGTGCTGAGCCTGCGCGACGGCCATGCCGTAGCCGGGAACGATAACCACTTTGCTGGCAGAGGCGAGAATTCCGGCAGCTTCTTCTGGCGTCGCGCTTTTTACCGGACGCGCTTCTTCCGCAGCCGCTGCACTGGTCTGAATTTGTCCAAAGCCGCCGAAGAGAACGTTTGTGAACGAGCGATTCATGGCCTTGGACATGATAACCGAGAGAATAAAGCCAGAAGAGCCATCGAGGGCGCCAGCGATGATCAACAACTTGCTGCTCAGCACGAATCCCATGGCCGCGGCGGAAAGTCCGGCGTAGGAATTCAACAGCGAAATGACCGTGGGCATGTCCGCGCCACCGATGGGAATGATCAGCATCACGCCAAATACCAGCGGAACAATAATCAGCACTGGAAACAGCCGCATCTGTTCGGGATGCACGACCAGAACGCCAGCAACGATCACCGCCGCACTCAGGAGTCCCAGGTTGACGAAGTTTTGTCCTTTATAAGTGATGGGCCGCTGCGGCAGGATTTCCTGCAGCTTGCCAGCGGCCATCAAGCTGCCCGTGAAGGTCAGCGAGCCAAGAATCACTTCCATGGCGAGCACAGCCATCATGAAGGGCGAAATATCGGGCGCGCGGAGATAAAACTCCGACGTGCCCACCAGAGTGACGCACAGCGCTCCGAAGGCGTGGCTCAGCGCGGTCCGCTGCGGTACCGCGGTCATCTGCACGTTGCCGAGCGGCACGCCGATGATGGTGCCGAGCACCAGCGCGATGGCAATCCACTTGTAGTCCACGATGCCGTGGTGGAACAACGTTCCAACAACTGCCAGCAGCATGCCCAACTCGCCGGCAAACACACCGCGCCGGGCGGTCGCCGGGGAGCTCAACCACTTCAGCGAAAGAACGAACAGCGCTGTGGCGGTGAGATAAGTAATCTCGATGAGGGTGTCCGTGGCGATAAAGTTAGTCATACTTTTTTTGGCCCGCTGGATTTGAACATTCTGAGCATGCGATCGGTGATGATGAATCCACCTACCACGTTGCTGGTGGCCGCGACAATGGCGATAGTGCCGAGAATCACCGCAAGGTTGCTCTTGTGCTCGCCTACCAGAATGATCGCGCCCACCACGGCGATAGCGTCCAGCGCGTTGGTCAGCGACATTAGCGGCGTGTGCAGCAATGGAGAGACGCGGCGGATCACTTCGAATCCGATAAACGCCGCGAGCATGAAAACGTACAGGCCGGTAAGCAGGTCCAGCTTCATATTTATGCACCCTCCTTGATTGCTAAAGCCGGCAGAGAGAAAAATTCGCGGAGCCTGGCGTTCACCACTTGGCCGCCGTAGGTGAGTAGCGTATCGCGGATGATCTCATCTTTAGTATCGAGCTGCAGTTTTCCATCTTTCACCAAATGGAGAAGAAACGCCGTAAGGTTGCGGGCGTACATCTGGCTCGCGTGGTACGGCACTGTGCTGGCGAGGTTGAACCAGCCGATGAGGGTGACGCCGTGCTCGACGATTTTTTCGCCCGCGCGCGTGAGTTCGCAGTTGCCGCCGCGCTCGGCGGCAAGATCGACGAGCACCGAACCTGGCGCCATGCCCGCGACCATTTCCTTGGTCACCAAGACTGGAGATTTTTTGCCGGGGATTACGGCGGCAGTAATTACCACGTCACTTTCCGCGATGACTTTTCCGAGGAGTTCGCGTTGCTGGCGGTAAAAGTCTTCGCCCTGCGCCGTCGCGTAGCCGCGGGCATCCTGCGCGTCTTTGGCTTCGATGGGCAACTCGACGAAGCGCGCGCCAAGGCTATGCACTTGCTCTTTCACGGCAGGCCGCAAATCGTATGCGGACACCACGGCGCCGAGCCTGCGCGCCGTAGCAATGGCTTGCAGTCCGGCGACTCCGCAGCCAAGGATCAGCACGCGCGCCGGCGTAATTGTTCCCGCTGCGGTGGTTAGCATGGGGAAAATCCTCGGCAGCGCATCGGCGGCAATCAGCACAGCTTTGTATCCGGATATGGTGGCCATCGAGGAAAGTGCGTCCATGCTCTGCGCCCGAGTAGTGCGCGGCATCAATTCCACCGAGAACGAGGTGACACCTTTGCCAGCGATGGTCTGGATGGTTTCCGCCGATCCGAGCGGCCGTAGGAATCCGACGAGCGCTTGATCACGCTTGAAAAGCGGAACATCGGACTCGCCGGTGCGGTCGTTGGAGCCGTAGCAGAGCACCTGAACGAGGATATCGGCGGCGCGGAAAACCTCGGCACGCTGCGGAAGAATTTTTGCGCCTTTGGCAGCGAAGTCGGCGTCGAGGTAGCCGGCTTCGACGCCCGCTCCCGTTTCCACCACGACTTCGAGGCCTGCTTTCGCCAGGTTAGGGATCACCGCGGGCACCAACGAAACGCGCCGCTCTCCCGGAAAGCTCTCTCGCGGAACTCCGACGATCATGAACCTTCCTCCAATACTGCGGATCTGAACCCGATGTCCGATTTGAATTTCTGGTCGGGCGGCATTCTACACCGATTGTAGCCGAGCTTTGTGCAACCTTTTCGTGTTGTAGTCCACCCGCCACTTTTCGATCACCACCTGAGCCTCCTTTGCGTCATACATGCTTTGCCTGTGGGCTTAGGTTCATGATCAGCCCGCTTCAACTTTGCCATTTTGAGAGCGCGCCTGGCTCTTGCTTCACTCTTTCCTTGTCTTTGGCACCTGCCTGCTGTACCGAGCGTATCGACTTTTCCCGTTGGTCGATCCAAATTAAGCGCTTCTTCTTCTGACACTAAGGAGACACAAAAAGAGAAAGAGGCCACAACAATTCGTCTAGCTGTGTTCACAGGACTCGGCGTCAGAAAACGACTTACTCCTGGGGCTTGTTCCGATTGGTTAGATATAATACGACGCCAAAAATCAGGGATAGCCCACCAACGATGCAAGGCAGAGGAGTCGTCACGGGGGGGACCGCGCCGGGCCTGTGCGGATTCTCCACTGACAACAGAATCGGAAGCCAAATTACCCCCTGAACGAACATTAACAAGACGCCCAGCGCGATAAATGCCCACCCATGAAATTTTCCGAATTGCATCTTGTCTACTCCTCACCTCGTGATTTGACCAATATACGAGGGGTGCAGCAGCAGGAATGAAACCGGACCTTGGCTTCTGGTCCTGTCTCAACCACTTCTAACAAAACCCGCGCGACCAGGACCTGCTCCCCGCGGAAGAAAAGTCCAACTTGGCTCGATAATGTTTTCCCAACCTTTCATTGCAGACAAAACCTAATTGAATCGGAATTTCCGATTTCAATTCCATTTCTGCGCAAAACCATACGCCCGCCGCAATCTCGCGTCAACCTCAAATCGCCGAGGCCGCGGCCGCGGGACAAGCTTGGCTCCTTTTGGCGGTTTCTGCTGACGCTCTGGTAATGATGAGTAGGTTGCGTTTGGTGAAAGAAGTGGCTGATCTGGATCCTTGGAATTCTGTTGGCCCCGCCATTACGCCCTCCGAAGGTGTCCCGGCTACGGAAAGATGCATCGGAAAACCGTGCAAGCGTTCCTTTCTGTCAATGCCTCCGACAACGTGGAAATGACGGATTTGCTTCAAGGCCGGGACGCTTCACGTTTGTGTTGGCGAAGAGCAATGAACCTTACGATATTCAGGGGTTTGTGACCGAGACACTATCTACTAGCGGGTATTTGCGAGCCACGCGTCTCGGTTTAGCGCTGCGCCGTCACAAGGAAATGTTGAAGGATTAGTGCTGTGCCCTCGTTTGGACGCCGCCTCCGGCGTCGCAGGTGTTCGCTACGGGACTGGCCAGCGCAAGACAAACCATGCTCTAATTCGACCGAATCCATGAGTCAGATCCCATTGTGGTTTGAACGCAAGTTCGAGTTTTCATTTCCGCTCGAGCTGCGACCGAACCTGTGCGCACGTCTGCGCGGAACTCCGGCCAGACTTGAAGAGGCGCTTCGCGGACGTTCTAACAAAACCCTGATCGAGAAAACGCAAGAAAAGTGGTCGGCCCAGGAACACGCCGGTCACTTGCTGGACCTCGAACCACTGTGGCTGACACGAGTGGACGATTACGTGGCGGCCAGCGTCCAACTCATCGTGGCAGACTTGAAGAATCGAAAAACCGACGAAGCGAACCACAACGCGCGCCCACTAGAACAGATTCTGGCTGCGTTCCGCGCTGCACGAGAAAGACTGCTGAAACGTGTGGACGAGTTGGACCCACCACTATTTGCTCGCACCATTCCACACCCGCGTTTGAAGACGCCAATGCGTCTTGTAGACCACTTGTATTTTGTCGCCGAACACGATGACCACCATCTCGCGCGAATCTGGGAGCTAGTCAACGTGGTCCGGTAGCGAAAACTAAAGCCGACAAAAAATGTGCTCTGATTGACGTGTAAACTACGCAGTTAGCGAGGTAGCTTTAAAACCAACTCACACCGAGTGCATCCTCAGGGAGGGGAATCAAGCTCGACGGACGTCGGGGATTCCTCCCGAGATTTTGCTATGAGCACACCCTACACTCCTCCGACCATTGATGAATATCTGCGCAAGCGACTCATGCCCGTGGAGGGTGCGATCCCGCATCTGCAGGGCATCGAGATGTACGGTTCTTCCATTCCCGCAGGAACGGTCGGCGGCGATCTGTTCGAGTACATAAACTTTCAACAACGCTACGACATTGATGCGCGCATTCAGCGGGCCTTGAAGCGATCGCAGGAGTATCTGGAGCCTCTGCCATTAGGGGCGCTGCCGCGCAATTCGGTGGACGACCATGTGGAGTGGCTGAAATCAAGGTCGGGCGACAAATCAGAGCTAGAGAGAGAGTACAGAGCCGCACGGAGTTCGGAGCAGGTACGGGTTGCCGAAGATCTGCGAGAGTTGTACAGCACTGCGGGAGTCCTACTGGTCGACGCCCAAGGGCATGGAATCATTTCAGCGAAAATCGCGTCCACGGTCCACGACACGTTTCATGCACTCATGCTTTCAGAACTCGATCACCGCGGAAAAACGACGCCAGAGTTATTTGAGAGGATCAACTTGCGGCTGGCGCTGTCGGTCACGGCCCGCAATGCGCTCGGCAGGAGTGAGCGAGAGAACGCCCAGGAGATTGCGACTATGCTATACGGTGAGGTGCGCCCTTATGGGTTCTTCCGATTCGTGAATTTCGGACATCCCCCTCCCTTGGTCTTTTCCGCCGAATACCGCAAGTTTATGGACATTGACAGAAGTCGGATGGTGCAATTCCTTCCGCTTGGCGTGCAGATCCCAGAAGATCACCCGGATCGCAACAGGTATTTGTCACTGGATTCCCGTACGAGACCAGTGAAAACCTCTCATATAGCCGAGCTAACACTGATGAGTCCGGGGGACATATTCTTTCTCTATACAGACGGAGTTTATGACGGCAGCGACAGAGAAGTTCGCCAGCGGCTCGAGGAAGTCATGCGCGAGAACTACCAGCGACCAGCAAAGGACATCTGCAATGCGTTGCTCGAGCACGCTCTAAGAGAAGACGACCGTCGCCGACAGATTGGGGAACAAGATGGTATCGACGACAAGACAGTTTTTATCATCAAGCGGAACTGGGCGACATGATATGCAGACGCAGGTGGAAACTACGATGAAGACACTGAGAGAGGTTCTCCAAGATGCAGAGAAGCGGCGAGTGGCGGTGGGGCACTTCAATTTCTCTGAACTGACGGTATTGAAGGCTGTAGGCGAGGCCGCGCGTGAGCTGGATACTGCCGTTGTGGTGGGCGTGTCGGAGAGTGAAATTGAGTTTGTGGGAGTGCAAGAAGCGGTCGCTTTGGTTAAAGCGATGCTCGATGCAGGCTTGTGCAGATTCCTCAACGCGGATCGCACACATTCCCTTGAAAAGGCCGAGGAGGCAGCGGGGGCTGGATTTGAGTTGTATTTGACGCATCTGAGATTCGACGGTTCGAAGTTCCAGTAAAGATAAAAGAAAGAGCAACAGCAGTCCTCGCCGGATGGACTCCTGGTACGAAAAGCCTGGCGCGCGAGATCCGCGTGCCAGGCTTTTGGTTTTGAGTAACGCCGCGATTTTAGAAGTCGAAGCGCAGCGCGAATTGCATGACGCGGGCAGGTTCCTGGCCGGCCAGGTTGGTGATTACGCCGAAGGTTGAGGTGGTTACGCCGGTATTGGGCAAACCAAAGTTCGGGTGGTTGAAGGCATTGAAAGCGTCGGCGCGGAACTGCAGTTTGTATTTTTCGCCAAAGAGGGGGAAGTTTTTGGCGACGCCCAAATCGAAATTGGAAAAGTGTGGGCCACGCAGAGTATCGCGGCTACCGACGGTGAGTCCCGTGATGGGCGAAAAAGCGGCCGCAGCTGCCGTGGGATCGGCGAAGAACTGAACCTGACCACTGGAATCAGTGTGGATGTTGCTTCTTACTGCGGAAGGCGAGCCAGTGAAATTAACGCCTTGGTCGGCAGCGAGGCTGAACGAACTGCCGCCACCGACAGCGTCCAAGGCCAGTCCGGTGCGCCAGGTGATTATCCCGGAGGCTTGCCACCCGCCGATGATTTCGTCGAGCCAGCGAGGAGCATTTCGAGCGAGAAATTGTTTACGGCCGATGGGCAGGTCATAGACAAAGTCGCTGGTGATCTGATGAGTGGCGTCGAACTCCGAATTGCCTTTGCAGGCGCTGAGATCGTAAGCGTTGCACAGTACCTGCGTTGCGCCAGAGATGAAATTGCCGTTGTTATTGGCGATTACGGAGCTGTTGTCGATGGAATGAGAATAGGTGTAGTTGAAATCCAGTTGGAGGTTATGCGACAGACGTTTGCGCACAGTCAGGAACATGGCGTTGTAGGAGGAGTAGCCCTTGTTGGTACCCAAAGCGTTGACAAAAAATTGCGAGGGGATGACCACGTTGGGCGGCACGAGACCGAAGATGCCCAGAGCCACGCCACCGATGTTGCCCTGCTGCAGAGCGGTTTGATTGAGGGCGTAGACCGCTTGCGTGCAGGTGTTGAACGGCGTGCCGAAGATCTGTTGATTGATCTGCGGGCAGGTGAGGCCCGTTCCGGCCTGGAGCTGATTTTCAAAAAAGGGCAGAGGAGCGACGTTGGAAGGAGAGACATTCTGGTGCGCCAAATTTTCCAGCGTGGTGGTATCACCTCCGAAGGTGTGCTTGGAGGCTGGGTCAGTGAAGTCGACCAACTGGGCGGCGTCAGCCAGGGCGAAGAGTCTGCGGCCGTAGCGGCCAAAGAAATCGACTTCGACCTGGAAGCCGCCAGGCAATTCGCGCTGCACACCCAGAGAAAATGTTTCCGAGTACGGCGTGTGCAGATGATTGTCTACGCCGTAATTGAAGATCGCGTTGGGCGTAACAGTGTTAGTAAAGGGTGGCACGGCGACAGGAAAGGGCACGGCGCTCTGGGAATTAAAGCGCGGGTCGGATTGCAAGGATGCATTTGCGCCGCCACCACCAAAATTTGTGGCCACGGTGTTGCCGAAGACGTAGTTGCCCTGATCCTCGAGATTGGTGATGGCGTTGATTACGGTCTGGTCGTAAATCAGCGAGGCTTGCGCACGCAGCACGGTTTTGCGATCGCCGAAGAGAGAACCGAACAGGCCGCCGCGGAAAGACGGATTCCAGGCGAGGGCGAGGCGCGGTGAAAAGTTGAGCTTGTCGGGATCATACAAATCGGGAGTGCCAGGGTTTGCTTGTCCGCTGAGTGAATAGGTGAGTTCGGGGGTGACGTGCGGCCCAGAAACTCCATTGATCCCATTGTCGAAACGAGTCTGCAAAATCTGGCTCAGAGTGGTATTCGAGAAACTGGCCTGAAGACCATTCACTTCGTAAGGAACCTGCGCGAACTGGTAACGCACGCCGGCGGTGACGGTTAAATCGCTGCGCATTTTCCAAGTGTCTTGCACGTAACCAGCGTAGAGATTGGAGCGATAGTCGCGGCGATGCGTTTCTGTTCCTTGCGGAACGACCGTGCCGTTTTTGTTATAGGTAATGGCGCTTTGGTCGTTGTTGATGATGCCGAGCGCGCCCACGAAAAAGTTGTCCCAGTTTGCTGCAGCGATGCCGCCGGGATCTTGAAGAATATTGGCGGGACGCAGGTTGGCGGGGAGGCTGGCAATGCTCCCGCCGAGGCCTTCCTGGATGAAGTCAAAATTGTTGGTTAAGGTGCTGCGAACTTTTGTGGGATTAAATTGGGCGCCGAATTGGATGGTGTGGTGGCCGCGAAGCAAAGTGACGTCGTCGCGAAAAGTTGGAACCGGGCTGATGTGTCCGATCTGGCTTTGGCGCGCAAAGGGTGTGGCCAGCGCGCCGCCGAAAAAGCTGAGCTCGACCATGCCGCCGGAGGGATTGAAAAGAATAGGTTGATCAAGGTTGGATCTGGTTTCTCCGAGGATCAGTTGATTGACGGTTCTCGGGCTGATGGCCCAGGTTTCGCCGATCACCCACGCGTAATCGCGGACGATGTTCGGGCCGGTGAGCGGGTCACCGGGAAATTGAATGAGTTGATTAATAGAATCCTGGTTGCGGAAGTTCACGCGACCAAATAATTTGTGCTTGGTGCTTATGTTGAAGTCGAAGCGGCCAAGATAGGAATTTTCATCGAGCGGGTTAGGAGCGTTGAAACGAAATCCGGCGGTATTGATTCCGTCTCCGGAAGCAAAATCGTTAGGAGCGGGGTAGCGGTTCTGAAACAAATTCAGCAGAGCTGGAGCTACGCCCGGCGCAGCGAAGCCTGGCGAGTTGGGGCAACCTCCGGCCTGTGAGCAGGGGTCGAGCGCGGCGACCTGGGCGGCAGAAAGAATTGTGACGCAATCGGTGCTGACGTCTTGCGAGGTAACACGGCTGTTGGTCGGGCAAGGATTTCCGGTGGCCGTGCTGGTGGCATTGATGTACGCGAGCTGGCCGTTCTTTACGTGAGGCAACGGCACGAGCTGGAGTTCGTTTATTTGTTGCGCGTCGCGGCGGCCTTCATAGTCGAAGAAGAAAAACAATTTGTCGTGTTTCACAGGGCCGCCCAGATCCGCGCCGAACTGGTTGCGAACCAGATTTGTACGCGGAACGCCGGCGGCGTTATTGAAAAAAGTATTGGCTTCGGTGAGAGCGGTGCGATTGTATTCGTGCGCGGAACCATGCCAGTCATTTGTTCCACTCTTGGTGGTGATGATGGTCTGAGCGCCACCGCGACCGCCATAGGCGGGAGTGATGTCCGCCACTTGAGTGCTGAATTCCTGAACGGATTCGACGGGAACCGCGGCTTGGGTTCTGAAGGATTGCCCGAAGGCGAAGTCCGTGGCGTCGATGCCGTCGACGGTAATGTTATTTTGATCGGCGCGTGCGCCGGCCACGGAGCCATCGCGGCTGCCGCTGGGATCGCTGGCGCTGTTGGCGCCAGTCTGTTCACTTTGGGCGTTGACCACGCCGGGCTGCAGGCGCAGCAATGCGGACGGGTCATCACGGAATTCAATGGGCAGGGAACCGACAGCTCGCAGATCGAAATTGTTGCCGATAGTGCTGTCGGTGGTGTTCAGGGTAACCGAACCTTCGGAGATGACCTCGACAGTTTGATTCACGCCGCCAACCTCGAGTTGAACATTTTGCGTGCGGGTGGTGGCGACCGCGAGATATAGATTTGTAATGCTGGAGGTCTGAAATCCGTCCTTGCCGACGGTTAATGTGTACCCAGGGCCTGGTTGAAGGCGCAGAAAACGGTAAGAGCCATCGCTCTCGGTTTTCGTCTCGATTTCAGATCCCGTGCGTGTATCCAGAATTTTGACGGAAGCGTTGGCCACTTGCGCGCCAGAAGAATCGGTGACTTCGCCGGTTAGTGAAGCCACGTCTTGTTGAGCATCGGCTCCACATAAAGTTAAGAACCCCAAAAGAAAAATAACTGTGATTATTTGAAAAGCTATTTTAGTCACGACGAGTCTCCGATCGGGTGAGCCGCAAACACCAAGTAGCGGGCACACGAGAGGAGCAATCCGGCGGCCATTGCTGAGAGAAATTCGGAAGGAAATTATTGCTTTTTATTTCAAAGAGATTCGATTTCTAAAACAGAGGAAATTTATAAGCAGGTTTTATCGCTTATACCGAAATATGCAATTAAGAAGTGTATTTTCATATGAGTTGTGGCGCTCGGAATGAAACTGCTTATCCCGAACACGTGCGCAGCCTATTGTGAATTCTCTGCGAAAGCGACGACAGTTTCGTGAGATGCAAAAAACGGTAACTCGGGTACTCGGCCTTACGTACTATTGAGTGCGTTGGCGGAATAAAATATCCGCTTATGAAGTTAGTCGATATGTACTTCTGGCAAATCGGCGCAGAAATTAGTGAGCAGAGACAGAACGCGGAGCCGGAGCTAGTCGGGTATAGCTCACGATAGATTGATTTATCTGGCGCGGATGAAGGACACTGCGATTTCAAGGCCCAGGCTAAAAGTCGGGCTTTGGGCACCCTGAATAACAGAAGGAAAAACCGATCTACGGTTGATCGATCGGTGTGCCGGTGCGCTGGGCTACGATTTTGCGAGCGTTTTGGTATAGCGCGCGGGCTTGGGGAATGCTGTCGACGGCTTTTTGGACTTGGGGGTCGGCTTCGAGTAATACCTTGAAACCTTCCTGTTGGCCGAAGGCGGACATGAAGATTTCTTGTTTTATTTTGCGCTTGATCCAGTCCTGATTTTCGGCCATTTCGGGTTCGGTGTAGTGGACGTTGTGCTTGTTCAAATAATCGCGGAAGGATTTCATGACGGCGTCGTCCACTTCAAATTGCTTGGTGATGGCTGGCTTGGTGCCGAGGTAGTAGCGCGTAAAGCCGCCGACTCCAGTTTCTACCGGGATGAAAACGTCGGCGCGGAAAAGGGACTCTTCAAATTTGTTCAGCTTGGGCGCGGCCACGACGATGTCGGGGGTGATGCCGCCGCCGCCGGTGACCTGGCGGCCGCTGTCGGTAAGCTTGATCTCCGTGGGATGCTCGGGGACTTTGCGCTCGTAGTGATACTCGTACAGAGAGATGGATTTGTAATCGCGCTGAATCAGGCGGCCGCTGGGGGTGTAGTAACGCGCGGTAGTTAGCGCGAGGCCGGTGTTTTCGCTGAGCGGCGTGACGGTTTGTACCAGGCCTTTGCCGAAAGTGGTCTCGCCGACAATGAGGCCGCGGTCGTGATCCTGGACGGCGCCAGCGACGATTTCGGTGGCGGAGGCGGAATTATTGTTTACAAGAATTACGAGCGGAACGGTTACGCCTTGATTGCCGCGCACCGCGTAGTAGGGGCGATTAGGTGAACTGCGGCCGTGATGCGAGACGATCAATTGATTTTTGTCGAGGAACATATCGCCGACGGCCACTGCTTCATTGAGCAGGCCGCCGGGGTTGCCGCGCATGTCGAAGATGAGGCCATCGAGTTGCGAGGCGTTGAGCTGCTTGAGGGCTTCGGCGATTTCGCGGTCGGTGGTTTCGTTGAAGCCGGAGAGGCGAATGTAGCCGATGCCGGGCTTGAGCAGGAAGGCGATGTCCACGGAATGTCGCGGAATTTCGTCGCGCGTTACGGTGAAGACCAGCGGCTCGGAATAACCTTCGCGGGCCACGGTGATTTTTACGACTGTGCCCTTGGGACCTTTGAGGAGGTCGGCAACTTCACTGGTGGTGAGGCCGTCGGTGGCTTTTTCATCGACCTTTACGATGACGTCACCGGGGCGGAGGCCAGCATTGTAGGCGGGTGCGCCAACGTAAGGGGCCATAACCACGGTATGATTTTCACGCGGGGCTACGACCATGCCGACGCCGTAATATTTGCCACGCTGATCTTCGCGGAGCAACGCAAACTGCTTGGCATCAAAGAAATTGGAATGCGGGTCAAGCATGCGCAGCATGCCGGGAATGGCGCCCTGGTAGACGGCCTTGTCTACGTCGACGGGCTCGGCGTAATTGTTCTGAACCACGTCGAGGACGCGGGTGAAATCGTGCACGGCGGACTGGTAATCGTCGGCCGAGGAACTGGTGGCACGGACGTTAGGTCCGTAAATGGCTCCGAGGACTGCACATAGGAGCAGGACTGTGATTACAAGCACCAGGCCACGAAACTGTGATTTCATGCGGACCTCGGGGAAGTGGGCATCCAACCAATTGTAACACAACGTACTCTATAGCTTGGACGCGCCACGCGTGGGTTTGACAGCGTTTGACACCGTTCTCTATGATGCAGATGGCCGCGAAAACGGCTACCAGGGAGTCCATGCTAAGTATTCCCCACATGCTGGTGGTGTTTGTGATTGTGCTGGTGGTCTTTGGGCCGCAGAAGCTGCCGGAGCTTGCGCGGAGCTTGGGGAAATTAATGGCCGAATTTCGCAAAGCGTCGGCGGATTTTCGCGGGGCGTTTGAGCAAGAGATGAAGGATATGGAGCGGCAGGTGCGCGAGGTGGAACGCAAGAAGGCTGCGGATGCCGCGGCGAAGGCTGCGAATGAGGCGCCGGTGCAGGCGGCGACGCTTGCTACGCCTGCTGGCGCGGAAACGCCTGCGAGCGGGGCGGGGCAGTTCTGGGTTGGCGGAGGCGCTAGTCCGACCGCGACTGATCATGCGGCGCCGGCCAGTCCGGTGGCGGATGCTTTTGGGGAGCCCATTGATGCGCGCGTGACGGAGGGAACCGCGGAGTTGGTGGTTACGCCGGTGGCGGAATCGGTGGCGCGGTCTACAGCGGGTTTTACGGAGACGACGACAGAAGGCGCGAACGGAGCAGCAGCGCAAACCGATGGCGTTGACACGGATGTAAGTGGAGGCAGTTCAAAAACCGCCCGTGAAACAGCAGGTCACGTAGTCAGTATTGATGTTCCTCATGACCAGCAACCCGCCTGAAGCAACGATTATGCCGACAACACCGCCGGAAGATCCTGGCGGACAGATGACATTTTTTGAACACCTGGTGGAGCTGCGCAAGCGAATCATTACCTCGCTAATCGCGGTGGGGATCGGTGCGGGCGTCGGATGGTTTGTGGCTCCGCATTTCGTTTCGTGGATCACCAAGCCGATGTTGAAGGCGCTGGCGGACCAACACCTGACGCAGCAGTTGGTGTACACCAATCCCACAGGATTTCTGAGTTTGTTGATCAGCCTTTCGATTTATCTGGGAATCGTACTGGCGTCCCCGGTGGTGCTGTATCAATTCTGGCTATTTGTTGCGCCGGCTTTGTACAAGCACGAACGGAGCGCCACGACGGGGTTTCTGTTTTCTACGGTGATTTTATTTTTGGCGGGAATTGGATTCGGGTATTTCATGATGTTGCCGAAGGTGCTGAAGTTTTTGATCAGCTTTCAGGGTCCAGTGGTACCGCTGATCAGCATCAATGAATATTTTGATTTGACGCTGATGGTGTTGCTGGGAGCGGGACTGGTATTCGAGCTGCCGGTGCTGATTTTCTTTTTGACGCTGTTTGGAATTGTGACGCCGAAATTTTTATTTGTTAATTCGAAATACGCCATCCTGGTGATCTCGATTCTTGCGGCGATTGTTACGCCGACTCCGGACGCGTTAACGATGTTGCTGGTGATGGCGCCGATGGTGCTTTTGTATTTTGCGGGGATCGGGGTGTCGGCGCTGGTGGTGGGTAGACGGAACAGGCGGCTGGCAGCGGGGGCTGCTGGAACTCCGGCTGCGGAGGCGCATTAGGTGGGTTCGAAAGCGAGTGGAGTGAGATGTGATTTTGAGATGCACGCGTGGGCGGCGTGGAAATTAAGCGCACACGTTGCGCTTTTTTTGTGTGCCGGGCTTTTCAGTTTAACGGGGTGTAAGGCGAACAGCGGTGAGGCGAACGGTGCGGCTGGGAATCCTGCGGCCGTGAGCGCAGCTGCGTCGAACGCAGGTCAGGGCGGCGCAGACGATGCTCCGGCTCCACAGAGCACAGGTGGATTTGACGGTAAACGTGCGTTCGAACATGTGTCCAAGCAAGTCGCGTTTGGGCCGCGGCCGTCGGGTTCGCAAGCGATCGCGCAAACGCAGGACTATATATTGACGCAGTTGAAGAGCGACGGGTGCACGACGGAAGTTGATGCGTTTAACGCGGATACTCCCGTCGGGCGGCTGCCAATGAAGAATATTTTGGTGAAGATTCCTGGCGATGACTCGTCGATTATTCTGCTGGGTACACACTACGATTCGCTGTTGCGGCATGACATTACGTTTGTCGGAGCGGATGACAGCGCGTCGTCTACTGCGGTGATGCTGGAATTGGCGAGGCTGCTTTGCGGTATGCATGGAAAACACGCGGTGTGGATTGCGTTTTTTGATGGCGAAGAAGCGATGCAAGCCTGGAGCAACACGGATAGCCGCTACGGGAGCAGGCAGATGGCGGCGCGATTTGCTGCTAGCGGGGATATTTCGAAGATCAAAGCGTTTTTGCTGGCGGACATGGTGGGCAGCCGGTCTTTGCACTTTGCGCGAGAGGAGTCGTCGACCAAAACGCTGGTGGACTTGATGTGGGCTACTGCTGCGCGGCTCGGATACTCGGACATATTTGTGAACGCCTCGAGTGGCGCGCAAGACGATCATGATTCGTTTTTGAAACGCAAAGTTCCGTCCATGGATGTGATCGATTTTGATCGGGAGCAGGACGTGCCGTTCTGGCATACCGCGGATGATACGCTGGATAAAATCAGCGCGCGGAGCCTGGCGATCAGCGGGCACGTATTTCTGGAAACAGTGAACGAGCTTCAGAAGAAATAATTGTTCCGGCTGCTGGCGAGCTGATCGGGGCCGTATGCTACATTCAAAATAGTTGTTATCGTTTCCGTCTACAATGACAGTAAAAATAATCCGAGTGCGATCGGCTGCGGGAGAGTACGCCGTTTTATGCGGCGCCGGAGTTTTGCGCAACGCGGCCGCAGAGATCGCGAAGCTGGGCGAATTCTCGAGCGTGCATGTGCTGACGTCGCTCAAAGTTTGGCGCGCGGCGGGAAAAGCAGTAAAGCCAATTCTTTCGCGCGACGCTCGGAAAAATGTGCATTTGTTTGACGATGCCGAAACGAAGAAGAACACGCGAACAGTGGAAGCGCTATGCCGCAAGTTGACGCGCGCGGGGGCGGATCGTAAATCACTAATTATTGCGGTGGGAGGCGGCGTTGTTGGCGATGTAGCCGGATTTGTGGCGGCAATTTATCTGCGCGGGGTGGCGTTGGTACATGTGCCTACGACGCTGGTGGCACAGGTAGACAGCTCCATTGGCGGGAAGACGGGCGTGAATTTGCTGGAAGGGAAGAACCTGGCCGGGGCGTTTTATCCTCCGAGGTTAGTTCTGATTGATACAGATTTGTTGAAGACTCTGCCGGAGCGACAGTTTCGCAGTGGGACAGCCGAGGTTATAAAGTACGGCGTGATCGCGGATGCGGAGTTGTTTGCTTATTTAGAGCAGAACATGGAGAAGTTGCTGCGCAAGGATCACGACGCCATGGATTACTTGATACCGCGCTGCGTCGAGATTAAGGCGGATGTTGTGGGTCGTGACGAGCGTGAGTCCGGATTGCGCGAGATTTTGAATTTCGGTCATACCTTCGGACACGCATTGGAGAGTGTGACGAAGTACCGGCGCTACCTGCACGGCGAAGCGGTGGCGTGGGGCATGATCGCGGCGGTGCTGCTGGGGCGCGAATTGGGAATCACCAGGAACGATGATGTCTCGCGGATGGTGTTCTTGATACGCAGAATGGGCAAAATCCCAGATTGGCCTCGGGTCGCGCACAAAATACTTATCGCGGCGATGTTCTCCGACAAAAAGACGCGAGCTGGGAAATTGCGATTTGTTGTATCGCCGCACATCGGCGAGGCGCATTCGAGCGAAGTGGTGTCGATGAACGCGCTGCAGCGCGCAATGCGATTAACGCCGAAGGTTTTGGGTCGAGCAGAAAAAATGCATGGCACTGGGAAGTCCTATGGTTGAAACGGCTGCTCCGGTAAAGGGAACACAACCGCTGGGCACCCATACGGAAGCGGAGGCGTCGCAAAAGGTTCGCGAGATGTTTACGGAGATCGCGCCGAAATACGATCTGCTGAATCATTTGTTATCACTGCAACTGGATCGAGTGTGGCGCGCCAGAGCGGCGAAATTATTGTCTCCGATTTTGAAGCGGCCCGATGCATTGGTGTTGGATTTGTGCTGCGGGACGGGGGACTTGGCGCTTGCGCTGGCTCGCGTGGGCCCTGCGCGCGTGATGGGCGCGGATTTTGCGCATCCGATGCTGGTGCAGGCAATGGCTAAGAGTGGCGCGAAGATTCCTTTTCTGGAGGCTGATGCGCTGCGGCTGCCGTTTGCGGATTCGGCTTTCGATTTGCTGACTGCGGCGTTTGGATTCCGCAATCTGGCGAACTATGAAGTGGGTTTGCGGGAAATGATGCGCGTTTTAAAACCGGGCGGGACGTTGGCGATTCTGGAGTTTACGGAGCCGCCGGAAGGCCTTCTGGGCAATCTATATAGATGGTATTTTCGCGGCGTGTTGCCGCGTATTGGCGGAATGTTGTCGGGTGATCACGACGCGTATACCTACCTGCCCAGGTCGGTGTCGCGATTCTTTCGTCCTACGCAATTGAAGACGCTGATGGAGTCGGTCGGTTATACGACGGTGCAGTATCGAGTATGGACGATTGGTACGGTGGCTTTTCACACCGCGCAACGGACAAAGCTTTAGGAAACCGGATTCAACGGGCCCAGCCGGGATCGCCGCCGGCTTTGCGTAAGGCGTCTTCCAGATCGCTCAAGCCTTGTTTTAGTTGCTCGATTTCCTTCTGCTTGGCTGCAATTTTTGCATCCTTCTCGTTGATGTCTTTGCGGGTGTACTGCTCGGTCATGGCTTTTTGCGGATCGGAATAATACTGAATCTGATCTTTTTGACCTTCACGTTGCAGGATGTCCAATTCTTTTTCCGCGCGAGCGATATTGTCATGTTGTTCTTTGAAACGCTTGCGCCAGTCGGCTTCGGCTTTGGCGTCCTGATCTGCGGAAGTTGGAGTTTTCGAGGCAGTGCCCGCCGCCGACTTGGAAGAATCTGGTGTTGAGGAATCACCCGTCGTGGATGTAGCTGCAGGCGCTGGCTTAGGCCTGCTCACGTCGTCGTCGGTATAAACTTTCTTGGGTTTGGGGGCGGTCTGCTTGGCTTCGCGCGCGCGACGGGCGGCGTCGGCGACGGGATCGCCGGTTTGCTGAGAGTTGTCTTGTTGGCGCGCCACCGTGAGAGAAGCGAACAGAATGCCGCAGCCTAGCGCTGCCACTGAGAAAAGTGATTTAGCCCGCATAGAACCTGCTTTCCGCACCAAGATCCGTTGCGATCGAATTACCGCCGAGGGTGGCCGGATAACGGATTTCGCCAGATGAATGCCCAATTCCATTGTACCTCTTCGTGGAGGTACCGGCGTGAGATGGCAGCGTAACGATAAACGGGTGTGCTCCGTGTGGCACAGCGTTCGGCGCAGGAGAGGTTGGGGGGTTACGGCGTGCGCGTGGTTAGATTTATTACTGGGGAGGAGAAGAGAAAAACTACGACCAGCGCGCCAATTCCGAGGAAAGTCCCCAGCGGAAGTTGGTACTGAGTGGCGATGGCCCAACGCAGGGAACGTACTTTGCCGAGGCCGCGGCGGCTGGCGCGTTCGGCCAGGCGGCGTTTCCAGCCGATGGCGTAGAGGGCGAGGATCAGCGCAAGACCCAAAATACTGCCGAGCAGTGTGCCGAGCAGGATAGTGATGAAGGAGCCGCGTAACCCGAGGAACGTGCCGACCATGGCCATCATTTTTACATCGCCGAAGCCCATGCCTTCGCGACCGCGAATGACTTTATAGAGCGCAGCGGCGCCCCAGAGGAGGAGGCTACCGAAAGCGGCGCCGAGAAGCGCGTCCAGAATACCCAGTGCGCTTTCTGGAATCAGGCCGTGAAAGAGACGAACGTTTAACAGGATGGCGGTGCCGTCGCCTGGGGGAACGAAGTAAGCAAAGATCACTCCGGCGATGAAGCCTGGAAGATTCACGGCGTCGGGCAGGATGCGCACGCGCAGATCGGTGATGGTCAGGACGACGATGATGCAGGAGAAGACAATCCATTTGAAGGCTTCAACCGTCAAGCCAAAGCTGAGATAGCAACCTACAAAGAGCAATCCGGTGACTAGCTCGATCAGGGGATACATAGGGGAGATCGGTAGTGCGCAGGAACGACATTTTCCACGCAGCCACAGCCAGCCGAGGATGGGGACGTTGTCGTAAGGCTTGATAGGGGTAAGGCAGCGCGGGCAGCGCGAGCCCGGCGAAACGATGGATTGGCCCTCTGGAATGCGCGAGATGCACACATTGAGAAAGCTGCCGATGATGATTCCAAAAATAAAAAAGAGGAAGAGGACCACGGATTGACTGTGCCACAGTCGACGGTGGGCCTCAAGAAACCGCGAGTATGCGGTGTCGGATGGCTAACAGGCGGCCACGTCAATAAAGCCATTTCGGATCGCGCGAAATTAAATTGACGGGCAGTTCTCAATATGAGAACCTTGACGAATGCGCATCATTAAGCGCGCCGCGCTCATTCGTTTCTGGGATGAACATCCCGACGCGAAAGCGAGTTTGGAAGCCTGGTATGGGGTTGTGCGTAAGGCCAAATGGGCAACTCCAATCGAGATGAAGCAGGTGTACGGTAACGCTGATCTGGTTGGTCGCCGGACAGTTTTCAATATTGCGGGCAACAAATATCGGCTTATCGCGCCAGTGAATTACATATCGCAAACGGTGTTTGTGTTGCATGTACTGACGCATTCGGATTACGACAAAGGGGCTTGGAAATGATGACCACGACAACGCCGGAACTGGACAAAAAGACATATGCACAATTACTAGGTCGGGCGTTGCCTCACGTGATTCGCACGGAAGAGGAATGCGAGCGTCTAACGAGGGAATTGATGCGCCTCGATGAACTTGCCGAGAGTTCAGCGGAAGAAAAAGAATTGGCTGAACTGCTGACTGTGCTCATCAATGAATATGAGACGCGACGCTATCCGATACCGAAGGCCAGCCCACGTCAGACTCTACGACATTTGATGGAGGCCCGAGATCTAACACAAAAAGATCTGTGGAAGGTGTTCGGATCGAAGGGGATTGCGTCCGAGGTGTTCCACGGGAAGCGGGCGATTAGCCGGACGCATGCTAAGAAGCTGGCTGATTTTTTTCACGTCGGAGTTGAGCTGTTTATTTAACACAGCGCGCCCCTATGAGATGGTTTGAACGCAAAATTCGACGGTATGAACATCGCCGGTGGACTACGGATGATAACCGGCGCGTGCAGCCCTTCGAATGGGGGCTCGAGCATATTGACGGCAACGTTGCGGAGTCGAATCCGCAGGAATATATACGCCAATATGCGGGTCACGCCATCGAGGCGAGTCACGAATGGTTCGCGACTACGCCGCCGCCCGATTATCGCGTGGACGGGGAGAATGTGCTTACGTTCCCCAGTTCCATAGAGTCGGCGTGGCCGGAAAACAATATCGTTCACGCGCAGATTTTCCCGGGAAAAAAAAATGGCGCAGCAGTGTTGGTGCTTCCGAACTGGAACGCCAAGTGGCATGGACAGCGGGGGCTTTGCGAATGGATTCAGCGGTTGGGGATTACGGCGGTAAAGATGAGCATGCCGTATCACGACCGGCGCATGGCCAAGGGGCACGAACGCGCGGACCAGATCTGCGGGCCGAATATTGGGCTGACACTGCAAGCGAATCGACAAGCTGTGCAAGATACGCGGCGATGTTTGCGATGGCTGGAGCAGCAAGGTTATAAGCGGCTGGGGCTGCTGGGGACGAGTATCGGGTCGTCGATCGGATATATTGCGCTGATGCATGACGAAGCAATTCGCGCGGGCGGCTTCTTTCACATTTCCACTTATTATGCGGACGTAGTTAGCCAGGGCATGACTACCAATCACGTGTGGGAAAGTTTGCGGCATCACGTGACGGTGGATGAGTTGCGGGAATATTGGGCCCCGATCAGCCCGATGCCTTATGTCGAGCGAGGTATGGGCGCGGATCGAAACTGCTTCATGGTTTATGGGAAGTACGATCCGACGATGTTGCCGGAATTGACGAAGCAGATGCTGAATTCGCTGCGGCGACACGGTTCGAATCCGCGGGTGCTAGAGTTGGCTTGCGGGCACTATTCGCTGGAGCTTAGACCCTTTAGTTATATCGCGGGATATCAGATGCTCTCGTTTTTTCGGCGGACGCTTGGTTGAAACATTTTGGACTCAGCGAAAATTATTGCGGCTTAGGTTTGCTGGGTTCGCCGAGAACCATGGTGCGGTACATCCGATCGACGAGGTCGCGCTGCTGCGGTGTGAGCGGGCCACTCTCGTCAAGTCCCATGGCTTTTAGGGAACGGTGATAGACCTCTTCACGCTCTTGCCTGGTCAGAGACGCCGCTTCTTTTGGGTCGGTGATTTTCAGGCCGTTACGCTGGATGCGCGCGTCGTTTTCGGCTTTTTTCTTTTTCTCGGCGGCGGCTTTAGCTTGCTCGGCGTCGCTCAGGGCGCTTAGTTCGGAGCGCATGGCGGTTGCTTTTTCCTTCGCGTAGGGTGAGCAACCTTCAAAACCGGCAATCAAATCCATGACTTCCTGAGCTTCGAAAAACGGCATTTTGTGCTGGATGGCGGCATCACGGGTGGGCTCGATCGAAGCTTGGCATTGCGAGGCAAGGGCAAAGGTAGCCCCGGTGCGCCAATGTTTGTGCGAATGCAATTCGATCAAGCCGGGAATATCGTCCGGTTGAATCCTGGTGCCGAGTTCGTGGAGCGATGTTTCGCCGTAGCCCATGCCATGGGCCCCGAGATGTTGCGTGTGCAGAATAATCACGCGGAGTTCGGCGGCGGTTTTAGGAGTTTGCGCAGCGGCGCAAACGGTGAGCGACGCGAGATACATTGCGATGCAGCTGAGCAGATTTACGATGATTTTAGGCATCGCTAGATCGGATATTCCAACGTTGTGAAGATGGTAGCGCCGTGACGGTAAGAATCCAACCATGACTGTTGCGGTGTTTCTGAAGGGCAACGCAAAGGCGCAGTTGGGTGCACGGAGGTGGTGATGGCGTGTGATAACGTAACGGTTCGGAGGAATCATGGCAACTTCGGGATCGCCTATGGAGCAGCTGAAGAAAAATATGAAAGCGGCGTGGATGGCCGGAGATTTTGGTCAAATCGCGAAATATAACGAAGAAGAAGGAGTGCGGTTTATCAAGCGACTCGAGATACGGCTAGGTTCGGATGTGCTGGATGTAGCGTGCGGAACGGGGAATACCGCAATTCCGGCGGCCCGTGACGGCGCGAACGTAATTGGGGTGGACATCGCCACGAATTTGCTGGAACAAGCACGGGAGCGAGCGGCGCACGAAGGGTTGAAGGTAGAGTTTCGCGAAGGGGATGCGGAGGCGCTGCCTTTCGGTGTAGCAGAATTCGATGCGGTGGTTTC
The DNA here is from genome assembly GCA_035568155.1 of Verrucomicrobiia bacterium. GTDB lineage: Bacteria > Acidobacteriota > Terriglobia > Acidiferrales > UBA7541 > Acidiferrum. The sequence goes on along the minus strand of DATMOS010000112.1, from coordinate 29,866 downwards.
GATGTTTGGGGCCATGTTTGCGCCGCGTCCTGCTTTAGTGGTCACGGAATTGACGCGGGTTTGCCGAGTGGATGGATTTATCGCCTTGGCCAACTGGACACCGACGGGCCTTATTGGCAAGAACTTCGCGATCAATGCGCGATATTTGCCGCCACCTGAGAATCTGGAAGCGCCGGTGTTGTGGGGCAAAGAGGAAGTTGTCGCGGAGCGATTTTCTAAAGTAGGTTGGGAAATCGAGACCACGCGACGGCAAATGGAATTCAAATATCCACACGCGCCTGCAGGCGTCGTGAAATTATTCCGCGAATATTTCGGACCGACCAAGATAGCTTTTTCGCGGCTTGATGCGGCCGGGCAGCTAGGGCTGGCCGCTGATATGGAGAAGCTTTGGGCCGATCATAACGAAGGACCGGCCGATCAGACCCACGTTAAAGCGGAATACCTGGAAGTGATCGCACGGAAAGCTTAGATTTTTGGTCAGGGAGACAATTTCCGCGGTGGTGGAATTAGTCAGTCGCGACAAACCACACGGACGAAGAAGAAACGCGTAGAGCTCCGCGGCCGGTTATTGATTTTTCCACGTTACGAGATCCACCCTCCACAAAAACCGAGGGTGGGGCTCCCTCCCGGTGCCTTTATTCCTCGCGTAAAGCGCGAGTTGGTTCGATTCTGGCTGCGCGATAGGCGGGGATTATGCTGGCCAGCAACGCTACAGCACCAAGCAGCATTGCAACTGCAGCGAAAGTCAGCGGGTCGTATGCGGCGATGCCGTAGATGAAGCTGGCGACGACGCGTCCTAGGGCGAGCGCGCCGGCTACCCCGAGTGCGAGGCCGAGTAACGCAGGTTTCATTCCTTCGGTTACAACCAAACGCAAAATATCTTTCATCTCTGCGCCGAGAGCTACGCGAATGCCAATTTCGCGTACGCGGCGGCGCACCGCGAAAGAAAGCACGCTGTAGATTCCCACGGCAGCAAGCAACAACGCGAGGATCGCGAAGGCTGCCAGCAAAAGCATGCTGAAGCGGCGTTGGGAAAGTGAGCTGGCGATGACATCGTCCATGGTCATGACGTCTACTACGGGCTGCGTGGAATCGATCGAATGAATCGCGGCGGTCACCGCGGAGGTGAGGTTCGCGGGTTGTGAAGTGGCGCGCACGGCGAGCTGCATGGCAAACGGACGCCAGTCCTCATATGGCGCAACGGAGGTTTGGCTCATTGGTAGATATATGGTGGCGTCGGAACTGGCGGTGTCGAGGCCGGTGAGTTTTATGTCACCGACGATGCCGATAACTTCTCTCACTTTCCCGGGATTGAAGGTCATGGTGAGGTGCTTGCCGATGGCGTCTTCATTGGGCCAGAAGCGCTTGGCCATGGATTCGTTGATGATTGCGGTTGCGGGACGATCAGGCGCGTCGGCGGAAGAAAAGTCGCGGCCGCGACGCAGTGGAATGTGCATGGTGTTCAGGTAGCCGGCGCTAATGGAACGTGTATCGATTTCCGGTTGTTCGGACATGGCCTGAGCGGGGCGGCCTTCGATGGCCACCGGTTGATGGGAGCCGTCCTGACTAATGGGCAGTGTGTCGATGAGGCCCGCGGAAGTCACGCCGGGAAGTGCGCGTACTTTGGAGAGAACACGGTCGTAGAAGGCGATCTCATCGATCGGGCGAGAGTATTTGTTGCCGGTGACGACCATGGTCATGGTCAGAATGTTGTGGGGATCAAAGCCGGCGTCGACAGCGCGGAGTTGCCAGAGACTGCGAATCATCAAGCCGGCACCGACGAGAAGCATTAGTGATAAGGCGACTTCGCTGACGACCAGGACGCTGCGGGTGCGACCGCCGCTGGAGTCAGAATCGGTTTTGCCGAGGCCCTGCTTGAGGGCGTCGTTGACGTTGGTTTTGGTGAGGCGGATGGCGGGAAGAATGCCAGCGAGGAATCCGGTGGTGATGGCCAGAGCGAGAGTGAAGAGCAATACGCCAGCGTCGAGAGTGACTTCGGTGGATTTAGGCAGATTGCCGGCAAGGAATTTTACGGTTAGCTGAATGCCGAAGTGAGCCAGTGCGAGGCCGAAAGCCGCGCCCGCGGTGGAGAGCAAAATTGTTTCGGCGAGAATTTGCTGAATGACGCGGCCAGGGCTGGCTCCGAGAGCGAGACGCACGGCGATTTCTTTGCGACGGCCGAGAGTTTTTGCGAGGACGAGGTTGGCGACGTTAGCGCAGGCGATGAGCAAAACAAAGGCAACCGCGCCGAGGAGAATCAGCAGCGATGGGCGAACCTGGGCCACTCTTTCTTCTCTCAGGGGGACGATTACCGCACCCCAGCCTTTGTCGTCTTCAGGATATTGGTCGGCGAGTCGGCTGGAAATGGTGTTCATTTCCGCCTGGGCTTGCAAGAGCGTGACGTCGGGTTTGAGGCGGGCGACGACCAGATAGTGATGTTCGCCACGCACGACGCGTTCTTTGTCGGTCCAGCCCATGGGCTTCCAATATTGGGCGAAATCCGGGTAGTCGAATTTTTCGCCCATAACGCCGGCGATGGTGTAGGGCTCGCCGTCGAAATTTACGGTGCGATTGACGATGTCAGGATTGGCAGCGAAGCGGGTCTTCCACAGACCGCAGCTGAGAACGATCACGTGATTTTTGCCGGGGTGATCTTCGTCGTCGGTGAAAGTGCGACCCAAGAGGGGGCGGGCTTGCATGGTGGAGAAAAAATCGGAGGACACGGCGGCGCCTTGCAGTTCTTCGGGCTGGTCATTGCTGGTGAGGGTTAACCCGGAACCTGTGAGGATAGCCATTTTGTCGAAGACGTGATTTTGCTTTTGCCAGTCGATGAAGTTGGCGGCGGAGACGGCGAACTCGGTCATGCCCGGGAAACTTTTTGGCGGAGGCACGTGCCACACCTGCACGAGGCGGGCGGGATCGCGGAAAGGGAGCGGGCGTAGGAGTACGGCGTTCACGACGCTGAAGATGGCGGTGTTTGCGCCGATGCCCAGGGCCAGGACCATGATGGCGACGGCGGTGTAGGCGGGGTTTTTAAGCAGCATGCGCAGGCCGTGTTTGAAATCGGAGATTAGGTTGAACATGCGTGGTTCTACCTCAGGAGAAGTAACGTGGAAGGGGCGGGTAATGTTTCCAAAGAAAGCGACAATCTTGAGTTGGCGTTTTTTGGGAATGTTTCAGGTCGTCAGGCGGTCGGAGGATATCGCACGGAGATGCCAGCCTGTGCAGGACTCAAGAGTGGTGTTAACGAGAAGTAAGGGACCTTCGGGCTTGCGGTAGATGCGCGTGGTGACGGCGTGACGATGGTCAACGATCAGCTCGGCTACCGAACCATCGACGAAGAGATGAAAAGAATGGCTGCTATCGGAACGGGGAATTTCGATTGTGGTGTCGTTGACCGTTAAGGTCGCGGCAGAATTGTCGGCAGTAACTTTTGCGGACCACCACAGGCCAGTGCGATCTTCGAGGGTCAAAGTAAAAGGGTAAACGGAACTTGCCCAAGTCAATTCCGCGCGCAAATCTTCAAACAAGGCATATAGCGAGACATCCGGCTGACTCTGTAGCGAAGGCGAGAAGGGTTTTTCGCGGAGAGACTGGGCTTGCGGCGCGACCGCCATTTCCAGTTCGCCTTCGGGGCTGAGAGTCAGCACGCGGGGGAGGGCCATGCAGCCGGCCCAGCCAGCGGCGATGAGTTCGGGGTCGGGGCGTTTTTCCGGGATCCAGCCCCAGAGGATGCGATTGCCGTGGGCGTCGAGTTGTGTCTTCTGCGCGTAGTAAGCGCCGTGATCGAGGATGCCGCGGCGCTCGGAATGAAATTTCAATTCTTTGGGGTCGAACTCGCCGGATTCCCAGACGACGCTGCCCGCGGCGGAATAGAGTAAGACGTGTTTTTTGCCGAGCGGAAAAAAATCGGGGCATTCCCACATTTCGCCGGAGTCCACGGGATTGATGGATTCTTTTTCCGTCCAGTGGCCGGAAGTTAATTCGTGGAGCGGTTCCCACCTGCGCAAATCTTTGGAGTGGTAAAGAAGGATGCAGCCGCCCTTTCTGAAATGGCCGGAGGCTACGCCCAGGATCCAGTCATCACCCTGCCGCCACAGAAATGGGTCGCGAAATCCCGCGAGGGTGGGATCATTCGGCGGTTGGATTACTGGCGGTTTCCATTTGGTCCAGGTGCGCAGTTGCGGGTCGGTGGAAGTTGCCAGGCATTGCACTTCGCGAAAATTATTGTGGCCGTCGCGTAGGGTGGCGCGTTCTTTTGCAACGGACTTTACGCCGGTGTAAAGAATCGTGGCGGTGCCATGGTCGTCGACGGCGCTTCCGGTGAAGCAGCCGTCAGCGTCGTCCCAACCTGATGTAGGGGCTAAGGCGATTGGCAAATGGCGCCAGTGGATCATGTCTTCGCTAACGGCATGGGCCCAGTGCATATCGCCCCAGACTGCGGCGCCGGGGTTGTATTGGTAAAACATGTGATAGGCGTTGTTCCAGAAGATGGGGCCGTTGGGGTCGTTCATCCAATTTTTTGCAGGGAGCAAATGGAACTGTGGGCGGAGCGGATCGGCGGCGAGTTTTGTTTGTAACTCGTTTGGCGAGGCTGGCCATGAACGGCGAGACAGAGATGCGAATGCCCCGGAAGCTGCTGCGACACGTAGAAAATTTCGGCGCGTGGTTCGCACGTTGTTTCTCTCACTAAAAAAAACAGAAGACAAAAACAAGGCCCAGGAAAAACAACAGCCAAACAAAAAGCAAGACCCACGCTACAAAACGAGCGTAGGGCACCCGCCTTGTAACTTCACATTGTGAGATATGAGACTAATCGGCGTCATGAAGAAAGAATCTTTGAAAACGAATTGTCGGAGATTAGGGCGGTCACTGCTTCTATGTCTGGGGCCAGCGAGCGGTCGTCGGTGAGGTTGGGGGATTTCTGGCGGATCGCGGCGTAGGCTTTTTGGGCGCGGGGGCCGGTTTGAAGAGGAGCTAGCAGATCGATGCCCTGGCATGCGCATAACAGTTCGATGGCAATGGTGTGGCGAAGATTGGTGAGCATGCGCGAGAGGCGGCGTGCGCCGCTCATGCCCATGGAGACGTAATCTTCCTGATTGCCGGAGGTGGAGATGGAGTCCACAGAATGCGGCGTGGCTAGGGCTTTATTTTCGCTGGTCAATGCGGCGGCGGTGACTTGCGCGATCATGAAGCCGGAATTCAAGCCAGGTTCGGGAGTTAAAAACGCTGGAAGCATGCTGGTGAGAGGATTGGTCATCTGTTCGATGCGGCGCTCGCTGATGCCGCCGAGGGTGGCGAGAGCGATGGCGACTTGATCGGCGGCCATAGCGAGTGGCTGACCGTGAAAATTTCCGCCGCTTACGATGTCGCCGTCCCCGCCGGAACTTGAGGTTTTCGCGAAGACCAACGGATTGTCGGTGGCGCTGTTGAGTTCCACTTCGGCCGTAGCGCGTGCTTGTGCAAGGGAATCACGAACCGCGCCGTGAACCTGCGGCGTGCAGCGCAGGCTATAGGCGTCCTGCACGCGCGGGTCCTTGACGTTCGAACGGTGGGACTCGCGAATCTGGCTGCCTTCGTTGAGGTGCGCCAAATTTTTGGCGCTGATGGCGGCGCCGGGATAGGCACGGGCTTTCATGATGCGTGGGTCGAATGCGCCGGGGCTGCCACGTAGCGCGTCGAGAGAAAGAGCGGCGGCGATGTCGGCGGCATCCACGAGAGCGTCGGTTTCCAGAAGTGCGAGGCTGAGAAGCGCGAGCATTCCTTGCGTGCCGTTGAGTAGGGAAAGGCCTTCTTTTGCTTCGAGGGATACTGAGGTAATTTCGGCGCGTTGCAGCGCGGCGCCGCCATCCAGAATTTTGCCTTCGTAATGCGCGCGGCCTTCGCCGATCACCACTTGCGCGAGGTGCGCCAGTGGCGCGAGATCGCCGGAAGCTCCCACGGAACCCTGAGAAGGAATCAGCGGGTGAACTTTGGCGTTAAGCATTTTGCAAAGAGTGTCGACTACCTGCGGGCGAATGCCACTGAGGCCTTTGGCGAGCGCGTTGGCGCGCAGCAGCATCATGGCGCGAGTTTCACTTTCGCTGAGCGGTTCGCCAACGCCGCAGGCATGAGAGCGCACCAGATTTACTTGCAGTTGTGCAACTTGCTCAGAGGAGATGCGCACGGAAGCGAGTTTGCCGAACCCAGTGTTGATGCCGTAGGCCGTCGCGCCGGAGGCTACCAGTTTATCCACCACCGCGCGCGAGGCTTTCATGCGCTCGATGGCGGAGGGGTGGAGAGAGACGGACTCATGTTGCAGCGCCACGGCGCGCAGTGGTTCGAAGGAAAGATCGTTGCCAGTGAGAATTACTTTCATAGGACTGTTGCGATTGTGTTCATGATACTCACGATTTGCTAATACCCGCAGGAGCAGCTAGAGCTGCCGAGAAAGCAGTGCGATATTTTTCTGGCAGAAGTTTAGGCTTGCCATTGCTGCCGCAGATCACGTGTACGGTTTCTCCGGTGGCGAGAAGCCGCTCGTCGTCAGCGCGAAATATTTCGTAAGAGAAGCGAATGGTGCGATTTTTCGCTTCGGCGATACGTGTGCGCACGCGCAAACGCTCATCGTAGCGCGCCGGGTAAAGATAGCGGCAGTGAGCTTCTGCTACGACAATGTGGCAATCGTCATCGATTTCCATTTTTTTGTACTCGATGCCGAGCGCGCGGATCAGTTCCACGCGGCCGACCTCAAACCAGATGAGATAGTTGGCGTGGTAAACAACGCCCATCTGGTCGGTTTCGGCGTAACGCACGCGAACAGCGGCGTCGTGATACTCAAGCATGCGAATTCCCCTGAAAGATTTTTGGCGGCTGCATCATTCGGAGTCGCCGCGCCATTGGGGTTTGCGTTTTTCGAGGAAAGAAGCCAGACCTTCTTTGAAATCCGGTGTGCAACGTATGCCGGCGTTTTCCAGAACGGCGCGTTCGAGATCGGCGTCAATGGTGCTCGCGGCCGAGGCGGTGAGCAGGCGCTTGGCGCGGGTCAGGCTGCTGGGGCTGGCTTCGATCAATACGGCGGCTAATTCTCTGGCGCGATCCATTAGGCGGTCGGGTTCGACGATTTCATTAACCATGCCTAGTTCTTTGGCTTCCGCTGCGGTGATCATGCGGCCGGTGAGCAGCAAATCGCGAGCGCGCTTGTCGCCGATCTGGCGAGTGAGAAAAACCGAGACGATGGCGGGGAGAAATCCGATTTTCACTTCGGTGTATCCGAATTTGGCTTCGGGCACCGCCAGAGTGAAATCGCACAACGTGGCGAAACCGCATCCGCCGGCGAGCGCGGCACCATTTACGGCGGCAATCAGCGGCTTGGTAAAACTCCAGATGCGGCGGAAGATGCGGGCCATGCGACGGGAGTCGTCCATATTTTCCTGGGGCGACTGACGGGCGATGGCGGAGAGCATTTCGAGATCCATGCCTGCACTGAAAGCCTTGCCGATGCCAGTGAGGATACCCACCCGCGCGTGACTTTTTTCGATGGCGTCAAACGCGGACTGCAATTCCGAGAGCATTTGCGGGGAAATGGCGTTGCGCTTTTCCGGTCGATTGAGCGTGAGGATGGCCAGTTCGCCGGGAAATTCCAATTTTAGCGTTTCAAACATGGAGCAATTCTTTCTAGCCTTTCAGTTGCGCTGATTAAGTTTGTCGAGTAGGTGCGCCCAAGCTTACTGCAAAACTACTGCACCATGGGCGCGTGCGCGTATTTAGAGCGAATTTCGTTGGTCATTTGCAGTAGCGGTCCGAGGGCCGCGGAATCGATTCCAGGGTCGCCTCCAGCTTTGCGGACGGCGGCCAACACATCTTCGGTGGCGATATTGCCGACCAGCGTGTCGCCGGCGAAAGGGCAGCCGCCGAGTCCCGTGAGGGCGGAGTCAAAGCGGCGGCAGCCTGCTTCGTAGGCCGCGAGGATTTTTTTTTCGGCGTTTTCAGGGCGGCTGTGCAGATGAACGCCCAACTCCATGCCCGCAACGTGATCTTTTACGCCGCTATAGAGATCGGCGATGAGTTGCGGAGAAGCGGTCCCGACGGTGTCGGCTAACGACACGGTGTTGATGCGAATGTCTTTCAACCACTCGAGGGTTTCGGCGACGATTTCCGGGCCCCACGGTTCGTCGTAGGGATTGCCGAAAGCCATGGAAATGTAAATCACCAGGGCGCGCTTGGCCGTGGTTGTTTCTTTTTTTAATTTTTCGACTAGCAAACGTGACTCGGCGCGGGTCATGTTGGCATTTGCCCGACGGAAGTATGCGGAGATGGAATACGGATAGCCGATGGTTGTAACACCGGGCGTGGCGAGTGCGCGCTCAAGGCCTTTTTCGTTTACAACGATACCGATAATTTCTGGCGTTTTGTGGTCTGCGGACGATGCAGGCGCCGAAGAAGGTTCTAACTGACGCATGACCTCTTCGCTGTCGGACATTTGTTTTACATGCTTTGGAGAAACGAAACTCACAGCGTCGATATGTTTAAAGCCCGCGGCGATCAGGGCTTCCAAATACGCGACTTTATATTCGGTGGGAATGAAGTCGGGCAGCCCTTGCCAGGCGTCGCGGGGGCATTCGACCAATTTCACGGTTTCCATTTACGTTTGTAAGACTCCGGTTTTGAATTCGCGAACCTCTGGATTCAGCGCGGCGGCTTCGAGTGCCCAGATTAGCGCGTCGCGGGTGTGCGCGGGATCGATGATGGCGTCGACCCACAAGCGGGCCGCGGCGTAACGCGGGTCAGTTTGATGTTCGTACGTGGAGCGAATGGATTCATAGACTTCTTTTTTTTGCTTTTCGTCCACCCTCTTGCCTTCGCGTTCCAGTTGCTTCAATTTAATTTCCGCCAGCGTGGTGGCAGCCGCGTCGCCGCTCATTACCGCGTAACGCGCGGTGGGCCAGGCAAACATGAAGCGCGGGTCGTAGGCTTTACCGCACATGGCGTAGTTGCCCGCGCCGAAGCTACCGCCGCAGATTACGGAAATTTTTGGCACCACGCTGTTGGCTACGGCATTGACCATTTTTGCGCCGGCGCGAATGATGCCGCTCCATTCGGCGTCCTTGCCGACCATGAAGCCGTTCACGTCATGCAGAAAAATCAGTGGGATGCGGTTCTGGTTGCAGTCGAGGATGAAGCGAGCGGCTTTTTCGGCGGACTCGGTATAGATGACGCCGCCGAATTCGATGCGTTTCTGATCCGAACCGCGCGCGAAGGTGTGCACGTGTTTTTTCTGATTGGCCACGATCCCGACGGCCCAGCCGCCGAGGCGCGCATAGCCGCAGAGCAGGGTTTCGCCGCTTTCGGCGCGGTATTCGTCGAACTCGCTGGCGTCGACCATGCGGGCAATGATGTCGCGCATGTCGTATTGCTTGCCGGGGTCGGCGGTGAAGATGCTGTAAATTTCTTCGCCAGGGTATAGAGGATCTCGCGATTTAGTGTGACTGAAGGGCGCGGCGTTGGGAGCGCCGATTTTGTCGACCAGCGAGCGGATGCGTGCGATGCAGGAGTCATCGTCGGGCTCACGGAAGTCCACTGTGCCGCTGATTTGCGAATGCATTTTCGCGCCGCCCAATTCGTCGGCGGAGGTTTTCTGGCCGATCGCGGCTTGCACCAGCGCGGGTCCCGCGAGAAATAATCCGGAGCCCTCGGTCATCAAGATGTGGTCGCACATGACCGGAAGGTACGCGCCGCCTGCTACGCACATGCCCATGATGGCGGCGATTTGCGGGATGCCCATGGCGCTCATTACCGCGTTGTTGCGAAAGACCCGGCCGAAATCGTCCGTGTCGGGGAAGACGTCTTCCTGCAGCGGAAGAAAAATGCCGGCGGAATCGACCAGATAAATTGTGGGGATACGATTTTCGATGGCAATATTTTGCGCGCGAATCACTTTTTTCGCGGTCATGGGGAAGAAGGCACCCGCTTTTACGGTGGCGTCGTTGACGATGAGCATGACGGTGCGGCCGCAGACTCGAGCCAGGCCGGTGATTACGCCTGCGCCGGGAGCGCCGCCCCATTCTTCGTACATTTCGTAGGCCGCGTAGATGCCTAACTCAGAAAATTGCGAGCCGGGGTCGACCAGTCTTTTTACGCGCTCGCGGCCAGTGAGGCGGCCTTTTTTGTGCTGGGAGTCTACGGCTTTGGGACCGCCGCCGGCACAGATTTGTTCTTCTTCATTTTTCAGTTGGGTCAGTAAATCGACGATGCGACGATGATTTTTTTGGGCCGCTGCGGATTTGGTGTCGACGGTGTTTTTCAAGACGGAAGCGGGCACGCAGAACCTCGTACTACTAAGCCAAAATTATAGATTGCCAGTTTGAAATGAGAATCCAGTATACGAGTTTTTGTGGAGCAGACGCCAACGAGGAAAGCGGTTCTTCGAAGAGGCTAGGTGCCGACGGCGAGGCGTTTGTTGATGAATTCGATGATGTCCTGGGTGGAGGTGCCGGGGAGAAAAATTTCGGCGATGCCGGATTTTTTCATGGCTGGGATGTCGGCTTCGGGGATGATGCCGCCTACCAAAACCACTACGTCGTCCATGCCTTTGGCTTTAAGGAGGGCCATTAATTGAGGGCAGATCGTATTGTGCGCGCCGGATAGGATGGAGAGGCCAATCACGTCTACGTCTTCCTGGATGGCGGCGCTGGCAATCATCTCGGGAGTTTGGCGAAGGCCGGTGTAGATGACTTCCATGCCTGCATCGCGTAAGGCGCGCGCAATTATTTTTGCGCCGCGGTCGTGACCGTCGAGGCCGGGCTTGGCGATTAAGACGCGGATTTTTTTGGTTGGCATGGTTGGTTTAGGCTGGCACTGTTGCTGGCTACGTGATGGCTACTTCTTCGTAGGTGCCGAAAACGTCGCGCATGGCTTCGCAGATTTCTCCCAGCGTAGCGTAGGCTTTCACGGTGTCGTAGATAAAGGGCATCAAATTTTCTTTGCCGCGGGCCGCGCTGCGCAGGGTGTTGAGGCGGCGGTCGACTTCCGCCTGAGAGCGATCGGCGCGAAGTTTGCGCAAGCGTGCAGCCTGACGGTGGGCTACGGTTTCGTCGATCTGCAGAATCTCGAGCGGACTTTCCTTGGTGACAAAATCGTTCACGCCCACGACGATTTTGTCTTTGCGGTCGACTTCCATCTGGTAGCGGTACGAAGCTTCGGCGATTTCGCGCTGGGGGTAACTGCGTTCGATGGCGGTGACCATGCCGCCCATGGCGTCGATCTTGTGGATGTAATCCCAGGCACCGCGCTCGACTTCATTAGTGAGGGTTTCGACGAAGTAAGAGCCGCCGAGAGGATCGACGGTGTTGGCCACGCCGGTTTCGTGGGCGATGATTTGTTGCGTGCGCAACGCCAGCGTTGCGGCAAATTCAGTGGGCAGCGCCCAGGCTTCATCGAGAGAATTGGTGTGTAGCGATTGAGTGCCGCCGAGCACGGCGGCGAGAGCCTGAATGGCGGTGCGAACGACGTTGTTGTAAGGCTGCTGCGCGGTGAGCGAGCACCCTGCCGTTTGGGTATGGAAACGGAGCGCCCAGGAGCGCGCGCTTTTTGATTTGTAGCGCTCGACCATGGCTTTATGCCAGATGCGGCGAGCGGCCCGATACTTGGCGATCTCTTCGAAGAAATCGTTGTGCGCGTTGAAGAAGAAAGAAAGCTGCGGAACGAAAGCGTCGACGTCCATGCCGCGGCGCATGCCCCATTCCACGTACTCCAGGCCGTCGCGCAGCGTGAAAGCCAGTTCCTGAATCGCGGTGGAGCCGGCTTCACGAATGTGATATCCGCTGATGGAGATGGGGTTAAATTTCGGAGTATTTTTCACACCGAATTCGAAGGTATCAATCACCAGACGCATGGAGGGTTCCGGTGGGTAGATGTATTCCTTTTGCGCGATGTATTCCTTGAGGATGTCGTTCTGCAAAGTGCCGGACAGTTTTTTCCAGTCCGCGCCCTGTTTTTCAGCGACCGCGAGATACATCGCCCATATTATGGCGGCGGGCGAATTGATGGTCATGGAAGTAGTGACGTTGGCCAGCGGAATTTTGTCGAAAAGCACTTCCATGTCGGCCAGCGAAGAAATGGCCACGCCACATTTGCCGACTTCGCCTTCGGAGAGCGCGTGGTCGGAGTCGTAGCCCATCAGCGTGGGCAGATCGAAAGCGGTGGATAGGCCAGTCTGGCCTTGCGCCAGTAGATAGCGGAAACGCGCGTTGGTGTCTTCGGCGGCGCCGAAGCCGGCGAACTGGCGCATGGTCCACCAGCGTCCCCGGTGCATGGTGGAGTGAATGCCGCGCGTGTAAGGCGGTTCACCGGGGAAGCCCAAATCTTTTTCCGGGCTCCAATCCTGTAAATCGGCTTCGGTATACAGCCGACGGATGGGATGGCCCGAGATGGTGGTGAATTCCGCGCGGCGCTCCGGACTCTTCTCAAGCGTCGGCTTGAGGGTGTTTTCTTGCCAGGATTTTTCTTCGAGCGACGGACGGCGCGCTGAAACAGGTGAAGCGGGCGCGGCGGGCGTGGCGATTTCAGTCTGAACTTTTGATTTGTCCGTCATTTCGGCGCGGCTCCCGCTGGCACGGCTTTGCGAATCGCTGTAACTGGTGCGGACTTTAATGCTATGCGAAACGCGGAACTTGGGCAAGGGAACGGCTAGACACAGGGATCAGGCATGCAATATCCCGTTGAGGACCACGAACTCTGTATTCTCTCGCTCACAGCAAATTATTTGTTGGTTGGCGTCGTTGGGTTGCTGAAGATTTTGTCGGTGCCGACGACTTGGCCGTGAAGCGTGCCAGGAATTAGCGTTTCCTGTTCAAACTCGGAAAGGCCTGATTTGGTGCCGGCGCTGGCTATGGTCACGCGATTCACTTCCAGCGTGCGGCCTACGGCGCGTTCGAAATTGGCTTTGGCTTCGTTCAAGTCCGCTAAGGCGCGCAACTCCACGCCTTCGGAGGTGACGTAATCGCGTTGGGTCAAAATCACGTTGTAAACCGTGGAGGCGCCCAGCGTGTATTTTTTCTGCTCGGCCTCGAAGGTTTGTCTTTGAAGTTCGCGGGCCTTGATAGCGGCATCCACGCGAGCGCGATCCTGTTCGAGCGCGATGTAGGTAACGCGAACGTCCAGCAGCGCGGCATTCTTCAATTGTTGCAACTGAGTTTCCAACTGACGCTGCGTTAGCATGGCGCGAGCGTTGTCAGCTTGAGCGGAGCGGTTGCGCAACGGAAGAAACAGATTCAGCGACGCGAAGTAATCGGGGAACTGATTGGTAAAGAGTTGATTTTGCGCGGTGCCAAATCCCTGCTGAGCAGTCCCTACAACGGGCGCGGTGGTGGTTGATTGAAAGATAGGCGTCTGGACTCCACCAGCACCGGTGACCGTGATGGGGGTGCCGTTGCTGTCGACGATAGGAATGCCGCTGCTGATGACGACCGGGGTCCCGGTAATCGGCGAATTTCCAGCCAGGCCCGACGAACTGTACTGCCCACTCAAAGTCAGCGTAGGCAACAAAGCGTTCTTGGTGGCGCGCACTTCAATTCCAGAGTTTTTCAGGTTGTATACCTGCTCTTGAAGATCGGGCCGTTTGACGAAGGCTTCCTGGATAGCGTCCTCGAAAGAAGCCGATTCGGTGGCGGCCGGTGGAATGGGAAGGTCGGTGGGAATAATTTCTACATTGATGAGATTGGCTGCCAAGGGGTTCTTGGTCATGGCGTTTTTCAAGACCTGTTCGTCCTGCAACTGAGTGGTTTGCGCGACGATTAGATTCTGTCGGTCGCTGGCCACCTCTGACTCAGCGCGAGTAACGTCCAGGGGAGCCATGGTACCGATTTCCAATTGTTTCTTGTTGTCGTTGAAAAGCTTTTCCGACACCGCGACAGCCTGCTGCTGGACCTTCACGTTTTCACGGGCGTAAACCAGTTCCCAGTAAGCGGTGATGGTATTGGTTACGGTGGTGATGGCCTGGTTGACGAAAACGAGGTCTGCAATTTTACGATTGTTCTTGGCGATAAGAATGTTGCGGCGGCCGACAAAATAACCGAAGCCGTTCAAGAGCTGCTGTGAAAACCCGGCGCTGAGCGAGGACTGCACGCTGGGGTTGAAAAAATTGGCACCCGAGGTGGACGAAGAGCGGGTGTTGTTCCAAGCCACATTTATAGTGGTGCCGGGAGTGAAGCTCTGCTGGTATGAGGCGTCAAAAATGGTGGCATGAGAGTGCAAGCCCTGCAAAGTGCTCGTTCCTACCCCGGTTCCCGAAAGGAACGGATTGTTAATCGGCGTGGTGAGTGAATTAATGGAAGTAGTCGCACTGATGATTGGATCGTAGGACGGAAATATTGTATTGAAGGGGTCAATGCTTGCTTGAGAGGTGGGAAAGTCCGCGCCATTAGTTCCGCGGCCCTGCCCCCCGGCTTTCGTTCTGAGAATATCGGTGTCCGCGATCCAGGGGTTATATCGCGCTACAGCGATGTCGAGACTATTCTCCAGGGCCAACTCGACGGCGTCTTGCAAAGTTATTTGCAGCTTGTTGTCATGAATCAATTGGTCGATGCGGGGCGAATTGACAAGCAGGGGCGCATCAATTTGAATGGGCGTGTAAGGAGCGATCAGAGTTGGAAACGCGCGCGGACCATGCGTGAAATTGTGCGTGGACAAGCCCAGTGATACGGGGATGGCCGGTGCAGGGGGAGGCGCGGTGCCCGTGGCGGCCTCAGGGCCGGCTTGAGAGGCGGGCGGTATGTTGCCGTAGGTGCCGGGCGGCGGTGGCTGCTGTGAGGGATCCTGTTTCGTGGGATCTTGCTTGGGAGGGGGATTCTGGGCAAAGGCAGGCGCGACGTTTCCGACGGCGATAAGCAATGCCAACAACACAGCCACCAATGGGCGAGCGTATCGTCCTGACACATTTTTGATCCGGTTTATGGTCGGGCGATAGACAGACCGCTGCGCGGTCATCCGCATCAAGCTCATAGTGTTCCTTACCCCTCTGAATTGTCCCCGTAGGGACGGATTGAAAATGTCGGACTCACCTTTAAAACGTTAATGGGACTCAATTTGTTTCGGTCGATTTAGATAAATTATGGAAAAAAGGGGCTAATGAACGCCGGCGCGCGGCGTGCCCGAACGAAAAGCAGTCTAGCAGGCGCGTGCATCCTTGACAACGCAGAGACTGGCGGCTAGGCTGCAGACGATTCGACGGTTAGGGCGGGGGCGCGGTTAGCCGAGGCGATGCTGAAACGCGAAGAATTGATGGCAATGTTTGAGAGTGCCGGAGCCATCCGGCACGGTCATTTCGAGTTGTCCAGCGGGCTGCACAGCGGAATGTATGTGCAGTGCGCGCTGGTGCTGCAATATCCCCGGTTTGCCGAGAAGTTGGGGCAAAGTTTGGCGGCTTTGTTTGGCGATCTGGAGCTGGATGCGGTGGTGTCCCCGGCCATGGGCGGGCTGATTATAGGACATGAAGTCGCCCGGGCGCTGCCGGAAGGCAAGAACCCGGGCGACGGGCCTGTGGGAGCGGGCGTGCCGGCAATTTTTGTGGAGCGCGATGCCAGCGGCTCGATGACCATGCGGCGCGGGTTTTCGCTGGAGGCTGGACAGCGGGTGCTTGTCGTGGAAGATGTGTGGACCACCGGTGGATCGACGCGCGAGGCGATCCGGGTGGTGGAGGAAGCGGGCGGACGTGTGGTGGCCGCCGGTGCCTTGATCGATCGCAGCGGCGGAGCGGTGAACCTTGGAGCTACGGCTAAGGCATTGCTCGATCTGGCCATCCCGAGTTATCAGCCAAAGGATTGTCCGTTGTGCGCCGACGGGAGCGTAGCCGTTAAGCCTGGCAGCAGATTTGTGCGTGGTGACGCGAACGCTGGCGGCGGCAACGCGAATGCGCGGACGACTGTTGGCCGCTGAAAATTTACTTCCCTTGTTAAAATTGTCCGCCGGCTAATTCCTCATGCGCTACTTCAAGCTGACCATTGCGTATGACGGAACAGATTTTCACGGATGGCAAGTTCAAACCAACAAGCCCACCATTCAAGGCGAGATCACAAATATTCTGGGGCGGTTGACGCGGGAGCGCGTGTTGCTTTATGGCGCTGGTCGTACGGATGCGGGTGTTCACGCGCTGGGGCAGGTAGCCAGCTTCAAAACATTGTCGTCGCTTTCCGGCAGCGAATTTCAGCGCGCGTTGAATGCGCTGCTTCCTCCCACAATTCGAATTGTCGGCGCCGATGAAGTAGGACCCACATTTCATGCGCGCTGGTCGGCCCGCGGCAAAATTTACCGTTACCGGATTTATCGTGGCAAAGTGGTGCCGCCGATGATCTGGCGCTACGTGCTGCATTATCCGTTCCCGCTGGACGAAGAGGCTATGCGCGATGCCGCCGCGCGATTTGCCGGGGTGCATGATTTTGCCTCTTTCGCGGCATCGACCGGCTCCGAGGATGACGATCAGGAACGCTCTACGGAGCGCGAAGTGTTTTCTTCGGAATTGACGCGCAGCGCCGACAATGAGGAGTTGGTATTTACGGTCAGCGGACGCTCGTTTTTGCGTTACATGGTGCGCAAAATGGTGGGCACGCTGTTGGACATTGGGAGAGGTAAGCTCACTCCGGATGACATCGAGTGGCTTTTTGAATTGAAGGACCGGTCCAAGTCTGGGCCGACTGTTCCTGCCCAAGGATTGGTAATGGTCGCGGTGAAACACGATGAATCGTGGAAGGTTGGTTCGTAAGCGTGCACCCGCGAAATCGGACGTACAATTAATTTGTACGGCCTATAAGACATGCTCCAGCTGAGTGTTGGTGAACGACCACCGATTACCCGCCCCGCCAGTGACTTCCCTGAGCGAGCAAACGTCTACGTCTGCGACAATTGTGGCAGAGACATAACAAGACATTTTCGACCGGGCCAGGCTCATGTGTGGCGACCGATGGGACCCCAGCGATATCAATGCTTCTGTGGGAAAAAGTATCTGACAGGCGCTGCTGAATGGGACCACCTTGGCCGCTGGGAGAGATCGAGTCGTATTCGCTATACGCTGGGTATGGGAGTTGTGTTTTCCGCTATGCTTTCAGTAGTGGGGTTTCCAGTTTATCTTGCCTTGAAGTTTGCTTTTGGTCTTAAAGCCGGCGCCATTGGTACGGGTTTGGTTATTACTGCGTTTCCATTCTGTCTGATGCAATTGGGATTCTGGCCTAGCGTATTTGCATCGATGTGGCGCACCAGAATCGCCTCACGCGTAGACCTCCCAACGAAGTAACGACGTTCAGCGCGTTACATTACCTTCACTGATTCGGAGTCGCACCCGAAATCGGGTAGAGTGATTGGGAATGAAAGATGACTTGATTTACGACTGGAATTTGGCGTCGCCGCCCGCGATTCCGGCGGGCACGCGGGTTTTGTTGAATGATGAGACCCTGCGCGATGGTCTGCAGAATCCTTCGGTGTTTGATCCCCCTATTGAAGAAAAAATTGAAATTCTGCATTTGATGGAATCGTTGGGAATTGATTCCGTAAATATTGGGCTTCCCGCTGCGGGAGCGCGGGCGGTTGCGGATACCGAGGCGTTGGCTCGCGAAATTGCCAGCAACCGGATGAAGATTAAGCCGAATTGCGCGGCGCGTACCGTGGAAGCGGACATTCTGCCGATTGTTGAGATATCGCAGCGGGTGGGAATCGCGATTGAAGCCGCGACATTTTTGGGGTCGAGTCCGATTCGCAGGTTGGTGGAGGATTGGACCGTCGATCATCTGGAGCGCACCACGGAAAAAGCGGTACGATTCGCGGTGGAGCACGGACTGCCGTCAATGTACGTGACGGAAGATACCATCCGCACCGACGCGGATACCGTGAAGCGGTTGTACAGCTGCGCCATTCGCAACGGCGCGCGAGCCATCGTACTGTGCGACACCGTGGGACACGCCACGCCCAGCGGCGCTTACAACCTTATGAAATTTGCGGTGGACGAAGTTGTGAAGCCTTCGGGTGAAAAGATTCGCGTGGACTGGCACGGCCATAACGACCGCGGGCTGGCGGTAGCCAATTCGCTTGCGGCTATCGCGGGAGGAGCCAATCAGGTGCACGCTGCGGCCAATTCGCTTGGCGAGCGCGTCGGAAATACCGCTATGGAGTTGATGCTGGTCAATCTGCGATTGATGGGATTGATTAAGCAGGATCTTTCGCGCTTGAGGGAATATTGTGAGCGCGTGGCGTCCGCTACGCATACCAGCATCCCGGTGAATTATCCGGTGGTGGGGCGCGACGCTTTCCGCACCGCGACTGGGGTGCACGCGGCGGCGATCATTAAAGCGTTTCGCAAAAATGATCCGGAGCTGGTTAACGCTGTGTACAGTGGAGTACCCGCGCAGCTTTTTGGGTTGGAGCAGGTGATCGAAATCGGTCCCATGAGCGGAAAATCAAATGTGCTTTACTGGCTCGAAAAACGCGGGATAAGCGGGGATGAAGCGCTGGTAAATCGCATTTACGACGCAGCGAAAAAATCTTCGCGGGTGCTGACCGATGCGGAGATTTTGGCGCTATGCCAGAAATCGGCAGGGAATTGAAGCAGCGCGATAAAAAGCGCACGATGAAACACTTTTTGGTTTGGGTTATTCTCCTAAGCATGCCGCTGCGATCTTCGCTTGCTCAACCGCCCCGCCAAGCTACCGCGCCCGAGATCACAAAGCACCCGCAGACCCAGACCGCGCTCGACTGGTTCAAGCCGCACGAGTCCCTCATTAACGACGTCCAAATAAAACTTGCCGAAATTCCTGCGCCGTCCTATCAGGAGGAACAACGCGCGGCCGCTGTCGAGCAATTGCTAGGGGCCGCGGGCCTGACCACGCATCGTGACAAAATCGGAAATGTCATCGCAGAACTCCGCGGTGTCAACGAGAAAGAAGTTGTGATTCTCTCAGCGCATCTGGACACCGTTTTTCCTGCCGGCACAGATGTGAAGGTTCATCGCGAAGGGGAGCGGCTGAACGGGCCGGGGATTTCCGACAATGGCACTGGATTGGCGGCGCTCGTGGCAATTGCGCGCGCGATGCAGGCAGCGAAAATTAAGCCGCGGCGCACGATTTTGTTTGCCGCTAACGTCGGAGAAGAGGGAGAAGGCAATTTGCGCGGCATGCGCGCATTGGTGGATGCGTACCGCGCGAATCTGAAGGTTGCGATCGTTCTGGACGGTTCGGGGACGGATCACGTCACCACGAAAGCGTTGGCCTCGCGACGCCTCGAAGTGGCCATCACTGGGCCGGGCGGACATAGCTGGTCGGATTTTGGAATGGTGAATCCCATCAACGCGTTGGTGCGCGGCTCGGTGCGATTTATTAATACCAAGGTTCCCACATCACCGCGGACGACTTTTAATTTGGGGCAGGTTGAAGGCGGCACATCAGTCAATTCCATTCCGCATGAAGCCAAGCTGAAGGTGGATATTCGTTCGGAGAATGAAGAAGAGTTGACGAGACTGGAAGCTGCGCTGCGTGAATGCATGGCCGCGGGCGTGCGCGATGAGCAGGAGTCGTCGCGGGATCGTTCGAAAGGGCGATTGGAACTGAAGGTCGAGCTGCTGGGCAGTCGGCCTGGCGGGGAATTGGCTTCGGGGTCGCCGGTGTTGGCAGCGGTGCGGACCGCGGATGAATTTGTTGGGAATCATTCGCGGCTGGAGCGGTCGTCTACGGATGCAAACATCCCGCTGTCGCTGGGGATTGATGCGATCGCGATTGGCGCGGGCGGGAATGGCGGCGGGGCGCATTCGTTGCAGGAGTGGTATGAACCGTCGGGGCGCGAAATGGGATTGAAGCGGGCGCTGTTGACGTTGCTGGAAGTTGCGGGGATTGCCGACGAAAAAACGAGATAAATAGATTAAGAGCTCCGCGGCTTAAGTAGAGGCAATTCCGCGTTACAAGACCCACCCTCCAAAAACCTGAGGGTGGTGCACCCTCCGCGTTATTTCAAATTTTTAGCCACACAGGATTAATTGGCTGGGGAATAGTTTTTTACGTCGACGGCGTCGAACATAGTGGCGGCGGCTGCGTGGGATTTTTCGTAGGTGGTGATTTCGGGTTCGTGTTTTAGGGTGGTGCCAATGTCGTCGAGGCCCTGGAGCAGGACTTCTTTGCGGGATGGGGCGATTTCAAATTTGTAGCTTAGGCCATGGTTGTCGCTGACGGTTTGGTTGGGGAGATCGATGGAGAGCGAGTAGCCTTCTTCTTTTTCGGCGCGCTTGAAGAGTTCTTCGATTTGTTGCTCGGTCAGTTCGGCGGGGAGGATCCCGTTTTTGAAGCAATTGTTATAAAAGATGTCCGCGTAGCTGGGGGCGAGGATCACCCGGAATCCGTAATCGCCGATGGCCCAGGGGGCGTGCTCGCGGCTCGAGCCGCACCCGAAGTTGGCGCGGGCGAGTAGTACGGAGGCGCCTTTGTAGCGCGGGAAATTCAGCACGAATTGCGGATTCGGTTTTTCTCCGGGTAGATAGCGCCAATCGTAAAAGAGTATGCGTCCGAAGCCCTGGCGCGTGAGGGCTTTGAGGAATTGTTTGGGCACCATTTGATCGGTGTCGACGTTGACGCGATCAAGCGGCGCGACTAATCCTTTGTGAGTTATGAATGGTTTCATGAGTTTCTGTCGCTCCAAATCTTCGGACCAGGATTGCCCGGAAGAATATTAAATCTCGCGGAGAAGATTATCAAAGGCCCCACACGCAAAACCGGCGTGTGGGGCACCCACTTGTGTTCCAGCACCTCAAAACTCAACTACTCCACGGATTCGACGGCGAATTCGCGGACGTCGACGAAGTGGCCTGCGATGGCCGCGGCTGCGGCCATTACCGGGCTGACCAAGTGGGTGCGGCTGTCTTTGCCTTGGCGACCTTCAAAATTGCGATTGGAGGTGCTGGCGGAGCGCTCGTGCGGCGGAAGCACGTCGGCATTCATGCCGATGCACATGCTGCAGCCTGCGTCTCGCCATTCGAATCCCGCTTCACGAAAAATTTTGTCCAGCCCTTCTTTTTCGGCTTGCGCTTTTATGCCGCGGGAGCCAGGGACGATCAGTGCCTGCTTGATGCTGCGCGCCACGTGTTTGCCTTCGACAAAGTGCGCCGCGGCGCGCAGATCATCGATGCGCGAATTGGTGCAGGAGCCGATGAACACGCGATCAACGGGAATGTCCACGATAGGCGTGCCCGCTTTCAAGCCCATGTACACGAGCGCGCGCTCGGTGGCCTTTTGGTCGTTGAGATCGGAGAACGAACCCGGGTCAGGCACGCGGTCAGTGACGCCAGTAACCATGCCCGGATTGGTCCCCCAGGTGACCTGTGGGGCAATCTTTTCCGCTTGCAGCTCGACGGTCGAATCGAATTTGGCACCATCGTCGGTTTTTAGTTGCTTCCAGCGATCGACGGCTTCCTGAAACGCCTTTCCTCGCGGCACGAACGGGCGGCCTTCAAGGTAGTCGAAAGTAGTTTCGTCCGGGGCGATCATTCCGGCGCGGGCTCCCCCTTCAATGGTCATGTTGCAAACGGTCATGCGGCCGTCCATGGAGAGTTCGCGAATCGCCTGGCCGCTGTATTCAGCAACGTGCGCGGTGCCGCCGCCAATGCCGATTTTCCCGATTATCGCAAGAATGATGTCCTTCGCGGTGACGCCGTGAGGGCGTTTGCCATTTACAACGATGTTCATTGTCTTGGATCGAGATTGCACCAGGCACTGCGTGGCAAGAACGTGCTCCACTTCGCTGGTGCCGATGCCGAACGCCAGCGTTCCGAATGCCCCGTGAGTGGAAGTGTGGCTGTCGCCGCACACGATGGTTTGACCCGGCTGCGTGATGCCCAGTTCAGGGCCGATGATGTGCACGATGCCTTGATTTTTGCTGTGCATATCGAAGAGGCGCACACCAAATTCGCGGCAATTTTTTTCGAGCGCGTCGAATTGCAATTTGGCGTCCTGATCGAGAATGGGCAGCGTGCGATCAGTGGTGGAAACGGAATGATCCATGACCGCGAAGGTGAGATCAGGGCGGCGAACTTTGCGGCCTTCGACGCGAAGCCCGGCGAAAGCTTGGGGCGAGGTACCCTCATGTATCAAATGCCGGTCAATATAAATAATAGAGGGCTGCCCGGCTTCTTCGCGAACCAGGTGAGAATCCCAGATTTTTTGGTAGAGAGTTTTAGGCATGGTGGCTCAAGCGATTTTAGCACTCGGCTGGTGTAACAGGGTAGTCGGAGCGGGCAAAACAATGTGATACTTCAGGCCATGAACCGCTTTGGGCGGGATCGCGTATTTCTTCAGAGAAAAACGGGGAAAGCCAGACACTCACCGGACAAAGTCCCGTTAAGCGTCTGCACGTCTAAAATAGTCAACCGCCTTTGCTTACAACGGTGTGCTTATCGTGGCCACAAAGCGTGGTCATGTTCCACGTTCTGGGTGTCCTTGGTGACAAATTTCGTTGACGTGTCGGGCGCGGATAGCGCCGCCGAAAGCTTCTGCCGCAGCGAAAAATTGCAACTCGCGGCCAGGCATTGCCAGTGGCGCGATTCCTCTGTGCGGTTACCGATCGATTCCTTTGCGTACCCTACGATTGCCGGGAAATGCTTGGGATCATAGGTGCAGCAAAGGATCTCCGCGTTCACAATAAAGTTTTGGGCGTCCGCGGCATTCTTCAGTTCAAAATACCCCTGCGCTCGGGTGTAACGAACTGCGCAGCCGATATAACTGCAGCGGTATGAAGGACCTACCTTGCTGCTTCCCGAGTCATGCGCCATGCGCCAGTGATGGATCGGGCAGAAGGGCTTAATGTCGTTGCGCATCTTATCCGGGGACAGAACGTGTTGGGACATAACCAATTTCCTCGCCTGCAATGACTTTGAAGCGCGGAAGATTTCGCGTCTACAGTACCGCCGTACTAAGGATTCGCATTTTCAAATTCCTGGATGTTTAATCCGATGAGAAAGAAGTGGTTTCGACAGCGGCAGATAGCGGGCTAACGGTGATTTTCTCAATGGAGTATAATCCCGGCGATTTAGGAGGAGATGAAATGATGGACGCACTGCAACCACAACAAGCCACCGCATTCTTCAACACGTTTTCTTTACCGGCGTTGAAAAACGAGCATCGCATCACCAAGCAGATCATCGAGACGATTCCGGCTGATAAAGGCGACTACCGGCCAGACGCCGTTTCCAAGACCGCTCTCGAGTTGGCCTGGCATATCGTGGCTGCCGAACACCGATTCATGGATGGAATTGCGGCTGGTCAATTTGATTTCACGGCCAATCACCGGCCTGATTCCATGCGCGATTCCGCCGGGATTGCGGCATGGTATGCCAAGACCTTCGACGCCGATTTCGCCCGGCTTTCGAAGTTGAACGGCGAGCAGCTGACCAAAGTGATTGATTTTCGGGGCATGTTTCAACTTCCAGCGATTGCCTATGTGCAATTCAACTTGCACCACAGCATTCACCATCGCGGGCAGTTATCGATGTATCTCCGGCCAATGGGTGCAAAGGTGCCTGCCATTTACGGCGAAAGCTACGATTCGGCGGAAGCTAAAAAAGCGACGGCGACCAACTAGCGAGTTCCTGGTCGATACACAGATCACTGCCGCCTCCTGGTGCGGGAGCGGGCCGTTGCGCTTTGGTAGGGAGGACGACAGACAGAACTCCAATAACGGACCGGCTGTACGTTAATGCAGTGAATGCCTTATGGCCCGCTGGAATTAGTTCGTGATAGTAAAAAGGAGTTTGCAGAGCGCACTGAGCAGATGTTCGTAAGTTAAAAAACGCGTCCGGCATCAACTGAGGTGACAAGTGATACCGGTTCGATTGGTCTTGGCCGATGACCACGAGATTATGAGGGTAGGTCTTCGGTCGCTGTTAGAAAATCAGTTCAATTGGTCAGTTGTGGGGGAAGCGATTGACGGCGAAGAGGCCGTCGAGATGGTGCTCTCGCTCAAGCCAGACGTGGCACTGCTGGACATCGCCATGCCGAAGATAAGTGGGCTGGAAGCTGCGCGTCAGATTTTGTTACAGGTACCCCGCACCAAGATATTGCTGCTGTCCGCTCATGATTCGACGCAAGTGATCGCGGATGTTTTGGATTCGGGCGCTAAAGGGTACGTGTTGAAGAGCGATGCCGCCCGCGACTTGGTGGCGGCGGTACAAGCGCTCCATTCGAATCAGACATTTTTCACACCCAAAGTAGCGGACCTGGTTTTGTCACGGCATATGAAGCGGGTGCAGGATCAGGCAGACCGGGATAAGAAACATTAACGATAGCCACTTCCAGGTTATATCTCCTGGCAGTTTTATTTCAAAACGGTGTCGACCTGATGGCCCCATTCCGTTCATGAAGAGAGCGTTCCGCGCGAACATAGCGGCACATTTGGTTCTGGGTGCCGCCGCGGTGACGTCCGTTTGTTCCCCGCAGTCTGCTTCAGAGACGAAGCTGACACCGCACACCGTGCGTTTGAAGGGGAAAAGCCCGTTTTCGTTGTTTCTGCCCGCGGGTTTCACGATTGTTCCCGCCGCCGAAGGATTGAAACGTGTGCGATTTATGGCCAAATCGCCTGACGGACGGATCTTCGTCGCCACCATGCACGATCTTTCGGACAACACCGAAGGAGCCATCTATATTCTGGACGGCTTTGACGAGCAGCGCGGCAGATTCGTCCAGGTGATTCCGTATCTCACCAATCTGCACAATCCAAACAGCCTCGCTTTTTACAAGGACGCGCAAGGGCAAGATTGGTTTTACATGGCCCTTACTGACCGGCTGGTGCGCTACAAATTCGTAGGTGGCGAAGAACGGCCCACATCACACCCCGAAGTGTTGGCTACTTACCCGGCCTATGGGCTCAGCTACAAATACGGCGGATGGCACCTGACCCGCACGATCGCCTTTGGGCCAGGCGATAAGTTGTACGTAACCGTGGGCAGCAGTTGTAATGCGTGCGATGAGAAAGAGGACATTCGCGCCACGTTGTCGGTGACGGACGTGAACGGGAAAAATCAACGCGTTATCGCCCGAGGCTTGCGCAATGCGGTAGGAATGCGTTTCGTGGGCGACAGTTTGTTTCTGACCAACATGGGCGCGGACCATTTAGGCGATGATGCGCCTGACGATCCCATGTTTTCTGTGAGTCCCAGCGCATTGCGGGAAGGGAAACTGGATTACGGCTGGCCGCATTGCTACTACTCCGGGGGAAAAGCCACCCCGGACCCGCGCTTTCCACTGCAACCTTCGCGAACGGATTGCCAGGCCGCACCGGATGCGTTTGCGTTTTTTGGGGCGCATAGTTCTCCGTTGGGACTGGATTACTTTGGAGTGGACTTTACGGCGCCGCTTTTGAAGGAGCATTTCCTCGTCGCGCTACATGGGGCTAGCAACAAGAAATTAGATCGCGGTTATCGCGTCGTGAGTGTTGATGCTCACGGACAAGTGCAGGACGTTATCACCGGCTTTAGTAAGGGTGGCGTGGTGCGGGGGCGACCCTGCGATATTTTGAAGCAGAGCGAGAATTCTTTCTTATTGTCCGACGACTACGCGAATGTGATTTATTACGTTCACGCGAAATGATGTCTGAACATAGCTGCCAGGAAGACGGGTGAGCGTGTGGCAAAGAGAAAAGTGAAATGGGGCGTTTTAGGCGCGGCGTCGATTGCCGTGCGCAAAGTGATTCCCGGGATGCAACAGAGCGAATACTGCGACGTGGCGGCCATCGCCTCGCGCGATCTGTCGAAGGCGCGGTCTGCCGCAGCCTCGTTAAAGATTGTCAAATCGTATGGCTCATATGAAGAGCTGCTCGCCGATCGCGAGATTGAGGCCATCTATAATCCGTTGCCCAATCATTTGCATGTGCGGTGGTCAATCAAAGCCATGGAAGCGGGGAAGCACGTTCTGTGTGAAAAGCCGATCGCGTTGAACGCGGCGGAGGCGAGCACATTGTTGCCTGTGCGGGATCGCGCGGGCGTAAAAATTGGCGAAGCGTTTATGGTGCGGACACATCCGCAATGGCTGCGCACCAGGGAATTGATTCGCGAGGGACGGATTGGGGAGTTGCGGACGATTGTTGGAGTCTTTAGTTACTTCAATCGCGATGCCAAAAATGTGCGGAACAAACCGGAGTGGGGCGGCGGGGGATTGATGGACATCGGTTGTTATCCCATTACCATGTCACGTTTTATGTATGGGACGGAGCCGCTACAAGTGAGTGGAGTACTGGAACGCGATCCGGAGTTTGGCACGGACAGGCTGGCTTCCGCGATTTTGGAATTTAGCGGCGGGCAGACGGTGTTCACGTGCAGCACGCAAATGGTTCCATACCAGCGCATGCAATTTCTTGGCACCAAGGGCCGGATTGAAATCGAGATTCCGTTCAACGCGCCGTCCAATAAGGCCACGCGGGTTTTTGTAGATGATGGCAGCGACGTGGGCGGCGCGGGGATAAAAGTTGAGACGATTCCCGCTTGTGACCAATACACGATACAGGGAGATGTCTTCTCGAAGGCTATTCTCGAGGATCGCGACGTGCCGGTGCCGCTGGAAGATGCCATCTCCAACATGGCCGTGATTGATGCGATATTTCGAGCGACGCAATCAGGCAAGTGGGAGACGCCGACAGTCTAGTCGCGCCCGGCGAATAGGGAGATCGATTCGGAACTATCGGCGACGTCCACAACGTAATGCTTTACGCGCTTGTCGTAGCTGATGAGCAATGCGGCCGCTTCCGGGACCACCACGGCAGCCTCGCAATCTGACCCCGCGAAAGCCTTAATCGCGGCTAAATTTTTCCAGAAGGTATTCACCACCACTTCCGTTTCACTATCCAGATCGCGCGTTAATACCAGTGCAGACGCGAACCCGTCATAGCGTCTCAAGTCCGGAAGCACGTTTTTCGAGAAATGCTTGAGATAAGCCTTCAGGTTGGACTTCGCCACGCGACTCGCCCACACCCGCGCAATCATTGTAAGCGCCCACCTGATGGCGATGCGATTTCCGAGGTTTGCCCGACGACGACAGTCCAGGGACGCACGGTCCATTTTTTGACTAGGCCGTTGACGACGTAAGGGTCGCGGCGCGCGAAGTCTTCGGCAACGGATTTGTCGCCGCAGTGAAAGATAATCAGAGCAGTGTCGGCGGGTTCAGCAAGGGCGCCGGCAAGAACAATTTCGCCGCGATTATGAGCTTCGCCGGCCAAGCGCAGGTGATCCGCGCGAAAGGGCGCACGGCGAGCGACAAAATCGTCGACTACCTCGTAGAGCAAGGCAAAGTATGGCATCGCACTAGTGGAGAATTTTTTCAGAAGCCCGGGTAGTTCGTCAATGTGGGAGATTACGTAGCCTGCGATGTTCTAGCCGCCCGCAATGGAAGGAACCAGCAAGACGCGGTCGCCATCCTTGATGGAGCAGGATTCGCCGCCGAGGAAACGGATGTCTTCGTCGTTGAGATATACGTTGAGGAATTGGCGAATTTGTCCCTGATCGTCGCGAACGTGACGGCCGAGGTCGGGAAATTTGGAGGTCAACTGATTCAAGGCTTCGGCTATCGTTACAGCACTACAATCGATTTTGGGCTGGCCACCGGTAAATCGCCGGAAGGCCGTTGGGATTTCGATGATTACTGGCATGTTTGTTGCTCTCTTTCCCTCTGAAGATTTTTGTAATGCGACAATTCTAAATAGTTAGCTAGGCTTTATTTGCTGCAAGCACTCGACCGCTGGTAGCGAACTGCGCGTCCATGAGCGCTTCGAAAGCTTCAATTTTCGGCGCGATGGCCTCGCTAAGAGGATATTCGCCGATGATGGCGTCGGTGGTCTTCAGGCCGTTGCCGGTGATGCACACGACGGTGGTTTCTTGCGGGGCGATGCGGCCTTGATCGATCAACTTTTTTGCGACGCCGGTGGTGACGCCGCCCGCCGTTTCTGCAAAGATGCCTTCGGTTTCCGCGAGTACCTTTATGGCGGCCACAATTTCCGGATCGGAAACATCTTCCGCCCAGCCGCCGGATTCACGCATTAGTTTGATGGCGTAGCCGCCGTCGGCGGGATTGCCGATCGCAAGCGAACGCGCGATGGTTTTAGGTTTTTGTGGCTCGAAGCGCGACAAATTTCGTTTCACGCCATCGGAAATCGGAGAACAGCCGGTAGCCTGCGCTCCAAAAAATCGCACTGGGCGCGGTTCGACCCATCCGAGGGTGACCAATTCTCTAAAAGCTTTGGCGATTTTGGTAATCAGCGAGCCGCCGGCCATGGGCACCACGACGTTGTCAGGCAGGCGCCAGCCAAGTTGTTCGGCGATTTCGTACCCGTGTGTCTTCGAGCCTTCCGAATAGTAGGGGCGCAGATTTACATTCACGAGGCCCCAGTTGAAGCGGTCCGCGATCTGGGCGCATAGGCGATTGACGTGGTCGTAATTTCCGTCGATGCGCACGATGCGCGCGCCGTACACCGCAGTGTTTAAGACTTTGGCGGGCTCCAGGTCAGCGGGAATGAACACGCAAGCATCGAAGCCTTGCTGCGCAGCTTGTGCTGCCACGGCGTTGGCAAGGTTGCCGGTGGAGGAACAGCCGACAGTTTCAAATCCGAAGCGCCGAGCGGCGGCCAGGGCTGTCGCGACCACGCGGTCCTTGAAAGATAAGGAAGGGAAGCACACGGCGTCGTTCTTAAAGTAGAGATTTTTCAGGCCCCATTCGCGCCCCAGCTTGCGGGAAGCGACGAGCGGAGTTCCGCCAACGGCATTGGGACCGGTATAGTCCTTCGGGAGTGGCAGGAGTTCGGAATAGCGCCACATGTTGAAATCGCGGCCCGAGAGATTTTCGCGTCGCACGGATTTCTTGAGGGAGTCGTAATCGTAGACAACTTCGAGAGGAGAAAAACATTCTTCGCAGAAGGAACGAGGCTGGTTACCCCAGGGTTTTCCACATTCTCGACATCGCAATTCATACAGATCGGACATTGGCGCTGCCTTTAAATTGGCTCGGAGGCGTTAGTTAAGCCTGAGCCAGACGGCCGTTTAAATTTGTGGGAGCGCAGCAGGAGGGTGAAATGAAAAAACCCTCCGCGCCAAAGTGCTTCGGAGGGTCTCAGAAAATCTTTCTGGGATGCTCGACAAGCTCTTTAGCAGTTTTTTACGTGGAGCAAGTTGCCCTAAATCGCCACGTGCGCCGCCACTTCCGGCTACTCTTTTTATGCGCCTTACCGCCAGATATGTCAAGCCAGAAAAATTTTAAGAAATCTAGGTCAAGAATTGACCGCAGCAAAGCAAGACGAAAACGCGCATCGGGGGCTAACAAAGAAAAAGGCGGCCGTTGAAGCGGGCCGCCAAATTCTGTCGTACGGATTTCGTCGTGGCGCAGCTAATGCACTACAGCGCCGCTCCTTGTCAAGGTGAAGGAATTATCACATTCGCAAGATAAACTGTCAATATACACGTGTGTGATCCCTACTCTCAGAATTAGCGGCGCAAGGTACCTTTACCTCACGCCGATACTCGGACGAATGGACCTGGCGGGATTCGAACCCGCGCCTGAACCTTGACAAGGAGCCGTGCTGCCATTACATCACAGGCCCATACCCAGGACTATATTACTAGTTAATTAAGTAACTCAAATCGAAATACGTTGTAATCCTTGTAATTTCTCCGTGTCTTTGATGAAACCGCTGCGAATGAGACTGCTGGTGAGGGTGGGGAACGATTTTAATTTCGAAAATTGTGGGCCACTCTTTTCCGGTGACGAACAGGCGGTCGTGTTGCGAGTCGTAAGCAATCCCATTTAGGACCGCTTCGGCGTCTACCTTCTGGTCCGACGGTAGCAAGCCAGTTAGGTCGATCCACGCGATCACATGGCCGTCTTGCGGAGAGATT
>DATMOS010000111.1:0-6247 GCA_035568155.1 Verrucomicrobiia bacterium | reverse complement strand
AACGATCGGTACAGGAAAATTAAGATTAAGCGCGGTGGAAGTGCAAGTCTGATTTTTTCTCAGTCTTGTTTCAGTTTTTTCACTTCTTTCTTCTTCTCTTGTTTCTAATTCCTTCCCTCGGCTCGTTGCCGTAATTTTTCATTCACAACCGCGAGCGCTGCGCGCCGTGCGCGGTAAAAAATCGCTCGCTTGATGCTGCGGCCCGCTGCTGCGCGGCGCGCCGATTCAGCAAATGCGCGCTTCTGCTACAATTTCTTCACGTGCCACAAATGTGGCGCTCAATCGTATGATTTCACTCTTCGGGCCGCCCGAACCAACTCTTCTCGACAAGCTCAAAACTTCGGTCAGTAAGACCAAGAGTGTCCTGTCGGAGACTGTCGACACCATTTTTCAGGGTGAGCGGCGCATCAGCCCTGCGCTGCTCAAGGAACTGGAGACCGCTTTGCTGTCGGCGGATCTGGGAGTAACTCCCACACGAGAGATTCTGGAGGCGCTGCGGGAGAAAATGGACCGCAACGCACTGTCCAACGCGGAAGAGTTGAAGCGCGAAATTAAAGCGCACATCGTGCGCATCTTGACGGAGTCGCGAAGCGTAAATGTATTTCAAGAACGCGCTTCGTTAAATGGCCACGGACCGCGTGTGATTTTTGTGGTGGGAGTAAACGGCGCGGGCAAAACTACCAGTATCGGTAAGTTGGCCAACCGTCTTAAGCAGGAAGGGAAGAGCGTGGTGTTATGCGCCGCTGACACTTTTCGCGCGGCGGCCATTGAACAGCTGGAAATCTGGGCGCAGCGCAACGGCATTGAAGTGATCAAGCAGAAATTTGGCTCCGACCCCGCTGCGGTGGTGTTTGACGCGATGGCCGCTGCGAAAGCTCGCGCCGCCGATGCCGTGATCGTAGATACTGCGGGCCGCCTGCATACCAAATCAAACCTGATGATCGAACTTGAAAAAATGAAACGCACTGCCGCGAAGGTAATTCCTGGCGCGCCCCACGATGTGCTGTTAGTAATGGACGCGACTACCGGGCAGAACGGTTTGGCGCAGGCCCGGCAGTTCACCACCAGCGTGGGCGTCACCGGAATTATTCTGACCAAGCTGGACGGCACCGCCAAAGGCGGAATTGTAGTGGCCATCGCGCGAGAACTGCGGTTGCCGATTCGCTTTGTGGGCACCGGAGAACAAATTAACGATATGGTTCCGTTCGACGCGCAAACCTACGCAGACTCCCTCTTCAATTAACTGTGGACGCCAACGCCATCGGCTATATGCAGCGCGCGATGAACCTAGCGCGTAAAGCAACTGGGCTAGCGAGTCCCAATCCGTTGGTGGGATGCGTGCTCATGCGCGAAGGCCAAATTGTTGGCGAAGGCTTTCATCAGTACGACTTACGCGATCACGCGGAAGTAGTGGCTATTAAATCCGCGGGAGAAAAAGCGCGCGGCGCAACGCTGTATGTAAATCTAGAACCGTGCAATCACACCGGGCGCACCGGGCCTTGCACCGAAGCGATCATCAAGGCAGGAGTTCAACGAGTGGTAGCTTCGATCGACGACCCGAATCCCGTCGTCGCCGGCGGCGGTTTTGGTCGATTGCGAGCGGCGGGGATTGAAGTATTTACCGGGGTGCTGGAAGAAGAAGCGCGACGTCTGAATGAGCCGTTTGCAAAATGGATTCGCAAGAAGCGGCCGTTTGTCACGCTGAAATCGGCGATGACTTTGGATGGCCAACTGGCGTTGCCGCAAGTGAGCAAAAGAGAAAGCAGCACGTGGATAACGTCTGAGGAATCCCGTGCGGAAGTGCACCGCATGCGGCACGCCTCGGACGCGTTGCTCACCGGCATCGGCACAATATTGGCTGACGATCCGTTACTGACGGACCGCAGCGGGCTGCTGCGTCGGCGGCGACTGCTACGCGTGATCTTGGATTCCAAGCTGCGATTGTCACCCCGAGCGCGCATCGTCAAAACTGCCGATGACGATCTACTGGTGTTTACGAGCGAATCGTTGCGATCTGCACAGGCGCGGGCGTTGCAGAAGGCTGGCGTTGAAATTGTCAGCAAAAAAAAACGCGCGGGACGGATAGATTTGCATGCGGTGCTGAAAGAATTGGGAAAACGCGACATGTTGAGTGTGCTGCTGGAAGCAGGCAGCGCGCTAAATGGAGCGGCACTCGCTGCGGATATCGTGGACAGAGTGTTTTTGTTTTACGCGCCGAAATTCGCGGGCGAAACGCATGTGCCATTCGCTACGGCAAACAATGTGAAACATACGCCGCTGCGCTCTTTGAATATTCACCAATTCGGGCCAGACTTTGCGGTTGAAGGGATGCTGCACGATGTTTACGGGAATCATTGAACATGTAGGGCTGCTGCATTCGCTCGAACTGACCGACAGGGGTGGCCGCGTGGCGATTCATGCTCCCACGTTGACCGGCTCGTTGGCGGTGTCGAAGAGCATTGCGGTAAATGGCTGTTGCCTTACGATCACGGAGCTGCATGGAGAAAGATTTTCTGCCGATCTCTCTTCCGAGACGGTGAGTAAAACTTCTTTCGGCGCCGCTGCTCCCAAATGGAAAAGAGGCATGCACGTAAATCTGGAGCAGCCGTTGACGGTCGGTCAAGAATTTGGCGGTCATTTTGTGCTGGGGCATGTTGATGGCATTGGACGAGTCAGGGAATTACGACCGGAGGGAGTTGGTGGCGAGAGCTGGAGATTCGGAGTGGAAGTGCCGTCGGAGTTTGCACGGTACATCGTGCCGAAGGGTTCGATCACTGCGGATGGTATAAGCCTGACCGTGGCGAGTTGGGACGGGCGAGTCGTGGAGATCGCGGTTATCCCTTATACGTATCAGCACACCAATTTGCGCGACCGCGTAGTGGGCGATGCGGTAAATCTTGAGGCCGATGTGCTGGGAAAATATATCGAGCGGTATCTGGAAGCGAGAGAGAAGAATATAGGCTCAACCCGCCAATCCTAAGTGCGAAGTTTGATTTGCAACGAACGTCGCCGCGCTCCAAATCGATCATGAGTAATCAGCGGCATCGAGTGCCGCGCGAGCTACCTTGCGCGTCAGGTTGGAAACCGGCACAGAGGAAAAATCCTTCAACAAAATGACTCTTGCGCCTGCTACGCGAGGCAATTTTTTGAATTTCACGAGGAACGGAAGCAAGCTAATGGCCCGGTAGGTCACTGCATGGCGAATTTTGCGAAGCGGCATGAATCGCGACGGCAGCGCTTTTGCCCCCACGACATTTTTTAAATATCCATGCAAGTCGTTCGCCGGATCCTCGCAGACAAGTATGGTGGGGAAGTGCCACATCTTCGAGACCAGCGTGGGAATATCGTCCGCCAGTGGTTTTTCCGCTCCTTGTTTTGGAGGAGCTAACAAAATACATCTGCCTCGGTCGTCGATTAGCACCGCCGCCACGAGTTGAACGCCGACGGTGGCGCGCTTCTTGCGTTTCTCGGGAATTAATTCTTGCAGTCCTAATTTGCGCGCGCGGCAGAATTTCGCCACCGGGCACAACAAGCATTGAGGCGAGCGTGGTGTGCAGATGGTGGCGCCAAGCTCCATCATGGCCTGATTCCAATTTCCCGGGGATCCGGGCGCTAGTAGTCTGTCCGCCGTGCGTTGCAGCGATTCCCACCGTGAGCCCTCGCGTAAGTCCCCGCGAATGGCTTCGAGTCGCGCCACCACGCGCGCAACGTTTCCTTCCACGACGGCGTGATTTTTTCCAAATGCGATGCTAAGAATAGCGTTAGTGGTGTACTGACCAATCCCGCGCAGCGCGCGAATATGTTCTTCGGTGGTGGGAAATGTGCCGCCATGGTCGCGGACAATCTGCTGCGCAGCGGCCTGCAAATTTCGAGCGCGGCTGTAGTAGCCCAGGCCCGACCACATACGAAGCACTTCGGCCTCGTCAGCTGCGGCCAAGGCGCGCACATCCGGGAAACGCGCGCAGAATTTCTCAAAGTAAGGAATCACCGCGGCAACGCGGGTCTGCTGCAGCATAATTTCGGAAATCCAGATGCGGTAAGGGTCCCGGTCGCGACGCCAAGGCAGGTTTCGTTGGTACGTCGCAAACCAGTTGAGCAATTCGGTACGGAATTGTTTAATTTCGGAAGCTGTCAGAAAGGAAGGCGCGGTCATCAGCGCGCCATTTTCGCATACTCGACGTAACCGCGACGGCGAAAACAAACCTACTTCAACACATCATCGAGAAAAATTACGTAAGAGGAGTACCACACGTTGGCGGGAATAGATCCGCGCGGCTGGCTGGTGACGATCACCTTGAACAATTCTGGTGAAGATGCCAGATCGGTGATCAGCGTGTGTTTTGGATCGGGCGGCAGCGGGCTCGCCAGCGCCAAATAACGCAAAATCAAAAACACAATCTCTTCTGCCGGGGCCAGGCGTGTTTCCACGCCAGCGCTGCGGAATTGCAGATGCGCGTTGCGCTCGTAAAAATGCCAACTGAGCGCCGCGCATAGCGTGATGGCCCGTTCAAATCGTTCGCTGGCGGTATGCGTGGCGGGATCGCTTCCTGGTTTGAGCACCGAACTGATGTGAGGATCGAGAACCAGCAGCACGCGA
This sequence comes from Verrucomicrobiia bacterium, assembly GCA_035568155.1. GTDB lineage: Bacteria > Acidobacteriota > Terriglobia > Acidiferrales > UBA7541 > Acidiferrum. The sequence continues at coordinate 1,650 of DATMOS010000111.1, read as the reverse complement.
CAGTCGTCTTCGCGCGTAAATTCGCGCACCATGAGAGAACCCGAGCGCGCCGAAGCTTTCCAGTGCACATGGCGGACGCTATCGTTGGCGACGTAGCCGCGCAGCGCATACAAATCCTGCCCGCGCCCCTTCGACAAACTCTCTAGCGCGCCGTGCAATCCCGGCAGAATCTCAACTAATTCGTCCGTGGGAGCGACGGAGGGATAGACAACCGCTTCGGTTTTCAAATCCAGCCGCCGCGATTTCTGCAAGAAGCCGAATGGGAAGCGCGTCACAATACGAAAAGTATCTTGGCGATGCACTCCGCGGCGCATGAAAGTCATCGGCACGGTTTGTTGCACGCGATCTCGTTTTGGCAAGTATGGAAAGTACACGGCAGTTTCCAGCATGGCGGATGGTGGAGCGTCTTTGGGTTTGACGGCCTCCACGCGCAAAGAAAAACTCGGCAAAGTGTGCTTGTCGTTCTGCAATTGAATGTTGGCGCGCACCGGCTGGCCGGCAAATATGTGTTCGGGCAGCTCCAAACGCATCTCCACGCCAGACAAGGTTATCGAGGAAAGAATACCGGACATCAGGATGATAGCGATGAGGCAGGCCAGCACGAGGAACAAAAGATTGTTGCCGGTGTTCAGCGCCGCCAGGGCTACCAGAATAATTCCACCAGAATAAATCCAGCCCGCGCGCGAAACGCGGTATTCCATTTTGTAGCCGATCCAGCGCAGCGGAGTGCGTTGGGCCATGGCGGGCACCAAGGTCACGGCCACCCAGGTAGCGACGGCGAGCGCCGCGACTGCTGAGGCGCTGGCCAGCAGCAACTGGCCCAGCTCCGCGGCCGCGCCGGAATAGAGGGCCAAGAGGAGGGCGACTGCCAACGCCGCAAGCGCCAAAAGAAAAGTGCGCACCGGTGAGCGATCGGAGCGTGCCCGGAGATGCGCGATGAATGAGTGACTAAAGCTCATAGGAAGTACCGTTCCGCGAAATACTTAAAATTGAAAACAGCGGTGACGGAGACGTGGAAATCGAATGCGCCGTTGTGGTGCGAGAAAATCCGGCAACGATTAAGAGATTCACAGCGGTACGGGAACGGACTCCACGATGTCGCGCAGGACCGATTCAGTGGTTTCCGATTTCTTCTGCAGCGAAGCGTGACGCGAACTAGCCACTACGCGGTGCGAAAATACCGGAACGGCGAGTTTTTTGAAGTCATCCGGCAAACAGTAATCGCGGCCATCGAGGAAGGCACGCGCTTGGGCCGCTCGTTGCAGCATCAGCGTGCCGCGGGGGCTCACGCCGAGGGCTAGCAAATCCGAATTTCTGGTACGGTTCACGATCTCCAGCGCGTAGTCATGCAAAGTGGAATCCACTTTTATGTGCGCCACTTCATCCTGCATGGTCAGCACTTCGCTAACGTCCGCTACCGGTTCGAGATTATCCAGCGGATTTTCGCCGCGCACGCCCACGCGTTTGCGCAGAATTTCTCTTTCGGTCTCTGGCGAGGGGTAGCCCATCTTGATGCGCATCAAAAATCGGTCTAGCTGCGATTCCGGCAGCGGATAGGTGCCGTGATGTTCGACGGGGTTCTGCGTGGCAATCACCAGGAACGGCTGCGGCAACGCCATGGTTTTTCCGTCGATGCTTACCTGCGCTTCG
>DATMOS010000110.1:0-42962 GCA_035568155.1 Verrucomicrobiia bacterium | reverse complement strand
CCGCGACGACGTCGGCTTCGGCAAACTCCTGATGGTGGGAAACGCGCGAATTATAACTTCAGCATGCTAGTTAAGGCTATTTTTGCTGCCCGCCAACAAATCTAAGTCGGCGATTTGCTGCGCCATGCTATTTTACTGCGTTGACGGGATTGGCTGGTAAATCATATAATCATGGTTTGTCTTTAGAGGGCGGAGGCTTATGTACGCGGTAATCAAAACCGGGGGCAAGCAGTACCGTGTCGCGCCGGGCGATACTATTCGAATTGAAAGAGTTAGCGGCGAGGTCGGCGAAGTTGTGAATTTTGGATCTGTTTTGGCGGTGCACACGGAAGACAAGAAAGTTCTCTCCGGATCGGACGCTTCCAAAGCCAAGGTGACCGGAAAGATCGTGCAACAGGGCCGCTCCAAGAAGGTCACTGTGCTGAAATTCAAGAAGACCAATCAGTACAAGATTTCTCGCGGCCATCGCCAGAATTACACGGCGGTACAGGTCAGCGACATCTCGCTGTAGTTACAAGTACAAATAATTTATTCACTGGGATTTAACGCAAGTTTCCCGAAAAGGATTTCATCATGGCACATAAGAAAGGCGGCGGCTCCTCTACAAACGGCCGCGATTCACATGGTCAGAGGCTCGGCGTGAAGCGCTTCGGCGGAGAATTTGTGAACGCTGGAACTATTCTCATTCGGCAGCGCGGCACCAAGCATCAGGCTGGCGTCAACGTCGGACAAGGTAAGGACGACACGCTTTACGCACTGGTCACTGGGATAGTGCAGTTCCAGGATAAGGGCCGCAACGGGCGCTTTATTAGCGTGCAACCTGCCGACGAAGCGAAATCTTCCGCGAAATCCGCGACGAACTGAACGGTATCGGCACTATGAATTCAAGCGGACTTCGGTCTGCGATATTTTGGCGGTCCCGGTCATCCGGGACCGTTTTGTTTTTTCAACAATTTCTCCGCTAAAAGCTCAAAGGACGTTTCGTGTTCGCTGATGAAGCAAAAATATTCGTAAAGGGAGGCCATGGCGGCAACGGCTGCGTGGCGTTTCGGCGCGAAAAATATGTTCCGCGCGGGGGCCCATCCGGCGGCGATGGCGGCCATGGCGCGAGCATTTATCTGGAAGCGAACATCAACGACAATACGCTGCTGCGATATCGCTATAACCGGGAGTTCAAAGCCGACCGTGGGCGTCACGGGGAAGGCTCCAATTGCAGCGGGCAATCTGGCGAAGACATGGTGCTGCTCGTTCCGGTAGGCACGGTGGTATTCGATGCGCAAACGAATGAGACCATCGCGGACCTGGCTACACCTGGCCAGCGCGTCCTGGTGGCGCACGGTGGCCGCGGTGGGCGCGGCAATCAGCACTTCGCGAAACCGTGGCATCAGGCACCGCGCGAGCATGAAGAAGGTCAGGACGGCGAAGAGCGTCATCTGCGTCTGGAATTGAAATTACTCGCCGACGTGGGCCTGGTGGGATTCCCAAATGCGGGGAAGTCCACCTTAATCTCCGTGATTTCCGCGGCACGACCAAAAATTGCGAATTATCCCTTCACTACCCTGGAGCCAAATCTCGGTGTGGTGAACGCGGATGGAGGAACCGGCGCGCACGGAACCGAATTAGGGCGCACATTCGTAGTCGCTGATCTTCCTGGACTGATCGAGGGCGCGCACGAAGGCGCCGGGCTGGGCATGCGTTTTCTTCGTCACGTGGAACGCACGCGTTTGCTCGTTCATTTGATCGACACCAGCGATTCGAACGACGACGATCCGGTCCACTCTTATGAAGTTATTTCGGGGGAGCTGGCGGCTTTCAGCGGAACTCTTACGGATAAGCCTCTGATCGTGGTGGCCACCAAGCTCGATGCCACTACCGACCGCACACGCCTCGAAGCGTTGCGCGATTTTTGCCGCCGGGAGCATCTTGAATTTCATTCCATCTCCGCCGCTACCGGCGAAGGTGTAAAGGAGCTGGTTCGCTCTATCGCGGATGCTTTGGACAAAATTCCTAAGCCCGCACCGGATGCTGCCGATGCGCTTGATGCTGCTGATGGTCAAATATCTGACGCCGCGTCAGCCATTCCTGTCCGTGCCAGCGTGCCTGAAGCCGATGCGCCGCTAGTAAGCCGCGACGAAAAATCATGAGAGAATTGCGACATGGCGCCCCAGCCGAACTGTGGGCGACGACTTTAATCCCGGAGAAGCATTGACCACCGCGCAAGCCCACCGCACCGCCGCAAAGCATCATCCGCGTCGCATCGCTGTTTTTGGTGGATCATTTGATCCCATCCACAACGGACACCTGGCCATCGCGCGCGCGGCCGACCGGCGCTTCAATTTTGACGAAATTCATTTCATTGCGGCCAGCCGGCCTCCCCACAAACTGAAACAACATCTCGCGCCTTTTCCGCACCGTTTTGCAATGGTTTCTCTGGCTTGCACGGAACATCCTCACTTCGTTCCGTCACTGGCCGAAGCAGGAGAAGACTTCAGCGGCACACAATTGCACTATTCTGTCGACACCGTGCGTTATTTTCGGCACAGCTACAACCACGCCGGCGACCGAGTTTTTTTTATGATTGGCGCCGACGCATTTCTGGATATTCCGATGTGGAAGGAATACGAAACGCTTCTCGGGATGTGCGATTTCATCGTCGCCAATCGACCGGGCATTCGCCCGGAAGCGCTGCGACTGGTGATTCCGCCGGACTCGATTGCGCGCCCGGATGTTAAAAAAGAAACTGAAGCTGCGCATCCTTCGCAGGTAGTCGCGCACCTGCATCGCAGCACCGTTTATCTCCTGGAAAATGTGAATAGCGATATTTCAGCAACAGACATTCGCCGGCGAGCGAATCGCGGTCAATCAATTCACGGGCTTGTGGCTGCCCGCGTAGAGGAATACATTCTGAAACAAAGGTTATACCAGTGAAACTAGAATCCTTTCCAAAAGGTGTGCAACTGGCCGTCCATGCGGCGCAGGAAAAAAAAGCCGGGGCCATTACCGTTCTCGATTTGAGCGGCTTGGGGGCGTTCACGGAGTACTTCGTAATCTGTACGGGCTTCAGCACGCCGCAGGTGCAGGCCATTTGCACCGAGGTTGAAGAGCAATTGTACAAACACGCGCAGCGCTCGCCAGCGCACCGCGAAGGGCAACGGTCCGCCGAATGGGCACTCCTTGATTTTGGAGGCTTCGTCGTTCACGTGTTCAGCGAACAGGCGCGCCGCTACTACGACCTCGAACGCTTGTGGCGCTCCGCACCAAAGCTGGAAATCCCGGATTCACCCGAAAGCCTGGGTCACGATAGCGTGCACCATCGCAACTCCGGAGACCACGGACACTTCCCGGGCGAAGCGGTTTCCTGATGGCCTAAGAAAAAATGCGCCTGAAGCTGGTCATGCTTGGCAAGACTCGCCGGCCCGAGCTTCGCGTCATCATTGATGATTACGTGAAACGCATAAGCCGTTACGCGCCCATTGAAGTAACCGAACTGCGCGAATCGGAAGCGGCACTAAAAAAGTTTGCCTTCGACCAGCCGTCGACCATCGTGTTGCTCGACGATACGGGAAAAACCCTGGATTCCAAAGACTTTGCCAAATGGCTCGGCGAACATCGCGACCGAAGCACCCGCCAATTGATATTCGTGTGCGGCGGAGCTGAGGGTTTCCCGGAAGACATTCGGCGCCAGGCTCAGCAACAGTTATCCCTCAGCGCCATGACCTACTCGCATGAACTTGCGCGTGTTATGCTCGCTGAGCAGCTCTACCGTGCCTTTGCAATTCTCGCCGGCAGCGCCTACCCAAAGTAGTTTGTGCATTCGAAAGCAGCAACTATGTCCATTCGCATCATCGCCGACGTAAATCAGCCCTCAGCAACGATCGAAATTCCGCTCGATAAGCCGTTGCCCGATTACGATCTCGATCAACTGGAACAGCCGACGCCGCGCGACGTCGACTCCATTCTGGTTTCCCAGGGTTTTCGCGATCTCGTCGATGACGCTCGCGGCGTGTTGATGGACCTGCTGGTTCACCCGCCTTTTCAAGCAGGCTCTCCGGAAAATGCAAAACTGGATTTCACGCATTCCAAGCCCCCGGCGCTTGAGCTGGTTCAATTGACTGGCGCGATTTGCCCCGGTGACGACGAAGTTTACCGTCCCGGCTTGTGGATCGTCTTGTCTGACCCACATGCAAAAACAAAGACGGCGATGCCTGCAGCCACGCAAGACCGGATCCATTGCATCGCTGGGGAACTCGTGAAACGGCTGCAATTGCTGTAGGCGCTCTTGACCTTTCAGCGACCAATCCGCACACTTCTTTGGTTTTCGCGAATAAGCCAAGCCATTCGATCGGACATCGATGCCGGAAGAAAAGGGATTGCTCATTGTTTACACCGGACCCGGTAAGGGTAAAACCACTTGCGCGTTAGGTACGGCCTTTCGCGCCGTTGGCCAGGGCATGCGCGTTTTGATGGTGCAATTTATCAAGGGCTCCTGGCATTACGGTGAACTGGACGCGGCCAAAATGCTGGGCGACGATAAATTTGAAATCCGGCCCATGGGGCGGGGTTTCGTAAAAATTGGCGGCGCGGAAACCGATCCCGAAGATATCAAGTTGGCACAGGAGTGCTGGCAGGCCGGCCGGGAAGCAATTTACGGCGGGAAATACGATCTGGTGATCCTGGACGAGATCAACTACACCATCAGCTACAAAATGCTCGACCCAGGCGAGGTTGCGGAAGCATTAAAAAATCGTCCTGAGCGCGTTCACGTAATCTGCACCGGCAGAAATGCCCACCCACAACTAACCGAGCTAGCGGATCTGGTCACCGAGATGCGCGAGGTGAAACACCCGTATACGAAGGGTATACTGGCTCAGCGGGGTATCGACTATTAGCCTGCAGTTCCTTGACTATCTATGACTTGGTTTAAGCGCGACAAAAAAGCCATTGAGCAGACTACCCCGCCTGAAGAGCGCCGGGTGCGCACGGAAGGTCTGTGGGTCAAGTGCGACTCCTGCCGCACCATCGTTTTCCGCAAAGATTTGGAAGAAAATCTTTTCGTCTGCCCCAAGTGCCAATTCCATTTCAAAATGGATGCCAAGAAGCGTCTGGAAATGTTGCTGGACGGGCGTTACACCGAGCACGACTCGGGCATGACTTCTTCCGATCCGCTGAATTTTACGGACACCAAGCCATACGCTACGCGCCTGAAAGAAGCTTGCAAGAAATTAGGAATGAACGACGCGATCATAACCGCGGAAGGCCAACTGAATGGCCGCCCGGTGGTTTGCTGCGCGATGGAGTTTGGGTTCATCGGCGGCTCCATGGGCGCTGTCGTGGGAGAAAAGGTGACCCGCGGGATCGAGTTGGCCATCGAATCGCGGCAGCCGTTTATTGCCGTGTCCTGCTCCGGCGGCGCACGCATGATGGAAGGAACGATCAGCTTGATGCAGCTCGCGAAAGTTTCCGCGGCGCTAGCTAAACTTGACGATGCCAGGCTGCCTTACATTTCTTTGCTCACGGATCCCACTACTGGTGGAGTTACCGCCAGCTTCGCGATGCTCGGTGACTTGAACATCGCCGAACCCGGCGCCTTGATCGGCTTTGCCGGCCCGCGCGTTATTGAGCAAACCATAGGCCAGAAATTGCCGGAAGGCTTCCAACGCTCAGAATTTTTGCTGGAACACGGGTTTCTGGATGCCATCGTGCCGCGCAAAGATCTGAAGTCCTTCATCGGCACTTCGCTCGATCTCTTGCTGAACTGACTTCCGCAGAAATGGATTACGCCGCCGCGGTAACCTACCTGCTTTCTCTCGGCCGGGAATTAGCCGCACCCACGCAAGCCGCTGCGGCCAAATTCAATCTGGAAAATATAACGATCCTCGATGAACGGCTGGGTCATCCTAGTCAGGCATATCCCAGTGCGCATATTGCAGGCACGAATGGGAAGGGATCGTCGGCCGCTTTTCTCGAATCGATCCTGCGGCATGCCGGGTTGCGGACTGGACTCAATACCTCTCCTCATTTGGAAAAAATTAACGAACGCATCCGAATCGAGGGGGGAGAAATCAGCGACGAAGATTTTGCCGCGGTGTTCACAAGGATCCACGAGACCATCGAGGAGCTCCTGGCCGATGGCAAACTACGCGCTCACCCCACCTATTTCGAGTGCGTCACGGCGATGGCCATGGAATTCTTCGCCAAGCAACGAGTGGAATTTGCAGTTTTTGAAGTGGGACTAGGCGGCCGACTGGACGCCACAAACATTCTTGCGCCAGCGGTAACTATCATTACCCCCATCGATTTTGACCACGAAAATTTCCTGGGTCACTCCTTGCGTGAAATTGCTACTGAGAAGGCTGGAATTCTGAAACTGAATACCCCAGTTGTAGTAGCTCCACAACTTCCTGAAGCCCGCGAAGTAATCCTCAAACGCGCCAGGGAGCTAGGCTGCCCGGTGGTCGAAACCAATGCTGCCTATCGCATTCAGGAAAAATCGGCCAACGCAACACAGGCGAGGTCACAAAGCGTTCCCGCAGGAGCCGTGACAGCCACCATTGTAGAAGTCACATCCGGTTGGTCCCTTGATATCGCCCCATCTTTACCGGGCCATTTCCAGGTTCAAAACGCGCTTAACGCCGTTGCAGCTGCGCGCGTCCTCGCCAGTGGCGGTTTACAGGTAACCGACGAGGCGATCGCCAACGGCATCTCGAACACCGTGTGGCCTGGACGCCTGGAGAAACTGCAAGCGCATCCGGATGTTTATCTCGATGGCGCGCACAATCCAGCCGCAGCGCGTGAGTTGGCGGCATTTTTCGCCGAAAATTTCGTGTCACGCAAAATCTGGCTTATCTACGGAGCGCTGCGAGACAAATCCGTGGACGAAGTTGCGGGGTGGCTGTTTCCTCTGGCCGCCGAAGTAGTTTTAACCGAACCGCGCACGCCACGGGCTATATCCGCTTTACAATTGGCCGAGATCGTCGGGTATCATGCGCGCCAATTCGAAACTATCCCCGACGCAGAAAAAGCCTTCGACCATGTCTTGGCCAAAGCTCAACCCGAGGACGCCATCTTCGTCTGCGGCTCGCTTTATCTGGTCGGCCAGCTTCGCGCTTATTGGAAAAATCGCGCGCGAGTCGCCGCAAACACCAAAACACCGTAGAATATTCGCCTCATCATCTGCATTGTCTTTAAGCGGAACGCATAATCAAGATGCCTTACAAGAAATCACCGTCGCGCGGTAGTACCAATTCTCCTATACACGGCGATCCGCTCGTCGGCGTGATCATGGGCTCTTCGTCCGACTGGGACACACTGGAACCCGCCGCCAAAATTCTGTCGGAACTCGGCATTCCCCACGAAACAAAAGTCGTCTCGGCGCACCGCACTCCGGATTTGCTGTTCGAATACGCTTCCGGCGCCGAAGCGCGCGGCATCGAAGTGATCATCGCGGGAGCAGGGGGGGCCGCGCATCTTCCGGGCATGACTGCGTCGAAAACAATGCTGCCCGTTTTAGGCGTGCCCGTGGAGTCCAAAGCTCTCAAAGGACTCGATTCGTTGCTCTCCATCGCACAGATGCCTGGCGGAATTCCGGTAGGGACCTTAGCCGTCGGAAAGTCGGGGGCCATCAACTCCGCGCTGCTCGCTGCGGCGATTCTGGGCATCAAATATCCGGCAATTCGAAAATCGTTGCGCAAATTTCGCGAGACCCAAACCAATCGCGTCCTCGAAGCGCCAGATCCCTCATCGTCGCAATTCGAAAAAGACGGCCTCCAGCCACGCCGAAACAAGTCGAGGAAGTCGTCGTGACCATCGGCATCCTCGGTGGGGGTCAACTGGGTTACATGCTGGCGCTGGCGGGCTATCCGCTGGGTTTGCGGTTCCGTTTTCTTGACCCTTCACCAGAAGCGCCCGTGGGCCGCATAGCGCAACGCGTCACCGCCGATTTTGACGACGAAGTCGCGCTCGAAAAATTTGCCAGCGGACTTGAACTTGCAACCTACGAATTCGAAAATGTTCCCGTTGCTGCTACCAGATTTCTAGCTGAACGCGTTCCGGTCTTTCCTCCTCCGGCGGCCTTGGAGGTCGCGCAAGACCGCCTAAAGGAAAAAGCGTTGTTTCGCAAACTGGGAATTGCAACTACGGAGTTTGCCCCAGTCCACAATCTCAAATCGTTGGAAGCCGCCGTAGCCTCAATCGGTTTGCCCGCGGTGCTGAAAACCTGTCGCCTGGGTTACGACGGCAAGGGTCAGTGGACGCTGCGAACGTCCGAGGATTTGGAGAGGCTAAAAGCTGAAATCACAGACGCTTTCGCAAAAGGTCCGAGTATGAACGGAACTCGAGCCTCTCAGGACTTGGCCCCGTTCATCCTGGAGCGCTTCATTTCCTTTACGCGGGAGCTTTCCATTCTGGGCGTTCGTGGGCGTAGCGGGGACATCGTTTTCTACCCGCTGATACAGAATCGCCATCATGGTGGCATTTTGCGGCTTTCCATCGCGCCAGCGCCGTCGCTTGCGCCCAGTCTTCAGCGCGAAGCCGAAGATATCGCTCGCAGTATTCTTATCGAGCTCGACTATGCCGGCGTTTTGGCCATCGAGTTTTTCGAATATCAGGGTCGTCTGGTGGCTAACGAAATGGCGCCTCGCGTCCACAATTCCGGCCATTGGACGATTGAGGGCGCGGTAACCAGCCAGTTCGAAAATCACCTGCGGGCAGTTCTGGATTTGCCCCTTGGCTCCACGAATGTCTATGGCTTCGCGGCCATGTTGAATCTCATTGGCGAAACGCCAGATAGCGCCGAGGTTCTTGCCATTCCGGGCGCGCACCTGCACCTCTATGGGAAATCGCCTCGCCCAGGCCGCAAATTAGGGCACATCACTCTTTGGACCAGTTCCTTCGAGCAACTTTCCGAAAGTCTTCGCGCGCTACCGCCATTCTTTCACCAACCCTCGTTTTGCTTGGATGAGCCGTATGCTCCAGTAGTTCACCATGAGCGCTCCCGTCCCGCTTGAGGCTTAAAGCATCGCGCAGGCTTGGCCGTCAATAGCCGGTCCCACCAGGTTGCTGCCCTTCGAGCTGGGATGCTAGGATTCATGGGTTCCATGCCCCCCCAAAAATCACAGCCCCCGAGAGTCGGGATACCCTGGCGGACCTCTGCGGAAGAGACCGAAGTCAATCTTGCCAAGACCAAGAATTATCAGGACGCCGTGCGTGCCGCCGGTGGTGAGCCTGTGCTGCTGTCGCTGCAGCGCCCTCAAGAGCTCCAGGAGCTATTACCCAGCCTCGATGCCTTCGTCCTACCTGGGAGCCCTGCCGACGTAGCACCAGCCGAATACGGGGAGGTAAATCGCGGCAAGTCCGAGCCTCCCGACCGCGCGCGGGAAAACACCGATCGCGCTATTTTGAAGCACGCGTTCAGCGAAAAAAAACCGGTCTTAGCTATTTGTTACGGTTGCCAGCTTTTAAATGTTTTTCTGGGGGGCACCCTGATTCAGGATCTTCGTGAGGAGACGGACACGCCAATAGCGCATACCAAGCGCGACATGGTTCCTGAGCCGAAGGATGACCCGATTCATGCTGCGAGCTTTGAGGAAGCTAGCCGCCTGGCCAAAATTGCCGGGACCGTTGAGGTGCCGGTGAACAGCTCACACCATCAGGCTGTGGAACGCGTCGGGAAAGGCTTGCAGGTCACCGCGCATGCCCCCGACGGCACCATCGAGGCCGTTGAGTGGACCGGCGATTCGAACTGGATTGTCGGGGTGCAATGGCATCCCGAACGCATGTTCGGAGATACCTTTTCTGAAAGGTTGTTTCGGGATTTCATTGCGGCGGCCAGTCAAGCCGGCAGCCCGGTCGCGCAAAGAGTTTAACTGCGGCGATCCTGCACCCTAAACGGCGTTGATAAGGCGCAGGTCCGCTGAAAAAGTTTATTCGCTTCAAGAACAGTTGGGGGACAGATGATTTCATTGGCGGGCAAGGCGGCGCTGATTACCGGAGGTTCCAGAGGCATTGGCGCGGCGGCAGTCAAACTCTTCGCTCAAGCTGGAGCGGACGTGGTTTTCAATTATTACAAATCCAAGGAGCCTGCCACGCAGGTGCAGCAGGACGCGGCAAAACACGGCACCCGCGTAGAAGCTTTCAAAGCCGACGTTGGCCGCCACGCGGATAACAAAAAGTTGGTGGACTTCGCCATATCCCGCCTGGGGCGCCTCGACATCGTGGTTCCCAATGCCGGTGTCTGGAATAGCGACGATCTGCCTATCGACAAAATGACCGAGAAGCAATGGGACGACATGATTCGCGTGAATCTTACCAGCGTGTACTCCATCATTCATTTTTCCGTGCCGCACATGATCAAACAAAAGTCCGGCAAAATCATTCCCATAAGTTCCACGGCAGGGCAGCGCGGTGAATCGCTGCATACCCATTACGGGGCATCCAAAGGCGGCATCATCAGTCTCACCAAAGGGCTAGCCGCCGAACTCGCTCGTCATAATATTCTCGTTAATTCCGTTGCGCCCGGGTGGGTTGCCACGGATATGTCCAATGATGTCCTCAATTCGAAAGCAGGCCAAAAAATGGTGGCCGCAGCGATTCCGCTCGGTCGTGCCGCTACTGCGGAAGAAATTGCCGGCCCCATTCTGTTTCTGGCTTCCGATCTGGCCAACTTCATGACCGGCGAGGTCATCAATGTAAATGGAGGATCGGTCTTGTGTGGCTGAAGTTTCCGAATACTTGGACGCGGCTGTCGTGCGCGCTCGTTCTCGCAAGCGCCGCGTTCATTATTAGCGATGCAGCTATGGCTGCGACGTTACCAGAGCAAAATCCGGATGCCATGATGCCCGAACAACGGGTCGCCAAGGCACGGGAGATTCTCAACCAATTGACGGAGGCTCTAGGCGGCCCCGCCTATCTCGAAGTTCGTGAGCGCGAATGCGATGGCCGCCGGGCGCAATTCGGGCATAGCGGCGAACTGATAGGTTTCATCGACTTCAAGGATTACTGGCGTTACCCCGACAAGCACCGCATTGACTACTCAAAAAAAGGCAACATTATCGACGCTTTTGACGGCAACCAGGGCTGGACCATGGATCGCGCCGGTGTCAGTGAAGAACCCGCTCAAGCGGTCTCTGATTTCGCCGCGACGGTGAAATACAACGTGGATAATGTGCTGCGCTTCGGGCTTAAAGATCAAAATTTAAATCTGAATTATGCGGGGCAAGGCATCGTTGATATGCGGCCAGTCGATTGGGTCGAAATTTCCGATGATCAGCGTACCCTGCGACTAGGCGTTGACCGCACCTCGCATTTATTGCTGCACAGCGTGATGACCTCGGTCGACGAAAACACTCAGGAACGTACGCAAGAAACAACTATCTATACGAACTACCAGCGTAAGGGCGGCGTGATGATTGCGTTGCAAGTCTCCCGTGAGCGCAACGGCCAACGTTACTACCAGGCGTTCTACGACACCTGCACTCTTGACCCACATCTTCCCGAGGACATGTTCAGCAAGGCCGCGCTCGAAAAACGCTACGCGCAGGTCGGAAACAAAAAAGACAAAGATAGATACCGGAACGCCCGAGACTGATTCTGAAACGGTTTTCAGTTTTCGAACTTGCTTCATTCCGAAGTAGCCGGCCCGCCCCTTTCCTTCCGCCGTCAACTATCTTTTGTTAGTCTTGCCCTGCTGATGAAATTAACTCCCCGGCAACAGAGTTCCCTCCAATTAATTTGCGACACTTTCGCGCCCCAGGCGGATGGCTGGCCATCGGCTTCTGAGCTTGGCGTCCCACAAGCGATCGCGGATGCCATGGATTTCAATCCGCGCCGCGGTGATCATAAGCAATTTCTGCAGCTTCTGAACTTCTGGGATTCGCAATTGCACAGCATGATTTCGGTCAAGCGCTCATCGCGTTTTTCGGCACTGCCCGAAGAAGCCCGCGTTCGCGTGTTGCTCTCGTGGGCCGAAAGTTCGCTTGGCCGCCGCCGTGCCGCATTTCAGGCGTTGCGCAAAGCAGTCTCTTACCTGTACGTGATGTTGCCGAAGTTTAAAGGCATGCGCACACCAGTGTGGGACAAAATCGGTTACCCCGGTCCTCCTAACCTCGTCGATCGCTCTCTTGCGTCGCGTAAGTTGACCACCCTCGTTCCTCAACAAGACACTCAATTATCTTGCGAGATTTGCATCATCGGTTCTGGGGCCGGTGGTGGAACCGCAGTGGCAGTGCTAGCGGCCGCGGGAAAGGACATAATCATCCTCGAAGCGGGCGGATATTACGACGACGGCGACTTCGACGGTGCAGAGCTGGCCGGCTACCAGCGCTTGTATACCGAGGGCGGCTCTGCTGCGACGGCCGATCACAGCGTCGGATTATTGGCGGGGCAATGTTTGGGCGGCGGCACGGTCGTGAATTACACCACGTCGTTTCGAACGCCAGATGACGTCCGCGCGGAATGGTCGGCCAGTGGCGTGCCATGGTTCACGAGTAATGAATATTCCCGCAGTCTTGATGCCGTGTGCGGTCGGCTTTCGGTAAACAAGAATCACAATCGCCTTTCCGCTCGCGAGCAGATTCTTGATCGTGGTTTACGCGCTCTGGGCTGGCACGTTGACGCTATGCCACGCAACGTGGTGGGGTGCGACCAGGGAGAAATTTGTGGCTACTGCGGAGTAGGGTGCGCCTTAGGCGCCAAACAATCCGTAACAAAAACGTGGATTGCCGATGCACAAAAAAATCATGCGCGGATCGTAACGGAAACGCATGCTCAAAAAATTCGTATTGACGCTGGGCACGCGACTGGCGTCGAGGCCATCTCAAGAAGTGGACACCGCATCGCCATCGCCTGCAAAACCGTTGTAGTAGCCTGCGGAGCCATTCACACTCCCGCACTCCTGCTCCGTTCTGGCCTTCGCAACGAACATATCGGCAAGCATCTGCATTTACACCCGGTCTCCAATATTAACGGTGTGTTCGACGAAGAAATCCGTCCCTGGGAAGGAACCATGCAGGCCATCTACTCTGACGAGCATCGCTCCATGACCGGAAATTTTGGCGTGAAATATGAAACCACCGCGATGCAACCGGTGATCGCCATGGCCGCTCTACCGTGGCGCAATCCAGCACAGCAACGTTTTTTTCTCGAGCGGCTTGCAAACACCGTAGGCATTGGCGTTCTTCTCCGCGATAAGGATGGTGGCCGCGTAACTGTGGATTCCCAAGGCCATCCGGTTGCGCACTACGCTATTTCGCCTTTCGACCGTGCGCACTTGCGCCGGGGATTTATCTCCGCGGCGCGCATCCTTGAAGCGGCGGGCGCCCATCATATTTTTTCGCCGCACGCAAAATGGTGCGCTTACGAGCCAGGCCGCAATGGCTCGATCGAATCTTTCACCCAGGCTATGGATTCCGCGGGCTGGGACTCTGGACGACTTGCGCTTTTTTCCTTCCACATCATGGGGACGGCCCGGCTTGGCAGCTCTCCCAAAACTTCCGCGACCAAGCCCGATGGCGAAACGTGGGAAGTGCGCAATCTTTTCGTGATGGATGGTTCCAGTTTTCCAAGTGCTTCTGGAGTGAATCCGATGATTACCATCGAGGCTATCGCTCATCGCAACGCGTTGGCGCTAGCGGCGCGAACATAAAACGTTAGAGCGACGCTCTGGTACAGAGTGAAAAACTGGCGCACTCAGACGAATTTAGGGACCGGAAGGTGGTCGGCGGTATAATATTCCGATGCCTCATACTCAGGGAGACGCACTGATGCACGGAACTACGGTTCTGTGCGTGCGTAAGGACAGCAAAGTCGTGCTCATCGCCGATGGCCAAGTAACTATGGGCGACCACGTGATGAAACATACTGCACGCAAAACACGCCGGCTCTACAACGATAAAGTTATTGCCGGTTTTGCCGGATCGACCGCCGATGCCATTACTTTGTTCGAACGGTTCGAAAGCAAGCTCCAGGAACATTCCGGCAACTTGCAGAAATCCGCGGTCGAGCTGGCCAAAGAATGGCGCAAGGACCGCGCGCTCCGCCATCTGGAAGCGTTACTGATCGTCGCCGACAGCAAAGCCACTTTCATTTTGTCAGGCAACGGTGATGTCATTGAACCCGACGACGGAATTGTATCGATCGGTTCCGGCGGCTCCTATGCCTTAGCCGCAGCGCGCGCGTTGACAAAGCACTCCAAGTTAAACGCCAAGGATCTGGCGATGGAAGCCATGCGCATCGCCAGCGAGATTTGTATCTATACCAACGCGAATTTTACTGTTGAGGAGATCTAGCAGGGCTTTTCAACCGCAACGGTTCAACCATGCATCCTATAGGTGGGCTTTCTTCCTGGATCAGATGGCGACGAGTAAGAGTCGGACTGTACTTGAGATGGGAACTAATTTAGAAGGATTCGATGCCGTCCAAAACTGATAAAGAAATCGTACTCACTCCCGGGGCGAATGGAACTGCGCCCACCGAAGAGGGAGAACTGCTACCTGCCCTCGACGACATGACGCCGCGAGAAATTGTCGTCGAACTCGATAAGTACATCGTCGGCCAGAACGCTGCAAAGCGCGCCGTGGCCGTGGCGTTGCGCAACCGTGTTCGCAGGCAAAAACTCGCGCCTGAAATCGCTGAAGATATCCTGCCAAAAAATATTTTGATGATCGGTCCCACCGGCGTGGGCAAAACCGAAATTGCCCGCCGCCTTGCGCGACTGGCAGGTTGCCCGTTCGTCAAGGTCGAAGCCTCCAAGTACACCGAGGTTGGTTACGTTGGACGCGATGTGGAATCCATGGTTCGCGACCTGGTAGAAACCTCCATCGACATGATCCGCGAGGAAAAACTAGACGAAGTGGCCGACCGCGCCGAACAAGCCGCCGAGGAGCGAGTCCTCGACCTGCTGCTTCCGCCATCGCCCTCACCCGCAACGGGCGCCAGCGAATCGGACGTCACCGCGCAACGCGAACAAACTGACCGGACCCGCGAAAAATTGCGCATACAGCTTCGCGAAGGCAAGCTCGATCAGCGGATGGTCGATATTGAAGTTCGCGAACGGTCTATGCCGTCCTTCGAAATTATTTCCAATCAGGGTGTTGAAGAAATGGACGTCAATATTAAAGACGTCCTCTCCGGAATGTTTGGCCAGCAGAAAAAGAAACGCAAAATGTCCGTGGCAGATGCGTTCGAGTATCTGATCCAGGAAGAAGAAAACAAGCTTCTCGATATGGATCAGGTGACTCGCACCGCGGTGGAACGCGCCGAACAGATGGGCATCATCTTCATCGACGAGATCGATAAAGTTGCAGGCCGCGAATCGGGACATGGCCCGGATGTTTCGCGCGAAGGGGTGCAGCGCGACATCCTGCCGATCATCGAAGGCACGACTGTCAATACTCGGTACGGAATGATTCGCACCGACCATATTCTTTTCATCGCCGCCGGGGCATTTCACGTCAGCAAGCCATCGGATTTAATCCCAGAGCTGCAGGGACGTTTGCCTATTCGTGTCGAACTGCAATCCCTGAAGGAAGAAGATTTCATCCGCATCCTTACTGAACCTAAAAACGCATTGCTCAAGCAATCTGTCGCGTTGCTCGAAACCGAAGGCGTGAAATTGGTCTTCACCGACGATGCGGTAGCCGCGATAGCGCGTTTTGCCACCAGCGTCAACGAGGCAACTGAAAATATCGGCGCGCGCCGGCTGCACACCATTTTAGAAAAAGTTCTCGATGAACTTTCCTTCGAAGCCCCGGATCTAAAGAAAAAGAACGTCAAGATCGATGCCGCCTACGTCACCAAACAACTCGCCGACATCGTCAAAAATCAGGACTTGAGCCGCTACATCCTGTAATCTCCATCACTCCAAAAACGGAGAGCCAATCGAGTGAGCACCCCGCCCGCGAAACTCCGACGGCCAGCCCACAGGAATTTCGCGTCAAGCATAACGTCGGACATTGTCCCGGGCGGCGTGTTTTTCAACATCTGGATTTGTTTTGTTTTGCTGGTCATTATGGGTTGTGGCGCTCCAGGGGAACCGGTCCCACCTACACCCCCGGTGGCGGTCGCGATCACCGACCTAACCGCGCATCAGGCCGGCGATGGCGTGCAACTCACATTTACGATGCCAGGCAGATCGATCGCTGGCGATCGTTTGCTGTCAACCCCGGCAGTCGAAGTCCTTCGCGGCACTGCGAAACCCGATGGCTCGCCGGATTTGAAATCACTGCGCGTGGTCGACACCATTCCCGGCGCCCTGGCCGAGAAATATTTTGTCGGCGATAAGCTCCTATTTACTGACCCCCTGAAGCCCGAAGAAACGAAAGCCCAAGAGGGTAAGATCGCGATCTATGCAGCGCGCACCCGTCTTTCGCAAAAACGCGCCTCCGCTAATTCCAATATTGTTTCCTTGCGCATCTTTCCGGTACCTGCACCGGTCGCATCGGTAGAAACTCGTGTCACCGAGCCTGCCATCGAACTCAGCTGGGCTGCAGTGAATCGCACGTCGGCTGGCGATTCGCTGACCGCTCCCGTCCAGTACAATATTTATCGTGCTGAGCTGGACACTGATTTGATGGACCTTGCGAACCGTGATGTTTCGCAACTGAATTTAAACGGCAAGCTTCAATTGCTGGCCTCGCAACCGGAACAAAACTACAGCGATAAGTCGTTCGAATTCGCCAAGACCTATGCGTACATTGTCCGCTGCATGATAAACCGAGATGGCGTGGCTTTGGAATCGCCCGACTCTAAGCCTGCCGTCCTGACACCTCGCGATACTTTCCCGCCTGCAGCCCCACAGGCCATTTCCGCTGCGGTGATAGCCGGCGAAACCGACAATTCTCTGGTCGTTGATCTTTCGTGGTCCATCAACGTTGAACCTGATTTTACTGGCTATCGTATTTATAGGAGCGAGCAGCCGGACACAAAAGGTCAACTTCTAACAACGGAGTTGTTGCCCACACCCGCTTATCGTGATACCTCTGTACAGCCCGCGCGCCGCTACTGGTATGTAGTCACCGCAGTGGACCGTGCGGGCAATGAAAGTGCACCAAGTCCCCCGGCCCTCGTAGAAACAGCGCAACCATTACCATAATTCTGGGTTATATCTAAGTCGGAGTCGTTACCTATGTTGGCTCGCCCACAAACTCATGTTCCCCAACAGTTCCACTTGCTGAGGAACCCTGCCGTGCGCATCGGCCTGCTCGCAGGTGGCGGACTGTCATTGGCTTTTTCTGGTTGGATCTATCTTGCCAACCGTATTCCCGTTTTTGACCGCGTCTCCATTGAGCGCAATCTAGCGGCAGCCGCGATCATGGGAGTGCTCGCCTTTATCCCGGTGTTAAGCTTCTTCCGCGAACCCGCAAACTTACTCATTTCTAGTCTCATTTCCTGGAGCATTCTGACGGTTACCTACGGGACGCTCAGCATGTTTTTTTCCGCTTTGCGCGAATGGTACAGCACCTTTGAAGTTTTCATGCTCGGCGCGGTTTTGTATTTGATCGCCGCGACGGTTTCCTGGATTGGAAGGTGCATCTGGAAAGCTCGCTCCGCGCACTTTGAACATCCTCACCGTCGCGCCAGCTAATCCCCACCATTTTACGGACGCGATACGGCCAGACGGTCTAATCACCAAAAATTCGGCTTGAAATCATCTTGAGCCGCGTGTTGTGTAATCCAGCGCATGCTCCTCAGGAGCACCTTCACGCGCATGTTGATTCCGGTAAACTACGCTGCGTGGGGTCCGATGGGCAGTAACACTTTTTTACTGCATCAAGTTGCTACCGCCGCAAGGCTCCCATTCGGTATCCGCGAACATTCTAGACCGGAGTCTTGACGTTGAATTTTGTATTTCTTGATCTGAATATTATCCTGGCCATGGCTGCTGCCGCGATAGTCGCCATAGCGATGATCGGGTACGCGTTTTCTCGTCCCGCGGAAAGCTCCGAGGCCATGGAGCGTAAGCGTCGGCTGCATCTAAACCAGATCGGACGAATCGCTGAGGGCCAGATTGTGGAATTCGCCGAGCACCCTCCCGAGGCTTCAGCGAAGCCGAAAACTTTGTTTGGATTCGGGGCGCGGCCGCTGACTGACAATCAATTGCGTCAGCTGGTTTCCTACAGTTATGCAATTTCTGGCGTGACCTATCACACCGCGCAGGATATTACCGGTCTCGAAGGCCAGATCAGTTTCGAACGCCTAGTGGCCGGGCAACCGGCCAGCGTTAAGTACGATCCCTCAAATCCGAGCGATTCGATTCTGGTAGCGGACGACTGGTCCGGCCTGCGCTGACAGCGGCCAACTAGCATTGTTGCAACTTTGCCGTCCGGCTTCGTCTCCCCAGAGCCTCAAACCAGGCACTTGAGTTATTCTTGTTGGCGTGATTCCTGACGCCTATCCTTCTTTATGAAGATGATTTTTGCTTCCATTTTCACCACTATCCTAATCGTAGCGATGAGTCTCGGCGCGATGTTCATCTTGGTGCAAACCACCATTTACGTCACCGCCATTCAATCCAGCGCGCAGCGTGCTGCGGCCATCGGGGTGGAACTTCTCCTCGGCGTGGTACTCCTGCTTGGCACGGTCTGGCTCGCCACCCATCTCGCTGTTCGCATTTTTGGCAAAAAAGATTCCGCACCCGCTGGAGCGCCGCTTGGCTGATAAGAAAAAGACCCTTTCCGCTTCCGCCTTGAATCATCACGATCGCATGGAAGAGTTGCGTAAATTATCCGCGGAGGCCGAAGCCGGCGGCGGCGTTGAGCGCCGAGAAAAGGAACACAAAGCCGGCAAGCTTACTGCTCGCGAACGCATCCACTTGTTGCTCGATGAAAGCAGTTTTGAGGAACTGGATAAATTCGTCCGGCACAATTGCGTCGATTTCGGAATGGAAACTCAACGCCCGCCTGGTGATGGCTTTGTCACTGGATTTGGGCGCATTGATGGGCGCTTGGTTTACGTTTTCGCGCAGGATTTCACCGTTTTCGGCGGCTCACTCTCCGAAGCCAACGCGCGGAAGATTTGCAAAATAATGGATTTGGCCATGCGCGCCGGCGCTCCACTTATCGGACTGAATGATTCCGGCGGCGCGCGCATTCAGGAAGGTGTAGCTTCGCTCGCGGGTTACGCTGATATTTTTCTGCGCAACACCCTCGCCAGCGGAGTGATTCCGCAGATAAGCGCCGTTATGGGCCCATGCGCAGGGGGCGCCGTATATTCTCCAGCGATCACTGACTTTATTTTTATGACTCGCGAAACTTCTTACATGTTCGTTACCGGTCCTGACGTAATCAAGACGGTCACCCACGAAGAAGTCACCAAGCAGGAGCTTGGTGGCGCGATGACTCACAACGAGAAGAGCGGGGTGGCCCACTTCATCGCACGAGATGACGCGGATTGCCTGGCCATGATTCGCGAGTTGATGAGCTTCTTGCCCTCCAATAATCTCGAGGATCCGCCGCGCCGCGCTACTTTCGATAGCCCCACCCGCCGCGACGAATCCCTGAACACGCTGGTGCCGGAAGATGCTCAGCAACCTTACGACATTAAAGACGCGATTCACGCAATCGTGGACGACGGCTATTTTTTTGAGGTGCACGAACACTTCGCCAAGAATCTCGTCGTAGGTTTCGCCAGGCTGGATGGCCGGCCCGCCGGCTTCATCGCCAACCAGCCATCATTTCTCGCCGGGGTGCTGGATATCAGCGCTTCCGTCAAAGGCGCGCGCTTCGTGCGCTTCTGCGACGCCTTCAACATTCCGCTGATTACTTTTGAAGACGTGCCCGGTTTTCTTCCCGGCACGCAGCAGGAATTTGGCGGCATCATTCGCCACGGCGCAAAGCTCTTATTCGCATTCGCAGAAGCCACTGTTCCCAAAATTACGGTAATTACGCGCAAAGCTTACGGCGGAGCGTACTGCGTGATGGCCAGCAAGCATCTGCGCACCGACGCGAACTTCGCGTGGCCTACCGCTGAAATCGCGGTGATGGGGCCCGAAAGCGCCGTGAACATCGTTTATAAACGCGAATTGGATAAGGCTTCTGAATCAAACCGTGAAGTATTGCGCCAGGAGAAAATCGAGGAATTCCGGGAGCGCTTTGCCAACCCGTTTGTAGCCGCCGAGCGAGGCTACATTGATGCAGTCATCGAGCCCGCCGACACCAGGACGCGCATCATCACTGCCTTGAGAGCGCTGGAAAACAAGCGCGATATAAATCCGCGCAAGAAACACGGCAACATCCCGCTGTAATTAAGTGCTTGTCATCGCCGCCGGCCAAGCCCAGGTTGAAAGACAGTCGCTATTTAAGAAGGTATTCCTCTAAGAATTCCACGGTCGTATAAAACTGAAAATCCTGATTCTGTTTTTTGCGGAAGCCGTGCCCTTCATCCTTGGCCATCAAATACCACACCGGCGTCCCCTGCTTCTTCAACGCTCCAACGATTTGTTCCGATTCGGTCACCGGCACGCGCGGATCGTTCCTTCCCGCAACGACCAGCATGGGCTTCTTGATTTTATCGATGTTATTCATCGGCGCAATTTTTTCCAGAAAATCGTGCATTTTAGAATCCCGCTCGTCCCCGTATTCGACACGGCGTAGATCCCGGCGATAAGCTTCGGTGTGCTCCAAAAACGTGACCAAGTTGGACATTCCCACGACGTCAACAGAGCACCGTATGCGGTCGCTATAAAAAGTGGAAACCGCCAGGGTCATGTGGCCGCCGTAGCTGCCGCCGGTCACCGCAATTCTGTCGGCGTCCAGATCCGGCCTGGTGCCCACCCAGTCAAACAACGCATTTATATCCTTGTAGGTGTCCTCGCGCTTGAATCCGTTGTCCATCAACGAAAAAGTCTTGCCGTAGCCCGTCGACCCTCTCACGTTCGGATAAATCAAGGCGATTCCAAGTTCGTTCAAATAATAATTTGCACGTCCCAGAAAAACCGGCTGTGATTGCCCTTCTGGCCCGCCATGGATCACTACCAGTACGGGTCTTTTCCCGGTAAACTTCGCGGCTGGCTTGTACAGGAATCCGGAAATCATTTTTCTATCGAAGCTCTTCCAGTGAACCAGCTCGGCCCCGGGAAACGCATCGGTCTTCACCGCCGTTTCGCTCACCGTCCAGCGTTCCAGCTTGCCGTTTGCCACATCCAGCGAATAGCAATCTCCCGCTCCCTGCGCATTGGTAAGTGAAAAAGCCAAATCATGTCCATCGCGATGCCAACGTACCTCCTGCATGACTCCCGCGGGCAATTTTGGCAGTTCCATTTCTTTTTGGGTCGCTGTATCCATAACGTGCAAAACACTCAGACCTTCTTCATTGGTGACAAAAGCCAAACGCTTCCCGTCATGTGAAAGATCAAAGGACTCCACATCCCAGGGAATGTCGCTGGTCAAAAATTTCGGGTTCTTTCCGGACATATCCAGAAAGGCCAGCCGCTGAAACTCCGAGTCCAGATCGGTGGTCACATAAATTCCTTTGGCATCTTTGCTGAATCGCGCCGACCCGTAGGACACTTTTTCCTTGGTGTCGCGAGGCGTTATGGCTGTCTTCTCTCCGGTCACCGTATTCACCAGCCATAGGTAACTCTCGTTAATGGAAATCTCTTCTTGCAGCAAGATATTTTTGTCGTCAGGAGACCAGTCGATGGGTTGCCAGCCGCCACCTTTCAGCTGTGTCAACAAATGATCGGTCTTGGGATCGGCCGGATTCATCACCCACAAATCGGTATCCTGTCCGGTGCGCCTGGTGGAGACATAGGCAATCTGGTCTCCGCCAGAAGACCACGCGCCGAGCAGATTCCGCGATTTGCCATCGGTCAGCAGCGTCACATTCCCAGTTTCCATGTCGTAGCGGTACAGTTGGTACCATTCCCCGCCGCCAATATCTTTCATAAAAACGAAATAGTCGCCGCCATTGGGGTGAAACTCCGCATTGGCGATCGAATCGGGATAAAACGTTAATTGCTGTCGTTCGCCTCCGGGCATCTTCACCAAATGAACTTGTGGCGTATCCGCAAAACGGGTGCGGATGAGCATCTCGCGTCGCGTAGGATGCCAATCCGAAACCACCGCAAAACGGTAGGATCCGTAGCGGCCCGCCGTCTCCGCCAGCGGGGCGGGGATTTTGGGCACGCCATCGACCACCAGATTCTCCGGGGGTGTGATCGCCGCTTCCTGTGCGTATCCCGCCGCAACGCCTACAAATAAAACGGCGGCCAACATGGTCAAAATTCGCTTGCGCACTCCAACCTCCTTGAAAACACCCTGTCTAGAAACGATTGGACACCTTACTCCAACGCGGGCCTTTGGCCAAGCGCACTGCGTGTTAAAATTTCGCCGAACCATTCTTCGGGTATGTTCAGAAAAATTCTAATCGCCAATCGCGGAGAGATTGCCGTGCGCATCCTGCGCGCTTGCCGGGAACTGAGCATCCGCTCTGCCGCGGTATTCAGCGAAGTCGATCGCAAATCTCTACATGTCCGGCTGGCCGATGAAGCTTACCCGATAGGCCCCGCGGCGTCAGGCGAAAGTTATCTGCGCATCGATAAATTGATGGACGTCGCACGACGTGCCGGTTGTGACGCTTTGCATCCCGGTTACGGCTTCCTGGCTGAAAATCCCGCGCTGCCCCGCGCGTGCGCGGATGCCGGGGTAACCTTTATAGGGCCGTCCGCGGAAGCCATGGAAGCGCTAGGCTCCAAAACCGCCGGCCGCCAACTCGCTCGCCGCTCCGATGTGCCCAGCGTTCCCGGTACAAACGATCCCATAGAAACCTTGCAGCAAGCCCAGGCCTTGATCGAAAACATTGGATTGCCCGTCCTCCTTAAAGCGGTTGCCGGCGGCGGTGGAAAAGGTATGCGCGTTGTAAACCGCCTCAGCGATCTAGCGGCCGCCTTTCGCGATGCGTCCTCCGAAGCCCAGAACAGTTTTGGCGATGGGCGGGTTTATCTTGAAAAGTATTTGTTGAAGCCGCGCCACGTGGAAATTCAAATTCTCGCCGATTGTCATGGCCGTGTTGTTTCGCTCGGGGAACGGGAATGCTCCGTGCAACGTCGCCATCAAAAAGTCATTGAAGAAGCCCCTTCGCCGATCATGACTCCCGACCTACGCAAAAAAATGGGCGACGCCGCGGTTCGCCTGGCGCGCGCTGGAGGTTATACCAACGCAGGCACGGTGGAATTTCTCGTCGATGCTAACCTCGATTTTTATTTTCTGGAAGTAAACACCCGCCTACAGGTCGAGCACCCCGTTACCGAACAGGTCACCGGGCTCGATCTCGTCAAATTGCAAATCGCCATCGCCGCCGGCCATCGCTTGCCATTCGCATGGGAAACCATAACGCCGCGTGGCCACGCCATGGAAGTTCGGCTATATGCTGAGGATCCGGACAATAATTTCTTTCCTTCACCGGGAAAAATTCTTTCTCAACACGCGCCCAGCGGCCCGGGCATTCGCCTCGATGAAGGGGTGTATGAAAGCTGGACGGTCCCGAACGATTACGATCCATTGCTTAGCAAACTGATCGCCTGGGGCAATAGCCGCGAAGAAACCATTGCGCGACTACGCCGCTCTCTAGAGGAGTACACCGTCTCCGGCATCAAGACCAACGCTGCTTTGTTCCGCCGAATTCTTGGCGAGCCTGAATTCGTTCGCGGTGAAATTCACACTACGTGGCTTGATGAATTGCTTCTGCGCAAACATCGTGCGGCTCCGATCGAGCCAGGCAGTGAAGATGCTGCCGCTATTGGCGCCGCGGTTTGGCAGTCCACGCAGAATGCGGCCGCATCAACTACGTTATCCTCAGCCGGTGGCGAAGAATCCCAGTCGCGATGGAAGATTGAGGGCCGCAAACAGCAAGTGGACCGCACTCCATGAAATTCGAAGTGCAATTTACATCTCCGCCCGGGACCAGAACTCACACTGTTGAACTTGAACGCGTGGGCGACCAGTGGCGCATCATCCTCAATGGTGAGCAACTTGATGCCGACGTGGCAGAGATTGCTCCGAACACTCTGTCAATTCTCATTCGTGGCGAATCGCACGAAATTCGCGTGGCGCGCTCTTCTGACGGACTGCTAAAAATTCAGACTGGTCTTCGCGAATTTACCGCCGAGGTAACCGACCAACGTTCCTGGCGTGGGCGCCGTCTAGCTCACGTGGAAGCCGAAGGACGCCAACAGATCACCGCTCCGATGGCGGGCAAGGTAGTCCGGGTGCTAGTGAAATCCGGAGAAAAAGTGGAAGTTGGCCAGGGCCTTCTGGTCGTCGAAGCCATGAAAATGCAAAACGAGATTCGTTCCACAAAGTCCGGCACCGTGGAGCGCCTGCTTGTGCAGGAAGGTCAAACCGTAAACGCCAGTGAAACTCTAGTCTGGATTAGTTAACGTCCCCTGAGCCGCTTGCCCGACAGCCTCTGCGGTTACGCGGTGACGCCACGCAAACATCCGAGTCAACCGTCGTTTCGTGTAAGCTCCGCCAACCAATTTCCCAAACCTTCCTAACGGGAACTCATATTCCACGCGATCTTCCAGCCAACTTTTATTATTCCCGTCCGGAATAAAAAGATGGGTATGTTCCCAGCGGCGAAACGGCCCAGCGACCATGACGTCGCGAAACATGCGCCCGGGTTCGCACGCGGTGTGCTCGGCTGTCCAGGTTTGAAAGAAAGGTCCGGCGCGAAGGCGAATCTTTACGCGTGAGCCTGGCCGGTCTATAGAGCCACTGCGTTCAACGACGTGCGCATTCTCCCACGGAGGAGTGAGCCGCGTGAGCGCGTCGGGTCTGGCGTGCCAGCCGTACACCACATCCGCGGAGGCGGGCATCTGGCTGCGATAAACGAACAGTTCGCTCACAAGCAATGATAACTGTTTCGGGATTGACAACTGAGGTGCCGGAATTAGCGGCGTGACAGTTTTGCTGCACCGTGGCTGGAACGTTCCAGCGCATCAGACTGCAGGAATCTTCTTGCTGAAGGATCCTCTTTTAAGTACGCGTCCCAGAAAGCCAGAGAAGCGGAGTTGGTATATCCGAGAATTGCGGCGGCTTGCGAAGACCGAGCGGAGTTTACGGTTTTCGCGGTGATAAAAGACATGTGCTTCGCGCCATGGATAAAGACTTCATATTTATCGTCTGGATGGCTGCGTTCGAATGGAATTTTGTGCCGCGTTGCGTTTGCCTGCGGCCCCAGGTTATCTAGCGAGCCAGTTATGCCCATAAAGGGCAGGGATATGTTATCGAACGAGTGCGCTGTTAAGCCGAACTGTCCCGGGCCCTGAGGTGAGAGGCAGAGAATGGCCTGCGCGCGAGGATCGGAAAAATTTTGACCGGGATGGCCCGGAAGGTCTACTAGTGCTCCGCCGATAGCCTCCGCAGTGTATGCGCCCATGGAGTGACCGGCTACACCTACGCGGCTGATATCGATTTTACCGTTGAGGCCCGCGACACGTTTCTGCAAACCAGGCAGCGAATCAAGAAGAAAGGAAATATCCCGCGGACGGCTTTCCCAGAGCGCAGGATTTTTCAGCGCTTCGCGGACTGCTTGCGGAAACTGTGCGTTCTCATCGCCGCTGCTACGCCGCTGCACGACTGAATCGTCATGGATGGGCTGAAGCGTAATGTAGCCATAAGTTGCCCAATGGTGTGTCAGAGATTCGCAGCAAGTGTCGGATCCCCCGGCACCATGGGAAAAAATGATGACTGGATATTTGCGGGCAATCACCGGGTAGAAGATTCGAACGCGCACATCCTTGTTGCGCTTGTCGTCATGGAGCACCAGACCTGCTACTTCGAGTACTGCCAAAGGCCCAGTTTCGAGTTTATAGCCGTCTTGTTCTTCCTCGGATAATGATGGCAGCGCCGGGGGTGACGATTCTTTAACGGCAGGAGGCGGTGTCGTCGCAATGTTCGATTGGCCACCGGAATTCGGGAGGGAGAATCCTGTGCCGCCGGACTGCCAGGTGATCACCAGAGCAGCGACAATACTCAACACGGAAATAATTAGAATATTGACGAGCAACGTTTTGCGGCGTCGCCCTCGCAGAAGATCGCTCTGGCTTGATCCGGGATTTTTTTTCAACGCTTTGAATATCGACATGACTGCTGACGCACCTACGTATTTCTCAAAACCCATATCGCCATCAAAGTTGCGCCAGGCTTCCGGCGCCAAGGATGTCTCGCTACGTTTGGACTGGCAATGAAGGGCCGGAGCCTTACGGGCCAGTGAAAAGCACGCAAGAACTCAATTTTTCGCTGGGGGACAGGGTGGACGGGATTTCCTGTAGCTACGGTGAGTATAGCAGGGCTGGGCGCAAGGGACGTGCCGTTGGTTGAATAGCCGAATCTAAAAGGTTAGTGCCGTCCGTCTACTTGTGAATATTGTTCTTTACCGAAAGCCGCCCACGTAACCACATGACCAAATCTGTTATCTGAGCTTGCGTCTTACCGTGGCACCTCGCCTAGAATAGGAATACCCAGCAAAATCGATTTACGGAGTGCAAAATGTCCGAAGCCTGGAAGACTTGGGAAGGTCAGGCGGTGGATGGCTTCCCGCTGCGCCAATATTTGGGCGGCTCTGACCACAGCGCAGTTTATCTAACACAACTGAATAGTTCCGGCGAGCAGAAAGCCGCGATCAAATTTATTGCTGCGGACGCGTCAGCGTACGCGCAACTCGCAAAATGGCGTGTCGCTGGCGAACTAACCCATCCTCATTTATTGCAGCTCATTCGCGTAGGACGCTGCGAGCTTGCGAACACCAACTTTCTCTACGTGGTGATGGAATATGCGGAAGAAAATTTGGCGGAGATCCTGCCGCAACGCTCACTGCAACCAGACGAAGTTCGGCAGGTGTTGGAATCAGCTCTGGATGCGCTGACTTATCTGCACGCGGAAGGGCTGGCACATACACGGATTAAACCAGGGAATATCCTGGCGGCAGGCGATCAACTGAAGTTATCGAGCGACACGCTTAGCGAAATCAGCAGTTCGCCAGTGACTGTGGCGCAAACTGGCATTTACGCTTCACCGGAGTCCGCGACAACGCCAGTCTCGGCGGCCGCCGACCTGTGGTCGCTGGGCGTGACGCTCGTGGAAGCTTTAACGCAACGGACGCCGGTACTCCGCGGCCAAACGGATGTTGAACTGCCGCTACCCGAGACCATACCGGCGCCGTATCTGGAAATAGCGCGGCGCTGCTTGCAGGTGGACCCTTCGCGGCGGGCGACCTTAAAGGAGACTTCGGCGCTGTTGAATCCAACTTCGGCCGCTCCCTATCGTGACGAAGTGCAACACGCCGAGGTTCACAGGCCCACAACACAGTCTCCCGAAACTCTTGTTGCAGCACTGGAGCATCCTGACTCGCCCAAAACCTTGTCGGCCGCCGAGACGGCTGCTGGCGTCGCCGCAGTCGAGCCTACGAAGAAAAGTTTAGCGTCGCAGCAAGTTTCGTTGCTTCCGCACACATTGCTTCCCGCTTCGCCGGTTCGTGACACAACGACCAAGCCAACGCCACGCAAGTCTCGCGTAGCTATTCCTCTGGTCGCGGCGATGATATTGCTTGGCGCGATATTGCTGGCACCGCGCGTGCTTAACCGCTTTTCTCAGTTGCAACCGCAGGCAGCGACCGTAGAGCCGTCAATCGCTCCGGCACCATCGTCTTTGACGCCTCCCAGCACCGGAACAGCGCCAGTTTTACCTCCGCCCACGCAAACCAAGGCCGAAAAACGCGCGGCAGAAAAACAAGCGGCACGGGAGAAGAATCCCGCTGCAGCGAAGGAAACAGTTTCCTCAAGTGACGCTGTAAACCCGGTTTCAAGTCGCTCGGTTGACGCTGCGGAAGCCCGACCAGCGGCCAAATCCCCCAAGCTAGTGGAAACAAATCCAGCTCGCGGGGCGGTGCTCTACCAAGTGGTGCCCGATATCTCACAGCGCGCTCGCGACACCATACAAGGGACCGTTCGCGTGGGTGTAAAAGTTCACGTAGACGACGCCGGCAAAGTGACCGGCGCGGACTTGGACAATTTTTCCAGCAAGTTTTTTGGGGACCAGGCTGTGCAGGTAGCCCGCCGGTGGACTTTCACGCCACCGCAAGTTG
Organism: Verrucomicrobiia bacterium; assembly: GCA_035568155.1. GTDB lineage: Bacteria > Acidobacteriota > Terriglobia > Acidiferrales > UBA7541 > Acidiferrum. Next base: position 14,885 of record DATMOS010000110.1, on the reverse strand, counting down.
ACGGACGCAACGCGCCAAGCGAATGGTTGCTGCGATTCGAGTTCACACAGAAAGCGACCAAAGTTTTCCCGACTCAAACCAACCCGTAACGACACCGAGCAGGCCAACTCGCCTCGCTAACATATTTGTGAACGATTAATTTACGCCGGATGACGTCGTGCAAGGCGCCCGACTTTTGGATTAAGATACATGTCCCAGCGCTTGTGACGCTACCGGCCGTTTTTCGTCGGCCAGTCAGATCGGCGCGCGCGTTTCGCACTCGGGTTGAGGAGCTAATTTGCGCACGACGCTGAAGATTGTCCTGCCATTAATCATCAGCGTAGCTGTCATTTCGCTGCTATTTGCCGGTTACCAGGTGCGCACCGAACGGCGCATCCTGCGCAACGATCTTTCCCGCCGCGCGGAAATTCTTGGCGAAAGCTTGCAAGAAGGCGTGGAGCCCCTCCTCGACCACGGGCGAGAGAAAAATCTGCAAAGGTTGGTCGATCGTTTCGGTCAACGCGAACACTTAAAGGGCGTAGCAGCGTATGACACGGGGGGTAACGCGCTGGCCCTCACACCGGGATTGGCGCCGGTTTTTAAATCGCGGCCGGCGACCGCAACACTAGCGGCAGAAAAAGATTCTGGCTATGGACAGTTCCTCAAGGTTGAGGGACAGCCCATGCATATTTACGCCCTGCCTTTACACAGCAATGGCAAAGCGGTGGGTGTTCTGGCGCTTTATCACGATACCACCTACATCGACACCCAGCTTTCACACACGCTGCGTGATTCACTGCTCACGGCGCTAATTCAAACGCTGCTGATTACCGCGCTAGCGATGGTTCTGGTGCGCTGGACGTTCACCAATCCGTTGACACGCACGGCCAAATGGCTTCGTACGCTGCGCACTGGGCAATCACACGCGCCGCCGACGCTTCCCGAGGGTGAAATATTCGATCAGCTCCACCACGAAGTAACCCATTTGGCGCGTGATTTAAACGCAGCGCGTGCTTCCGCTGAAAAGGAAGCGCGTTTGCGCGACACCAATGCTTCGCAATGGACTTCTGAGCGCCTGCGCGTCAGCCTGCGAAACAAGTTGAAGGGCCAGCCACTTTTCGTGGTTTCCAATCGCGAACCGTACATGCATGTGCTGAACGAAAATCGCTCGGTAAGCGTCATAGTTCCTGCCAGTGGATTGGTTACCGCCTTGGAACCGGTGCTGCTGGCCTGCGACGGAACATGGATCGCGCACGGCGCAGGTAGCGCAGATCGCGAGACCGTGGATTCGCACGATCGCTTACGCGTCCCGCCGGACCGGCCCAGCTATAACCTGCGGCGCGTGTGGCTGACGGCAGAAGAAGAGAAAGGCTACTACCAGGGATTCGCCAACGAAGGATTGTGGCCCCTTTGCCATATCGCGCATACACGCCCGGTCTTTCGTCCCGACGACTGGCTGTGTTACCAGCAGGCCAACCGACACTTTGCCAATGCAGTGCTGGATGAAATGGAAGGTACGGAATCGCCCATCCTGCTGGCGCAGGATTATCACTTCGCGCTCCTACCGCGAATGGTGAAGGAAGCCCGTCCCGATGCGCGCGTAGCCATTTTCTGGCATATTCCGTGGCCGAATGCGGAAGTGTTCGGAATTTGCCCCTGGCAGCGTGAGCTGATTGACGGCTTGCTCGGGGCGGACCTGATCGGCTTTCACACGCAGACGCATTGCAACAACTTTCTTTCAACCGTAGATCGGGCGGTGGAGGCATTGACTGAATGGGATCGCTTTGCGGTGAACCGTCAGGGCCGTGTTACGCGCGTGCGGCCGTATCCGATCAGCGTTGCGTTTCCGGAGCAGACGCGCACTATCAACGACTCGCGTAACGCCGGTGAAGAGCGTGCCGCACTGTGCGCGGAGCTGGGCATTGAAGCCAGCTTGCTGGGCGTAGGCGTAGACCGTGTGGATTACACCAAAGGAATTATCGAGCGCTTTCGCGGCATCGAGCGTTTTCTGGAATTGAATCCAGCATATCAACGACGTTTTACATTTGTGCAGATTGGCGCACCCAGCCGCACGGATATCGAGCGCTATCGACAATTTCTCGATGAAGTGAGTGCGGAAGCGGACCGTATCAACGCGAGATTCCAAAATGGCCAAACAGGTCGATGGCGACCGATTGTCTTTTTGAGAAAACATCATTCTCACGAAGAAATCGATCGGTATTACCGCGCGGCCTCAGTGTGCCTGGTTACTTCTCTACACGACGGAATGAATCTGGTAGCCAAGGAATTTATAGCTGCGCGCGATGACGAACGCGGCGTACTCATTCTAAGCACCTTTGCGGGTGCGGCGCTGGAGCTTGGCGATGCGCTATTGATTAATCCTTACGATGTTCAGCAAATGGCAGAGGCCATTCACCGCGCCGTGGACATGCCCGAGGAACAGCAGGCGTCTCGCATGCACCACATGCGTCTGCATGTCCGCGAACACAATATTTACCGCTGGGCGGCAAATTTGCTTTCAGACTTAACGGAAATCCGCATCGACACGCCGGAGCGCGCCGAAGTTCCGTAAGATATCCATCACTGACCGCATCAGGGCGTACCTTCTGGCCATCTGTCTAACGTTAATGTTCTAACATGTGTCCTAGCAGAGTATGTAAATAGAGCGTTGTTCCTACAGCATCTTCGGTATCTCCGCGCAAAAAGGCCTGTAAAAATCATATTTATTTGACTCCAGTGCGGCACATCTGCGGTTCTTCCAGCAACCTGCGTTGAAGCGACTTCATCCAACCACTGAGCAAAATCAGTGGTGCAACTTTCCTTGGGTGTCGGGGTTGATTCCATTTAGCCGTTAGGAGAACTGCTATGAAACGTGTCGCGTTTTTACTTTTGTTTGTCGCAGGCTGGGCTGTGCCTGGTGCGTTCGCCCAGGAGAACGAGCATGTACAAGTTGGCGTTTTCGCCGATTATTTTCGGCTGTCCCAGACCGACACGGACTTGTTAGGCGTGGGCGGTCGCGCATCGTTCGTGGCTTACAAGCGTCTGAAGTTTGAAGCCGAAATGTCCTACGACTTTAGCAGAGCATTTACTGAAGGTTTCACCGACAATTCGACCGGCACGGTAATAGTGCAGCGTACGAATATGCGGGTGATTCATGGACTGTTTGGGCCGCGTATTAACCTGGGCCGACACGCCATTCAGCCATTTGTTACCGCCAAAGGCGGTCTAATTAATTTCCGCTTGGATAATTCTCCAGCGACATTCGGAACCTTCACCAGCTCGGTCTCCGGTCTGCGCGAGAATAACGTGACGGGGACCTTCTATGCCGGCGGCGGTCTTGAAGGGCATCTCGGGCCGATTGGATTGCGATTGGATGTTGGCGACGAAATGTATTTCAACGACAACACTCACCACAATTTGAAAGCGACCTTTGGACCGATTATCCGGTTCTAAGCAACGCAGGCGTTCATAACAGTGCTTTAGAAAAGGTGGAGATAAAATCTCCACCTTTTGTTGCAACAGAATTATCAAATCCTTTCGCATGCTATTATTCTCTGGCCCGGTAGAAGGAGATCTTTCATGAAGTGGACTCCTGGCGGCGAAAGCCCGGACATCGAAGATCGCCGCGACGATACTGGCGACGGCGGTGGCGGCGGGTTTCAATTCGGCGGAATGCATATCGGCATTGGCGGCGCGATCATCCTGCTGATCCTCAGTTTCGTTTTCAAAACAAATTTTTTTGCTCTTCTGAGTGGTGGCGGCTCACCGGCACCCTCATCGGTCAGCGAGCCGAACCGGCCGCGTGGCACGTCCCCACGCGATGAAGCGGAAAAGCCGCTGGTGCAGTTTGTGTCTTTCGTTCTGGATGACACGCAGAAGACCTGGTCTACTATCCTGCCGCAGCAAGAAAACAAACCGTACCGACACGCCAAGCTGGTGCTATTTCGCGACGCCATTCAATCTGGTTGCGGGGGCGCCGAGGCGGCCACCGGCCCATTTTATTGCCCGCAGGATGAAAAGGTTTACATCGACCTGGATTTTTACGACGAGTTGAAGCGCCGTTTCGGTGCCCCTGGTCAGTTCGCGCAAGCGTATGTTCTCGCGCACGAGATCGGGCATCACGTACAGAAGATTCTGGGCATTGAGGGTCAAGAACAACGGATGGTGCAGCAGAATCCGCGAGCGAAAAATCAATTGTCGGTGAAACTGGAATTGCAGGCGGACTGCTTCGCGGGCATCTGGGCGCAAACCACTCAACAGCGTGGTTTATTGGATCCAGGTGACATCGATTCCGCGCTGGGCGCGGCTGCGGCGGTTGGAGATGATCGCTTGCAGAAAGAGACGACCGGGCACGTGAGCCCGGATTCGTTTACACATGGCACGTCGGAGCAGAGAGTATCTTGGTTCCGCAGAGGCTTCGATAGCGGTCAAATCTCCGCTTGTAATACGTTTGGACAGTAAAATAACTTTTTCGCAAAACTTCACGCTGGCGCGCTGGTCTTACTTCAAATTCTTTTTATAGCTCCCCCAGGCCGAATTGTTCCTGATGCTGACGCAGCAGGAATTGATCAGTCATGCCGGCAATGTAATCGCAGACCACAATTGTTCGAGGTGACTGCGTAGCCGCGTCTTCGTAGGGGGCAGGCATCGATCCTAGCGACGAATAGTAATGGTTAAATAGCTGCTCCAGACAGCGTACCGAGCGGTCGCGATCTTCCGTAATTGCCGGATGACTATATACGTGGGCGAAGAGAAAACTCTTGAGCTCGCGGCTAAGTTTTAAGCCTTCGTTGCTGAATTCCGCGAGACGTTGTGGGGCGTGACGAATATCTTCAGCAACAGCAACGCCCGCATCGCGAACGCGCGCTTGCGTGGATTCGATTAAATCGGTGACCAGAAAATTGAGGACCTGCTTTAAAACTTCATTAAATTTTAGTTTATCACGCGCAGACGGATGCTCTTTTTCGACCGCGGCATAAGTAGCTCCAAAAAATGAAACGCCCTGGCACAGAGCCCTGACATCGAGGAGACCGGCTTCGAGTGCGTCATCCAGGTCGGCAGTGTCGTAAGCGATTTCGTCCACGCAGTCTATAAGCTGTGCCTCAAGTGTGGGACGCAAATCGAGAAGATATTCGTTAAGTTCCGGGAAGTCCCCGGGGCGATAATCGCGCGAATGCTTTACGATGCCTTCTCGAACTTCGAAGGTTAGATTCAGGCCGGGGAAATCGAGGTAGCGTTGTTCGAAATGTTCGACGATGCGCAGGGCGTGAAGGTTGTGATTGAAGGCGCCGCCATGAGCGCGCATCAATTCATCGAGTTTGTGTTCGCCCGCATGGCCAAATGGCGGATGGCCAATGTCATGAACAAGTGCGAGTGCCTCCACAAGTGCGGCGTTCAATCCCAGGGCATCCGCAACGGTACGGGCGATTTGCGCAACTTCGATGGTGTGCGTCAAGCGATTGCGAAAATGATCGGAGAAACGCATGGTAAAAACCTGCGTCTTGGCCTCCAGGCGGCGAAATGCGCGCGCGTGAACAATACGATCGCGGTCGCGAACATAGTCATTGCGGTACGAATGCGCCGGCTCGGCATAGCGACGGCCCCGCGAATTCTGCACATTCATTGCCCAGGGCGCGCTGCGCGGCAGGCTATGAATGAAAAGCTCCGCTGGGTGAGAAGTAGAGATTGCTTCCTTCATCTTACGATTTTAGAAAGGTCGCCTGAAAATTCGCAATGAGCAAACAAGCCTGGAAATTAGACCTCAGGACTTTGGCGCAAGAGTGCCGAGTCCTCGATCAGCTTCCTCTGAAATCGTGGAATCAGGAAATTCCTGTTTGATTTGTTGATATACGCTGGCGGCTTCCTGAGGCTTGGTTTGCCGCAAAACGCCGGCAAGTTCCAGCAATACCAGCGGCCGGGGAACGAAGACCAGCTTCTTGTCCGCCAGGGCGCGGTAGACTTTTATGGCTTCATCCGGTTTGCCGGTGCGCTCATTGATTATTCCGATCTGGTATTGCGCCATGCCGGAGAGTTCCTTGTCACTACTCTCGCTGACCTTTCTCAGTTCCTCCAGAGCCTGGTTATGTTGCTCCAGATCTTCAAGGCACAACGCATCGTAGTAGCGCGCCAGCTTACCCGGATTGGTGCTGGAATATTTGTTGGCCACATCCGTGAACCGCCGGGAAGCCTCCCGCGCGCGCGTCGCTTCGTCGGGGAAAGAGGGCTCGTTAGGGTCGACCGGCTCGCCAGGTGCTGGCGGACCAACCCGCGCGCTGTAAACTTTCTGCGCCGCGTCGAATGCCGCGTTAGCTTCCGCGGTCTTGCGATCGTGATAAATTCGCCAGCCGCCATAGACGCAAGCGGCGACCAGTACTACCAGTAAAACCGCCAGCGTGAGCTGGCTATGGGAATAGACGGCTTCCGCCCCATGCTCCAGGGTCTCTTTGATTTTGTCCTGTTTCAATTCTTTGCGTGAAATATGATCCGGCACGAACGTTTCCTCACTTGTTTGGGAATAGTAATCGTAGCACAGTAGGGGCTGCCCGCTCATGACCCGCATCTCTGCTTGCCTGATTACTTATAATGAAGAGCATAATCTGCCTCGCGCGCTGGCATCGCTGGCGGGGGTCGTCGACGAAATTGTGATCGTCGATTCCGGCAGCACGGACCGCACGGAGGAACTGGCTCAAGAACACGGCGCCAATCTTTACTTCCGCGAGTGGTCGAGTTATGGCGAGCAAAAGAACTTTGCCGCGGAGTGCGCGCAAAACGAGTGGATCTTTTCCATGGATGCCGATGAAGAATTAAGTAGCGCACTGCAAACGTCTTTGCTGGCTTGGAAAAAAGCCGAGCCGAAGTTTCCGGTTTATGAGGTGGCCAGAAAAACGTGGTATCTGGGCGCCTGGATCAACCATTCCGGTTGGTACCCGGACTTCCAACGGCGGCTTTACAATCGCGATGACGCGCGATTTTCGGGAATCATTCACGAATCAGTGCGTTTTGTGGGACCTCCGGGAAGGCTCAATGGCGATTTGTTGCATTACACGGTGCGCACTTTCGAGGAGCACGAAGCAAAGGTAGAAAAGTACGCGGACCTCGCCGCTCAGCAAATGCACTGGGAAGGCAAGCGGCAGTGGCGATTCGCTATGCTGCTGGCGACGCCGTGGCGTTGGTTTTACACTTTTATCCTGCGCGGTGGTTTTCTGGATGGATATCGTGGAGCGCTCATCGCCAAAATGGCGGCGCGTTCGGTGCGTTTGAAATACGCGAAGCTGGGGAAATTAATCCGAACAAAAAAACTTGAACGCGAACGCAGGCCCACTTCGTGAATATTCTGCTTGTGGATCTCGAATCGGAATGGCGCGGGGGTCAAAATCAAGCGCTGCTTTTGCTGAAAGCCCTTAATGCGCGGGGCGACTGCGCGGAATTGGTGACGGTTAGAGGTTCGGTTTTAGGCAGGCGGGCTGCCCGCAGGCGCCTGAAAGTGCACTTCGTTATGCCCCGAGGGGCACGGATTTCCGCAGCCCTGAAAATTCGTAGCCTTACGAAGCGTGGCTCGTTTGATGTGGTGCATGCGAATGAAGCGCATGCCGTAACAGCTGCGTGGCTGGCCGGAGTGCACTGTCGAACAGCTTTTGTAATTTCGAGACGCGTCGGATATCCGTTGGCGAAAAGCTCGCTGTCCCGCGCGCGGTATAGAGCTGCGGCCCGAATTGTGGCGATCTCACAATGGGTTGCCGAGCGGCTGGTGGAGTCGGGTGCGCCGAAAGAAAAAATCTCCGTGGTTTATGAAGGCGTGGAAATGCCCGCAAACCCGCGACTGCAGTCGCCCCATCTGGCTCGCATGCGATGGGGTGTTGCCGGGGTTTCCGATGACGCAAAGGTGGCCCGAGAATCGCCGCTGTTGGGTTCTGTGGGAGTTTTGTCTCCCGACAAAGGACACGACTTATTGATTCGGGCTCTCGTCGAATTACGCAGGGAATATAGCGGTTGCCGGCTGTTACTCGCGGGTGATGGGCCGTCTAGGTCAATGCTGGAAGCCTTGGCAAGAGAGCTTGGAGTTCAGCAGGCGGTGATTTTTGCGGGATTTGTCACTGACATCGAATCGGTGTATCCCGCGTTGGATGTGTTTCTGTTTCCGTCGTCTTTTGAAGGGCTGGGGACTTCCCTGTTGGCGGCGATGAGCTATGAAGTTCCTTCGATCGCGTTTCGATGTTGCGCATTCGGAGAAATTATTGAGAACGAAAAAAGCGGATTACTAGTGGAACCAGGCAATATCGAGGGCGTGGTCAGCGCCGTCAGGCGGCTATTGCAAGACAGGAAGTTCGCACGAGGCATCGGAGCAGCTGGCCGCGAACGCATCGGGAAGGTATTCTCCAGCGATCATATGGTGGAAGAGACGATGAGAGTTTATCGCGAAGTTGTTCGGGATAAACTGGATTCGCGCCTAACCAAATCCCGTGCGAGCAAAACGGCGTGAAGGCCATCCGAGAGCTGGCATTTTGAACCAGAAATCAGCAGCACATAAGAAGCAAAAAGCGCCGGACGTTTGGTGCTCGTCGCGACGCTTAAAGCTCAGTAAAAATTTGCGCTAGTTTACTGTTTTTCCCTTTTTCCAGCGGTCCCCTCCTATCCGCCTGCCGAATACGTCAAGCGTTTTTAGGATTAAACAACCCATCGTCCTTTGGCTTCCAGGAACTCCACCCCAACTGCAAAGCCGTCGCCTTGCAGCGGTTGGCAGTAGGCCACTCGAGCCATGGAACGAAACTCTCCAGTGCGCGAGGCGAAAGTTAGTTTTTCGCCTTGTTCCCAGCGGCGCATACTCACCACACGCGCGCCGCGCGCACTTACATTTTCTGTAAAAGTCGATTCGGTACCGGGCAGTCGGCGATGTCCATCGAGGAACACCGGAACTTCCATGAGGATGCGCTGCTCTCCGCGGTGATAGGTGAACGGTCGTGTGCGCGGGGCCATAATGTTCACAAGCACGCCGCGATGCGCGTGAAATTTTGTACATTACTGTTGCCGCGATTTTTCATGCGATACAAAGCGCGGTCTGCGGCACCCAGTAATTTTTCAGCGGAGTCGCCATCTTCCGGGTAGCAAGCCACGCCGGCACTGGCGGAAAGCGATGGCGCCTCATCTTCCGAGGAAAGGCGTTCGCGAATGCGGGTGAACACGCGAGTGGCAATGTCGCGGCCGGCTTCGGGCAAGATCAACGCAAACTCGTCTCCGCCGTAACGGGCAGCGGTATCGATGGCCCGCGAATGATTGCGCAGAATTTTTCCGAGGCGAACGAGAGCGCGGCTGCCAGTTAAATGTCCGAAGCGATCGTTAATTGTTTTCAGGCCGTCCATATCCAGCAGCACAATGCTGAAAGGGTGATGAGTGCGGCGAGAGCGATCGAGTTCCGCTTCGATAACGCTGATGAGCCGGCGATAGTTGGCTAGTCCGGTGAGTGGATCGGTGACGGCCATGGAACGCACTTGATCAAACAAGCGCGCCTGATCCAGCAAAGCGCCCCCTAACATCACCACATAGCTGGTGGTCTTGCTCAGTTCAGCAAGGAAGAAGGGTCCATCGAAAAGCTGGCGAGAGAAGGCAGCCGAAACGTGGCAGACAACATTGAGCGAGGCCACCAGAAACAACGAATAGTCATACAGGGATGGAGCGGTTTGAGATTTCTTGTCGCTCTTGAGCCGATACCAGAAGCACACCGCAGCCAAAAGGAATAAGCAGCCAGGGAACAGATCCCATGGGCGAGACAAAGCGCTGCCGTGCTGCGCAAGCGGCTCTGAAGGAGCAGCCAGGAAGGCCGCACTGGTGACGTAGGCGGCGATGGCAACGACAAGCAGTGCCCCGGCCGTTTCGCGGCTAGGCTGCCGCGCGGTGGGCATATATCGCTCCACGGCGATGGCGGCAAGGAGCAGAATGGCTAAAAGAGTGCGGCTGACCATCCAACCGGTGGGAACCCTAGAAAGAACCACGTGGCCGGAAGCGAGGGACTCATTCAGCCCAAAATAACCCACAGTCTCGATAATGCCGGAAAGGACAAACCCGAAAGCCAGGATAAGAGCGGTGCGATCATGAGTGCCGCGGAAACGTACCAGCGCGTTTGCGGCGTAACAGAAGCTGAGTAATGTGCCGCCGACTTCCAGATACAAATAGGTTTGGGGGGAACCAACAAGACTGGCCTGTCGCAATTCCATCATCAAGGCAGGAAAAATTGCCAAGGTAACAAGGGCAACGCTGAAAATTATCAGCGAACGACGATAGTCGGCCGGCTGTTCAGCCCGCAAATACCCGACGATTTTGCCCCAACCGCCCACTATTACCCCCAAATGCCTAAGAAAACGTGACAACTACCTAAGGAATGCAAGTGGGTGCCCGTTCAGGCGGGGATTTTGACTATTGTAAATAGTTGAAAATATGATGGTTACAGACGAGGCGAGGAATTATGGAAAAGTCCTAATTGGGGCGAGACGCGGAAAACAGGGGCATTACGGGACCTTAGCTACAGATATTTCTAATGTTTCGTTGTGGTTAACCCGGTCACATGGGCAGTATCAAGACGGACTCACGTTTGTCTCAAGCTGAGACTGTCTCACAGGCTAGGCTACGAGAGACGCGGCTAAATTTTCGGCTTTGGAGGGGGCAGGTCGCGTGCGGTTACGGTGTCTACGAACCCACAGGCGTTATGGGTGCCATCACAAAATGGTTTATTCATGGAACGTCCACAGCGGCAGAGGCCGATCGTTGTGCGACCGGCTAAGCCGAAAGGTTTGCCTTGAGGATCGACCAGTTCGAAATCGCCTTCGATGCGCAGGTTTCCATTATTGTTTACAGTGATTTTTGTTCCCGGCATTTACGCTCCTGAGATTTTGTCGAAAAGCTAGCATCAAACTCCGAAACTCCGACCAACTGCATTGACTAATATTTCGGGACTGAAGGATCCACTTCGTCGGACCAGGCGAGAATGCCACCCTTGAGATTAAGTATCTTACGGAAGCCGGCCTTGCGCAAAAAATCGACCGCTTCGGCGGAGCGCTTCCCGCTGCGGCAGTGAGCCACGATTTCTCTGGAAGAATCGAGCTCATGGACGCGCCGCGGCAATTCGCCCAGCGGAATCAAATGCCCGTTGAGATTGCAAATCTGGAATTCGTGCGGTTCGCGCACATCCAGAATAAACAGGTCATCACCGCGGTCCAGCCGCGACTTTAAATCCCGCGGACTTATTTCTGGGACTTGCACGTCCGGCCCAGGCGCTTCCTCTCCACGCACGCCGCAAAATTCGTAGTAGTCGATCAGCTTGGTGATGGTGGGGTGATCGCCGCATATCGGGCAGTTGTGATTCTTGCGCAGCTTCAATTCACGAAACTTCATGGCCAGTGCATCGAAAAGCAACAAGCGGCCTTTCAGACTTTCGCCGGTGCCCAAGATGAGCTTGATGGTTTCCATTGCCTGGATGGAGCCGACAATTCCCGGCAGCACGCCAAGCACGCCCCCTTCCGCGCATGATGGCACCAGCCCGGGAGGCGGTGGCTCAGGATACAAGCAGCGGTAGCACGGACCATCAGGCATGCCGAACACGGTCACTTGGCCCTCAAATCTAAAAATCGAGCCGTACACATTAGGCTTGCCAAGCAGGATGCAGGCGTCGTTTACCAGATAGCGCGTGGGGAAATTATCGGTGCCATCAACGATAATGTCGAAATCCTTGAAGAGCTCGAGAGCGTTCTCGCTAGTCAGCTTCGTTTCAAAAGTTTCGATCTCAATATCGGGATTAAGATTCGAGAGACGAGCTTGCGCGGCCAGAGCCTTGGGCTTACCGACATCGTCGGAACCAAAAGTTACCTGGCGCTGAAGATTGGTGAAATCCACCACGTCGAAATCGACCAGGCCCAGATGACCTACCCCAGCTGCCGCGAGATATAAGCCCAGCGGCGCGCCGAGCCCGCCCGTGCCAATCAACAGCACTTTGGCATTTTTCAGCTTCAGCTGACCCTCCATGCCGACTTCCGGCATGATCAGATGGCGGCTGTAGCGCAGGATTTCTTCATTGGTTAAGGTCGTCGCCTTGCCTGTGGGGTTCGGCTGAGATGTTATGGGCTGAACTTTTGTAGACATTGTAATTTCCTCTTCTGGAATTGTTGCTCATTCCTAATTTGGATATTTTTTCGTTTCTGGGCTTGCCAGATCGCCGCTTCACGTCCGCGTTGCTAAACGAATCCGCCGGCGATAGAAGGGACGATGCTGATGGTGTCCCCATCTTTGGTTGGCGTATTTTCCTTGGACAAGTAACGAATGTCTTCGTCGTTTACATACACATTCACGAAGCTCCGCAGCTTGCCATCTTCCGTGAAGAGATGTTTGCGCAAATCACCAAACTTCACGGTCAATTGCCCGAGAGCTTCGCCAACTGTTTTGGCGGAAACTTCAGTCGAATCGGCCTTACCCGCATACACGCGCAGCGGCGTGGGAATAATCACTTTTATAGACATCTAAGCTCCTCTTTCGACGATAAAAAACTGACGCAGTCGAGCGCCTTCAGGAAGCTACCCGCTGTAAGCAGATTTCTTCGAGTTCGAATTCGGCGCGATCGTCAGTCAACCGCCACGAAGTCATTTCTTCGGGAATCCGGTTCGCTACACTCACAATAATGTAGCTGTACCACGGCCAGGCATGATCGCGGTCGTACTGGCTGGGACGCGCCGGATGATCCGGATGCGAATGATACCACCCGACGACTTCCAGGCCTTGCTGGCGGGCGGCTTTTTCGGCATCAAGAACGTCCTGGCCGGTCACCGAGAAACGGTTGTTGGGAGAATCATCGCGGCGATTTACAAGGGGATGTAGTCCATCAATCTGGCGATAGACTCGCCGATCGGCAACTTCTGTGTCTCGACCAAGAAGCGCGCCGCAACACTCGTGCGGATACGTCTGCGCTCCATGGGCGCGAATCTTGTCGGCAAGCTCGGAACTAATTTTTAGCTGCGCCGTGTTGGCCATGAGAACTACTCCTCATCCCAGAAACGTTCGCTTAAATACTTTGCCGCGGAATCGGCGAACACTGTGACGATCAATCCGTGTTCACCGGCGGGAATTGACTTGGCCACCTGCAAACAACCCAGAAGTGCGGCCGCTGCACTAGGGCTCAGCAACAAGCCCTCCTCCCGCGCCACGACTTTTACCATGCGGTACGCGGCTTCCGTGCCTACCTCAATATTTTCATCCGCCAGTGTTTCGTCGTAGATGGCCGGCACCAGAGCTGTGGCCATGTGCTTCCATCCTTCCAGACCATGAAATGGGGCGTCAGGCTGCAGACTGATACAGCGAATAGCGGGATTCAATTCTTTGAGTCGGCGCGTCACGCCCATAAAAGTGCCGCTAGTGCCGAGGCCCGTCACGAAATGAGTAACCCGCCCAGCGGTCTGTTCCCAAATCTCATTGGCGGTGCCGTAATAGTGCGACTGCCAATTGGCAGGGTTGCTGTACTGGTCGGGATAGAAATATTTTTCAGGATCGGCTGCGACCATTTGGTGCACGCGTCGAATTGCGCCATCGGTGGCTTCATCGCCCGGGGTGATCTCCAGTGTTGCTCCGTAGGCGGTGAGGATGCGTTTTCGCTCTTCTGAAGCGCTGTTCGGAAGGCACAGCGTCACCGGGTATCCGAGGGCGGCGCCGATCATGGCGTACGCAATTCCGGTGTTCCCGCTGGTGGCATCAATGATGGTTTTACTTGGCACTAAAGCCCCGCTTTTGAGGCCGGCATCGATCATCCCCAAAGCCGGGCGGTCCTTCACCGAACCTCCGGGATTGAACCATTCGGCCTTGCCGCAAATTTCCACGTGCGCAAATTCGCGGCCAATACTTGCTAGCCGCAACAGAGGAGTATTGCCGATGCGCGCGAGAATGGACTCCCCTGCGCGAGCAGATGAGTACTGCGGTGTGCCGGTGGGGGAAGCCATTTGTTTCGTCGCGAACATACCCGATTTCAGCCGGTGGTGCGGGCAACTATTAGATGCCTGGCACTACAGCGCAGATATAACGGTCTTCGCAGACTTCAATGATAATACGGATAGATAGCGAACGGCCAAATGGGCTTCCGCCTTCGTCTTTGTATTGCCACAAGTGAACGAATTTCCCTTCGCCGACGCCCTCTTTGGCCTCATTTCCGGGGTGATGAAAGCGATGAACGCCCATTTCGACTGCGCCGTATCCTTTCATGTAATAAACCTGTAGGGTTCCTGGAACAAGCTCGCGAGTGACTTTGCCGCAGATATTCTTTTTCACGCTCTCGGTTAAATTTGCTTTACCCAGGGTCACACCCCCCTGGTCATGGTAAAACTCCACATCATCGGCAAAGAATGACGCGAACTTACCCAAATCACATTTGTTGTAAGCGTCAAACAGAGCAGCATCCAGCGTAGTTACAGCCTTGTCCAGTTCCGCTTGGGAGTTGATTTTGTCCAGGGCCGGGACTGTTTGAGCATTGACTCGGCCAGTTCCTAAACAACACAACGTGAACAACAACAGCATTCTTGTAATCGCAAGAACAACGCTCATGTGTCCTCATTTGCCCGAAAGTTGATTACGGATGAAAGTACGTCATGTGCGACAAAATGTCCCCGCCGTTAGACTGGAGTGATGAAAGATATGAATTAGGAACCGCTTTTTCCCGATGGCGTAATTCTTGTTAAGCGTCGAAGAGCAGGAAGGTACTAGCGCGTTAAAACTCGTTCGAATTCTATTCGCATACTTCAGCAGCGAATTCAAATACTTACAGTTTGAGTTTTGACCACCGCTTCGTCAGAAGCGATCCGCCCGTCACGAATATAAATGATGCGATGCGCGTGCTGCGCGATATCGTGCTCGTGAGTAACGAGAATAATGGTATTGCCCTGCGC
>DATMOS010000109.1:0-30051 GCA_035568155.1 Verrucomicrobiia bacterium | reverse complement strand
CTTGCGGCTGTGCTGAACCAACACCTATAATTCAACAGTTTCGTAACACACTATGTTTCTTGCAGCGCGTATCTTTGCGCCGCGGGCATCGGAGGGCTTGTGCCGGTTGGTACTGCGTTTCACGAGAGGACCCTCGCGCTGTGCGAGAGCCTGAATTACCGCGAATGGTCCGGCTACTACACCGTCAGCGTGTATGAAATGCATCACGAGCACGAATATAACGCCATCCGCAATTCCGCGGCGCTAATCGATATTTCTCCGCTATACAAATACAAAGTAACGGGAAAAGACGCGACGAAATTCGTGAATCGCGTGATTTCAAGGGATATCAACAAAGTCGCGATCGATCAGGTAATTTATTGCTGCTGGTGCGATCCCGAAGGCCAAGTCATCGATGATGGCACCATCACGCGGCTGGCCGAAAACGAATATCGCTGGACGGCTGCGGACCCCAGTTTGCGATGGTTTCAGCAAAATGCGCTGGGCCTGAGCGTACGAATCGAGGACATTACCGAACAAGTGGCCGCACTGGCGCTGCAAGGACCCACGTCCGGAAGATTGCTAAACGCCGTAGCTGAAGCAAATATAAGCAATCTGAAATATTTTCGCGTGACGCACGGAAAAATCGCCGGCGTGCCAGTGGACATTTCGCGTACTGGATATACCGGAGACCTGGGATTCGAAATCTGGATGCCCTGGCGCGACGCGGTGAAAGTTTGGGACGAACTAAATTCCAAGGGTAAAGCGTTTGATATTCATCCGGCCGGAATGATTGCGCTGGACATCGCGCGCATCGAGGCAGGCCTGATTCTGATTGAAGTCGACTACACCTCCAGCAAGAAAGCGTTAATCGATGCGCAGAAATTTTCTCCCGCGGAAATTGGACTGGGCAAACTGGTGGACTTGAAGAAAGAGACTTTCGTCGGACGCGAAGCGCTGGCGCGCGAGGTGAAGAAAGGCGCAGATCGCGCTCTGGTGGGGCTCGAAGCTAATTGGAACGAGGTGGAATCGCTATACGACAAAGTCGGTATGGCGCCGCAGGTGCCAAGCATGGCCTCTCGCACAGCGGTGCCGGTGTATCGCGGGGGGCGAGTAATTGGCAAGGCCACGTCCACAACGTGGTCGCCGACGCTGAAGAAAATGATTGCGTTGGCGTGTGTGAACCGCGAGAACTCCGCGGCGGGTACGACGCTGAACATGGAGATCACTGTCGAAGCCGTGCGGCACACCGTGTCGGCAAAAATCGTGCCGCTGCCGTTTTTTAATCCCGCCCGTAAAACGGCGGTGCCGGTCGTTTGAACGCGCGCATTTATAGCGCGCCCATCCTCCGAAATTTCTAAGACCGGTTTTCACTCGTTCAGGCGATTGTATTTTTTCAATACCGCGCGCAGCCGTTCATGCGGAAGCGCGATCACTTTATGATTTTCGATGCCCGTCATGGTTTCGGCCGCCACCATGGCATTGATAATGGCTTCTTCGGTGGCTTGCACAGTAGCAGCGAAGATCGGCTCAATTTTTTCATTGGGCAACATTTTCAAATCCACCACGTGGTCCGCGAAAGCAGCTCCAGGATTGGCGGTTGAAAAAGCGATAAAAATATCGCCGGAACCATTGCCGGAAATGCTTCCGTCGCGTCCCAGGCCCAGAGTCACGCGGCGAGCCAGTCGCTTAAGCTGATGAGCCACCAGAGGCGCATCCGTGGCGACCACCACGATGATGGAACCGCGATCTAGTTCATTAAATGTGGTCGAAGCGTAGGCACGATCTTCGGGAATTTCTTTGCCGACTGGAACGCCCGCAATGCGCAGATTCGAGCGCGATCCATAATTGCACTGCACTAGCACGCCGACGGTGTACCCCCCGAATTTTGCATCAAGCTTTCTGGACGATGTACCAATGCCGCCTTTGAATTCATTGCAAACCATTCCGGTACCGCCGCCAACGTTCCCTTCCGTCACTGGCCCGGACGATGCCGAATCGATCGCGTGAAAAGCATCAGCTGGTTTGACATGAAAACCGTTGATGTCATTGAGCCAGCCGTCCCACGTTTCCGCGACCACCGGCAGCGACCACCAGTACCCCGCGGGATCAGGCTGGCCGTGGGTAACACGCCACTGAATTACGGAATCGCGCACAACTCCGACACTGTGAGTGTTGGTGATCATCACCGGACCTTCTAGAAAACCGGATTCCTCCGCCCAAGTCGTGCCGGTCATTTCGCCATTTCCGTTTTCCGTGAACCAACCTGCAAAAACAGGATCGCTCATGGATTTCTGCCCTCGCGGCAGAACGGCAGTGACACCAGTGCGCACTGGACCTGTGCCGATCCGTAATTTTCCTTCGCCGGAAATAAGTGTGGTGTGACCGACAGTCACGCCGGCGACATCGGTAATGGCGTTGAGCGGACCGGGCGTACCGTCAAAGGGAACGCCAAGATCGCGTGCGCGTGGTTTAGCCTTTTCCTGAACTTTATCTTGAGCGCGAAGCGCGACCGTGAGTAAAACAGAAGCAAAAAGCGAGGCTAGAATTCTGGAATTACGCCGCATAATCAAGAGTTATCTCCGGGAGTGAGAAAACGAAAACGTAGGTTGCAACAGTAATGCAACGCTCGCTGAAAGAGAAGAAGGATTCCGGGCGAATTTTCTACCAATAACAGAGTGCAAATTCTGAAATTTAAAATGGAAACACTTTTGTCAGTGCGGATTGAATTGCCCGTGCAATGAGTGCGGATTCTTCGGCGTTCAAAATAAATGGCGGGGCCAGCAGAATGTGATCGCCGTGCCGGCCGTCGACGCACCCTTGCGTGGGATAGGTAAGCACGTTTTCTTCGATAGCCGCCTGACGGATGCGCTCGGCAATATTTTGCGAGGGCGGAAAAGGTTCGCGGGACGCTTTCTCTCTCACGAATTCGATGCCGATTAATAAGCCCATCCCGCGAATATCACCGACATTCGGATGTGATCGCAAAGGCTCCAGGTCGGCGAATAATGTCTTTGAAATTGACGCCACTCGTTCGAACAATTTGTGGGCTTCCAGGTAGTCAAGCACCGCATTGCCGGCCGCAGTGCAGACCGGGTGGGCCTGATACGTAAACCCGTGCTGGAAAATTCCAGAACCGCGTTCGAATGCTTCGACGATACGAGCAGAAACCAGAACAGCACCGAGCGGTGCGTAACCACTAGCGATTCCCTTCCCCACCAGAATCATGCCTGGTTCCACGTTCCAGTGTTGAATGGCAAAAGGTTTCGCGGTGCGGCCCATTCCAGACATTATTTCATCGGCGATTAGCAGAATTTTATTTTCGTGGCAAATTTCCGCGATGCGCTCCATGTATCGAACGCTCGGTACAGCCGCACCAAGAGTCGCGCCAACCACCGGCTCAAAAATAAATGCGGCGGATGAAATGCCATTGGGGCCGCGGAGAAATTCCTCCAGATCGTTAGCACAAGCCAGACCGTATTCTTCGTCCTTCAAATTGCCGACATTGTGGTATGCGAAGCATTCGGAAACGTGCCCCCATTCAGAGAGCAATGGTTGATAAGAAGCGCGGCGCGCGACGTTGCCGCTGACAGACATTGCACCGAGGGTGCTGCCATGGTAGCTCTGCCGCCGCGAAATCACCCCGTAACGCTGCGGCTGGCCGGACTCCAAATGAAATTGCCGTGCAAGCTTGATGGCTGTCTCGGTGGCTTCCGAACCGCCGGCCGTGAAATACACCCGGCCGCCATCGCGAAAATTTGGAGGCGCCAGCTGTAAAAGGCGGGCGGCAAGTTTCTCGGCCGGCTCGGAATGGAATTGCGAAGTATGCGCGAAGGCAATCTGCGATGACTGCTCGGCCATGGCTCGGCCAATTTCCGCGACACCATGCCCAATGCTGACTACCGCGGCTTGGCCGGCGGCGTCCAGAAAACGTCGTCCATCTGACGAAATGATCCAGCAGCCTTCCCCTCGGACAGCAACGGGATAATCCTTTCGGAAATTTCGCGGGAAGATGCTGGAGCCGCTCGCCATAGTGAATTGGTCCGGAAATTGTAACAGACGGAAGACTGGACATGAGCCCGTGATGATCGCGCTAGCAATATCGGTAGTTGTGCTACGCTGGCAGCGTTTTTCGGCTGGCTGACGATTTAGCGCTTCGCATAATGGCGAAAATTTCGAAAATGGAGAGGCATTGGGGGCAGCGTCTTCCAGTGGTTTGGTTCGCACCATCGGCCGCTGGAGTCTGTCGGCCTTAATCATAAATTCGGTGATCGGCGGCGGGGTTTTTGGTTTGCCCAGCGTGGTTGCAGGCCGCCTGGGAAAGTATGCCCCTCTCGCGTATTTGGTGGCGGCCGCAGGTATCGCGTTGGTTGCCGCATGCCTCAGCGAAGTAGCATCGCAATTCAGCGAAACCGGCGGCCCTTATCTTTACGCCCGGATGGCCCTGGGAAGATTCTGGGGCATTCAAATCGCCTGGATGACGTGGTTGTCGCGGATAACGGCGGCGTCTGGTACCGCCAACCTTTTTGCCACTTATCTTGCCGAATTCTTCCCCCGCGCATTGCAACCCGTCTATCGTGTGACAATTCTGTCCGCGTTAATCGGAATCCTCGCAATTATCAATTATCAAGGCGTGCGTTCAGCAACGCGGGTGAGCGATTTTCTAACCAGCATAAAGATATTTCTTTTGCTGATGTTTATTGCCGCCGGACTGGGATGGTTGATCGCCCATGGCCAGGTTGTCCCAGCGCCGTTGACCCACGCGGTCGCGCTGCAAGATTGGCTAGGCGCTGTTTTAGTGCTGGTTTTTGCTTACGGCGGATTTGAAGCGGTTTTTTTCGCCACCGGGGAAACGCGCGACCCGCGCAAAGATTCAGCTGTAGCGCTCTTTTACGCGCTGACACTAGTGACTGTGATTTACACCTTGGTGCAAGTGGTGATCAACGGTACGCTGGCCAACCCTAGTGCAACCGAGCGCCCGCTTGCGGAATCGGCGCGCCACCTTTTTGGGAACGGCGCTGCGGCAGCGATCGCTTGCGGGGCGCTGGTGTCCATCTACGGATATTTAGGCGCCAATATGCTGCACACGCCGCGCTTGACGTTCGCACTGGCAGAGTGCGGAGATTTTCCGCGTTTTTTTGCAGCTGTGCATCCCAGATTTTTCACTCCGCACGTGTCTATTATCGTTTACACGATTTTGCTGCTTACCTTCACGGTAGTAGGAAATTTTCGATGGAATATTACTCTTTCCGCGGTGGCAAGATTGCTGACTTATGCCTCATTTGCCGTGGCGCTGCTGGTGTTACGAAAAAAGCACCCCAAAGCGGATGCGTTTCGCCTTCACGGTGGTCCTCTCATCGCCATACTGACGCTGTCGTTTTGCGTGGTATTATTTATGCAGACGCCGCTCAGCAATTTGTCCGTCGTTATCGGAGTTATCGCCATCGCGGCCCTGAACTGGCTGCTGGTGCGTAATAACAACGTTAGCCGCAGTTAAATACATAGTCCAAATTGGCGAAACTCTTCTTCAAATCATGCCTTGTCGTCTGGAACTCTTGCGGCCTTCGGCGTGAGAGGATTCTGTTGTTCGCGCGGTTGCGAAGATCGGAGGGATCTAGTTATGACCATGACGCGTACTGGCGACGCCTGGATGCCGGCGGACGAATACGGCCGAGCTCTGCCGAAGTTCTCGGTAAATCTGCTGGTGCGAGACTTATCCCGGTCGCTTTCTTTTTATCAACAAGTGTTGGGAGCCTCGGTCCGTTATAGCGACACCGATTTCGCGGCATTGGTGTTGAATGGTGTGGACTTCATGCTGCACGCTGACCATGCCTATGACCATCATCCTCTGCATACGCGACTGCAAGCCAGAGGAAAACGCGGCACCGGAGCTGAGCTTCGGGTGATGGGCATCGATCCGGACATTTTGCAAAAGCGCGCGGAGGCGGCGGGCACGGTCATTCTGCAACCGGCGGCGGATTTTCCCCATGGGTGGCGCGACGTAATCCTGGAAGATCCCGACGGCTACATTTGGGCGGTAGGCGTACTGCTGAAAAAGTAATCCACAGCGAAGCAGATAAACCCATTAGACTTGCTGCGGCTTGCACTGCATCTTAACGAACCTTCAAGAAAAATTTGTCTCGGTCCCTTGGCATCGAGCATGAATCGTGACACTATCCAAAGCCCTGCAAGGCAAATTCCCAAAGTCACTCCTAAGGAGGAAGGCATGAAGCTGGCGGCGCTGCGGTGCGGATTCGTGGCGGTGGTATTGAGTGGCGCGTGTCTAGCCATATTCGCGCAAGACACCGCCAGCAAACGGCCCATCACCTTTGACGATTTAAGAAGTATGCACCGCGTCGCGAGTCCAACAGTTTCGCCCGACGGAAAATGGATAGCCTATTCCGTGGCGACGCCCGACATGGATGCCAATCGCAACGCCAGCAATATCTGGGCTGTGCCTGCGACTGGTGGCGCGGCGATACAACTGACGCAGAGCGGCCACGATTCCGCTCCGGCATGGTCGCCGGACAGCAAAACGCTAGCATTTATTTCTTCGCGCGACGGAAATTCCCAAGTTTACGTGCTCTCAATGGAGGGCGGCGAAAGCCATGCGATCACTCATATCGCGGGCGGGGCCGATTTAGTGAAATGGTCGCCTGACGGGTCGACGATCGCTTTTACATCATCGGTTTACGTCGATTGCAAAGACGACGCGTGCAACAGCGCGCGCGACGCGGAGAAAGAAAAAAACAAAGTCAAAGCGCGAGTGTACGAGCAACTTTTATACCGCCATTGGACGCATTGGTCTGAAGGAAAGCGCAGCCATTTATTTGTTGCCTCAGCAGATGGCAACGGAACGCCGCGAGATTTGACCGCCGGCGCAAATTACGACGTACCTCCCGACGAACGCGGCGGGCCGGACGACATAAATTTTTCGCCAAACGGAAAAGAGATTTGCTTTACCGCCGTGCCGGACAAGGTCGAAGCGCTGAGTACGAATGGAGAACTTTTTATCGTGCCGATCACCGGCGGCGAAGCGAAAAAAATCACCACAAATGCGGGATTCGATGGCAATCCGGTGTATTCGCCGGACGGGAATTACATCGCCTACCACGCGCAGCTGACCCCGGGATACGAGGCCGACCGCTGGCGGGTGATGCGCTACGACCGGCACACGGAAAAAACTGAAGATTTGACCGAAAAATTTGACCGCAGCGCGGACGGCCTGGCGTGGTCCCCGGACAGCAAAATGATTTACTTCACAGCCGAAAACGAAACGCTTTCCCCTATTTATGCGCTCGACGCACGCGGTGGAGCGGAGCCGAAAAAAATTGTCGCTGAAGGATTCAACACCGCAGTGTCGATCAGCCGCGATGGAAAGATCCTGGCCTTCGAACGCACCAGCCTGACCATGCCGGCCGAAGTTTTTGCAGCGTCGGGCGAGGGAGCGAATGCCCAGCAAGTGACGCATCACAATGACACTTTGCTGGCCCAGTTAGATATGCATGCGCCGGAGACGTTCTGGTTTGAAGGTGCCGGCGGTTCGCGCGTACAGGCCATGCTCCTTCGGCCGCCAAAATTTAGCGCCACCAAAAAATATCCGCTGCTGGTGTTGCTCCATGGCGGACCACAAACGATGTGGTCGAATGCCTGGGGTTATCGATGGAATGCTCAGGTATTTTCCGCCGCGGGTTACGTCACCCTGATGATCAATCGCCACGGGTCAACCGGCTATGGACAGAAATTCACCGATGAAATCACGAATGATTGGGGTGGCCAAGCCTACACCGATGTGATGAAGGGCGTGGATTACGCGCTGGCCAACAATAAATTCATCGATGGTTCGCGCATGGCCGCCGCCGGCGGTTCCTACGGTGGATTTATGGCCGACTGGATCGCCACGCATTCCGGACGCTTCAAGGCAATCATCAGCCACGCGGGAGTTTACGACCAGACCTCGATGTACGCTACCGAAGAGTTATGGTTTGCAGAGCACGATATGCAGGGGACGCCGTGGAGCAATCCGGAAACCTACAAGAAGTGGTCGGCCTCCACGTTCGCGGGGGAATTGGGGAAATACAAAACACCAACGCTGGTCATCGCCGGGGAAAATGATTTTCGTGTGCCGTACACGCAGTCCCTGGAGTTTTTCAATACGCTGCAACGAGAAGGAGTGCCGTCGAAACTAGTAGTCTTCCCGGATGAAGGCCACTGGGTACTGAAACCGCAGAATTCGCAATTCTGGTACAAAACTTTCCTCGATTGGCTGGCCACTTATTTAAAGTAAGCCCCCAATAAAACTGACCCGCTTAGGCCGTGGACAAGCGGTGAAATGCGCGACGCGCGAATCGAAATAGATGGAAGATCAGAAAAGCGGAGAGAATCAACAGTGCGCCGACCACGATTGCAGTGGTCAACGGATGAGCTCCGGCCATCCAGGTAAGCCACACGGCCAGTAAATCTTCGCCAAAACTTAAAATCCAATTGCTGAACGGTTCAGGACTGGTGTTTACGGCTGCGCGTGTGGAAGCTTTTGCGCTATGCGAAGTGAGCGCAACACCGCCCGCAAGCAATGCGGCGGCCCAGCGCCATTCCGGTGATATGTCGCCGACCGACGCATAAGCAAGCAGCGCCGCGGCTGGCGGACGAATAAATGTGTGGATGGCATCCCACGCCGTGTCGATATACGGCACTTTGTCGGCGAAGAATTCGACAAAATACAGGAGCGCCGCGATTCCCAAAACCAGAGGGTGCGAAAGAATCTCCAGCGATTTGGAGAGATGAATAAAACCGTATCGCTGGAGAAGCCCGAGAGTGAGAATTGTGGCGTAGAGATTCAGACCGGATGAGTATCCGGTTCCCAGTACAGAGCCGAGCGCATTCAGGATATTCATAGCACGCTTGCCTAACGCAATTGGAGTTTAGCAAGCAGCATGGAGATGTTGTAGAGGGGGGCGAGCAGATCGGCCGGCGCTGCAACGCGGAGCATACCGTTAGGCCATGAAATTGTACAAGTTCACGCCGGCGCAAAAAAAAGCTGGCCCGATAATCGGGCCAGCTTGATCGACATCTACAACACACAACCTACAAGGAAACTAGGCCGATCCAGCTCCGCGGCTCTTGTCGCGCCGGGCGTTTTCGTCGCGCTGAGCGGCGTTATCGTCCGAAAAAGAATTACCCCAATCGTTCACTTGTCGTTCCGCTTCATCCTTGGCAATACCGTAGCGCTCCTGGACCAACCCAACCAGCTGCTCTTTCTTGCCGCTCAATGTTTGCATATCGTTGTCTGTCAGTTTGCCCCATTTGGTCTTGGCTTTGCCTGCATACTGCTTCCACTTGCCTTCGATTTGGTCCCAGTTCATTGAAGCCTCCCTATCGGTTCTTTGCTGATTCAATCAAAACAGCAAAGCACTTGGTAGAGCAGACCATACCGCTCGTAATCCGCAAATACAGCATTCGGTTGATATGCGCAGACTGCCTCTTGTAGGCTTTAAATTTAACCAAAACTGGGTACTTTTTTGAGCGTTCGTTAACTCACAAATTCAGCTAAATTGCTACACGATGCAATCGCTCAGGCTAAAGGTTTCTAGGTATGGAGCCTTAGTTCCGGATAACGTACAAGTAACAAGCTCGCCGGAAACCTCATGATTACTCCGGGGTATACGTGTGAGGAACGGCTGCTGCGGTGCCGGCGAAATATATCAGCAGTGCGCGGCACTAACTGAAGGACGGTAAATGAACGGACGAATGCTCTTAGGTGTGGCCCTGATCGTAATTGGAATCATCGCGCTGGTGTATCAGGGTTTCACTTATACGACGCACAAGAAAGTGCTGGATATCGGACCGATACAAGCAACCAAAGAAGAACAGCGGACCATACCGGTTCCCCCTGTAATTGGCGTCATTGCAGTGATCAGCGGAGTTGCGGTTCTAGCCCTTGGGCGCGGCAAGTAAAAATTAAAATTTAATGGAGGAAACAAAGATGAAGAAATGCACAATTGCAATGGCGGGAGTGCTGGCATTTTCAACGCTAGCAGTGGCAAAACCGGCCAGTGAAAAAGAAGAAAGAGAACGAGTGGCGAACGCCGGTCGAGTAATGAAGGAGATCCTGGATGTTCCCGACGATATTCCACAGGACGTTTTGGACAAGGCCCGCTGCGTGGTGGTGCTGCCCTCGGTGGTGAAGGCCGCTTTCGTTGTAGGTGGCAGCTACGGCCGAGGCGTTATGGTCTGCCGCAGAGGCCATGACTACAACGGCCCCTGGGGCGCGCCCGCGATGATGGCCCTGGAAGGTGGCAGCGTGGGATTCCAGATCGGCGGAGAAGCGACTGACTTCGTGATTCTGGTGATGAACGATCGCGGAATGAACAGCATGCTGCACAGCAAGGTAAAGCTTGGTGGCGACGCCAGCATAGCGGCGGGACCCAAGGGCCGCACTGCTTCGGCAGAATCGGACGTAACGTTGCGATCCGAGATGTTGAGCTATTCTCGGTCTCGTGGAGCATTCGCCGGCGTTTCGCTGGAAGGCTCGACCTTGCGAGCTGACGGCGGAGCCAATGAGAAGCTATACGGCAAGGGCGTAACCGCTGCGGAAATCGTCGAGGAAGGAAAGAGAGAAGGTCCTGAAGAGGGCCGATTGCTCGTGTCGCGCTTGCAACAGGCATCGCCTCATCTAGAGAAGTAACGGTTACCCGTAACGAGCCAGTACGGCCATGAATGGCGAAAGGGCGGATAATTTCCGCCCTTTCGCTTTTTAGCTTCCGGCTGCTGACCTTAACGGTGCCCGCTAACATAAATGCTAACTGTTTGTTAGCCTACAAAATTCTCAGTTGTTGTGTACACGGTCCTCTGTATTGTCCATTTGGAGTCTACCCACTACCTTTAAATTTAAGCTCCGGGAAGCGACAGCGGAGAAGTTCTTACTCTCGTGGTTTCGACGTCCCCACTGACCGAGAGTGAATAACAAATTTAGGGGTTGTTCGAGGAGCCGGCTAACATGAAAAACGAAGTGTTATCTTCGGAAGACAAACTCATCGCGATGGCCCGGCGGGGAAACCACGAAGCTTTCACGGAATTGGTGCAAAAGCACTCCGGTAAAATTTATGGCGTTTCACTGCGCATGCTGAAGAACCGCGAAGACGCTGAGGATAATGTGCAAAATGTCCTGGTCAAGGCCTATTACAATATCGGCCGCTTCGAAGGCCAGTCACAGTTTTCCACTTGGCTGTTTCGCATCACCATCAACGAAGCACTCATGAAATTACGCCGCCATAAACCGGAACGGTTTGTGAATCCATCGGATACCGGGCAGGACAGCGGAACGTTTGCGAATTATCCTGAGATTGAAGACCAGCGCCAAAATCACGAACGCGAATACATCAACCGCGAGCTGGCAAGTAAAGCGTTGCAATGTCTGAATCCTTCGCTCCGCCATACCTTCGTGCTGCAGAAAGCAGAAGGATGGACGAATCGCGAACTTGCCCGGGCCATGGGCATCACCGTAGAAACTGTGAAATCGCGGGTGTTCAGAGCGCGCACACGCTCGCGACGTCGGCTTGAAATGCTCGCCCGTACGCGGCCCTTAGCGGCATATAGCGCGTAGGTCAAATTACTTGGATTCGGAGCCAGGCTTTCAGACCGCGCTGGTTTCCAACGGTTTAGGCTCGCTGGCACACTGCTCAACCGGGATGGTAGCCCGCACGGCAGTTCCCCGCGATGCCCGCTCAACTTCCAGGGTTCCGTCCAGTTCCGCCAAACGCTCTCTCATTCCCGCGAGGCCCACCCCAGCAGCCCTTCCCGAGCTAAAGCGGGTGAGAACCTCCGGCGTGATTCCCACACCATCGTCGATCACGGTAAGCACTATATGTCCGGTTGAGCAGGTGAGAACAACTTCTATAGACTTCGCGTTCGCGTGCCGGTGAACATTGGTCAAGGATTCCTGCAGCACCCGAAACAGTGCCAACTCCACTTCTTTCGGCAGACGGTTGATGATGGAGTCGAGGTGCAGGCTTACTTTTAAAGCGCACCGTTGTGCAAACCCGTCCGCGTACCAACGAATCGCTGATTCAAGCCCGACCTCATCCAGTAGCGGGGGATGCAGTAGGTGCGAGATAGTTCTTACTTCCAACATGGAACGCTCGGCCAGAGCAACGGTGTCGGACAATAGCTTTTCGTGCGTCGGAGAAAAATTCGCGCGAGTAGTTAGTAACTGCTCCAGATTGATTTTCAGTCCTACGAGATATTGCCCGACGCTGTCGTGCAATTCCCGCGCGATTCTGCGCCGCTCGGCATCCTGAAGATCGAGAATGCGCGCGCTGAGTGCCCGCGACGAGCGCACGTTCTCGCGTTGGATAAGTTCCAACTCCCGGGTTCTAACGATTTCTCTGCTTAGCAAACGAAAGTTGTAGCCGAGAAAGCTGAGTGCCGCGACTAGCGCCAGCGTAAGGACAGCCGAGGTGCGCCACAACTCGCGATTCCAGGTACCCAAGCGCCGGCTTAGAAGACTAATTTCCTCTTCGTCCATGCGGCGTATTAGACGCTCCACTTCTGATTCTTGCGAGCCGAGTTCGCGGATGGCGGCCGACTTGGCGGACGAAGCGGAAGTTGGCTGTACGCCCGGCGCCATGGCCCTTCGCAATTGTGTGACGTAACTCCGCGACAAAGATTCCAACTCACTCAACCGCTCTTGCTGCCGTGCATTGTCTGCAGTTAGCTTGCCAAGATGTTCAGAAGCCTTTTCGATGTAATCGGAATGCTGCCGGAAAAGCTGAAGCTCGGTGCCGTCTCCGGACCCGCTGTACGCCAGGGCGCTGCCACGAATTTCAGCTAACTGGGTGTGCAGATTCTGCAATTCACCACGAACGTCATATGTGTGCACCACCCAATTCGTGCTGTTATTGATCCCGCGTTGGGTCAGGAAAGCCGCCACAGCTATAACGGCAATGAAAAAGAATCCCAACAAAACTGGAATCAGGGAAACGGAACGAGCAGACTTATGCGGCAGCGCTTTCTCGTTCGCAGCCGATGCCACATTATCTTCGGCCATTGTTCTCCGAGCTGGAGTCAAAACATAGCTTCATGAAAGCACACTACGCCGTTGGTATACACACGTGGAAACAAAATCGAGCTCCGACAGGTTTTGCTGGAACTTGCGGGCAAAGAAAAACGAACCGGGAGCGAAGCTTACGTAACCACGCTCCCGGCCGGCAATCTAATGACGGGAAGAAGTGGCCTTTTGTCCCTTCACTTCCATTTCGTTGACCACCTGCCGGACGTTGGGCACGCCGTTGGCGACTTGTTCGATCGCCGAGCGGCGGTTCTGAGTCCCAGCATCACCCTTTAGCGTAACCACGCCGTTTTTAACATCGTAGTGGACGCCCTTATCCAGTTTGCGTTTTACGAGTGCGGCATCGAGGTTTTTGTCGATGGCTTTGTCGAGGTCGGAGTCCACCGCTTTGGCGGCGCTCTCATCTCCGGGAGGGCGAACCGCGACAGTGTTGGCTACTACCAGCCCGCCGGCCGCAGCTTTTGTAAGCGATTCGGCCTGCGCTTTGTCGCTCTCAGAGGCCACCGTGCCAGACAACGTGACCACCCCTTTATCTCGATCCTCACTGACGCTTACATCTTTGTAACCGGACTGATCCAGCGATCTGCGGACGCTGTCCGTGACATCCGGCGATTTAGTCGGGGTGCTCGAGCAGCCCAGCAAACCCCCAACCAACAGCACCGGAACGAGGGTCAATATCGATCTAAGCGATTTCATATCTCTCCTTGAATGATTCCTACGCATTCAGCCGAAGTGTAACGACGCTTTATCCGTAAATCGGCTGTGCGCGGTACTGTGACTCGCTCGCGCGTCAGCCTCAATCGGGGATTACACGTAGAATTGCGGGAGACTAAGGGTAAGAAAATCACCGAAAAAATTTAGACCGCGGCCGGGGATAGCTTCCAGACAGGTCAAACTGCAAAGGCCCTGCAGGGCTACCGTGTGCAGTCACTCCCGCGAAGGACACCGGCCAGCGGTTTTGCAGTCAACGTCGACAGTATCCATATCACATCTAGCATAGAATCCAGTGAAGGCCGTAGATTGGACATTTCTTTCTTAAAAATTCCTTAAACCCCTACCGAACCTCGCCCAACAATGTGACTGCCTACTGCGATGTACTGATTGTTCGCAATCGTGCGCTAGGCCATTCTGTTGTTCGTGTTTGAGCTGTTTTAAGGAGAAAGTAAAATGCCGCGTTTACGCGCCGCAGAACCCAACTGGCCTGGTCCCGAAGAACCTGTGCCGCAACCTCCGCAACCGGAACTGCCTCCCAAAAAACCTTCCGAGCCCGAACTGCCATCGCCAGATCCAGGCCGCGCTCCTTTTCCCGGGCCAGGGCCTACTGATCCGGGAGTGCCGCCACCGGTGAGCTATTAAATTGGGGCGTCAACATAACCAGAGCGGCACGGGAAAACATACGGCACATCCGCGCGGGAAATGGTATGCGCTTATAGCTTCGGAGGGTCAATTCCCAATGCGGTGGCCAACGCGATTTGATGATCCTGTTCCTCGATAAGAATCTCGCGGATCAACTCTGCGGTGGCAAACTCGCCAAGTTGTTCGCATTGGCGAATCCGCAGCCGGTAATTCCTAATCGTTTCGTTTTCATTGTTCAGATCTGCGCGCAACATCTCTTTGTTGTGTTCCGTGGACTTCACCGGCTCCGGTTGCACGGTGGGAGTGCCGCCAAGATAATCTATTTGCTTGGCAATGGTGATGGCGTGCTGCAATTCTTCGCCGGCGTGTTTCTCGAGTTCGCCCGCGATGTTCATATATTCGGCGCCTTTCAGCACCTGGGAGTAGACCACGTAGGCGATAATCGCTTGGAACTCACGCGCTAAATCTCCATTCAAACTCTTGATAAGATCTTCGCGCGTTCCGCTGTCAGCGGGGGCTTTTTGGGTAGGGGACATCTGAATCCTCCGGAAATTAACAAAACGATTTTGCGGCTCTATTTTGTATGTGTAGAGAAGAAAAGTCCACGAACCAAGCGCTCGTCTCGCATGCGAGGGTACTAATTATTGTAGAAGATGGATTCTTTCACCGCGCGCGCATCGATCGCCGGACTTACGTAAGTTCCTTCTCCGATCACCACATTCAAGGCCCTCACGAGCTCATTTTCCGCGTCCGATTTCAAAACGTAACCTCTCGCTCCCGCCCGGAACGCGCTGCGCACAAATTCCGAGGACGAATGCAAGGTGAGCAACAAAACTTTAGTTTCCGGAAGCACATCGTGGATAATCCGCGTTGCCTCCAGGCCATTCATGCCGGGCATGGACACGTCCATGATGACCACCTCGGGCGCGAGTTCACCGGCGAGCCGAATGGCATCTTGCCCATTGTCGGCCTCTCCGCACAGGTCCCACTCGGGATAGGTGCTTAGAATCCCCTGGACTCCACGACGTATCACCGCATGGTCATCGACAATTAAAACTCGCGGCATAACTCTCCGCACAGCTACAAACGCAAACTGCAAACCAGAAATCTTACGCCTCGATAATCTGGTTTCTAACCGCGTAACGAACTAATTCACTCACCGAATGCAATTCCAGCTTCCTCATGATATTCGCGCGATGCGTTTCCGCGGTTTTTACACTGATTCCCAGCGACACCGCCACTTCTTTGCTGCTCTTTCCTTCCGCAAGCAATTGCACGATCTCACGCTCGCGCGAAGTCAGGCGATTGCGAATCACTGCGTCGGGATCCAGCGTCGCGGCGTGAGGGCGAACAAATCCATCGAGCAACATCTCGGCCGCTCGTGCTGTAAAAAAAGGTCGGTGATTGCCGAGCGCCTCGACCGCCGCGACTAAATCACGGTCCGCATCGGACTTCATGATGTACGCGCGCACGCCAGCCTCGACGATTTCCCGAACCAACTGGTCGGAAAAATGAAGCGTGAGGATCAGGATTTCCGTCTTGGGAAGACTCTTGCGGATTTTTCGAGCAGCCTCCAGCCCATTTAAATCGGGCATGCTGATGTCCATTACCACCACATCAGGTCTCAACTGCTCGGCCAGCATCACCGCCTCACGTCCTGTTTTCGCCTCGGCACAAACTTCCCACCCGGCGCGTGAGGCCAGCAGTTCTTTGAGACCACGCCTGATAATGTCGTGATCGTCCGCTACCAAAATGCGCAATGTTTTATCTCCTGTTCGCAAAGAAATTAGACCTAGAATAATTTACGGGAAGCGCTTTGCTAAGCGCTCAAACGTCGATGCCAAGCGAGAGCCTACTCGCTGATAGTTGTCTGCATCTCATTGAAAAGAAATACTGGGTAAGCTGTATTCGGCCGAAGATTGTCTACCACGAAAACCCGCCTCGTTGTTCCACAGGCCGCCAGTGAGCATTATCTTCGCTTGAAATACACACTTACATGGATTGTGCTGTGTCAGCTAAAACGGTCCAATGCTGCACGGAGGCGCACATGCTCATTATTCTTTTGGTTGTGCTTGTGGTTCTCGCACTCGGATCAGCTCCCGCATGGCCATACAGCCGCGGATGGGGTTACTACCCCAGCGGCGGCTTGGGGCTTGTGGTGGTCATCCTGGTGATATTGCTGCTGCTCGGCAGAATTTAGACCGACGGTAAGATTATTCAGCCAACGGCGCGGATGTTACTGGCCCCTCCGCCGGATTCAAACTAGTTTCTACAACCGGAGAATCCGGCGTGGCCACACCCTCAAAATCCCCAGTAGTCCAAACTCCTGAAAACAAGGTCGATCCCCAGGCGCGCAGAACAACCCCCGCGCTTCCGGACCCGGATTCCTTTGCAGAAAATATGGCCTTCGTGGGACCGGGGCTGGTCACCGGTGCGTCCGACGACGATCCCAGTGGAATCGCTACCTACTCGCAGGCGGGTGCGCAGTTTGGATTCGGAACGCTGTGGTTGATGCTTTTCTCTTATCCCATCATGTGCGCGATTCAAGAAATCAGCGCGCGCATTGGCCGCGTGACGGGAGTAGGAATCTCGGCCAATATCCGCAAAATGTATCCACGGCCCGTGGTTTACGCCATCGTGGCCATGCTGCTGGTTTCCAGTGTGTTTAATCTGGGCGCCGATTTGGGAGCCATGGGCGAGTCGGCTCATATGCTGTTTGGAGGCCCCGCGTGGATGCATTTGCTAGTAACGGGATTGATTTCCATTCTGCTGCAAATTTTTGTGCCCTATACGCGTTACGTAAAATATTTGAAATTTCTGGTTTTGTCGCTGATGGCCTACGTGGTGACCGCGTTTCTGGTGCACATCGATTGGCCGGCCGCACTGAGAGCCACGATAGTTCCCCCGATAAAAATATTTCACGGCGATTACTTGACCATGGTTGTCGCGGTGTTAGGCACGACCATCAGCCCGTATCTTTTTTTCTGGCAAGCCTCCCAGGAAGCCGAGGAAGTACAGGTTCGGTCCGAAGAAAAACCGCTGAAAAGTGCTCCAGCGCAAGCGCCCAGACAATTGCGCAGAATCAGAATTGACACCTATGCGGGCATGGCGGTCTCCAACGCCGTAGCGTTTTTTATCATGTTGACCGCTGCGGCCACCCTGCACGCGCACGGCTATACCAATATTCAAACTGCGACGCAAGCGGCCAGCGCGCTGGAACCCCTGGCGGGCCGCTTTGCTTACGCGCTTTTTGCTGCGGGAATTATCGTCACGGGCTTGCTGGCGGTTCCAGTGCTTGGCGGAGCCGCGGCTTATGCCGTCGGCGAAGCCATGCGTTGGCGGGTCGGACTGGAAATCAAGCCGGCCCGCGCGACAAAATTTTATCTTACGTTGGGCGCGGCAACGCTGGTGGGTTTGGGGCTGAATTTTGTGCACTTCGACCCCATCAGATCCCTTTTCATCGCAGCGGTGATCAACGGATTGTTAGCAGCGCCGGTGATGGCTTTGATGATGCTGATGACCCGTAGTCCGAAAATCATGGGGAATTTCACGCTGCCACTTTATTTACAGATCTTTGGATGGATCGGTACCATCGCGATGTTTGGCGCGTCAGCGGCTTTCTTGATATTCGCCCTAAAGTAGAAACCGCCGCTGGCTCTGTGGCGCAACGGCGGTTTTTTCTAATTTCCGTTTAAAACTTTCTACGATGCTTTTACGGTCAGCTCATTCTGTACCTTGTCGTTTCCACCGGCGGCTTCCGAGGCCTTCGCTCCGATGGCGTTCTTCTCATCTTCGGTGTGCACCGGGCCCTTCAAGGTAACCATGCCGTCCCGCACAATGACCTTGATGTTGTGGGCATAGGTAGAAAGCGAAGAATCGCTGGCGATGGATTTGCGAATCTTTTTCGCAAGTTCGCGATCCGCGGGATTATTCGCCTGCTGATCCGCTGTAGTTCCACCCTTGCCGTTATCTCCCTTGTTGTTGCGAGTATTGTCTGGCTGAGTTTGTGGGTCCGACTGCCGCGCCAGCGTAGATCCTGTCGCTGAAAATCCAGCTATCCCCAAACCCAGAGCGGCGATTTGCAACGTCTTATATTTGATTGTCATGGTTTTGCCCTCAGTTAAAGAGTTAAGTTGAAGCGATAAAGTGGCCGTAACAAAAGGTACTTCCTCCGGCCGCGCACCGCTATACACGGTCGTATGTAATCTTGCGGAGACTGCAACGTAGAAAGCAGCAGAGTCGGGTAAACCCCCATTTTTTCTGCAGCGAACTCCGTATTGGTTTGCACCCCGCCGCTGCACCACTATGAGTGCGCCCTGAGAGCGGTAAAAAAAGAAGCGCTTGATTTTTTTGTGTCAGAAGAAAACTTTTTAAGGAGAATATAAACATGGCGAAAAACAAATCGGTATTCGGAATTTATTCTAGCCGTAGCGGTGTTGAGAACGCAGTCGTTGCACTGAAGGATTCGGGCTTCCAACACTCCGACGTGTCTGTTTTGCTGCCGGAGAATTTGGGCAATCGCGAAATTTCCACCGAGAAAAATACCAAGGCACCAGAAGGCGCCGCAACCGGAGCAGGCTCTGGAGCTGTAATCGGCGGCACGCTTGGCTGGCTGGTTGGTATCGGCGCACTGGCTATCCCCGGCTTGGGTCCCTTCATCGCGGCCGGTCCGATCATGGCCGCGTTAGCGGGCGCCGGAGTGGGTGGCGCGGTTGGCGGAGTTACCGGCGCGCTCGTAGGTATGGGCATCCCGGAATACGAAGCGAAGCGTTATGAGGGGCGGCTGCAAAAGGGCGGCATTTTGGTATCCGTGCATTGCGATACTTCCGAGGAAGTGAAACGCGGGAAGGATATTCTTCAGCGCACTGGCGCGGAAGATATTTCCACGGCGGGCGAAGCGTCGGCCGATGTGAAAGACACAACAGACGGCCGCGACGTTCCGTCCACTCGCAAGGCCGGGGCCGGATATTAATTCTGCAAAGACTTCGTTGCGGTTGCTAAGTACCTAAGCTCCAAAGGAGGCTTGTATGTTCCTGGTGCTATTCATCATTTTGCTGCTTCTGTGGCTCGGCGGGTTTCTGGTATTTCACGTTTCTAGTGCGCTGATTCACTTGCTGCTGTTATTTGCGGTGATTTCGATCATCGTTCATTTCTTTCAACGCAGAACAGTGGCATAAACAAGAACGCGGCGAAAAAACTCAAAGCCAAATGGCGGTTTTCATTTTTATGGAAGCCGCCATTTTTTTAACTGGCAATGACCGAAAGACCGCGTTAGGCCCTAGCCAGTGAGGCTAGGCGGAATCAGTGACATAGACAGCCGCTACTGCTGAGTGTAAGATTTTTTTGTTTCTTGGATACAAAAATTCTTGCGCCGCGAATCCAGACGATTCTCGATTTTGTTTTTAGCGTGCGCCATAATGGCCGCTGTACTAGCGTGCCACTTCAGTTTTTACCCCCTTCTTGCACGCCAAACGGTGATCGACACTCATGGCTCTCCGGACGAGGTGCTCGCGCAAGGTCGGGGCAAAGTATTGGTTTTTGTTTTTGTGCGCACGGATTGCCCAATTTCAAATCGCTACGCCCCATTGGTGCAGCAGATGAACAAAAAGTACGGGCAGCAAGCCTCGTTCCGTCTCGTTTTTCCCGACAGAAACGAATCGGCAGATAAAATTCGCCGTTATCTTCAGGACTACAATTACCAATTGACGGCAATTCGCGATCTGGATCACGCTCTCGTAAAAAAAACCATGGCCAAGACCACTCCCGAAGCCGCAGTCTTTGATGCCAAGGGCGACCTTGTCTATCACGGCCGCATCGATAACCTCTACGAGCACATCGGACAATCCCGCCGTGCCGCCACCACGCATGAATTGGCGGATGCGATTGAAGCCGCCAGCAAAGGTCTCCATCCTCCGGTGTCAACGACCGAAGCCGTCGGATGTTTTATCTCGGACCTTGAATGATTCGTGTCGGGCCAGCAATTTATACCATCGCTCTGATAGTTGTTTTCCCGTTGTCTCACCCGGGGCGCGTTCTTGCAGCACCCCAGGCTGCGCAAGACGCCAGCAACACCAATTCGCAAATTACGTTTAACAGGGATATTGCTCCGGTATTTTTTCAGCATTGCGCCACGTGCCATCGCCCAGGCGAATCCGGTCCCTTCCCCCTGCTCTCCTATAAGGATGCGAAATCTCATGCCCGGCAAATCGCCGCCGTTACGCGAAGCAGATTCATGCCACCTTGGCTGCCCGATTCCGGCGAATATAAATTTGCGGATGAGCTTCGACTCTCCGACGCACAAATCACCATGATCGCTCATTGGGTGGAACAAGGTGCCGTCGAAGGCGCGCCTTCCGATCGCCCGCCCACTCCGAAATTTGCAGAAGGCTGGCAGATGGGAACACCTGATTTGGTTATCAAGGCGGAAAAGCCTTATCAGCTCCCGGCCAGCGGCACTGACCAATATTGGAATTTTATTTTTCGCACTCCAGTGCATCGAACCCGCTGGCTCAAAGCCATCGAAATAAGGCCTGGCGACAAGCGTGTCGTGCATCACGCAAATGTTTTAGTGGATCGCACGCAGTCAGCTCGCGCACAGGAATCTTCTCCCGGATCCGGCTTCGGCGGAATGGAAATTAAAATTGAGTCCGAAGCATTTGATCCTGACAGTCATTTCCTCTTTTGGAAGCCGGGAACAGCGCCTTACACCGAGCCCGACGGCATGGCCTTGCGACTTGATGCGGGCACCGACCTGGTGCTGAACATTCATTTGCAGCCATCCGGAAAGGCGGAGTGGATCCAGCCAAGTCTCGGTCTTTATTTCACCGAACAGCCCGCGACGCGTATTCCCATGTTGCTGCAACTCGAAAACGACCGGAAGCTGGATATCCCTCCCGGAGAGAAAAACTTTTTGGTCACCGATGAATTCACGCTACCCGAGGACGTCCAGCTGCTGGCCATTTATCCGCACGCACATTATGTTGGGAAAGAATTGCAGGCGTTCGCGAAGTTCCAAGATGGCACGCAAAAATCCTTGATTCACATTCCGTCGTGGGATTTGAATTGGCAGGCGGTTTTTCGCTACGAGACGCCCGTAGAGCTGCCGGCGGGAACGGTGATTTCCATGCGCTATCGTTACGATAATTCCGACGAAAATATTCGCAATCCCAATGTGCCGCCGAAACGCGTGGTTGGAGGCAATCGCGCCAGCGATGAAATGGCCCACCTCTGGCTGCAAGTTTTGCCGCGCAGCAATCCTGGCGAAACAGGGGATCCGCGAAGAATTTTGCAAGAAGCCATGGCCAGGCACAATGTCGACAAGAATCCAGCCGACTTTGAAGCGCACTATAATCTTGGCGCGATGTTGCAGGGACGCGGCGATATAGTCGGCGCGGAAAAGCAATACGCCGTGGCCCTGAGCATCCGCCCCGACGACGCCACCGTGAATAACGCTATCGCGGGAGCGAATCTGGCCGCGGGTCATCCTGATGCGGCTATAACTTATCTGCAGACCGCGCTCCGCTCGCGGCCCGATTATTTTGACGCGCACTACAATCTGGGAACTGCCCTAGCCATGCAGAATAATTTCACGGCAGCGGTGGAAGAATTTCGCGCGGCGGTGCGCTTAAATTCTCAGGACGCCAATTCGGAAGCAAATCTTGGCGCGGCACTCGCGGAACTGGGGAACTGGAAAGAAGCTCGCGCGCATTTGGAAAAAGCGCTGGCCATCGATCCCACTCTCGCAAATGCGCGCGACAATCTGGAACAAGTAAAGCGCGCGTTGCCCAACGACCCCAAATAGTCCTGCTTTACATTAGCGATTAGCGCGGTTGCTCGATCCGTTGCGCTTGTTTTTCCGCCTTCAGCGCCAATTCCATGGCGTAAAAGCAATGCTCCTGATTCATGGCCGTGTCGGTGCGATCCAGCACATCATTGATAAGTTGTTCGCCATATGGCAGAGCCACGTCCTGGCAGTCGATGTACCGCGTGCCTTTCTGATCCACCTGAAAAAGAAAGCTCCCAAGGTTTTTCCCGGCGATGTCCACGTTCTTCCGAATTTCAAAATAACCGTCGGTGCCCAGCACAAACAGCCGCCCGTCTCCCCAGGTAGCCAAGCCATCAGGCGTAAACCAGTCGACGCGAATATAACCCGTTCCATGATCGCCTCGCAGCATCACATCGCCGAAATCTTCCAGGCCCGGATACTGCGGATGGTTCAGGTTGCCGATCTGCGAAGCCACAATTTCCGCTTTTGTTGAATTCGTGAAATAAAGAAATTGGTCGAATTGGTGCGAGCCAATATCGCAGAGGATACCGCCATATCGCTCGCGCTCAAAAAACCACGGAGGGCGTTGCGACGGATTCATGCGATGCGGTCCGGTGCCAATCGTTTGCAACACGCGTCCGATCGCGCCGGCCCTCATCAATTCTCCGGCGCGAACCGTTGCGCGATTCTCAAATCTCTCGCTGTACATGATGGAATAAATCCGCCCGGTAGCCTTCTGCTTGCTCCTCACTTCAGCAAGTTGTTCGAGCGAAGTCATGCCCGGCTTGTCCACCATGAAGTCTTTACCGTGGCGCATCACCTCGAGGCCCAGCGGAGCGCGGTCAGCGGGAATTGAAGCGCTCAAAATCAGCTTAGTGGAGGGGTCGTCCAGTATTTCTTTTTCGCTGCCCGCCAGTTTTATTTCCGGATAGTGCTTGCTGAAGGCCACAGCCAGTTCCGGTTCTTTTGCGTAAAAAGAAACCAGTTCTCCGCCTCCACGTCGTGCAGCTTCGACCTGAGCATGAATATGGTCGTGATTGACGCCGATAACCGAAAATTTCAAGGATCGTTTCACACGTGAATCCGATGTCTGGCTGCTTGCGGTGCGCACAGCGCGCGCAGCCCTTGCAGAAAGACCTGCGGCCACCATCATACCTGCAGCAGCGTTGCCAGAAGTTTTGATAAACTCCCGCCGGTCGACTGATTTCTTTTTCATTTGGTTTTCCCCGACAGATTATGTCCTAAATTCCGCCTGCAGTACTCTATTTTGCAAAAAGTGCATTACCACAGAGCGTTGCATGTTTTGAATATCACCAGTTAAGATCTCGGGCGCCGCCAGCGGCATATGATGAAGCCATGCAGATTGATCGTTTTTGTAGCGCTCATGTCGTCCAGCGTATTCCCCGCGGACAATAAAGTCGCTACAACCACCGAAGCAAAGGAGGATGTGGCACTCGAAACAAACCCGACTTCCACGTTTTGGAGCGAGACAGTTCCGATATACGCTGACCGCGATAAGTATGATCAGTTGTTACCCGGCTATCGCACCGAGATTCGCTCGCGGTGGACCGCCAAGAATCTTTATTTTTTGTTCAGTTGCCCATATGAAGAGCTGTTTTTGCGTCCTGATCCCCGCACCACCTCGGAAACGAATAAACTCTGGAATTGGGACGTGGCCGAGGCATTCATCGGCTCCGATTTCAAGAATATCCAACGTTATAGAGAATTCGAATTGTCTCCTCAAGGAGAATGGCTCGACCTCGACATCGATTTAAGCAAACCACATCATGAAGAAGGCTGGAAGTGGAACTCCGGATTTCAGGTTGCCGCGCACATCGATGATCAAACGAAAATTTGGTACGGCGCCATGAAAATTCCGTGGACGGCGTTGGACGAGACT
This sequence comes from Verrucomicrobiia bacterium, assembly GCA_035568155.1. Classification (GTDB taxonomy): domain Bacteria; phylum Acidobacteriota; class Terriglobia; order Acidiferrales; family UBA7541; genus Acidiferrum. Next base: position 5,985 of record DATMOS010000109.1, on the reverse strand, counting down.
CCGCCATCGCCCGGTAAAACATTACGAGTTAACTTTTTCCGCAGCCAAGGCCCACGCTCCAACCGGAAGGAGATTGCCTGGCAGCCAACCCTGAGCGACACGTTTCATGTACCAGAACGATTTGGCTTGTTGCGCTTGGTTGCGCGCCGTTGAGGTTAACAACGACAATAGCCATATGTTTATTTTCCGATTCCTTGCACCGTATGAAAATCGATGAGCGCGCCCTCCCCGAGCTTGCAAGGTAAAATCGCCGTTGTCGTCGGCGGCACCTCCGGCATCGGACGCGCCATATCTCTCGGTCTTGCCGATGCGGGCGCTGCAGTGATCGCTTCTGGAAGAAACAAAGACAGAGTCGACGCCGTCGCCGCCGAACTCGAATCTAAACATTCCCTTACACTGCGCGTGACCTGCAATATTGCCAGTCGCGCCTCCCTGGAGGATTTGCTTCAGCGGGTGTTGCAGCGCTTTGGCACAGTCGACATCCTCGTTAACTGCGCCGCAAAGATTCGCCGCGCGCCGACACTGACATTTTCGGAAGACGAATGGAACGATATTCTGGACACCAACCTGACCGGCACCTTGCGATCTTGTCAGATTTTTGGCAAGTACATGCTGCAGAAAAAATACGGTCGCATCATAAATATCGCCTCGCTCAATAGTTTTGTTTCCTTATCGGAGGTCGCTGCCTACGCCGCCAGTAAGGCCGCCGTCGTTTCACTGACGCGCTCGTTGGCGGTCGAATGGTCGAAACATGGCGTTCTGGTGAATGCCATCGCTCCGGGCGTTTTCCGCACAGAACTGAATACCGCATTGTTGGACGGCACGGAGCGCGGTCACGAATTGTTGATGCGTACGCCGATGGGGCGTTTCGGTCGCGTCGACGAAGTTGCGGGCGCCGCGGTGTTTCTGGCCTCCGATGCGGCCTCGTTCATAACCGGGCAGACGCTGGTGATCGATGGCGGATTCCTGGCCAGTGGCGTCAACCAGTAGAACCGGAAATTTTGCCCCTCAATGAACTAAGATTAAAATCTAGCTGTGCGAGGTGATTAGTGCCGTGGTTTTGGCGCGAAGCGGACGAACTGTCGCGGGCCGAAGTTGACGCGCTCGCGCTTCGGCTGCTCGATGAGGCTCGCGGTCGAATCAGCGGGGAACTTCGCAGAGTGCTTTTGCTCCCACCCGATCTTACGCGAGCACACAGCGGCTCTGGCAAGGTCACCGAAACTCTTTATAATGCGCTCGCCCCGCACTGCGATGTGCACGTCATTCCTACGCTTGGCCAACATGTTCCTCATACCGCTGAGCAAAATCGCTGGGTCTTCGGCAGCATCCCCAACGAGCGCATTCATGTTCATGACTGGCTCGCGGGAGTCACCAGAGTAGGCGTCATTCCCGGGGAGCTGGTCGCCAGGAGCACTGGCGACGGCGCCGATTGGGACATTCCAGTAGACCTGAATCGTTCCTTGATGAGTGAAAAGTGGGACCTGATCATCAACATTGGTCACGTGGTGCCTCACGAAGTCCTTGGCTTCGCCAATCACAATAAAAATTATTTCATCGGACTAGGCGGCAAAGAAACCATCTGCACTTCGCACATGGCCGCAGCGATTTATGGCATCGAGAATAACCTGGGGAAACTCATCACCCCGCTGCGCAGTTGTTTCAACTGGGCGGAGCAAGAATTTTTGGGCCATTTGCCGGACGTTTATTTTCAGGTAGTCATGAAGCGCAGCCCGGACAACCGGCTGGTCACTTGCGGCGTGTACGTGGGAGACGATCTCGAAACTTACTTGATGGCCGCACGCGCCAGTAAAAACGAAAACATCACCATCGTGGAAAAACCCATCACCAAAGCTGTGGCGGTCATGCAAGCGGATGAATTTCACAGCACCTGGGTAGCCAACAAGGCGGTCTACCGCACCCGCATGGCGTTGGCCGATGGCGCCGATCTGTTGATTATTGCCCCGGGATTGCGGCGATTCGGAGAGCAGGAATCCGTCGATCGCCTCATTCGAAAATACGGATACCGCGGCACCTCTTATACGCTACAGCAGTACGAGGAAAATTCGGATTTGCGGGAATTGGCGCACGCCGCCGCGCACTTGATCCATGGATCGAGTGAAGGGCGATTCACGATCTCTTATGCTCCGGGTCATCTAACGAAACATGAAATCGAACAGGTTAACTATCGCTATATGCCGCTTCACGAGGCGCTGGCGAAATATCCCCCGGCAAAAATGAACGAGGGCTGGAATATCATGCCCGATGGCGAAGAGGTCTTTTTTATTAGTACACCGTCTTCAGGACTGTGGGCCACGCAAAACCGATTGGACTCGCGCGAATAGTCAACGATTTTCTATGACTTCCAGGTTCACACGTTTTTTGGTACGGCAGGCCTCATAGATTGCTTGCACCAGCACTAAACTACGGCGCCCTTCCTGCCCATCGCATCGCGGTTTCGTGTTCTTCCGAATGGCGTGCAGGAAATCTTCCAACACCGCCTGATGGCCTCGCGCATCGCTGATCGTCGGTGAGGACGAGCTCGGATTCTTGTCGGCTTCCGATCTTTTCAATAAATCCGCGGACGGATTTTTCAGCTCTCCCGCCAGCAATCGATCGTGCTCGAGGATCAGCGTGCCTTCCGAACCGGTAAGCTCGAGTCTGCGCGGATAGCCCGGAAACACCGAGGTGGCCGCCTGCAATACTCCTAACGCTCCGTTCGCAAATTCCAGCATGGCAAGCAACGTGTCTTCCGCTTCGATGGCATGCAACGCAGTCTTGCAGGTGGCTTGAACAGCTTTCACTTCGCCGAATATCCACAACATGAGATCAAGCGTATGCACCGCTTGATTGATCAATGCGCCACCGCCATCGAGCGCCCAGGTCCCACGCCACCGCGAATTTCCGTAGTACGTTGGAGCACGGTACCACTTCACTCGCGCGTCTGCGAGAATGGGTTTACCCAGCGCGCCGGCATCCACGGCATTTTTCACCGACAAAATATCCGGCTTGCAACGATCCTGAAAGAAAACTCCAAGCTGCACGCCAGCTTTGCGAGTATCAGCGATAAGCGCATCGGCCCGCTCAACCGTAATATCAATGGGCTTCTCAGTAAGCACGTGCAAGCCGCGACCCGCTGCCGCGATTCCCTGCTCGGCGTGGAGCCCAGACGGGCTGCCTATGGCCACGAGCTCCATCGGGCGATGAGCAAGAAACTCTTCAAAATTGCCGTACGGTTTCCCGCCATATTCGCGGCACAACCGGCCAACTTTCTCCGCGTTGGCGCCGAAGACCGCCGCGATTTCAACATCCGCAATCCCGCGGGCAGCACGCGCATGCGTCTCAGTGATATTTCCCCCGCCTATCAATCCTATGTGTGTAGTCATTTGCGAAGGCTAGAATCGCAAGCTAAGCGCTGAGTCGCAACTCTTCCGCCAGATGTTCACTGGCTCGCATCGCCAGCGCCATGATCGTCAACGTGATCGACTTCTCCGGATGCGAAACGAACGCCGCAGCGTCCACCACCAGCAGATTTTTTATATCGTGGCAGCGGTTCCATCCATCCAGCACTGACTTTTGCGGGTCGTCCCCCATGCGCGCGCCGCCAGCTTCATGCGTCACACTACCCATCGGATACGGGTTTCGTTTTTCGTAGGGCGGTAACTCCGCTCCAGAAGCTCGCAGAATTTCTTCCATCTGTCCGTACATTTCATCGCGCAGCGCAAACGCGTTGTCGTATTCCGCATTGGTATGAAAACGCACTTGCGGGATCCCAAATCGATCCGTCAAGCCGTCGGGATCAATTTCCAGAAAATTCCACTCGAACGGCAACCCTTCCCCGTACCCGCCGATGCTGACCGCCGCCGGATACAGTTCCTTGATTCGTTTCTTGTACGCTGAACCGAAGCCAGGAAGCTCTGCGCCCGGTCCCGGCCCCATGCTGCAACCTGTTTCCACCGTGAAACGGTATCCGCGCAAGAATTTATTATTTTTTGCGTAATTGAAGCGTGGGATATAAAGACTATTTGCGCCCGGTCCATCATCATTTGTTGAAGGTCTCCCGGCCAATTCCGGGAAAAACCCCGTCAACTGATTGAACGCCACGTGCTCCATCAAGTAGCGCCCCAGCGTTCCACTCGAATTGGCTAGGCCCTGCGGAAATTCGCGGTTGCGCGAATTAAACAAAATGCGCAGCGACTCCACCATCGACGCGCCCAGAACCACGGCTTTGCCAAAAACTTCGTACTCCTGATGGTTGGTGCTATCGATAAACGAAACGCCGCGTGTTTTCCCGCTATTCCGATCCACCAAAACTCTGTTCACCACCGAGTTGGTGCGCAGCGTGAAATTCGGCATCTTCTGCAATTTTGGAAATAACACTTCGAGCGTACTGAACCGAGAAGCGGTGTCGCATCCAAAGTTGCAAGCGCCGCAATAATGGCACGCCAGCCGGTTGTCGTAAGGCTTGCTTAGCACTGCCAGCGGCATCGATACCGTCTTCATGCCCAGTTTTGCCGCCCCTTTTTTTATCAGCAATTCTCCGCAGCGCGCGTTGAAAGGCGGCAGCGCGTTTTTGCTGGCAGGCGAATTGTAAATTGCCTCTCCACCGCCCGACATTCCGATCAGAGCTTCGGTTTTGTCGTAATACGGCTCCAGATCTTCGTAAGTGATCGGCCAATCCTCGCCAAATCCGTCTTGCATGCTTTTCGGTTTGAAATCCAACGGACCATATCGTCCGGACTCCCTTCCCCACACTAGCGTGCGGCCACCGACGGCGCGCAATCGCGTCCAGGTGAACTTGGCTCCGGGAGCCAAAGCGTAAGGATCATCGTGCGGAATGGTGAACAGTTGATCGGTCCACTCATTAATTTTCCATTCCATGCCCTGCGGCAACTCTCCATATTGCCCAGGTTTTCCGTGGCCGCGGTACGGCCAACGGTACGGCGGCTTGTGAGTGTGAAAATCCTTATGCGGTTCGATCATCCGGCCGGCTTCGAGGCACAGAACTTTCAAACCTTTGGTGGCAAGAGTGTATGCGGCCACTCCGCCCGCGGCTCCCGAGCCAACCACAATCACGTCGTAAAGAGTTTGCGTCCCCAAATTAAATTTTTTACCCTTGCCTGCCGTTAATGATGTTCCGGATGCGTACAACCGGAAAAGTCCGCCATATAATTCATTCCCTGATAATCCAGCACATCGATCAATCCGATCTTCGAAGTGTAAAAACCCTCCACCGTCATATCTTTTACTAAGGAGAAGAATGCAATGCCTTCATGCTGCGCTTCTGCATCTCGTTCCGGCGCGCTCATATCGGTTAGCAACCTGACGCGATCCGCTTCATCGGCTTCGCGAAATGATTTCCTGAATTGCATTTGACTTTCGCGTTCGATAAACGCTAACCCGTCGATCCATCTCCTTTGCAGCAGAGGCTCAAACTCCGCCGCTGAAAAAACGACAAAATCGATGTAATTGGCGACCTGCGCTTCTTTTGCGCCCGGTGCATCGTCGGTTGGAATGATCATCGCAGCCAGAATCTCAACGGTGCGAAATTCGTCAGCATTAAAGAATTGCGGAGAATACTTTGCAGCGGGCTCCGGTTCTTGAATTTCGTGATGCATGCTGGAGATGGTGACGGGTTCGCGGTGTTCATCACTCCGCACCAACTGCATGGGCAGCCAGGACGCCAGGAATTCTCGCCCGGCGGCACTGGCGCTTAATAACCCCAGATATTTAAGCGCACTTCTTCTGGAAACTCGTCCTTCATCCATCACTTTTAACCTGCCCGCTGAATACTATTCCTAGCATACCCGGAAGCTGCCGCTAAAGTTCTGAGCAGCGACGCGGAGTTGATCATGGGATTTTTTTTTGGAATGGTCCAAAAATGCTCTAAAATCAGCCTTGCCGTTTCTATGCGCCCGTAGCTCAGCTGGATAGAGCGTCTGCCTTCTAAGCAGAGGGTCGGGAGTTCGAGCCTCCCCGGGCGCGCCA
>DATMOS010000108.1:0-6655 GCA_035568155.1 Verrucomicrobiia bacterium | reverse complement strand
ACCGATACGACGACAGGGCGACTAGACACGCGTTTCTCTGGACCGACGCTCGATCCGCTGAGCAAAGCGGCGGAGTACGATCCGCAATCAGCGGCGATCAGCTCGGCGTATGTTTCCGCGTTTAATGATTATGTTCGCAAGGATCTGAAGTTTGGGGAAAACCGGACCTATAAGCCGTCAGCTCGACTCTATAGAACGTGGAATTTTTTGCATCAGGGTCCGGGCGCGGGAATTCCACTGCCACAAGCAACCAACGTAATGACGGACCTGGCGCTGGCGATGAAATACAACCCGGAGTTGAAAGTTATGTTGAATGCTGGCTATTTCGATCTGGCGACGCCGTTTTACGAAGGCGTTTATGAAATGCAGCATTTGCCGATTCCCGCGAAACTGCAGAAGAATATCGAATACCAGTTTTATGAATCGGGGCACATGGTCTACGCCCACGAGGCTTCGGCGAAGGCGCTGCATGACAATGTAGCGGCGTTTATTCACAGGACTGAGAATTCGAAAGGGAAATAGAATCACGCCGAGTAGCTTCCTCACTGCTGATTCCATGGGAGTTAGTGGGATTCAAGATCGAAAAAGCCGAAGGTACCGCTCCCAAGTGGTCCGCAATCCTTGAATTGATACTTTCAATATGAAGTAATAGATATTCGAATTCACGAGGGGTATACTCCAGCCAATACCTTGTCTGCCGCTTCGGGCAGGCACCGCAGATCGGTTCCAATGGGAGGTTCCTATGGATATTTCGGGGCCCATTTATTATTTGTTAATCGTTTGGGCGGTTGTCACGGGAGTCTTTTTGCTCCTGCTGGTGTGGCGCACCTTGCTAACCAGTCATGAGGGTGATCAGATTTTCCTGGACCCTTCCCAAGACCATATGGCTAGAGAGCAGCGGGAAGTGGTGGCCAAGATTATGAAGCTGTCGAAGCCCATAACCACTACTGGCATTACCGCGGGCACTCTGCTGCTGGTTATTGCGGGGATGTGGATTTATCAGGGGTTAAAGAATTTCTAGCCGCGCACGGACTCTGGTTGGGTGAGGTCTAAGCGGCGGGTAGTTTGAGCTGGGCTTACCGCAATCCTAATGAGCGGGTGGCTGTGTCCCTGCGCCGCTAGTTGCCCCCGGATTCGATGGGGGCACCATTGAGGTGTGGTTGTGCACGATGATCCAGTGATTATTTCTTTTCTCCATCACTAAAGTAGTCTGTCCTTGCGCGGTGGTCGGCGCTCCATCGGTAACCGCCTCAAAATCCCACTGATAACAAGCCCAAGCGACGTTTCCGGCCACTTTGATAACCGTGTTGGAGCGATCCAAGCGCACGCGCTGCATGCGGGTGCGTTGCTGCTGGTAAATTGCCAGGTAATTGGCCCAGCCCACGATCGGCGGAGCGTAGGCGCCATTGACCACGGTTACGTCATCGGCGTAATCCTTGTGCAGTTTTTCGATATCCCCGACCTGCCAGGCGCCGAGCATTTCCGAAATCATGTAATCGATCTGGTTTTCGTCGGACATGGGGACCAGCGGGTTAGTGCTGTCGGCGGGTTGTGTGTCTGATTTCTTTTTCTTGTCTTTCTGGGCCGCGGCTGGTGACGCGCAGGCCAATGCCAGCATGGCGATGAATGCCGCGGATAACGCAAGGCGAAACGCACGCGAGATTTCACGGGTTGTGAACAGATTTTTCATTCCTTGGCAAAGTCCTTTTGAACAAGTCGATTTTGGAGAGAACTGCTAGAGGATAGCACGCCAATTTTTAGGCGCGCGGGTTGTGTCCAGTTGGTTTACTTCCAGTTTTCGACTACTTGCTGTTTCCGCTGGCGGAAGCTTTCAAAGATTGCGCGGGGTTTCGGCCGGCTTCGCGCGAGGCGCTGAGGAGATTTATGAACAGGCGATAGGCGCCGGGCACGCCTTCCGGCAATTGGCGAAAAAACGCGAGACCGGTGTAGATGTACGTTCCTTTGCCATAGTGGGTATAAACCAAGCCGCCATTTAGATCCGGCTCGTTGGGATCATTCATGGAGAGCAGCGGAGTGTATTTAGCGTCGAATTGACTCCAGAAATATAGGCCGCGTTCTTGGATCCAGCCGTTGAAATCCTGCGGAGTAATTTTGTTGGGTCTGTTGAGCAGCGGATCGTCCTGCTTCAAAAATTTGACGGGGGAAGCCTCGTCGGTGATGCGCGGCAGGGGGCTATTGGGTTTTTCGGGGGAGATTTTTGCGGGATATGGTGCGTATTGAAATTTGTCCCAGGCGAAATCGCGCTGGTACTGCACAACGAGAGTGCCGCCGTTGGATACGTAGTCGAGCAAACGTTGATTGGTACCAGCCAGCTCGGGGCGGAGTTCATAGCCGCGCACGCCGACGACGATGGCGTCGAAGCGCGAGAGATTGCTGAAGGCCAGGGCCGCAGCGTCCAGCATTTCGACTTGAATGCCCAGACGTTCGAGAGCCTGCGGGATGGGCTCGCTTTCAGCGGAAATATATCCGACGCGCAAATCGTCAGGGACCGTGGCGTCAAAGGCGAAAACTTGGCACTGCGCGGGTTCACTCCAGAACAGCGTGGGCATGGAAGGGAGCGGGGCGAGCGAGGTGGAGAATTTTTGATCGCCGCGCTGGGCAAAGGAGGTCAGCGGGTAGGTGCCAGCGGATAATTTTGTGGGAGGCGTGACGGTTAACTTTGCGTATTGATCGCCGGCGGCGGAAAATTGCAGAGTCACGGGCGAACTGACGGTCCAACCTTGTGGCACGGTCAGACCGGCTTCGATTTTGGCTGGCTTGGTGGCGTACGAATGGACGCGTGTCAGCACATCAAACGGTTTTTTGGGCTTGGCCAATAATTCGATGGCTTGATCGGGCTCGAGTGCGAGGGTGTATGCGGGGACCATGCGCACTGGAACGCGATCGATGCGCGTGGAGGTTGCAGCGATATGGGTGACAGGTTGCTGCTCGGCAAATTTGTGGCCAGAAACAATTACTTCTTGAATCGCGGTTGCGAGTGCTGGAGGTTCCGGTTGCTGCTGCTCCCAACTTGTTTCGTGGGGAAGTGGGCCATGGATGGTCACTGTAAATTTTTGAGTTTTGGAGGAGTCGCCAGTGGCCGTGACTTCGGACTCGGGACGCATGAGTATTCGCAGCTTTCCAAGTTCGCAACCAGCTTCTTTGCGGCAGCGTGAATATGCGTCCACGGTGAAGTTTTCACTAGCGACGACTTCGCTGCGGTCAGCTTCAGCGACAACCTCGAGGCCGGCCGCCAGCGCCAAGGCGTGATTCGAACGCTGTAGCGCAGCGCGAATGTCGGCGTAGCGAGTTCGTTCTTGTTCTGTCTCTGGGTGGTGATCTTTTGCGAGTTGATCCCGCGAGACCAAGGATGCGATGCGTTCTGCGGCGGAGGCGATTTCAGCTGAGGATTGTTGCCAATGCAACTCGAGAGCGTCGCGTCGAGCTTGTTGCAATTCATCTTCCGCCTGCTTTAGGACCGGGCAGAAAGTGGCGTCGTTGTTGCAGCCGTTCATGGAACTGTCGCCCGCCAAATCGTGGAGAGGCTGAGCGAACATGGTGGGGTCGATTTTTCCTCCGGACTCAGGGACTAAAGCGATGGGGCGGTGAAGAAAGGGCGAGCCGAGGACGCCGGAGATGCCTTGAGTGCGGTGATTGGCAAATGCGTCGATGCCAATTTCGCGCCAGGTCTTTCCCCACAGCGCCGAGACATCATCGAGAGGAAGTTGCAGGCTGGCTGGGTTGGCGGCGCTTCCGCCGCTGCGATCGACGTCGAGAATTTGGACCGGGTGATCTTTGCCTCCCCACGGCGTCGCGATTTCTGTGGGTGAGTCGTTCATTGATTCGGCAGCTGCGTTTGCATTTGTGGGCCGCCCGTAGGATGGATCGGCTGCCAGCTTTACAGCCTGAGGAGTCCAGAGTCCGGCAGCTTGATGATGGCCATGGCCGGAATGTACCCCGCCGAAATTGTTAATCACAATGTTCGGTCGAAAGGAGCGGATGACGCGCGCCATATCCGCTAAGACTTGATCGCCCCAAATCTTTTCTGTCTCCTCAGGAGTTTTTGAGAAACCGAAATCTTTCGCGCTGGTAAAAAAAAGTTTTACACCATAGCCGCGCGTGGCGGCGAGTAGCTCTTGTGTGCGGATGAGTCCAAGCTGCGGAGCCTGTTCGGGGCCGAGGACGTTCTGGCCGCCTTCACCGCGAGTGAGAGAGAGTAAGGCGACATCGGCGTGCAGGCCGCGCGCGAGATAGGTGAGCACGGCGGCGGATTCGTCGTCGGGATGCGCGGTGATATACAAAATGCGGGTTGTGACACGCGCGCTGTCGATGGCTTCAACGGTTTCGTTGAGGCCGGGGCCAGTGCCGGGAGCAGGCGCAAATTGCGCGAAGAGCGGGGTTGCGAGACAAAAGGTGAACATGGAAATCGCGAATGGTTTCAATACTGAAAGTCTCAAGCACCCTCCGGTTCGTGGCGCGCTTCGGTGGCCGCGAAAGGCCATTGTCGCACTTCCCGGGCGCGTAGCAGAAATGCCAGGATGCCGAGGCCGATGAGGAGCAAGCCCCACTTGCGTGCTGAGCCGGTGGCCCAGAACAGCGCGGCCCAACCGCACATGGTGAGGATGGCCGGTAGCGGGTACAACCACATCTTGAAAGGGAAGCGTTCGGGGGGCCAACGGCGGTGCAACAGGATTAAGCCGATGGCTTGTCCGATGAATTGCACGAGCAAGCGGGTGGCGAGTATCGCGGCGATGACGGTGGAGAGCCTGAAGAGCAAGCTGGACACAAAAGCTACCGCGCCAAGAAATAACAGCGAGACGTGCGGGAATTTCTTTTGCGGGTGCACGCGCGAAAAAATGGAAAAAAAACTGCCGTCCAGCGCGGCCGCGTAGGGGACGCGCGAATATCCCAGAAGGGCGGCAAAAATGGATGCAAAGGCGATCCACAACACCAGCATGGTGGCTACGCGAGCGGCGAAGGGACCGGAGATGGTTTCTACAAAAGTGCTCACGAGGAATGGCGAGTTCTGGGCTTGTTGCCAGGGCACTACACCGAGAATGCTGGTTTGCATGGCGAGATAAAGAACGGCGATGCCCAGGATGGAAATAAAAATTCCGCGGGGAATATTTTTTTCGGGTTCACGCAATTCGCCACCTAGGTGGCAGATGTTGTAGTAACCCCAGTAGGTGTAGGTGGTGCTGACCATGGCTGCGCCCAGCCCGGCGAAGAAAAGGTGCGAGAGGTGGAAGGCGCCGGGCGGAAAAGAGAATGCGAGTGCGGGGTTGAAATGCATGACGCCGCCGCCGATCAACCAGATCATGGTGCCGATCACGCCGATCCACAGCAGCACGGAAATTTTTCCGATAGTGGTGATGCGGCGGTATAAGAGCACGACGAGTAGCAGAACGACGGCACCGGAAATGGCCTTCTGCTGATAAGCGGTGAAGGGATGGAGGTAAGTGGCGTACTGGGAGAATCCGATGGCGCCCGAAGCGATCACCAGAGGGGCCTGAATCAAAGTTTGCCACACGAAGAGGAAAGACATCAGGCGTCCCCATTTTTGCGGGCCGTAAGCTTCGCGCAAAAAAACATAACTGCCTCCGGCACGCGGAAGGGCGGCTCCCAACTCGGACCAGACGAAGCCGTCCAGTAAGGCCAGCACGGCACCGGCGGTCCAGGCGAGCAACGCCTGCGGTCCGCCCATGGCGCGGATGACCAGCGGGCTCACGACGAAGGGGCCGATGCCGATCATGTCGATCATGTTCAGAGCCACGGCCTCTTTGAGGCCGAGGCCGCGGACCAGGCCGGGATCCTGTTGCGTGGCGCGGCCTGGCGCTGAACTGGCGGGTGCGGTTGTTTGCGGCGCGGCAACGGATTTTTGTGGCGGCGTCATCGGTCCGCCGAGGATAGCAAATGGGCAGCTCCGCTCCTACTCAAACGGATAATCGGAAAGATAGGGAGTGCCTGAAGTGATGACAGTGCTTGGCGCATTGACCTTATCGTGCCGAGGGTGATAATCATGAAGGGTCGGGCGCAGCTTTCCTCGCGGGGCTGCGGGACGATTTTGGCCTTGCGCCGGTGTTTGGCTGCTCGGTGCATGGATCGATAGTCAACGCGTGGCGGGGAATCGGCATCACATCCCAAAAGCAAATTGGCTGCACGCCCATGGTGTGTTGCGGCGATTTCGTGGTTCGCTGACGCCAACCTGGATTCCGGTGTATGCCTGGTTTCAGTTGTAGCGATGAAGGAGTCTCATGAAGCGGTCCTGGACAGCCTTGGCTGTCGTATTGATATCGATCCTGGTAGTCGCCGGCTGCAATGATTACGGCAATACATTTCAAAATAATACCGGGGCACAGGTAACGTTTTTGTCGCCCTCGACCATCAGTGCGGGAAGCCCGGATTTCATATTGACGATCAATGGCAGTGGCTTTGTGCCCCAAACCTACGTTACCTGGAATGGAAAAAAACTCACTACCAACGTCGCGCTGGATACCACTAAGACGGTGGTACTTGGCATCTCTGCCGTAGTGCCTGCGGCGCTGGTCGCCAAGCCCGGAACGGCTACGGTAATCACACAAAATCCATTTTCGGGAGCGGGCAACAACGGGCTGTCAAATCCGGTTGCGTTCATTATTAACCCGCCGCCCAATCC
>DATMOS010000107.1:0-5658 GCA_035568155.1 Verrucomicrobiia bacterium | reverse complement strand
AGCTTCGCGCACACACTGGGCGAATTCGGGGTGGTATTGATGGTTGGCGGAAATTTGCCGGGCATTACTCGCACCGCCTCCATCGATATTTACGACCGCGTGCAGTCCATGGAGTATGCCGAAGCGAATCGCATGGCGCTGGTGTTGCTAATAATTTCATTCGCGGTGTTGTCCGCCGTGTACGGCGTCAATCGGCGAATCGGCCGTCGCATGTGGGCCTCGTGGGCAGCGAGATAAATCCGTCAGTGCTCAAAGCGCAGCTGCAAAAAGCGCGCTCGGTTCGTGCGCGATCTTCGTTCGTATTGGATGTTGCGATTGAAATTCCTTCCGGAATCACCATCGTCTTTGGCCCCTCGGGAGCCGGAAAGTCTACCCTACTGGATTGCATCGCCGGATTGCTCAAGCCCGACAGCGGTCGAATTGAAATAGGTGGCGAGGTGCTGCTCGATGTCGAGCAGCGGGTCGACGTACCTCCGGCAAAAAGAAAAATCGCCTACGTTTTTCAATCCTTGGCTTTATTTCCTCACATGACCGTGGAGCAAAACGTCGCCTATGGACTTGCGGAGCTGCCGGCAGCGCAACGAGCCTCACGAGTAATAGCAATGCTGGAAGCTTTTCGCGTTCAACAGTTAGCCAAGCGAGAAGCCCACGAAATATCCGGCGGCGAACAGCAGCGAGTCGCGCTGGCTCGGTCGCTGGCAACTTCTCCACGGGTATTGCTGCTCGACGAGCCGCTGACGGCCCTGGACGAAGGACTGAAGAAATCCATCATGGAAGATTTGCGGCGCTGGAACGCGGCGCAAAATATTCCAATCTTGTATGTCACCCACAGCCGCGGCGAAGTTGACGCGCTCGGCGAGCGCGTGATCGTCCTCGATCAGGGAAAAATTATCAGCACCGGTACCCCTCACGAAGTGCTGGACGCACCGCGGCGCTCGTCCTTGGCGCAAGCCTCGGGATTTGAAAATCTGTTCAGCGGTGTTGTCACCGAACTGCGGGAATCGGATGGTGTAATGCGCGTGCGCTTGGTTAAAGGCGCGTGCGAAATCGAAACGCCTCTTGGCCATGCCGCCGTAAAAACTACTGTCCGCTTGGCGATTCGTGCCGGAGATATTTTGTTGGCCACGGAACGCCCTTACGGTTTGAGCGCCCGTAATGTGATTGGCGGGAAGATTATCTCGCTCGAACAACGCGGAACAATGTTCATCGCGCAAGTAGCGGCCGACGCCGACCACGCGGTAGTTTTTACAGTTCACCTGACGCTCGGAGCCAAACGAGCGCTAGAGCTGGCTGTAAATCAGCCTGCGTGGCTAGTCATAAAAACGCACTCCTGCCATGTTCTCGAAGACTAAAAATAGATTCAAAGTGATGTTGCGAAGAAACTCATGGTTGCTGTTGAGACTTCGAGGAACCGGAGCCAGATGCGCCCGGCGTGGAGAATCTAACTTCGTCGGCTTCCAGGTCGTTGCCCTTTGGAGTGGCATGGATCACCACATTCTCGCCGACGGCCAAATCCGAAAGCGAGGCAGGTTTGTCCGCGGTCGCCACGCGCGCAACATATGTAGTGGAGGGAACGAGTTTCACCAGCACCAATTTTCCGTCCCGGGTTTTTACCGTTACGGAGCCAGAATTTAATTTTTCTATTGTTCCGATGACGTGCTTTTTGTCGCCGTGCGCTGAAAGCGCAACGGCGACGAACAGAAACGATAGCAACGCTGTAAAGAACCGACGCGTCATAAAACCCCCAAGACTCACAGTTTTAGAATACCTTAACGATGAGGATTTGATGTCCCAGATTTCTGCGGTGTTGTACCATTCAGAAATTCATCTTCATCTTTTTCTTCTTCGCGATCCTCCGGGGTCTTTGGGTTATAACGGGACATTTCGATGCGCTCTTCAGCGGTAAGCTTCGGCAGATGCCTTATGAAAAGGACCAGCTTCCAGGAATCGTTTTCCATACCGTGACTGGCGAATGACGGCATGCCCGTAAAGCGCACTCCGTTCTCAATAATCCAGAAAAGTTCCCCGTCGGAGCGGTTCTGCGTCTCGGCTTGGCGCAGATCGGGTGGCTTGGGGTATAAGCCCCGCCCAAAAAGCGCGTCGCCGCTGCCGTCGTTGGCGTGACAGATCGCACAGTGATCCGCGAAATGCAGTCGCGCATCCTTAAGATTCTCTTCAGAAGCAGGTAACGGATTGTGCATGGCGCGCGCGTCCGACGGAATGGAAAGGTGCCACGCATTCCGCGCCAGCATTTCTTCCATGGCGCTGGGTCGCGCGCGCGCGCTCAGCCCGTTGTGTAGAAGCGAGGCGGCAACCGCGAGAATGAAGCCAACCGACGCGACAATAATCAATAGTAGTGTGGACCCGCGCCTCATGTGTTCTCTTCGGATAGTAAATGACACCCGCAGGCATTGCCAGCAGTTCGCACCCACCTACGCCCCTAAGCCCGAGCCGTTCGTGAGTTGACAGCGCGGCGCGCGTCACACGTACACTATTCAGGCCGTCAACTCTCGCTCACGATTTATGATGCGCATTCTTTGCTCCCAAACTCCTAGGGCAATACTGATTGCAGCCTTGCTGCTTTGTGGCCAACCGTTGACATTGACGTTAGCGGGGCAAAAGCCCGCAGACAAACTCAAGCGCATTCCAAAAACAATCTGGAATTTTGACGGCGGTGTTTTCCTGGAAACGGACGGCAGCCTGACCGACAGCACTTGTTTCCGGCTGGCCGGCCACGTGGCGGACAAGGGTTTTTTCGATAATTTGAAACGCATCGACGATAACCAAGGCACCAGATATCTTCGCGGGAAAGAAATCGTGACCGAATTTCCCGAGCATCTGAAACTTCTGTTCGTGATCCACGACCAGCCCTGTCCGTCACAGGTGCCAGACCCCAAAGGCCGCCAATACCTTACCCGGGAAATGATGAGCACCTTGCACCTATCGCTTTTCTGGAAGCGAGGAGTTGCTTTGCGCCCGGCAGAAAATTTTAAGCTGAAATTTTTCTCCGTCGAGCTGATTTCTCCTTACGCCACGGAGCTTGCGAAGGACCTGCCCAAGAGATTCCAATGGGCCTACGAACTGGAGATTCCCAGTGCCGGAATTCCTTTGAGCGACAGCCTGGTATTGATTCTCCGTCGCGACGATGGCCGCATCGCCGCCCGCGTAGCGGCGCGACTTTGAACGGCTGGAAGCAAGAGGCTACTGAAGTGGCGCGCCGGTCAGTTCCTGAATTTCTTTTCTGCTCCAGCCGGGAGCAGTCTCGCGCAACAGCAGTCCTTCCGCTCGTACATCGATCACCGCCAAATCCGTCACGATAGTGTCCACGCACGCCAGTGCGGTGAGCGGATAGGTGCAGTGCTTCACAATTTTTGGAGCGCCGTCTTTGGTGGTGTGCTCCATGCAAACGATCAATACTTTTGCGCCGGCCGCGATGTCCATGGCTCCGCCAATTCCGCCCGAGCCGCGAGCGCCGGGAACCTTCCAATTGGCAAGGTCGCCTTTCTCTGAAACTTGAAATCCGCCGAGAACCGCGACGTCCAGGTGGCCACCGCGGCTCATCAGGTGCGCGTCCGCCTGATGAAAAAAAGACGCACCGGGCGCCAGTGTCACGGGAACTTTCATGGCGTCCACCAGGTCGTAATCTTCTTCTCCAGCCCTGGCGCGACGGCCCATTCCGAGAATGCCATTTTCGCTGTGAAAAAAAACGTTGAGGCCGTGCGGCAAATAATCCGCGATCAAATTGGGGATGCCCCAACCAAGATTCACGTATGCGCCATCCGGAAGTTCTTTGGCGGCGCGCGCGGCGATCTCTTCTCGAGTGAGTCGCGGCTTATCCGGCATAGCGAATTCCTTTGGCTTGCACGATGCGATGAACAAATATTGCAGGAGTTATCACATGTTCGGGTTCGATGGCTCCGACCGGTACAATTTCTTCCACTTCCACGATAGTAATTTCAGCCGCCATAGCCATGATCGGATTAAAATTTCTGGCCGCCAATCGATAGGTCAGATTTCCAAGTTCATCAGCTTTGTCCGCTTTGATGAATGCGTAGTTTGCATGGATGGGCGATTCCAGAATGCAGCTCTGGTTATCGATTACGCGCTCTTCTTTCCCTGCGGCCACTTCCGTTCCGACGCCCACGGTAGTGTAAAAGCCTAAAAGTCCCGCGGCAGCGGCGCGCATGCGTTCGCAGAGAATGCCCTGCGGCACCAATTCGAGTGTGACTTCTTTGGCCGCGAAGCGTTCCTGAAAATAATTTGCATGCGGTCCGGGAAAAGAAGCGATGACGTGGCTAATCTGACCGTTCTTGAACATCAGTCCGAGTTCGCAGTCGCGAGTGCCACAATTATTGCTGATCGCGGTGATGTTTTTAGTTCCTTTGCGCGCCAGCGCTTGAATGAGGTTGTTGGGGAAGCCTGCGCCGCCAAATCCTCCAAACATAATGCGCGCGCCGTCGGGAACGTCCGCCACGGCGGCATCGACGCTGGGGAAGAGTTTCTGCTTCATGAAAACATCGGCGTGTTGAATTTCAAGCTGGTGTTTGAGTAGCAGGTCACGGATGAGTCATGTCTTCGGCGCGAACCAGTCGGTCGAATTCCTCGCCGGTAATGAAACCAAGTTTAATGGCAGCTTCGCGAAGACTGCTGTGTTCGTGATGCGCGGTGTGCGCAACTTTGGCGGCGTTATCGTATCCGATTTTTGGCGCGAGGGCGGTGACCAGCATCAGGGAAGTCTTGACGTAGTGATCGATCTTTTCGCGATTGACTTCGATGCCGTGGGCGCAGTGCTCGACGAAACTGTTGCAAGCGTCGGCAAGCAGCTCCACCGAATGCAAATAATTAAAAATCATTACCGGCTTAAAAACGTTCAGCTCAAAGTTGCCTTGCGAGCCTGCAAAGCCGATCGCCGCATCGTTGCCCATCACATGCGTGGCCACCATGGTGAGCGCTTCGCACTGCGTGGGATTTACCTTGCCGGGCATGATGGAAGAGCCCGGCTCATTTTCCGGGAGCGTCAGCTCGCCGAGACCGCAGCGTGGGCCGGAGGCCAGCCAGCGAATGTCATTGGCGATTTTCATCAGCGAGGCGGCCAGAGTTTTGAGCGCGCCGCTGGCAAATACGATTTCGTCGTGCGCGGAGAGAGCAGCAAATTTGTTGGGATGCGAACGGAAAGGAAGTCCAGTTAACTGTGAAATTTTGCGGGCGGCACGCTCAGCGAATTCAGGATGGGCGTTCAGTCCGGTGCCGACAGCGGTGCCCCCGATGGCCAAGTCGTAAAGGCCGTCAAGCGCTTCGTTAATCCGTTTGATGTCGCGGTCGAGCAGACTGACCCAGCCCGAAAATTCCTGGCCCACTGTGAGCGGCGTGGCGTCCTGCAAGTGAGTGCGGCCGATTTTTACGATGCCCATGAATTCGCGGGCCTTGGCGTCGAGCGCGTCGCGCAAATGTTTCACGGCAGGCACAAGTTTACGCACTGTTTCCGTCGCGGCCGCGATATGCATGGCAGTGGGAAAAGTGTCGTTGGAAGACTGCGACATGTTGACGTCATCGTTGGGATGAATGGGTTTTTTGCTGCCCATGACGCCGCCGGAAAGCTCGATGGCCCGATTTGAAATGACTTCGTTGACGTTCATGTTGGTTTGCGTGCCGCTGCCG
>DATMOS010000106.1:0-4603 GCA_035568155.1 Verrucomicrobiia bacterium | reverse complement strand
AACGGATCAGCTGAAGCCACGACGCTTCCATCTTCATCCGTTGATTTCATTACTGTCGGCCAGGCTTTTCACTGGTTCAAGCCAGAACCTTCGCGTCGTGAGTTTGCGCGCATTTTGCGCCCTGCAGGATGGGTCGCCATCATGTGGAACGATCGCACGCTGTCGCGAACCGGCTTTGCGGTGAGTTATGAAGAGCTGCTGGTGCGCTTTGGCACGGATTACTCGCGTGTCAGAGATGCTTATCCGCAAAAGAAAGACATCCGCGAGTTTTTCGGGCACGAACAGTTTTTGACGCACGAGCTTCCCAATTTTCAACATTTTGATCTTGAATCATTGCGCGGCCGGCTACGCAGCAGCTCCTACGTTCCAACGGAGGGTAACCCGAATTTCGCGCCCATGATGGCGGCGCTCGATGCACTGTTCGCCGCGCACCAGCAAAATGGCCGCGTTGTGATGGAATTTTCAACCTGGGTGCATCTAGGCCAATTGACCGCAGGTGGCAGCCGGTCATGAAGGTGCTTTACAGTTGGCTGCAGGATTTCGTAGCAGTCAGTGCGTCGCCGGAGGAACTGGCTTCGCGTCTCGCACTCTCCGGAACTAACATCGGCGGAATCGAAAATGGCCCGCACGGGGCGGTGATCGACGCAGAAGTGACTTCCAATCGTCCCGATTGCCTGAGCCATTACGGCATTGCGCGCGAAGTTGGCGCAATTTACAAATTGCCGCTGAAACAGGTTTCACCGAAGCCAACCGAGTCGGCAGCCAAAAGCGCCGGAGCGATAAAAGTGGAGATCCGCTCGCCGGAATTATGCGGACGTTTTACGGCGCGGGTAATTCGCGGCGTAAAAATTCAGCCTTCCCCAGCGTGGCTTAAAAGCAGGCTCGAGGCTTGCGGCGTCGCCAGCATCAACAACGTAGTGGACATTTCCAATTACGTGATGCTCGAGCTTGGCCATCCGCTGCACACCTTCGACTACGACAAAATACGCGACCATTCCATCGTGGTGCGCGGCGCGAATCCTCGTGAATCCGGTACGCCCAATGGCACTGGTGAGAAATTAAAAACTCTTGATGGCATCGAGCGCCAACTTGATCCCAGCACCTGCGTAATCTGCGATGGCGACGGCTCCCGCGTAGTGGGCATTGGCGGCATTATGGGCGGCGCCGAAACTGAGATATCTTTTTCCACCAAAAATGTGTTGATTGAGTGCGCCTGGTTCGATCCCCTCGCCATTCGCCGCGCCACTCGGTCGCTTAAGCTCCACACCGAGGCTTCGACGCGCTTTGCTCGTGGTGCAGATCCTGAAATGGCCGAGTTGGCTTCGCGGCGCTGCGCCGAATTGATTTTGCAGTTGGCGGGCGGCGAATTACTCGCCGGAGTCGTCGATGCCTATCCGGGAAAGCACGCGCCCAAAAAAATCCAGGTCACCCGCGCTGAACTTCTTCGGGTTATGGGCGCTGACGTTCCCGACAAAGAAGTCGAATCCATTCTCGGCGCTTTAGGCTTTGCTCCCGTGCGGGTTGATCAAAATCGCGGCGCAGCTGGCTCGATTCTCGCAGCATGGGAATGCACGCGACCTTCCTGGCGCGCTGAGGTGTCCCGGGAGATTGATTTGATCGAGGAAATTGTTCGCATCTACGGCCTCGATAAATTCCCACCACGTTTGCCCGCCTCGCGACAAGGTGCGGCGCGCTTGCCGCATTACGAAGCCGAAATGCGCTTGCGCGAACGGCTGATCGGCTTGGGCTACCGCGAAATTGTCACCATCCCACATGTCGCCGAAGAACGCGACGCGCTGTTCCGGCCCGCGGATGTCACTCCCACGCGGCTCGCCAATCCGCTCTCCGAGGAAGCCGGCGTGCTACGTTCCACTGGAGCGGTCACCATGGCCGGTGCGCTCGAATGGAATTTAAATCATGGGCAACGCAACGCGCGCCTGTTCGAAATCGGCCATCACTATCGCTTGAATGGTAGTAAGCCTATTGAAACTCGCGTCCTCACCCTCGGGGCAACCGGGGCCGCCCGCGACAAAAATCTGTACGAGCCTGCTCGCGATTATTCTTTCGCTGATTTAAAGGGGGACCTCGACAATCTTGGCTCGCTTTCGGGCGGCTTGCGCTGGGAAGAAAGCGCTATCGAATATCTGAATCCAGCCCGTCGTGGCGCGCTTTTTTTGAAGGCCGAGGCACTCGGCGTTGCGGGGCAACTATCGCGCCGCGTTGCGGAACGCCTCAAGTTCCGGCAGGACGTTTTTCTCGCGGAAATTAATCTTGGCCCATTCTATTGCGCCTTCTACGGGGTGAAAAATTCGCGCCGGTATCATCCCATACCGCGTTTTCCAACGGTTGAGCGCGATTTTTCCCTGGCGCTTTCTGACGGTACGCACTTTTCGAACGTGGTCAAAGCCATTTTGTCGCTGAACATTCCAGAAATTGTTTCGGTCGAAGCCGCCGATCTATTCCGGGGTAAAAATATCCCCGCGGGGAAATATTCGCTTCTGGTTAAAATTGCGCTGCAGCCGCGTTCGGCGACTTTGACGGACACGCAAATTGGCGACATCTCCGCGCGCATCGTGTCGACACTAGAAAAAGAACTAGGGGCGCAGTTGCGCACCGCATAAGCCTTGGGCGTCCGGTAATGAGTACGTCCGGACGCAACTGTCGGCCCATAGCTATCACTTTTTCAACAACCGGCGGCACCACACAGCCAGTGACTGTGCTATCTTGGCCCCAGTCACTCCATAGAAACGAGTTCGCACGCGTGTCCGTAAAAGCACAGATTTTTGGCCAAACATATACGATCAGCGGAGAACTGGACGAAGACTACGTTTTGAAATTGGCCCGCTTCGTGGACGAGAAAATGCGCGCCGTAGCAAATGCTACTTCGACGGTAGACACCCAAAAAGTTGCGGTGCTCGCCGCTCTGGCCATCGCCGATGAACTGCACAGCGCGCAACGCGATCTAGGCTACCGAGAAGACGTTTTGCGGGAACAAGCGGAGCGGTGCCTGGTACTCGTCGAACGCGCCCTGAAACAATCAGCCTAGCAGATCACGAAGTACTTCAGCTCCGGATTTACTGCGACCAGGAAGTCGGCGTTCGATCCCAGCGGTGTTTTCGCAATTCGGCCTGCAGCTCAGCAGGCAACGACCCTCGAGTGCTCGCGCCCAGATTCGTCTCCACGTGATGACGTTTACGCATCCCGGGAATGATGGTGCTCACGTCCGGATTATTCAAAATAAAGCGCAGCGCCATTTCCGGCATGGTCATACCGTCACGCAGCAAAGGTTTCAGCGCGTCGGCATGCGCCACGCTGCTCTTCAGATTTTCCGCCACGAAATAGGTGTTGCGCCAATCGCCCTTCGGCCATTTGCTTTCGGGCGTGAGCGTCCCCGTCAGCGTTCCTTCGTCGAATGGGACACGCGCGATCACCGCCACATTTTTCTCGCGACAGGTGGGAAACAACTCATCTTCGGGGTTCTGATCGAAAATATTATAGATAACCTGCACCGCATCGAGCAGGCCCGATTTGACGGCCCGGATAGCATTCCAGGGCTCCCAGCGATTGATACTGATTCCCACCGCGCGCACCTCGTTGCCGGTGCGCAGCTTTTCAAGGGCTTTTAATAAGCGATCGTCGTCCAGCCAGTGATCTTCCCAAGTGTGAAACTGAATCAGGTCCAGTTTGCTGACGCCAATATTTTCCAGACTCTTGTGCACATACTCTTCGATGTAGTCCGGCGGATACGATTCGTCCACGGAAAATGCTCTTTGGCTCGGCCACCGACGATTCTTGGGCGGAATCTTGGTGGCCGCGTAAAGCGTCTTCATGGGATTGGCGCGAATAATTTTCCCCAGCAGGGTTTCGCTGTGACCATCGCCATAGGCCCACGCGGTATCAAAAAAATTGCAGCCCAGATCCACGGCGTGTTGCAGAGACTCCAGCGATTGCCGATCTTCAGAGCCGGTCCATCCGGCCATGCCCCACATTCCGTAGCCAATCTCGCTGACATTCCAACCTGTGCGTCCAAATCGCCGGTAATTCATTAAAGTCCTTTCCAACCGAGGCCGGTTCCATTATAGCTATCAAGCCTTTCCGCACCGGAGTCGTTATGTATTTCTTTGGCTCTGGCGCAGGTCACGTGTACAGAGTCTGTAGAAATAAAACGGGAGTATTCATGACCAGAACCAAGCTGCGGATAGCCATCTTTTTCATCGCGGCGTTCACCGCCATAGTTGTCATGCGGGCGCGCACCACGGGATCTCTCGATGCTGCTGGTGAATCTCAAGTTTCGGGCCCTGGTTACGACATCGTCATCGCTAACGGCCGCGTGATGGATCCCGAGTCCGGTTTAGACGCCGTGCGCAACGTGGGGATCAGCGGAGGAAAAATTCGAGCGATCTCCGTCGAATCGCTAAAAGGGAAGACCGTTCTGGACGCTAAAGGACTGGTCGTTGCGCCAGGCTTCATCGATCTCCACGAGCATGCCCAGGAACCGCGCAACTACCAGTTTCAAGCTCACGACGGCGTGACCACTTCTCTCGAACTCGAAGTCGGCACGGACGACGTGGACGCCTGGTACGCACAGCGCGAGGGCAAAACT
>DATMOS010000105.1:0-4977 GCA_035568155.1 Verrucomicrobiia bacterium | reverse complement strand
ACCTGCACGGAGCTTTCCTGCAAGTTGGTTGAACCCGAGTTGTTATCGATTCCGTCGAGCGAAAAGTAATTCTGGGTTTCTAAATTTCCATTGGAACTGAAGCGGTCTGGCGCGGTGTTGTTGGTATTGACCTGGTTGCGTTGTATGCCTGCTTCCAAAAGCGCCAGATCTGAATACCGCCGACCATTCAGCGGCAGGTCATTGATCTGTTCACTCTGCACGACTCCGCCGACATCCGCGGTTTCAGTTTGCAGAACCGGCGTGATCGAGGAGACCTCCACCACCTGCGAGGAAGTTCCGACCTTCAATGTAAAGTTAATGGCCGGTCGTGACTGCACATCGACTTCGACGTGTGTGCTGATGGCTGATTCAAAGTTTTGCGCGGTAGCTTGAACGGAATAAGTCCCAGGTATGACCGCCGCGAATTGATATTCGCCATCGCCGTTGGTGGTCACCGAACGTGAAACACCCGAAGCCTCGTTTGATAGCGTGACAGTAGCGCCTGGAATTGCCGCGCCGCTAGGGTCGCTGACGATTCCGACGACCGAACCGGTATCAATTTGAGCGGACACCAAGCAAGGAAAAAGCAGAATAAACGCCGTCACTAACAGAATTCCCGCGGACACTGTTGCATGATGCCTTAAATTTTTCATGCTAAATTGTTCCCCCTCATCTGAACCGAGCGTTCAGGGCCCCAAAATTGTGCAAACGTTACCATAATGCCTTTTTGATGTAAACATGAGATCGCGAATTCCTTTTTTCGGAGCATGTCGCCTTCTGGTCCGGCCCTGATTCGCGTTGCCTTGCAGCGCGAAGGGCGATTAATCTGGATATGGTTCCGACGACCTATGGTGAATCGACGTGAATTTCTATGGAGTCTCGGCGGGGTTAGCGGATTGGCGCTAGTGGGACAACGTCCTGCGCCGTCCGCTCTTTTTCGGGAAGTTCCGCCATCCCAGAGCGGAATTCACTGGGTTCATGAGAATGCGATGTCCCCGGGAAAATATCTTCCTGAAACTCTGGGCCCTGGTTGCGCATTTCTGGATTACGACAACGACGGCTGGATGGACATATATCTCGTGAACAGCGGGCCCTCGGAGTTTTTTCAGCCCCAGCATCCAATCCGCAATGCGTTATACAAAAATAATCGCGATGGCACGTTCACCGATGTCACCGAGCAAGCGGGCGTTCCCGGTGGAACCTTTGGCATGGGTGTTGCCGTGGGCGATTTCAATAACGATGGTTACCCGGATATTTTTGTGACCGCCTGCGGACGATCCTTGCTGTATCGAAATAATGGCGACGGCACATTCACGGACATCACTGTTAAGGCGGGGCTTGAAATCAACGGATGGACGACCAGCGCCGTGTGGTTTGATTTCGACAACGACGGCCGGCTAGATCTGTTTGTGTGCAGTTTCGTTAGGTATTTACCGGAGGACCGTCAGTCTTGCGGAGAAAATGGCGCGGGGCAGAAATATTATTGTGTACCTCGGGCGTTTCACCCCACAGCCAGCTACCTATTTCACAACAACGGCGACGGCACGTTCACCGAAGTCGGGAAGCGAACGGCTATAGGCAAGAGTTTGGGGAAAGCTCTCGGCGTAGTTGCCACAGACATAAATAATGATGGCCGTATGGATCTGTTTGTCGCGAACGACACGGTGCAGAATTTCTTATTCGTCAATCAAGGTGCGAATCGTTGGGAAGAAATGTCTGTCGCGGCAGAAGTTGCCTTCAGTGAAAACGGACAGGCCCGTTCCGGCATGGGAGTGGATGCGGCGGACGTGGGCGACCGGGGATGGCAGGATTTGTTTGTCGCCAATATCGATCAGGAGAAGTTTTCCCTGTATCGCAACTTGACCAACGGAACCTTTGAAGACGTAGCTCCGTCGCAATCCATTGCGCAAGCCACCAGGCTTTTGAGCGGCTGGGGCTTGCATTTTTTTGATTACGACAATGACGGTGAAGTGGATCTAATCCTGGCCAACGGACATCCCGACGATATGGTCGCGCAGCGTTCTCAGACCGTGACGTACCGCGAACCGCTACTGTTGTTTCAGCAGAAGGGTGGAAAGTTTCATAACGTCAGCGCTGACGCGGGCCCGGCATTCGCCAGGGACTTTTCTGCTCGCGGCTTGGCCGTGGGCGACTTTGATAACGATGGCCGGGTCGACGTGCTTATTGGCGTTAATGGAGGCGCACCGGTGCTTTTACAAAATCAGGCCGGCACCGGCAATCATTGGTTGGGAATTAAGCTGCAAGGCGTTACCTGCAATCGTGACGCGATCGGCGCGCGGCTAGTGTGGTCGGCGGGCGGAAAGAAGCGTTCTCGATTAAAGAACGGCGGGGGAAGTTACCTCTCGTCTCATGATCCCCGCCAGGTATTGGGCCTGGGTTCGGCTACCAAGGTCGACTGGCTCGAAATTCATTGGCCCGCTCCATCCACCGTCGTGCAAAGGCTAATCAATATTCCGTGTGATCGCTACCTTACAGTGATCGAAGGTCAAGCCATTTCCGTCTCGTGATCGTGATTTCAGGAAGACCACCCGCGTCGCATTTTTAAATTTGCCAGCCTTAGCATTGACCAGAACATACTATTTCTTTAAAAGTTCAAGCACTGAAGCGGTCATCGCCTTTACGCCGGTATGAATCGCGGGCTCCGCCACAGGATAAAATTCACTTGAATGCAGGCTAGGCAATTGAGTTCCTTTCTCACGCGCTTCCTCTAGGCGCTTTGGGTCGGTGGCGCCTAACCAAAACATGACATACGGAGGCTTGGGGTCCGTAAGACCATACTGACTGAAGTCTTCTGACGCCATTATCGGCTCTGCCGGAAGGGCATTTTCTTTACCCAGTGCTCGTTCAAGTGCCGCGCCCACCCGGCGGGACAGCTCCGGATTATTTATTGTGGCAGGTGTGGAACTCACCACTCGTACGATGGGTGCGCGCTCGCTGGGCACACCTCCCGCGGTTGCAACACCTTCCGCGATACGCTTGATCGACGCCAAGACTTTTTCCCGCACCTCCGGCTTCATCGTGCGTACCGTCAGTTCCAGATGGGCTTCGTCAGGGATAATATTGCGTTTGGTCCCGGCGTGAAACGAGCCGACCGTTATCACTACGGAATCGAAGGGATCGGTTTGGCGGCTGACGATCGTTTGCAGTAGAAGCACAATTTCCGAGGCCATCACGATGGGATCCTTGGTCATGTGCGGTGCGGCGCCGTGACCTCCGTAACCGCGCACGGTGATATCCACCCCATCAGCGCTCGCCAGCATGCTGCCCTCTTTCCACGCAACTTTGCCGGCAGCGACCGTGGGATTATCGTGCAGGGCAAGCACAAAGTCCGGACGAGGAAAGCGAGTATAAAGTCCGTCCTTAAGCATCGCCTTGGCGCCGCCGAGTCCTTCTTCGGATGGCTGGCCAATCATAAGCAGCGTTCCGCTCCATTCATTCTTCAGAGCAACTAACATCCGGGCGGTACCGATCCACGAACTCATGTGCAGATCGTGCCCGCACGCGTGCATTACGCTGACTTCACCATCCGCTTGCTTTACCTTCACGTGGCTGGCATATGGCAAACCGGTTTTCTCTTCCACGGGAAGCGCATCCAATTCCGTTCGCACCATTACTGTTGGGCCCGGACCATTGAGCAAAACGCCTACCACGCCATAAGAAATCTTGTCAGGTACATCATATTTTCCGACACGTTCGGTGACCTCGAATCCCAGCCGCCGCAATTCGCCGGCGAGCAGCGCGGACGTTTCTTTTTCCTCTGTGGAGAGCTCCGGGTTCTGGTGGATATGTTTGTAGATGGCCACCAGCGAATCTGTCTCCTTGTCGATGCGCTGATCCAGGTTGGTTTGTGCGCGTAGCACAGGTCCCGCACAGAATACCGCCAAGGCGCACAGACAAACTCGGCTCAGCATCATCGTCATAAACTTCTCCAAAGGAAAATTACTCACGCGAACTAACCACTACTGCGGCGAGCGTGGTCCCGCGAAAAAGGGTTGAATTGTACACGATTGGCAATGCCTGCAGCAGAAAGGAACCGCCATAAACAGAACGAGCAGTGAGTGAGGTGCTGGCGGAAACAGTTAAACTATCTTCAAATCAAAGAATAAATATGGTGGAGGCGGAGGGGCGGAACAAATAGTGGTACTGAAAACGCGCAACTTATTGATTTTTCGAGACGCACAAAACGCCAAAAACTCGAAAAACGCGGCCAACTGGAACGTATCTGGAACACAGCCTGCCAGAACGAGTCGCTGGTCGACCTGCCCTATCTCTGCTTCGTACCGGACTGGCGTGCTGTTGCCAGATAGTGCTGATCAAGCGCTTGCCGAATCAGGGTCTTGATCACGGCTTGGCGGCTAATGTTTAGTTCCTTCGCCGCACTATCCAATTCGTCCAGCATCGGCGACGCGAAGTCTACATTTACACGCTGGATTGGGCTCATCATTTGACCCGCGTTCGTGAAAAAGCGCGAGACATCCTTTCCCTTGTCGGCCAGACGGGCAATGTTCTCGGCGGACATACCTCTCTTCTTTTTACGAATGCTCCTCATAAAGTTGTTGCTCCTCGGTTGTCGCTTTCCAAAGTGTCACGAGATGATAATATTCGCCGTCTTCGTCTTCCCTTATTTCAAAAATGAGAGCGTACAGCTTTTGTCTCACCCAGCCAATCGCCCGATACTGCCCTGGCATGTCGGAGCGCTGGCGAAGTGGAGGTGATACCAATTCCCCCGCCTCGACTAAAAAGTGCGAGTGGAACTAATCTGGAACGCAGACACCACGGCAACAACCATAATTGATTGATTATAAAGACTTTAAGATGGTGGAGGCGGGGGGAGTCGAACCCCCGTCCGAAAAGCGCTACGAGCCGAAGACTACATGCTTAGCTCAGTTCAGTTTTTTTCGCCCGCCGCGCTCAGAATGAGCAAGAAACGCAGCCGGCTAGTCCGATGGTTCTCGC
>DATMOS010000104.1:0-40557 GCA_035568155.1 Verrucomicrobiia bacterium | reverse complement strand
ACTTTGGCGCTTGCGCCGACAGTCAGCTTCCGCTCATCCAGCGTGATCAGTCCTTCGACCGTCCCGTCGATCAGCAGATCTTCATTGCCGGAAATCTCGCCCTTAACGTGCAAACTGGAGCCGAGTCGCGCTCCCGTTCCGGTACGGTCTCCGGTATTTCCCAGCGGACGAATTGCATCATTACCTGTTGCCATGTTCTTTGTCCCCTCCAAGGTCGCCGTAGCAGGCTTCGGCGGCTCATTGAAATTGAATTTTCTTGGCTCCGGTTCCGCAGCCTGTGGCGTTTCCGGTTTCTTGTTACTCCACATCGTTCCTCCCAAGGGACAGCCCCCAAAACTACAAGACGTCCAACCGGGTAAAGCAAACTCTATGCCTTGGGATGTGCACTTGCAAACGGTGCGTGGTCCGCTAGTGCGTTTCAGTTACTGGACCAGAGGACAGGGGGCGCAAACATAACACAAAATAATGTAGGTTTGTCACGCAAAATCTGACATTAATTTAATTTTAATATCCACAAGATGTGGACCTGCGCCGCGGTATTAAGTTCGGCCCAGCGAGGCCCGCATTAAAAAGTTGGTTTGTCCGGGACCGGCTGCGTTGCCAAAAAATCCTGCTGAAAACGTCCCGCATAGGAAGCAATTAATTCCTGGAGCCTCGCAGAGCTGGCAGCCCTCAAAATCAATCCGGCATGGTGGTATTTTGAAATATGCCGCACAATTTCCGGGTCGTTGTACGCCGAAGTATCCGGATGTTCCTGGCGCGCCAGTGACAGAATGACCGCGGCGTACTCTCGCCTGTGCGGCGGAAGCTGATAAGGCTCCTTGCCTGCGCCAACCTCCAGCCGCGCCCACTCGCGCCATAAATTAATGCCCGTCGCGGCTTCAATTACGTCGCTAATGAACGCCCCGCCGACGCGCGCTGCCACTTCAATAAAGTAAAACTTGCCGTCGGAATCCGCTCTTAGAAATTCAGCGTGCGTCACGCCTCGAACGAAGCCCAATTCAGCCAGAACTTTTCGGTTAAGTGCAAGAAGCTCCGCGTATTCCGGCGCATCCGACGGTAATGTACTCGTCGTGAAAACCCCGCCCTGGTGAGAGGTCGTCAACGGTGGCGTTCCGTATTTGTGAGCCTCTGCGAAAACCACCTCGCGCTCCGACGCAATGCTATCGACGTGGTACACCGTCCCGGGAACAAAATGCTCCAGTAAATAAAACGATTGTTGATCCCCCAACTCGTCAAGCCACGGCCAAAGCTCGTCCGGCGCGTGGATCTTCTTCATCCCGATCCCCGAGGCCTGCGAGCGCGGCTTCAAAAGCCACGGCGCCGGAACCCGTGCCATATACTCGCGCAGGTCGTCGTAATTCAAAACCGGCACAAATTCGGGGACCGCGATACCCGCTTCTTTTGCTCGCGCGCGCATGGACAGCTTGTCGCGAAAGTAGCGTACGGTGGTCAGCCCCATGCCAGGGATGCGCAAATGTTCCCGCAGCGCGGACACATTCTCCATATCGAATTCGTCGAGGGCCACGATGCGATCTATCCGCTGCGACCGCGCGATATAACTCACCGAATAGATCAAGCCCTGCAATGGAAGATCCTCGGGCATGGTGAAAATCCCGTCGAGATAATCCCGTGGCCAGTCGCCATCCTTTAGTTTTTCCACGGTAAGAAGCAGCACGCGACAACCCATCGCTTTACACGTGCGGATAAACTCCTGCCCTTTTTCGTAGGAGGTTACGCACAGAATTGTCAGTGGTTTCTGATCCGGCATGAAGCCCCTGCAAACTTTATCGGGAATCTCTAAACCGCGTGATGATAGCGCACATAAATTCGAAATTCATCAAACCCCACAGCGCGCGGATTGTACGTTCTCATTCCCCGCTGGGAAGAGGAATTGCAACACTGGCCCAACGCGCTGTGACCACGCCGCTTCGTTGTGCTCCGCGCCTTCCACTCGTTCGTAGTACAGATCCTGCCCGAGCTGCCATCCTTTTTTCACCAGCACGTCCCGAAAATTTTCAACGTCCCGCACAATCTGCGCCCCTTCGCGAGTGCCGATGTCCAGCCAGATGCGCGGGCGAGGCTCAGCTTGCACAGTGGCAGCGAAGCGAAGCATCACCCGTTGGTTCCACCACACGGAGGGGGAAAGCGCCGCCAGCCTCCCGAATACCTGCGGGAATTTCAGACCAATGTACAATGACGCAAGGCCACCCAATGAAGAACCACCCAATCCAGTGTGCGCAGAATCTCCAAGTGTTCGGTATTCGCCATCAATAAACGATTTCAGTTCGTTGATCAGGAATTTGCCGTAACGATCCGCACGCCCGCCGCCCAGCTTGGGTACCCGCGTGGGCGTGTACTCCCGAATACGTTGCTGGCCCAAATTATAAATCCCCACGATAATCAGCGGCTCAACCGCTCCGTTACCGATCACGTGATCCGCGGTTTCACCCACGCGCCAGTCCATCCCTGGAACAAACGCCGTCGAACGGTCAAAAAGATTTTGCCCATCGTGCAAATACAGCACCGGAAAACGTCGCGTGCCCTGCCCCTCATAGCCCGGAGGCAGATAAACGACAAGATCCCGCTCATTTTTTAAAACTTTGGAGGGAAATTTTTCGTGTTTACGAAAGGTCATGGAGTAATGGTGACGAGTAGGTCCTTCGCTTCCACATTCTGCCCTGGGGATACCAGCAGCTTGGCAATTTTCCCCGTTATAGGCGCATAAATATTGGATTGCATCTTCATGGCTTCCAGCGTCAGTAATTTCGCCCCGCGCTCCACAGCCTGATTTGCTTTCACTGCAATCCCACTGATGACTCCCGCGGTAGGAGCCGCGACCTGCCCCGAGTCTG
The DNA here is from genome assembly GCA_035568155.1 of Verrucomicrobiia bacterium. Lineage (GTDB taxonomy): Bacteria > Acidobacteriota > Terriglobia > Acidiferrales > UBA7541 > Acidiferrum. Next base: position 37,702 of record DATMOS010000104.1, on the reverse strand, counting down.
CAGGATCCGCTTTCGGATGCGATCGTTCCACCACTCGCAACGCACGGTCACGAACATTAACTTCTCGCGGCTGCCCATTTAATTCGAAAAATAACGTACGCGTACCATCAGGATGCGGCTCGCTGGCGGTCAGGAACCTGATAATCAGAGATTTTCCAGCCTCGATCTCTACGGTGATTTCTTCTCCCGATCGCAAGCCATAAAAAAAGGCATAAGTAGGAAGAACACTCACATCTCCGTAGGTCTGCCGGAACTTGTCATATTTGGTGAACACCTCGGGGTACAGCAGATAGCTTAAGAGGTCTTCGGGCCGAACCGAGTGATTCACTTTCTTCTCGAGCGCTTTCTGCTCCTTATCTAGATCCACGTCTTCCAGACTCGCGCCCGGCCGCCCGTGCACAGGGTTCTGTCCCCGCAAAATAATCTTCTGTAATCTCTTCGGCCAACCACCAGGCGGAACACCCAGCACACCCGAAAACATTTCCACTACGGAATTCGGCAGCGAAACATCGTGCTTTTCATCCAAAGCCAAAATATCGGCCGGATGCAGGTCGTTGGCCATCAGAAACAGCGCCATGTCCCCGACCACCTTACTGGAAGGCGTCACCTTAACAATGTCTCCAAAAAGCTGGTTTACCTCCGCGTACATTTTCTCGGCTTCGCGCCAGCGTTGCCCCAGCCCCATGGATGTCGCTTGTTCCCGAAGATTGGTGTACTGCCCGCCCGGAATTTCGTGTTGATACAAACGCGCGGAACCCGACTTCGGCCCCGAATCGAACGGCCCATAAAAACCGCGCACGGTCTCCCAATAATCCGAGCACTCATTCAACGTTTCAATGTCGAGCTGCGTGTCGCGCGGCGTGTGTCGCAGCGATTCGACGATGGCATTCAGATTCGGCTGGCTGGTGCCTCCGCTCATGGAGGCAACCGCGCCATCGGCCACGTCCACTCCAGCTTCAGCAGCCTTCAAAATACTTGCAGCATTGAGCCCGCTGGTGTCATGCGTGTGAAAGTGCACCGGTATGCCAATCTCTTGTCGCAATGCTTTCACTAGCTCATACGCCGCGTAGGGCTTGCACAACCCCGCCATGTCTTTAATAGCCAGAAAATGAGCGCCCAGCTTTTCGAGTTGCTGTGCCAAGCCCACGTAATACTCCAACGAATATTTCGGCCGTGCACTATCCAGAATGTCCCCTGTGTAACAAATGGCCGGTTCACAAACCGCGCCTGTTTCTAATACCGCGTCGATCGAAACGCGCATATTGTCGATGGAGTTAAGCGAATCAAAAATTCGGAAAATGTCGATGCCTTGCGCGTGCGCTTCGCGAACAAATTCCACGATCACATTGTCGGGATACGAAGCGTAGCCAACGGCATTCGCCCCGCGCAGCAACATCTGGAAACAAATATTCGGTACACGGATTCGCAGATCACGCAGCCGCTGCCACGGGTCTTCATGCAAAAAACGGAGCGCCGTATCAAACGTAGCTCCGCCCCACATTTCCAGGCTGAAAAGATTCGGCAGCCGGCGCGCCACCGCACCCGCAGTCGCGAGTAAATCATGTGTGCGCACACGCGTGGCCATCAGCGATTGGTGCGCGTCGCGAAAGGTCGTGTCCGTGATTAACAGCCGCTTCTCCTTCTTTGCCCACGCCGCGAATTTCTCTGGCCCAAGTTTGTGTAGCAGCTGCCGCGTTCCGTCCGGAATATCCATTCCTGGCGCCGCCGGAACAACGGCCGTTTCCCGCGTCTCGGGAGATTTCTTCCCCTTCACCTCCGGATTGCCATTCAAAATGACGTCGCCCAGATAAGACAACAGTTTCGTGGCCCGATCGCCCCGCGTGCGAAACCGAAAAAGTTCCGGCGAATCGTCAAGAAACGATGTGGTGACATCCCCAGCGCGGAATCTGGGATGATTGACAACATTTTCCACGAACGGAATGTTCGTTTTTACCCCGCGAATCCGAAACTCACGCAACGCCCGGTCCATGCGCTGGCACGCTTCCGGCAAATTCGCACCCCACGCCGTCACTTTGACCAACAAAGAATCGTAATAAGCGGCGAGAATCGCTCCCGCGTAAGCCGTTCCCCCATCCAGCCGAATGCCAAAACCCGCCGGTGAACGGTAGGTGGAAATCTTTCCGTAGTCCGGAGAAAAATTATTCGACGGGTCTTCCGTGGTCACGCGGCATTGCAGCGCGGCCCCATACAGCGGAATGTTTTCCTGAGCCGGCAGCGACAGTGGCGCTTCATGCAAATGATGCCCCTGCGCCACTAAAATCTGCGAGCGCACCAAGTCGATCCCGGTAACCATCTCCGTGACGGTATGCTCTACTTGAATGCGCGGATTCACTTCGATGAAATAAAACTTGGCGTTATCCACGTCATACAAAAATTCGACCGTACCGGCGTTTCTATACCCCGCTTTGCGTGCCAATTTCACTGCAGCTTCGCACAATTCGCTGCGCACCCCCGCCGGCAAATTCGCCGCAGGCGCGACTTCCACTACTTTTTGGTGCCGCCGTTGCACCGAACAATCCCGCTCGTATAGATGCAGCAATTCACCATGCTCATCGCCAAGTATTTGCACCTCGAGGTGCCGAGCGCGTGCCAGATATTTCTCCAGGAATACCGAACCATCACCAAACGCCGATCGCGCCTCGCCTTGGGCCTCCTCCAACAACCGATCGAGTTCCGCCGCGTCATGAACGACGCGCATACCCCGCCCGCCGCCGCCCATCGCGGCTTTGACCATTACCGGATAACCAATTTCATCCGCAGCTTTGTGCGCTGCTGCGTTCGTTTTCACCGGTTCGGCGGTACCCGGCAGCACCGCAACGCCCGCTGAAGCCGCGAGCCGTCGCGCCGCCGTTTTATCGCCTAGCAGCGCCAAAAGATCAGGTGTTGGTCCGACAAACTTGATCCCGGCTTTTTCGCATGCCCGCGCAAACGGCGGATTTTCAGAGAGAAATCCATAGCCCGGATGGATTGCATCAACTTCTTTTTCCTTCGCCAGCGCCACGATGCCCGGAATATCGAGATACGCCTCTACCGGCCCCTTGCCGGCGCCAATCAGGTAGGCCTCATCCGCTTTAAAACGGTGCAGCGCCAACCGGTCTTCCTGCGAATAGATCGCCACCGTGCGCAGCCCAAGCTCGTTGGCAGCGCGAAAAATCCGGATAGCGATCTCGCTCCGATTGGCGGCGAGCAGTTTTCGGATAGGCCGGCTAATTTTCATTCGGAAAGCACAACAGCAGAACCATGCGCAAAATTCTACATTGTTTCATCGACCGCGCGCGAGGCGGCAACACCGAATTTTGCATTCGCCGAAAAGAAATAATTTATGCGCGTGTATTTAGCGTCGGAACATCGACCTGCCAAAGTGGCAAATCAGTCTTTCGAATTAGCAGATTCCGCCACTACCGGGGTGGCCGGCGGCGCTGCTTTCAATTGGTCGAGCTCGATCTGAACCTTCTCCCATGCCTTTGGATCGCGTTTGGTAGCATACGGCGCGTTCGGATCGCTGTAAAAGGCCAGAATATTTGCTCGCACCTCCGGCAAGGCCTTGGCAAACTTCTCGTCCGACAATTTGTCCAGAAGTTTCGCGTAAGTATCATCGCTCATGCGGTACTTGCCCGGAGCGATGCTCCCTCCCGTGTCAAAGTTATCGTTAGCCAGTTCTAACTGGCCGCTTCCAACCGCGCCCAGCAATTTGCGGTAACGATCCATGGTGGCGTTGAAGCTGTCTTCAAACATCTTTTCCGTTTGCGGCGTCGGAGCTCGGAACTGTAGCACCCGCAGCGGTCCAATCTTGGGAAGCAGCTTGGTCAAGAACGCAATAAATTTCTCGCCGGCCGTCGGCTGGTCGTAATTCTTGCCCCATTCCTTTTCATAACTGGCCCGTTTCAGGTTGTACAGAAACCTCCTCTTGGTCATTCCCGGCATGTCTTTCTGTATGTCTTTTTTCTTCAGGCTCCACGCGATTTTCGTGGCCTTAGGAAGTTGTTCGCTCACCGCATGGCGATAGGAATTTAATGCTTTCTCTTCGCTGGGAAGCACAGTTTTCAATTCGAGCCCGTAGGTTTCCCGAAATGCCTGCTCCAATAACGGCACCGCCACTTGAAACCCGATAAAGTCGTGATAACTGTCCGGAGCATACCGGTGTTGCGCTACTTCCAGCACATCAAAGCCAAATTCAGTTTTGACGTGCGCCAGCGGGTCTTCCTCATATGTCACTACATCCCCATATTTCTTTTTCAGCTTGGGATACAGAATCGGCACCGCGTGGTTCGTTCCAATGCTATGCCCATCCGTATCCGCGGCGTAGTGCGCCATCGAGCCCAACGCGAAAGCGTAATCGTTCAGGTCCTTGGAGTCGTGCATCATTGCCAGAATAAAATCGGCGCTGCGTATGTAATGCGTGAGGTCACTAAAAAAATGGCTGCCATGCGGGTAGTAACCCATGTCCTGAATGATGGCCCCGCCGTAAGCATATCCATGCGCCTTGCGCAATTCGTCCGGCGTCGCCTGCGGAAACCGTTTCAGTAGCAGCGGCTTCAGGTTGGTGTCCCAGGCCGCGTCAATGATGGCTTCGTGGGAAAGCACCGCGTAGGCCGCGCATCGCAGTGGCAAGAGAAGCGCTAACAGCAATGCCACGGCAACAACAGTCTTGATGGGTTTTTTTGAATTTTTCAGGTCAAAGTTACTCAAAAGAAGCGTCCTCTTAACAGCTAAAGTTTACTGGAAATAGTTTAGCCCACCTCAGTTGCAATGGAAGCGCGAAGGCGCGCACTGGTACCACAATGTTCCATATCGATAAGACGCCAAAAGTTGCTACGAGGGGGGCGTTAGAATTTAGAGAACGACCGATGCAGGAGCAAAACTCTCAATCAATTTAACGAAGTGGTGATCCTAATATTTTCTAAGCACGCCAATCACGCGGCCCTGGATCTTAACGTCATTGGCCGCCACGATAATCGGTCCCATTTCGGAATTGGCCGGCTGCAGTCGAATCTTCCCGGGCCCTTCGCGGTAGAAACGTTTCAAAGTGGCCTCATCCTCGCCGATCAGTGCCACCACGATATCTCCCGCATTAGCCACCTGCGTCTGCTCGCACACCACGTAATCGCCATCCATGATGTGATCTTCAATCATTGAAGTGCCTTTGACCTGCAGAACAAAAGAATTTCCTCCGCGCGCAAAATCTCCGAGAGATAAAGTTTCGCGCTCCTCCACCGCTTCGAGCGGCCGGCCCGCTGCAATGCGTCCAACCAGCGGCAGCTCCTGAATCCTTCGTTCCATCACCTGGTCTTTCACCGATTTTGGAAGTTGCACAATTTCTATGGAACGGCTCTGGTTGTACCCGCGCCGAATGAAGCCTTTCTTTTCCAGGGTGGTGATGTGTTTATGAACGGTCGCCAATGAAGTCAACTTCAACCCTTTGCCAATTTCTTCAAAACTCGGCGCATAGCCGTGTTTCGTCTCAAACGAAACCAAATAATCCAGAACTTCTTTTTGACGCTTGGTCAGGGCCATGTAAGCCTCCGATCGCATGCCTGCATTTTTCCTTCTGTGGACAGCAGGCCTTTGTGCACTAACTTAGGCGAAAACAAAGCGAACGTCAAGCGAAAAGCTGAACTTAATGTGCAAAGCAAGACGGGAAGCCGAGATCTATAGCGAACGACTTTGATGTTTCAACGTGGCACAGCCGTCAAAAATCTTCACGTCTGCAAGGCTAGATGTATTTTTCTACACCACTACTCTTCGGGTTACCGGCAGTCCACGTCGTTCCCCTGTGTGTTCTGCGACACACGCCCCGGCTGTGATATTCTTTTTATGTCACCCTTATTGCGTTAGTTAGACCTCCCGCATCCAATACAGGCGGGTATGCGTCCTAGGGCCCAAGGAAGTCAGCGATCATGTCCACGTTAATTACACTGCCGCCCTCAAAGACCAAGCCTGAAGTTATCGACAGCGCCGTTATCCGCTTTGCAGGTGATTCCGGCGACGGTATGCAGATTACCGGCAGCCAATTCACCAATACCGTCGCTCTCTACGGCAATGACATCCGCACCTTCCCTGATTACCCTGCCGAAATTCGCGCGCCTGCAGGAACGCTCCCCGGCGTAAGCGGTTTCCAATTACATTTTTCGTCCGACGATGTATCCACGCCCGGCGACGCCGTCGATGTGCTGATCGCCATGAATCCGGCCGCGCTCAAGGTCAACATCGCTGACTTGAAGCCCAATGGAATTCTCATCGTAAACAGTGACAGCTTCACGGAAAGCGACCTGCGCAAAGCGCAAATGACCGTGAATCCGCTGGAGGACCATTCACTCGACAAGTTCCGTCTCTTCTCCGTCGAACTGGAACGCCTCACGCGCCGCGCGCTGGAACATCTGGGACTTGATGCCAAGTCCATGGATCGCTGCAAAAATTTCTTCGCCCTCGGCATGTGCTACTGGCTCTACAACCGCTCAATGGATTCCACGGTCCGCTGGATTGAAGACAAGTTCAAAGGCAAGCCGCTCCTGACCGAAGCCAACAAGCTGGCCATGAAAGCTGGCTACTCCTACTGCGAAGCCACCGAAGCATTTCAAATCAGTTACGAAATTCCCCGCGCGCAGTTGTCTCCAGGTCTGTACCGCAACCTGAGCGGGAATCAGGCGCTGGCACTCGGATTAGTCACCGCTTCTCAAAAATCAGGTTTGCGCCTGTTTCAAGGAAGCTACCCCATCACTCCAGCCTCGGACATTTTGCACGAGCTTTCGCAGTACAAAGATTTCGGTGTAATGACCTTCCAGGCCGAAGATGAAATCGCGGCCATTACTTCCGCGATCGGCGCGTCTTACGCCGGCGCTCTCGCCATCACCACCACCTCGGGCCCTGGAATGGCCCTCAAAACCGAAGCGCTAGGCTTGGCCGTAGCCATCGAGTTGCCTCTCGTGATCTGCAATATTCAGCGTGGCGGCCCATCCACCGGCCTGCCCACGAAAACAGAACAAGCGGATTTATTGCAAGCCTTGTTTGGACGCAATTCCGAAGCGCCCATCCCGGTCATCGCCGCTGCCACTCCCGCCGATTGTTTCTGGGTAGCGCTCGAAGCTTGCCGCATCGCGGTGAAATACATGGTGCCGGTGATTCTTCTTTCTGACGGTTATCTGGCGAATGGCGCCGAGCCATGGCACGTTCCGGAGCTCAGCGAGATACCGGACTTCAAAGTGCAATTCGCTAAAACCGCGGAAGGATTTTTACCTTACAAACGCGACCCACAAACATTAGCGCGCCCATGGGCCGTTCCGGGAACACCCGGCCTCGAACACCGCATCGGCGGTCTCGAAAAACAAGACGTCAGCGGCAACATTAACTACGAGCCTTTGAACCACGAGAACATGGTGCGCATCCGCGCCGCGAAAGTTGCCGGCATCGCGCAAGACATTCCCGAAATTGTTCCCGCCGGCGATCCTGAGGGCGACCTGCTGATCGTCGCCTGGGGCTCGACCCATGGAGCAATCACCGCGGCGGTTCGCGCGCAGCGCGAAAAGGGGCACAAAATCGGTCATGTCCACTTACGTCATCTCAATCCCCTAGCTCCCAACCTAGGCGAAGTCATCGCAAGATATAAGCGCGTCTTGGTCCCGGAACTCAACATGGGACAATTACTATGGGTCCTGCGTGCCAAATATCTGGTGGACGCCGTGGGACTCAACAAGATTCAAGGCCGCCCCTTCAAGCAGGCTGAACTCGAACAAAAGATCGAAGAGATGCTCGGCAGCCAGGAGAATTTCGCATGAGCACCACCACGCTGCCACCCATCACCCCGCTCACCAAAAAAGATTTTCAGACCGACCAGGAAGTGCGTTGGTGCCCCGGTTGCGGCGATTACGCCATCCTGTCCGCGGTGCAATCAGTATTTCCTGAACTCGGAATCAAGCGCGAAAATTTCGTAGTCGTAAGCGGAATCGGCTGCTCCAGCCGCTTCCCCTACTACATGAACACATTTGGTTTTCATACCATCCACGGCCGCGCACCCGCGGTAGCCACCGGCATTAAAGCGCTCCGCCCCGATCTCGAAGTTTGGCTGGCCACCGGAGACGGCGACGCTCTCTCCATCGGCGGAAATCACACCATTCACATGCTCCGGCGCAACGTCGGCATCAAAGTGCTCCTGTTTAACAATCGAATTTATGGTTTGACTAAGGGCCAGTATTCGCCCACCTCCGAGCTGAATAAAAAGAGCAAGTCCACGCCTTTTGGATCACTGGACCGTCCTTTCAACCCGCTATCGCTGGCCATCGGCGCGGAAGCCACCTTCGTCGCGCGCTCCGTCGATGTTTTCCAGGGCCACCTGAAAGAAACCTTGAAACACGCCGCGGCTCACAAAGGCTCCGCCTTCGTCGAAATTCTGCAGAACTGCAATATTTTTAACGATGGCGCGTGGTTCTCCCTCACCGAGCGCGAAGCCCGCAGCGAACACGTCATTCAACTTGAACACGGCAAGCCGCTCGTTTTCGGCAAGAATCGCGACAAGGGCATTCGCATGAACGGCCTGAATATGGAAGTCGTGCAATTGGGCAATGGCATCACCGAAAAAGATTTGCTGGTCCACGATGCGCACCATCTCGACGCCGCCTACGCATTTCAGCTGTCTCAAATGGAGAAACGCCCGGGCTTCCCCACTCCCATTGGCGTCCTGCGATCGTGGGAAGACGTTCCGCGCTATGAAGACGTCATGAATCAGCAGATAAATGACGTGATCGCCAAGCGGGGCGCTGGAGATTTGACCAAGCTTCTCCGCGCCGGCGATACCTGGGAAGTAAAATAATCATTTCGAAGAAGTGAAATAATGACTCGAAGACCCCCAAACCCTGGGGATCTTGGCCCTGCTTCAGCGCTTGCAAGTCCTTACAGAAAAATAAAAACAATTGCTGTAATCTTCCGCGTCTGTGCTACATCTAACCGAGCAGTTCTTTTACCAGGTTATGGATGATTCACCCAAACTCGCTCCTTTTTTTCCGCTCGGCGATCTCGATTCGTTCGCCCCAAGTCTAGTGGGCGACGCACCGGATCAGGCCGAAGGCCTCGCCCTTCTCTACGAAGTCAGCCGCGAATTGACCGCCATCCTCGATCGTGAGGAATTGTTACGGCGCATCGCCCAACACGTAAAACGCATTGTGAATTATCACCTCTTCACGGTAATGCTCTGGAACGAGTCCCGCCAAATACTGGAAAGTGTCTTCGCCATGCATTACGACGACGCTATCCCCGCACGCTTGCGGCTCCGTTTGAATCAAGGAATTACCGGAATGGCCGCCGGAGAACGCCGTCCAATGCGTGTTGGCGACGTGCGCAAGGATTCTCGCTACGTGCAGTTTGATACCGACGCCGAAGTTCGCTCGGAATTGGTCATCCCGCTCTTACTGCAAGATCGCCTGATCGGCGTGCTCGACCTCGAAAGCACCGTGCCGCAAGCCTTCACACTCGAACATGAGCGCATGCTCGATACCATGGGCACCTACGTCGCCATCGCTCTCGAAAACGCTCGCCTGTACCAGGATGCACGTGAGAACGAACTGCGTCTGCTAAACGATTTAAATATGGCGCGGGAAATTCAGCGCCAGCTTTTGCCGAAGGGCGCGAGAGAAATTCCTGGTCTTGATTTGGCCGCGGCTTACGCTCCTGCCCGTGAATTAGGCGGCGATTTTTACGATTTTCATCCCTACGGCGAAGGCCGTCTGGCGTTCGCGCTGGGAGACGTCTCCGGCAAAGGAACGGCTGCAGCATTGTACGGCTCGCTCGCCATAGGAACTCTGCGTGAAGTCGTCACCGACCATACTCTTGGCGCAGGCAAGATGCTCTCGGTACTAAATCGCCGGATGTTCGGCGCGCGTCTGGAAGCAAAGTTCATAGCTTTGCTCTTTGGAATTTACGATGCCCCTGCGCGGCGTCTCACGCTGGCCAATGGCGGCGAACCTTATCCTCTGCTGGTGCGGAATGGAGAGATCACCGAGATTAACGTAGCTGGTGTTCCCCTCGGCCTGTTCGCAGAAAGCGAATACGAGGAGGTCACCATTGACCTGCAGCCGGGGGATGTAGTGGTGTGCGCCTCCGACGGCATCTTGGAATCTGAGGACAGCGACCGCGAAGAGTTCGGCGCCGAACGCCTTCACGCGCTGCTGACAGGTGTCAACGGCGACGAAACATCTCTGTCCATTGCCAACAGAATTCTTGCCGCCACCGACGATTACAGCGGCGCCGAATCCACTCCCCACGACGATCGCACCTTAATCCTGCTGCGCGTCACCGACGAACCCACGGAAGACCTCTACAAACTTCCCATCATTTATTGAACCGCCGCTCAGTTGGTGTCGCCCGCCCCGTGTTTCTGACCGCATTTCTTGCAAGCGGTTGGCGGTTGGGTATTGTCCACATGATGGGCGACGGCCGGCACAGTCCTAAGGTAACCGTACATGGCTTTCAGATCTTCGTCTGTTTGCCCGCTATAGCCCTGCCAGGGCATCACCGTGTTAAGTTGCCGCTTGCCCACGTAGCCCGTCCTCAATGCCTTTACAAACTTTTCCTCGGTGTAGCTGCCAATCCCCGTCACGTCCGGCGTGATGTTGGGGCTTGCGATTTGCCCCGATGCATCAAAAACTTGTCCGCCGGCAAACTTCATACTGGAATCCAGCCGGCCCCGCTTGCGAGGCGTATGACAGTCCAAACATGACGACAAATTCACCAGGTATTCTCCACGGCTCGCGGGAGTTGAGAGATCAGCTTGCACCGTCCCTGTTACCGGTTCGGGAACTCCGCGAATCAGATACTTCACCGGAAAATGAATCTCTGTGCGCGGCAGTGCATTGCGAATTGGCGGCAGAGTCTTGAGGTAAACAACCACCGAAGCCAGATCTTCGTCAGACATCTGCCGGAAATGCGTATAGGGCATCATCGGAAAAAGTGTCTGCCCATCGTGGCTGATGCCCTCGCGAATTGCGCGCGCCAGTTGGTCGTCGGTAAAATTGCCGATACCGGTTTCGGGATCGGGCGTAATGTTCGGCGCCACTACAGTTCCCGGAAAACCTGGCATACTAAAAAACTGACCGCCGCCTTTCTGCCCCCGCACCAGTTCCGGACCGTTCGGCCCTTGTTCTTGTGGTGTGTGACAATACGTGCAGCCGGCGACGTGCTCCGAAAGGTATTCGCCGCGTTTTAGTCGCTCCGGAGTCGCTTCAAACCTGCGATCCGTCAACGCACGCTTTTTTGACCCGATGAACGGGCGCCATCCAATCGTCGCGCTAATCCCGACCACCACAAGAATCACAAGAACAAGCACGCCGATACCAACACCCTTTACAAATTTGTTCATTCCCAAACTCCTTTTCAGTTATTACGCGCGATGTGCAGAAATATTACCGGAATAACTTTTAATCTTGCACCACGCGCACGTCGAAACTGCCTGGTGGTTGCGGATTGAAGTAATGCGGATTTTATGTCAGCGGCTAACGGTATTTAGCGCAGCGCTGAAAGTGGAGCGGCTAAGTCCTGTGTTTAGGAAAAAAATGTCGACACGCCGACATTTTCACATTCGAATGATAAGAGTTTAGTTTTTTCGAAAACCAAACTAACGCGGAGGGCGCCCCAGGCTCGACTTTCAGCCTGGGTCTTGACCTGTGCTCTGTATAGCACGCCGACTCAAGACGTAATTCTAAGCCTCAAATCCCCGAAGATCTTAAGAAGTCTACTGCCCGGATCCCAGCTTCGAAACCGTATTAGCCGTCGCCACCGTAGCGAAGTAATTCTGTTCACGCAGCCGGCGATAAATATTCCCTGCAACCGTAGCAGCCGTGGGTCCTTTTACGCGTCGCGTATTTCCACGAAGCAGAACCGCCAGCGCAATTTTCGGATGCGCTTCATCCGCATAAGTCACGAACCAACCAATGCGCGAAGGCGTAACGTGATCGTCGCAAGTCCCGGTCTTACCCAGCGGTGTCTCATCCCCGCCGCGATCGAAGCTCGTTTTGCCAGTACCATAAAGCACGGCCGCCAGCATGCCCTCACGAATTTCCGGCAAAATCTGCGCAATATTCAGTTCCCGCTTCACTCGCGGCGCAAACGCAAGTTGCTCATCCGCGGTCCGCGGATACTGCAAGTAATAAAGTGTTCCGCCGTTCGCGAAAGCCGCCGCCAGAGAAACCAACTGGAACGGTGTCATCTGGATGCCTTCGCCAAAACTGGACATCCGCGCCACTCCGCCATGCGCAGGCGGCTGCATCGGAAACGCGCCGGGATGCTCTTCCGGAATTTCGTAGCCGGAAAGTTCGCCAAGTCCCAGCAAGCGCGCGTACTTTGAAACCGTATCGAAACCCATGCGCAATCCGAGCTGCTCAAAGAATTCATTATTCGAGTGCGCCATCGCTTCCGTCAGGTTCATGTACTTGCGGCGCCCAACTTTCAACATGGTGTCGCGGTTGATTACGTTTTCTTCCAGCGCCGCCAGCGCAATCGTTGGCTTGATCGTCGAACAAGGAATATAGCCTTCGCCAAACGCAATTTTCTGGTTCACCACCGTCAGGACTCGTCCGGTGTTCGGATCCACGGCCACGACTGCGCCGTTATAGCGCCCCAATCCCTCGACCGCAGCTTGGCGAACAACTGGATCATCAAAAGCCGTAATGTCCCCGTTGGAAGAATTCGCAAAGGTAGGTACTCCGCCCCCGTGGTACCGTGCTGAGGCTCTCCGTGTCCGTGTTGACTTAAGAGCTCCCGGGGCTGCAGGTAGCGGCACAGCGCATAGCACTGCGAGCACAGTTGCAACCGTCGCTTTTGCAAGTTCTTTCACTGCTACCACCTCAGAGTGCCATCTTCCGTTGCAAACTATGCGGGACGTTGATTTTCTTCGAAGCCAACCCGCCGGTCAACTACCATTCTTGACAGCCGTTTCAACCTGCGCGCCTAATCTTTACAATCAGATGCGGCTTGCTGCTGAAACGCCACCTCGCTGAAGCCGCGCCGAACTCGGCTCCCGCTTAACTTGCACATAATATTGCCATGCTATCTGCTCCGCAATAGCCTATGAGGCTTAGTACGAACGTATGTGCTTTGCTTTGTATCAACTGGCCTTCAGCTGACCCTAGGGTCAGGCACCGACCTTCCGTCCCGAAAGGATCACCGTGCGCGCATGAAAAAACATCTGCCCCGCGGTATCGCGAAATGGCCGGGTTCCGCTGAGATCATGCTGTAAATCATCTTCCAGCAAACGCCGTATTTCCGCGGCACGCTCCTCCGGCACTTTCGTTGTCGCCATCCATCGTTCGACTTCCGGGCAAAGATCGTCCGCGGTGCTTACCGTTTCTGTCTCCAATCCCGCGCCGCGAAAAATGTGCAGTAGCTCGCTTAACGGCAAGGCCCGCACATGCGAAGGATCGCGCAATATTTCCCAGCAATCCTGATAAGCAGCCCGCGGGGAATGTTCGCTGCCATAAATATCCTCCATTAGCACAGTACCGCCAGCTCGGCACACGCGAGCCATTCCGCTAACCACTTTGCCGGGCTGCTGCACGTGATGCAAAGCCAGGCGGCACACCACAACATCGAACTTGCCATCGCCAAAGGGCAGATTTTGCGCATCGCCAGCTCGAAAAGAAATATTTTTTACGCTGCGCTCTCTTGTTCGAGCACGAGCAATGTCCAGCATTGCCTCAGTCAGATCCATTCCCACAACTTCGCGCGAGTCTTTTGCAAAGGCCTCCGCGATGTACCCCGGGCCAGTTGCAATGTCCAGAACGCGTTCCGTGCCCGTCAGTCGTGCAGCCGAAACCAGCCGCGCGATGCGTTGTTCATCGGAAACCCAGGGATTAGCAGCGAAAGCCGTCGCCTGCGAAGTGAAAGAGTCGCGAACAATTTCGTTATGCGTGGTGGACATGCCTCAAGTTTATCAGCATCAGATAAAAAAAATGCCTCACGCAACTCGCGTCGGAGAGGACATTTTTAGCCCCTGGGTCAGTTACCGACCAGCGGTTATTCAGGACCAAGCTTCTCAGGCAGTAGGAGCTCTCGCTCGCGACCCTGGAATGGCGTAACCAGCGTGTAGTGGCAAGCGTCGTATTGCCAGAGAGTGCTTCCATGTCGGACTTCCTGTCTTCCGTGGGCCGCCGCCAATCGAGTCCACTCACTTCCATTCAATTCACAATAGCTTCAGGGCTTGTAATCCTGTTTTTTGTGTTAAGTCCACCCTCCCTTGCACAGAGCGCAGCTCCCTCGTCGGCGCCATCGGCTTGCCCGGTCCAGTTCCTACACTTCGACCCCGACGGCGTGAGTACTCGAATTAAAAACGTAAGTGGTAGGAAGATTGTTGGACTTGTTTTCAACGCGGCCGTTGCGGACGCCACGGAACACTGGAACTGGCTGCACTGGAATTTTGATGATGCGCGCCCGGTTCAAAATTTTGGCTGGAACAAACCCATTAAGGCGGGTGAAACAAAGAAACTGTCCTGGGATCGGGTAGACCTCGATTTTGAACACGGCGGCGGTGGCGCTTTTGTTTTGCCTAGCGTGTTGTTTGTGGATGGTTCGAGTTGGGAAGAGGCCGACGACCAGGCATCGTGCAAGTATGTCTGGTTCCACAATCACAAAAAATTCTTTGCTAAACCAGTGCAACTACCTTTCCGATGAGGAGCGCTTTCGTCGGGCTCGGCGAAGAATCTCGTTGAACTTCGTGAGCAAATCCGGATCATAGTGTGGCTATGAATAACCGTTCGGTGCCAACCGCGACCGTGCTTCCTCATCTTGTATACCGTGACGTGCCGAAGGCGTGTGACTGGCTCACGCGCGTATTCGGATTTACGGAGCACTATCGTTACGGCAACCCGGTAAGCGGGGTCCAGATGTACTTGGGCTGCGCGTACATCATGCTGACTAGTCCTCGTGACGGAACCCGCCAAAGCCCGGCGGAGCTCGGATATGGAACTCAGATGCTCACCATTATCGTTCCAGACGTCGATGCTCATTACCAGAAAGCAAAACGAGAGGGCGCAAAGATATGGGAGGACCTTCACGAGACTAGCTATGGAGAAAGGCAGTACGGAGTCGACGATCTCGATGGTCATCACTGGTTGTTTTCACAGCATGCCCACGATGTAAGCCCGAACGCATGGGGAGCAACGATCGTGTCACCGCGACCTCGACTTGGTTGACGTTTTATAAAATTACCGTCAACTCGTCCAGCCAAGTCGCATTTACCGCACATTTAGACATTAGCAGCAAGCTGGGCCTCCATGTTTAGGACAGGTTGCCAACGGCGCACACCTGCCCCTCCGAGCAGTTATGCGTGCTTTTGCGCGTGTGCCACAGTGGAGATTGAACTTGGAGGAGCACATGGCGCAAACGATATGGATTCACAGGCTCGCCGACGCGAAGAAGGCAGACGCCGACGGAATGGAATACATCTGTGAGCACCTGTTTCAGGCGTTCACACAGAGTGGCAAGCTCACAAAGGCCAAGGGCTGGAACGCAGTCCCGGACGCCAGCGCGAAAGATGGCACCACTTACCAGGCGCTGTTCTGCGATTCGTGCGAAAAGAACTACAACAATGGCAACGTGAGAATGGCGAAAGAGCCCGTACTGGTGTAACGAATCAACTCCTGGAGGGTTACTCCCGATAAGTGTCAATCAGGCGCTGCCAGGGTAGCAGTTGCTCACCGCATTTCCCGCGTTTACGTATTCGTTCAATTCTTTAGGTAAAAAACAACGCTGACTTCGTTGTCCACTTCCACTGGTTGGCCATTTAAGAGCGAAGGCTGATACCTCCACTGTTTTACCGCGTCAATTGCTGCCTGTACTAACAGCGGATCACCACTGACCAGCTCAACTTGCCGCACGCTGCCATCTTTTGCCAAGACGACATGCAATTTTACCGTGCCCTCAACCCTATTCGCCCTCGCTGCCTCGGGATAGATAGCATTGACTTCTTTTATCAACTTGGGCTTCGGAATATTTCCGCCAAACCGGATGCGCATAGGGGCAGTGGTAAGCGCCTGCATGACCTCGAAATCCAAGTAGCGAAACCCACCGTCCACATAGACAAAATTCCCGAGGAGCGCATGCGACTTGTCTTCTGGACCGCTATCCGTCGCTGCGCCATAGAGTGCGCTTGGAATCGCCATAGCAGCGAGAAAGGCTTTCTGTAACTCCATCGGTGCATCTCCGGGTTTCGGAAAGGTTCGCACGACTACGTACTTCTGACCTTTCTGAACTGCTCTCGCCACGCGCGTCTTTAGCTGGCTCGTGGAAATTTCGAGCAGCCCGTTGTATTTGGCATCGAGCCGCGCGCCTTCCTGCTCGCCAAATGTTTTCCCGAACCATTGCGAATGATTTGGGATAACAAAGTTTGTATAGATATCAGAACTCCGCTTCGTATCTCCGGCTTTTTCAGCCTCATACAGATCTTGTACGAGTTTCATTAATCCGTCTGGCGTCTCCGCGTAGGTAGGTGCTGATGCCTCGCCTTGCACGGGCGACGCTTCGGGAGCGTGCGCCGGGGTTGCAATCTGCGCGTCGGTACAGATCGTCGCAAATAGCACACCTGCAAAACAAATCAGAATCCGGCCGCGCACAATTACGCTCCCTGATTCAAGCTTTCAAGTCCAGAGCAATCTCAACAAGCACCGAGTCAAGTCCCTTTTGTGAATTCTGCCACAAAACTGCACCAACTCCCGATTAGTACCTAGTCGGAAACTGATCTACCACTCGTTTTTGGATTGCTGATGGACGCAGATCTATCGGCTTGGCCGGCGCGAAGCGTCTGCTCCAGCGGCGGCCGCGGTGGTTTTTACTGGCGGCTTATCCGGTTGTGCTTGAGGCGCGCGTCCGTTGGGCGCGGGTTCGGCAGAATTGGAATTGACCGGAATGGCGATTTCAAGCTTTTTGCGAAGCGCTAATTCCAGTTTGTCGCGTACATCTTTGTTTTCTTTCAGAAAGGTGCGGGCATTTTCGCGGCCTTGCCCCATGCGCTCGGTGCCGAAGCTGATCCACGTGCCGCTCTTTTCCAGCACACCGCGATCCACGCCGATATCAATCAGATCGCCTTCGCGGGAAATGCCTTCGCCATAGATAATGTCGAACTCCGCTTCGCGAAATGGCGCGGCCACTTTATTTTTTACAATTTTGGCACGCGTGCGCGAGCCCACCACTTTATCGCCGTCCTTGATCGCCTGGATGCGCCGGATATCCACGCGCATGGAGGCATAAAACTTCAAAGCGCGGCCGCCCGTAGTGGTCTCCGGATTTCCGAACATCACGCCAATTTTTTCGCGGATCTGGTTGATGAAAATCAGGCAGGTGCGCGACTTGGAAACGATAGCAGTGAGCTTGCGCAGCGCCTGCGACATCAGGCGTGCCTGCAGACCCATCTGCGGGTCGCCCATTTCGCCTTCCAACTCCGCTTTCGGCACCAATGCAGCAACGGAGTCGACTACCACAACGTCTACGCCGCCCGAACGAATCAGCGCTTCCGCAATTTCCAGCGCCTGCTCGCCATTGTCCGGCTGCGACACCAGCAGATTATCCACATCCACACCCAGTTTTCGCGCGTACACCGGATCGAGCGCGTGTTCTGCGTCGATAAATGCAGCCTGGCCTCCGAGTTTCTGCGCTTCCGCGATGACGTGCAGCGTCATGGTGGTCTTGCCGCCGGATTCTGGGCCATAAATTTCAATCACCCGCCCACGGGGAAAGCCGCCCACGCCGAGCGCCGCATCAATAGACAGACAGCCGCTGGGGATCACACTGACCGGCACCAGCACATCGCGGCTGCCCAGCCGCATGATGGAGCCCTTCCCGTAGGACTTTTCAATCTGCGATATCGCCGCTTCCAGCAACTTAGATCTATCGTCTGCCATTGCCATGCAAACACCTCGGTGAAAGAATATTTAATAGGTCGCGTCTGAATTATGCCGCCGGTACAATAAAGTTCCCTGATAGTACCATGTAGTTAACTTAATAAATACGTAATTCTTCAACTTGTTGGGCTTCGATCCGGCCAGTCACCGAATCGCCGCCCTGAAATGAGTCTCTCACGTTGCTGCGTTCCCAAACCATTAGACCGACAGTGCAAAAAATGGCGGCCTGTTGAAAACCTGAGGGCAAAATAACATCGAGGCGAACAAAAAGCAAACACTATTTTTGTCAGTGCCTTCCCTTGCGTCGCGTATACTCGACCCCAACTGACGCCAGGAGGTGGCACCCTGCGGCCCATTTCTCCAATTTTCGCTTCGTGCCTCGTCCTCACCAATTTGTTGGCAAGCCACGTAGGTAAAGCTCAATACGTCGAACATAAGCCGCAATCTACGCGCGACACTGATGCTTTCGCTAGTCTAATTCAACAGAGCCACGATTTAGATAACCTGCTGACCCTTACAATGCGTGTTAGGGTGCTCAGTCGGCAAGCAGAGATGGCCTCACAATTGAAGCCCGATCTCGGTCGCGAATGGGCCAGTGAGTTATTCGCGTTGTCCCTTCAATTGAAAGGGAACCGATCGCAAGTGCAGAGCACGGCTCTGGGTATTCTCATCCGACTGGATCCCGATCGAGCACTGGATCTTCTACATCAACTGGACCCAGACGATCCCGAGACCAAATCCGCCACATGGCCCCCGCAAACAATGTTAGCGCACAAGGTATTTGGTATTTTGGCGCTGCGCGATGGAGAAAACGCTCTGCCGGTGTTGCAGCGCGAAGCTGATCGGATGGGCCTGCAGGGTCACTACCCTTATTCTGCACTGGGCTACGCTACCATGCAGATAGCTAACAAATACTGGGGCAACGATAATCCACGCGCCATCAGAATCCTTGACGCCCTCTTCCAACCAGCGTTCGAGAGATATAGCCAGGCCCCTCGCACGTACTTTGATGATTATGATTTTGGTGAAATGCTGCAAGTGCTGGCAGGCGGCCTGCCCTTTGATTCTGTTCAACCTGCTTTGCACTTGCTGGTGAAGAATTTGTTGGCCACGGATATAAGCAAATACCAATTCACGGCGGAAGTCATTAACGTCAGCGGTCAAAAAGCGACGGCAAATAACGCCATCGATTCCGCTATTTTCCTCTTTGGATCTCTCATCAATCGGGATACCGATCTGGCCAACGAGTTGGCGTCAAGCAGACCAGCACTGCAAAAGGGGCTCGAATTCACAAAAGAAGGCCAGCAACGCTCTATCACGTTCGGGCCTGCGTCACCTCCTCAGCCAGGCCAACCTGCGGGGATTGACGAGATGTACCAGGAAGCCGTCCGCCTCGCTATTTCCAACCCAACTGAGGCGGTCGCCACTGCCGAACAGTTGCCGGATGACACGCGTACGAGCGCTTTGCTGCAAGTCGCTCGCACGGTCTCACGGTACGATCCAGCCCGGGCGGCGAAGGTGATTGCGGAAGTGCAACAGGAGAGCACGTCATCAACGGATGAAGAAACATTGGTCGACATAGTTTCGGCCCAAGCGTTCGTGGCAGCCGCTCAAAATAACCGGGGTGGCTTGCGTGAGTATCTGCGACAGGGATTTGCTTCGGCAAATCACATGCTCCTGGAGCAGCAAGGAACGCGCAGAAATTATGTCTCCATACCAGCTTTAACTCCCCT
This sequence comes from Verrucomicrobiia bacterium, assembly GCA_035568155.1. Taxonomy (GTDB): domain Bacteria; phylum Acidobacteriota; class Terriglobia; order Acidiferrales; family UBA7541; genus Acidiferrum. Next base: position 18,075 of record DATMOS010000104.1, on the reverse strand, counting down.
GGTACACATCGGGATGGAAAGCGATCCGGACTTCACTGTTCCCTTCGTCGAGGGCCTTCCGGCGTCGCGGGTGAAAGCGGAAGTTTTACTGGATGCAGCGCACGCCTTGGGGACGAGAGGATCACCCCATATTGGCGCCCCACCGCAACAAACAGCTGAAAAACCCAATCCGTAACTAGAAATAGCTTCTAACTTGCCTGCCCACCGCCCTACTTTGAGGCACTTTTGGATTGCTCCGCTTCCCCGTAACTATAAAAACCCCTGCCGCTCTTGCGCCCCATCCAGCCAGCCGCCACATATTTTTTTAAAAGCGGGCAGGCGCGGTACTTTGGATCGCCCAGGCCTTCCTGCAGCACGTGCATAATGTCCACGCACACATCTAACCCAATAAAATCCGCGAGTTCGAGCGGCCCCATCGGATGGTTCATACCTATTTTCATCACCGCATCCACGGCTTCCGCAGTCGCCACGCTTTCCATCACGCAATAGGCCGCTTCGTTGATCAGTGGCATCAGCACGCGGTTGGATACGAAGCCGGGAGCGTCGTTCACCGCGATCGGCTTCTTCCCCAACTTTTCGGCAAGCGTCATGGTGGTTTGAAAAGTGGCATCGCTGGTTTGCAGCGCCCGAATAACTTCCACCAAGGCCATCACCGGCACCGGATTCATGAAGTGCATCCCCACGAAGCGCTCGGGCCGGCGGGTTAACGAGGCCAGCATGGTCATCGAAATAGAGGAAGTATTGCTAGCGATAATCACATCGTCGCGCAAAAGCCGGTCCGCGTCGGCGAGGACAGCTCGTTTGATTTCAATTTTCTCCGGAACGGCTTCGATTAGAAAATCGGCGGCAGCGATGTTGGCGATATCGGTGACCGGAAGCAATCGCTCCAACGTCGCGACGCGGTCTGCTTCGTTGATCTTGCCCTTCTTTACTTCGCGGCCCAGATTTTGGCCGATGGTGTCCATGCCGCGATCGACGAAGCGCTGTTCCACATCGCGCAAAATCACCTTGTAGCCGGAGCGCGCAAACACGTGCGCGATGCCGTTGCCCATCGTGCCTGCGCCGAGCACCGCGACAGTCTTGATGTTGTCTATACTCATGCCTATTTCGGAGGAGCGCCTTGCGTTACTTCGCGCACAATTTCCAGGGCGCGCGCCTGATTCCCTTCCGCCACATAAATTGCGGTGGATCCCGCTTCGTGGGCGACTCTCGCGACGAGATTGTTCTCACTCAGCGCGCTGGTCAGGAACTGCGCAAGCTTAGTGTCCGTTCCCTTCCACACCTGCAATGTAGCCGGCGCCTTATTTGCCTTCGGCGTCATAGTCGACAGATCGACCACTTCCGGTTGCGCGGGAATCTCCAGATTTTCTGGTTCACTCTCCAGCAGATCATCAAGGAGTTCTTTCGCCGCCGGATAGTCCGTGGACAACACGGTAACTTCAAATCCAAAGCGCGGCTTCCAGTCGATGGGCAAAGGATCCGCGGTAGGCGCGACTTCGTCGTCGCCCAAAGATGTATCTTTGAAGGCGATTCCATTGGCCTCCAGCTTCTCGATTAGATTCAAATGCACGGAAGGATTTTCTCCGGCCCAGAGAATTACAAAAGAACCTTCGTTGCCAAAGTCAGACATGCCTGCCTCGCTGTAAGTGGTTGCATTTCTCTATGCGGGTTCTGTGCTACGAGGCGAAAAAACCAGGCCAGTCTGTCGCTCTCGATAAGTGAACATCGCCAAGTGAGTTTACTATACAAGCCGCCAATCCGGCAGGCTGGCAAAGGTAATCATCGTGGCCGTAACTTCAACGAACTAAAGGCCCGTCCAGCTACTTGAGTCTTTTCTGCGGGCTGGCGCGTAGTTCTCTGTACAATGAGCGCGACGTTTCTAATTTCGGCGATTCCGAACCAAAATGGGTGGCCTTCTCGCGCGCTGCCAACCTGTGCGTTCTCGGTGTTGATGAAAGACGAAAACAAAGCACTGGCGCAAGGCCTGCAGCGGCGCGACCCGGATTTACTGGACCGGCTGATCGAACAATATCAATTCCGCTTGTTTCGCTACCTCGTGTACATCAGTGGCGATCGCACGCGCGCCGAAGATTTTTTCCAGGAAACCTGGATTCGTGTTCTGGAGCGCGGACATCAGTACGACGGAAAGTCGCGCTTTGAAGGTTGGCTGTTTGCCATCGCACGCAACCTGGTGATCGATTGGCAGCGCCAACGAAAAGTGCAAAGCCTGGATGCGCTCACGGATTCGGAGCAAGCACATCCATTACAAGTAAGAGACGAACGCTCTGCGTCTGCGCTGCAGGCGGTTTTGAATTCAGAGCAAGACGCCCGAGTGCAGGGTGCGCTTCAACAGATTCCAGCCATTTATCGCGAAGTGTTGCTATTGCGTTTTCAGGAAGAACTGCAGATCGATGAAATCGCTGGCGTGTTAAGCGCGCCGCCGTCGACGGTGAAGTCTCGTCTCTACAGAGGACTGGACGCGTTGCGCGTCTCGCTGGAGGCCGGAGTTTCATGAGCGACAATATTCACGCAAATATTCATGAGCGGGCGCTGCAACTGATCTCACAGGAACGTATTGAAGGCATCTCCGCGTCAGAGAACACCTGGCTTGCCGCACATTTGCAGGAATGCGACAGCTGCGCGGATTTCGCGCGCAAGACTTCAGTGGCTTTGCGTTCGTTGCAAACGATACCCATTGCGTTGCCGGTGGGACTGGCGGAGCGCACGCAGTTCCGTGTGAGTTTACGGGCGCAACAACTTTGCCAGCACGAACCGCGCCGCCGCGCGCTATGGATTGCGTTAGGGATTTCCTGGGCCGGAGGCGTGGCCAGCGCGCCGTATGTCTGGCGGCTCTTTGCCTGGCTCGGAGAACAGACCGGCGCTCCGAAGCTGGTGTGGGAAATGGGATTTGGATTGTGGTGGGCAGTGCCTGCGTTGATTGCTGCGGTCGTGCTAGTGTCCGAGCACGAAAAACAAAGCGGCGAGCGTTACTGGCTGCAGCGCAGTCAGTAAATGCGGCCTGCAATTTTGTGACTGCGTTGGCTGCAGCAAAGTCAGTGAGTGAGCGCAGCGGGAGATGTGATTTTGAGTCCATTGCGTGTGCGGTGAGTGTGAGGCAATGCAAGAGCGAACATTTTTTATTTTTGCGATTTAGATTCTGGAGTTAATGAGGTCATAGCATGTCGGATCTACAAGTTAACAGCACCTTCAGTGAAAAATTGAGGCGGATTCGTTTTCGCCGCACCCGAGAGAAGACGCGCTTTCGCGATGAGCTACGCATCATTCCGAAATGGTTGATCGTGACGGTGATCGTACTTTTCATCGGAACTCAGGCGGGATTTTTGATCGCCAACCTGGTCTTTCATTCTATGAGCAATCCTTCGGGAGAAATTTTTCCTTACCCCAATAATCCGGCGCTTTCGGTGCTTAGCATTGCCGGACTCGTCACCGCGGCGAGCATTCCCTTGGCAGCTTTATTTCTGGCGTTCGGTTATGTGAACCGCGACGCCAAGCGGCGGGGGATGAACTCGGCGTTGTGGACGATTCTTGTAGTGGTGCTGTCCCCGGGGTGGCTGGCGCTTGGATTTTTTATTTACTTCTTAATGCGCGAACCGCTGCCGTATAACTGTCCGCAATGCGGGGCGACGGTTGGGGCGCGATTTAATTATTGCCCTAACTGCAAATGCAATCTCCAGCCAACTTGCCCGCAATGCAAACGCGAAGTTGGGGAGACGGATAAATTCTGTCCCTACTGCGCTTGCGAACTGACGCCGGGAACTGTTGCGGCGGGCTCGTCGGTGAATGAAACGCCGGTTGTTCGTGGTTCCGTCTAACGAACGCCGAGACCCAAAAAACAGACTTCAGAGGTAAAAATAAGCCCAAGACCCACCCTGAAAATCCAGGGTGGGGCACCCTCCGTGTTTTTTGAATCGCACTGTGATTTCTTGAATCGCATAGTCTCCGTGATTTTTTAAATCGCAGCCAACGTTTAAATTCCAGCTTGTCCAGAATCTTGATTTCGCTGCTACATCATTTCGACGGCTAGGGCTACGGCGTTGCCGCCGCCAAGGCAGAGGGCGGCGATTCCGCGTTTTAGATTGCGGCGTTGCAATTCATAAAGCAGCGTTACGAGGATGCGGGCGCCGGAGGCTCCGATGGGATGTCCGATGGCGACGGCGCCGCCGTTTACGTTTACTTTTTCGGGGTTGAGGCGGAGTTGGCGGGTTACGGCGATGGCGGCGACGGCGAAGGCTTCGTTGAGCTCGATTAGATCGACGTCTTTGTCGCGGTCCCATCCGGTTTTATTCAGGAGTTTTTCGACGGCTTCTACCGGGGCCATCATGACCCATTTGGGTTCGACTCCACTGACAGCTTGAGCGACGATGCGGGCCATGGGTTTTTTGTTTAGCGATTGAGCGCGGCGTTCGCTGGTAACAATTAGGGCCGCGGCGCCGTCGTTCGTGCCGGGGGCGTTGCCTGCGGTGACTGTGCCATCTTTTTTGAAGGCGGGTTTTAATTTCGCGAGGGCTTCCATGGAGGTGTCCTCGCGCGGGGATTCATCGTATTTGATTATGAGGGCGGGGCCTTTTTTTTGCGGGACTTCGATGGGAAGAATTTGCGCTTCAAAGAAGCAGGATTTTCGTGCGCACACCGCTTTCTGGTGACTTTCAAAGGAGAAGCGATCCTGTTCTTCGCGGGTGATACCGTATTTTTCTGCGACTAGTTCGCCGGTCATGCCCATGTGGAAGTCTTCATAGGCATCCCACAGACCGTCGTGGATCATGGAGTCGACGAGTTTGCCGTCGCCGATGCGATAGCCGGTACGGGCTTGCGGAAGCAGATAGGGGCAATTGGACATGGACTCCATGCCGCCGGCGACAACGATTTCGGATTCGCCGAGTTGCACGGCTTGAGCTGCGAGCGCGACCGCTTTCAGGCCTGAGCCGCACACTTTGTTGATGGTCATGGCGGCAACGCGCGGATCGAGGCCACCTTTTAATGCAGCCTGTCGCGCGGGATTCTGACCGAGGCCGGCCTGGACTACATTGCCGAGAATTGCTTCGTCTATTTGTTGGCGATTGAGGTCCGCGCGACGGACCGCTTCGGCAATTGCTTTGGAGCCCAATTCAATGGCTGAAAAACTCGAGAGGCCGCCTTGGAATTTTCCTACCGGGGTGCGAACAGCGCTGAGAATTACGGGTGTTTCCATTTTCGATCTCCAACTACTTCCTAACTAGCCGATCCGAACCGCTAAACGGGCCGCGAAAAAAGTTTAGAAATTTTTCTCATCGGCGCTCGGCCCATAGAGCGAAGGAACGGGAATATCCAGGGTGCGCAGGTACATGGTTAATTGCGCGCGATGGTGAACGATGTGGTTGAAACACATACCGCGGACCACGTTGTACTTGGGCATGGCGAACATGACTTGCCCTTTCCATTTCAGCGTCCAGATTTCACGAAGCTGTTCGTCGGTGACGCTGGCGAGGGCCTCGCGGGCTTGCTTCAGTTGCTCGTCAAAGACAGGGAGCAGACGGGAATGGCCATCTACTTTGGGGCGTTGGCCGCCGTCAATTTCGTACTCGGAGGTTTTGATGGTGGTGACGGCAAAATTCGGCAGGGTGGCGATGTGCGAGGCCATCCAGCCGAGCGTTCCCGATTTGGGATGCGGCTTCCAATCCCATTTTTCTGCGGGGACGCGCTCGAGGGCCTTGCGTGTGTTTGCACCTTCCTGGTCCCATTCGGTTACAAGCAGTTCGCTGATAGGCATTTTTAGCTCCGGCGGAGGTGAGAGGTGATGAGGTCGATTGTACTGGAACATAGGAAAGGCAAGCAAACTCGGGTGTTTTGCGCATTGAAGAAATTGATGTGCAGTACGCCTACCCCCTGTTTTGCAAAAAAGAGACCAGAAAGTGTTGAAAACAAAGGAATCGGCACTACAAAAGAGCGCAAAAGAGCGACAAAGAGGCCAGAAGACGCTGATGACAAATGAGATATTCGATGCCGCGCGAGAAAAGCGAGCATGAGTAGAGCTAACGGAGCGGCATCCGCTGGCGCTTGGAAGACTGGAAAGCCCAAGTGTCGGCACTTAGGACTGATCTGGTGAGGCCCTGCGATACTCATGGGCTATTTTACTACACAGTTACATAATCATAAACTAAATAAAGGATAGAAATACGACTGCGCCAGAGTGGGGATCGTCAGGCAGTTTTAGGATAGTAGCGGGTCGATTTCTTCGCCGAAGGCGTGCCACGCAATCTTGAAGCCGACACCGGGCTTACTCCTGTTCGCCTAGTGTTTGAACGTAGGTCTTGCCGTAGGGAGAGAATAGGTCCTTGCGGCCTTGCTGCCAGGCGGCTTTGAGTTCGGGCGTCGTTGATGTCCCAGTCGAGGCGGCATTTTTTGGTAACCGCGCGAAGGTCCTGGCGGAGATCTTCCAAGGTGGGGCGGGCGAAGAACCAATAGCCATTGTAGACCTTATAAATGACAAGACCGGGCTCGAGAACAATCACTCGAGGGATCATGGGATTGTGAAGAGGGTCGGTGTACTCGGCGATGTGGAGATCTTTCTGGACTACTCGGCCCGCGTCGGAAAGGAAAGGCCAGTGGGCGCCGACGCCGCTGCAATACTCACTGGTCTCGGTGATATTGTCGGTGCTGATGGTGACCAGCCGGCAATACGCAACTTCGAGCTCACGATGGAATTGCATAAGCAGTTCAGTCTGGCGACGGTCTTTGGGGCAGAAGCCTCCGCGGCTGAGGACGAGAACCATGGGATGTTGCGCCTGGAGTTCGGAGAGCTTCCGGCGTTTGGCGGTATGGCCAGGAAACTCGTAGTCGGGAAAGACAACTCCTGGAACAATGTCCGCTCGCTTATAGACCCTCCATTGGTTATTTCCGTGTTGCTAATTTTCGCTTAATCGTCGATGGCCGACATTCTGACGGTGGTTTAGCCGACGTGCTGCGCATGAATGCTTAACGAGGGGAGCCCATGAAGGCTCGGACCAGTGCGGCGATGTCATCTGCCGCGGTGTCCAGGGCGAAATGGCCTCCATCGACGATGTGGATTTCGGCTGTAGGCACGTCGCGACGATAGGCCTCTGGCTCCGAGGGGTCGAATGAGGATTCATACTTGCCCCAGATCACCAGCAAGCGCGGCTGCTTTTCACGCATCCAGGCTTGCCATTTCGGGTAGGAATCGACATTGGTTCGATAGTCGTAGAACAAATCGCTTTGGATCTCGGCCTGACCAGGCTGGTTGAGAAAGTAAAATTCATCGGTCCAAAGATCCGGGTCATGGCGGTCCACGTTGGGATCGCCCCCGGCATGGCGTGACTTCGTGGTTGCAAACGACAGGAGGTTGGACCGCAGCGCGCTTTCGTTGGCAGCGCGATCGGCCCAAAAAGCCCGTCGCGTCTTCCAATTCTCTCCGAGCCCGGTGTTATGTGCCACCGCGTCCTGGACGATGAGAGCCTCGATGCAGTCCGGATGCGCCAAGACCATGCGAAAACCAACGGGACCACCGTAATCCTGCATGTAAAGCGTGTAGCGGGAGAGGCCGAGGGCTTCGGTGAAATGACTCATGATCTCGGCGATGTGATCGAAGGTATACGCGAATTTTTTCGGGTCTGGCCAGTCGCTGTGTCCGAAACCCGGGTAATCGGGCGCGACAAGGTGATAGCGATCAGAAAGCTGCGCGAAGAGAGGGTCGAACATCCGCGATGAAGACGGCAGCCCGTGCAACAGGAGCAGCGTCGTGGCATTCTTTGGGCCGGCCTCTCGGTAGAAGATGGAGAGGCCGTCTATTTGTATGTTGCGATAAGAAATAGGGTGTTCCACGGGACGTGGCCTTTCTTGTGCACAGGTGAGCAACGGGAATGAAGCGAGCAACGCGGAAACGACCAAAATCTGCGCCATACGACGAAGAGGCCGGCGTTCCATGGAGTGCTCCCTTCCGCAGGTTCAGCTACACGACTATTGATGATTGGCACTTCCATTAAGGTGCGTAATGCGCGAAGGCATAGTCGTCATCTTTCGCGGGCGTGTGGCAGGGGAAGCAATTCTCGTGCAGCGCCTTGCCGCGCGAATTTGAATCAAGTCATGCTTCATGTCAACAGCAGGTTCGAGCGCGGCGTTATGTAATTTTGCTTTGCGGCTGTGGAACACTTCCCTATTAGCGGGCAGAGCGGAAGAGTACTTTGGCGATCTTTATAAATTTTTCGCCACGTCGGAGTGCGGGCTAATCTTGCCTTTTTTGGCGGGGGAGAATCGCGGTATGGCACACCAATTCACTACTTCTTATCTGAAGGATGCGATTGATTTATTTCGGTACTACAAGCGGATGGGGGACAGCGCGATTGCGCAATGTCCGGACGAGAAGCTTTGCGCGGAGATCGATCCGGAGTCGAATTCTGTGGCGATCATTGTGAAGCATATGGCGGGGAACATGCGTTCGCGATGGAGCAATTTTTTGACGACGGATGGCGAGAAGGCGGACCGGCAACGGGATACGGAGTTTGAGGATGCGCCTGGAACGCGCGCCGAAATTGTGGCGATGTGGGACACAGGTTGGAACTACTTATTCGAAGCGCTGACTTCGGTGACGGATGCAGACTTATCGAGAACGATCACTATTCGAACCGAGCCGCATTCGGTAACGCAAGCTATCAACCGGCAGATTGCGCATTATTCGTACCACGTCGGGCAGATCGTTTATGTGGCGAGGCATTTTGCGGGAAGCGATTGGCGAACGCTGTCGGTTCCGAAGAAGAAGTCGGGCGAGTTTAACGCGCAGGTGGCTTCGGGCGAGAAGTCGCAGCGCTAAAGCTCGGAGGTTCAGGTTTCGGTTTGGATTGTTCTTAGCCTCTTTCAATTGCCGAATTTGATTCTCTGCCGGGAAGCCGCCCCGTTATGGGCATTTTGCCTTTAAATGAACTGAGATGGGGTAGGGGATCAGTTTGCAATCAACGCGTTCACAACGGACTGGCTGTGCCGAGGCCCTGCAACAGTCGAGCACGCCGAGGACGCGACACAGGCAAGGGCGAAATTGGAGCCTGTTCGAGTGGTCACACGCCTTGACCTAGAGGACAAGTTCCCCCCGGGAAACCACTGGACGCAGCACGCTTGCCCCGAGAATGTGCGTCGCTCATCATAGTAATAGTACTAGCTGAACCAAATAGAGTCTTTGGAGGAGAGAAATGCGTAAGTTGCTGATGGTGTGTGGGTTGTTCTTGGTTTCCGCGGTCTCTGCGGTGTCTGCGAACGCGCAAGAAGGCCGAGGCTTCGAGGTTTCTGGAGACTATCAGTATATTCGGTTGAATCCGGGCAACGGAGCTTCTGGTGCCAACTGCGAGGGCGGGTCTGGCTCATTCGGAGCTTACCTGGCGCCGCGGGTCGGCGTAATCGGTGAGTTCGGAGCATGCAAGGTCACGGGGTTGCCGTCCGGCTTCACTTCGCACGAGTTGAGCTATCTCGTCGGGCCGCGTATCTATTTCCCCACTCATGGACGCGTGTTTCCGTTCGTTCAAGCGCTGTTCGGTGGCGAGCGGTTCTCTGCCGGTGCAACTGGTTTTGGCTCGGCGACTAGCAACGCCTTTGCAGCGGCTGCAGGCGGCGGGGCCGATGTCACCCTGACGCGGCGCGTTTCCTTCCGAGCCATCCAGGTCGATTATCTCTACACGCACTTTGCTGGGACTGGTCAGAACAACCTGAGAATACAGAGCGGACTGGTGTGGCGCTTCGGCAGGTAATCAAATCCGAAGGCCGTAACAGTTCTCTTTCTTGGTGAGTTGGGGGCGTACCGAAATTTACATTCGGTGCGCCCTTCGATTTTCGTTCCCAAGACTCTTCGCTCGTTCGGTCGACAACTGCCCCGCGGTGGGTACTTAGGGCTGCGATGTCACACGCCTAGGGCGATTGGGTGTCAACTTCGAAAAAACGAACTCCTGAAGGACACCGACGAGAGACGTCTCACCAAGTCTGATTAGCGCCGAGGAGACTACGAACCCTGATCCGCGGCGATCGTTCGCGGGAAGATAGAGGGCTTGCAGTCCGGCGCCACCAAAACTTCCGATGACGTTCGAGTAATTGGGCTGCCAGCGCCCATTGTCCCCTTTGCATATAACCGAGCTCGCCACGGCATAGAGAATCCTGGATCGCTTGCTACCAGTTCCTTTGTAGAAGTAGCGTGGATCCTGCTTTAGAAGCGAAGGCATTACCGCCCCTCCGATAAACGTTGCGGCAAAAACATTGGCGTAAGTTGCGCCGTAGCGCTTTCCATACCCTTGCGCTCCCTGTCCGTAAGAGCTCCAACGATCTCCGGCCTGGCTAATCCCGGCCACGAACCCAACCCCGACAAGAGTGATCGGGTCACTAGCCGATTTCCAGGCAAGCTCAAACTTTTGTTTCGCCGAGAGAGGAGCGGAGATGGGTTCGTAGCTGACATAGAAGTTGGGGATCACTCCGAAGACCCGCTGCTTTTCTTGTTCCTTGATCTGCGCTTGCGCCAGTTCCACGGGCGTCAGAGCAACGTGCACCTCCGTTACCTGAGTGGAGATGACCAACATAATCAGCGGAGTGACGTAGGCTTCACCAGATTGCAGAGTCCCGGAGGACTGCTGCGACGCGAGGCCAGGAGATGAAATTGTGAGCTGGAAGGGGCCCGGGGCGACATTGGAAAACGCGAATAGCCCGTCCTCGCCCGACGTTACCTCGAGGCTTGAAGATTGGCCTTCACGCGAAAGCTTCACGACGGCTCCGGCAATGTCGGCTCCGGATTGATCAACAACCTTACCGCGGATGCTTCCCAGTTGATGCTCGGCGTGTTGCTGCTCACCGGCGGAAGTCTGTATTCCCTGCGAGTCAGAGTCAGATAGAGCACTACTCGTCGTTTGGTCGATTGGAGGCTGTTGAGACGAGGCGGGAAAGCTGCAAAGCAGCACTGGCAGGCTCAGGCAAATCAGCTTTGCGAGGCCCAGAATCAAGTTCTCTTTGGCAAAAACCGGGGACATTTCTTGCCTTCACCTCCCGCTCCTGGGGAGGGTCGTGCGAATTCGATGCTGCTGCGGATCTCTGAGTTACAAACTTGTTACGCTGCCGCAGTTCTGCGACCTCCGTTGCTAATGCATTGTACTCTGAGCCTAAATACCTAGTGAAAGTTGATGATGGCGTTCGACCGTGCAGCAGTCTCTTGGTAATAATACCACTGTGGTCTGACGCATGTTATCGGGGACAAAAACTGGCAGCCGCGCGATGGAACCGGCCAGATGCGGGTCAAACTCCCGATCAGTTTGAATTGTATAAGTCGCTGGAGGGGTGCTTGGTGTACAAAATGGTGTTCCAGCCCTTAAGCCAGGTAATTGGAAACTGGCACACTACCGAGATCGGGCGTGGCTAAAGGTTCGCTTCCTGTTCGCCTGGCAATTGGATAGACTATGGAGCGGATGGCTACACTTTTTGAAATGGGAGTGCCGGCGACGGCTAGTCCCCTGCTGGATGTGAACGAGGCGCAGCGGCGCGCGATCACTCATGGCACCGGGCCGCTGCTGGTGATTGCGGGGGCGGGGACGGGGAAGACGCGGGTAATTACGGAGCGGATCCGGCACCTGCTGGAGACGGACGCTTCGATTACGGGCGAAAATATTCTGGGGCTGACCTTTACCAAGAAGGCGGCCGGGGAGATGAAGGCGCGGGTGGTGAAGGCGGTGGGGGAGCGAGGCAAGGACGTCACGCTGGCGACGTTTCATTCGTTTTGCGAGGCGCTGCTGGTGGACCTGGATCCGGGGCGCGTGATTCTGGATAAATGCGATCACTGGATTTTATTGCGGCGGAATCTGGCGCGGCTGCGGCTAGAGAAGTATAGGAGGCTTCCGGACCCGGGACAGTTTTTGAATGATTTTCTGGAATTTTTTAGTAGATGCCAGGACGAACTGGTTTCCTGCGAAGACTTTCAAGCTTATGCCGATGGATTGGGAACAAAGCTGGAAGCGGAGCGCGGTGAACTAGACGAGGATACGTACGCGGAGCACGCCGATCAGGTGGCGCTGCAACAGGAAATTGCGCGGGCTTACGGGGCCAGCGAGGGATTGCTGCGGGAGAAAAACCGGGTATCGATTAATTCACTGATTACCGGCGCGGTGGAGCTACTGCAAAAAGATGCGGCACTGCGGGAAAAACTGCGGCAGCGTTACCGCTACATCCTGGTGGATGAGTTTCAGGATACAAATATCGCGCAAATCGAGCTGCTGGATTTGTTGTGCGCCGAGCCGCGAAATATTTTTGTGGTGGGCGACAACGACCAGGCTATTTATAGATTTCGCGGGGCTTCGTTTGCGAGCTTTGCCATTTTTGAAAAGCGGTTCGCGGGCTTGAAGGATACGGATGATCCCAGGCGGTATCGCGTGACGCTGACGGAGAATTACCGGTCAACGCCGAATATTTTGCGGGTGGCGACGCACGTTATCGGACAGAACGCGCGGAGCGAGCGGTTCCCTCCCAAGGTGCTGACGACCTCTCATCCCGAGGGGGAGAAAATTCGCATCGCGGAACTGGCTAATGCGGATGAGGAATCGCGGTGGGTTACCGGTGAGTTGCAACGGCTGCATCGCGCGGGACACCAGTGGAAGGATTTCGCGGTGCTGTATCGGCAACACGCGCATCGCGATCAACTGGTGGAAGAACTTTCGCGGGCGAAGATTCCATTTGTGATCAGCAAGCTTTCGATTCTGGAGCATCCGCTGGTGCGGGATGTGCTGGCGTACCTGCGGTTGATCGCGCAGCCCTATGACGATGTGGCTTGCGCGCGGGTGCTGGCGGCGCCGGCGTGGCACATGGAGCCGCAAGACCTGGTGCGACTGACGCAGCGGGCTTCGAAGAAACGCGGCGCGGCGCTGATCGATATTTTGCAGGCGCCGCAGACGGAATTGGCGTTTGACGCGTCGCAAGCTTCTGTACAGGTGCTGCTGGATTTTCTTTCGGCGCAACGGAAGACCATTAACCGGCGGAGCGCGAAGCAAATTCTAGGCTCGGTGATCGACTGGTTGGAAATTCGTGAGCGCGCGGCAGTGCAGGATCGCAAATATGTGACGCGGCTGGCGGAATTTGTCGTGGAATGGGAACCGAAGAGCGATACGAAGGGGCTGGCGGAATTTCTGGAGTACCTGGATTATTTCGACCAGGCGGGCGGGACGGTGAGCCTGGAGGATGATGTTCCGGGCGACGCGGTGCAGCTGATGACGGTGCACGGCGCGAAGGGGCTGGAGTTTCCGCACGTGTTTTTGCTGCGGTTGAATAACAAGGCGTTTCCGGCGTCGGAGCGGATGCGTAAGTTTGAGTTCCCTGCCGAGTTGATGAAAGAAGGCGCGCCTGCAGAGCAATTTCACATACAGGAAGAGCGGCGGCTGTTTTACGTGGCGCTGACGCGCGCGCGGGAACGGCTGACAATTACGACGCTGACGGACAAGAAGGGCAAAGTGCCTACTTTTGTCGAGGACATCGTGATGGATCCGCTGGTGAAGCGGCGGGACGTGGTGCACATGGCGCCGCGAGTGGCTCCGCGGGTCGCGAGTGATGAAGTGCCGAATGGCGGCGCGATGGCGGTTTCATTGTTTCCGGCGCCGATTGATCCGCCGCGAATTTTTTCGCGGATTGCGTCGTGGGCGGAAATGTTTCATCCGCCGTCGCCTGAGCCGCTGAAGCTGAGTCCTTCGGCGCTGGATAATTACCGCAGATGCCCGCAGCAATATTTGTTTGGACGGTTGTGGGCACTGGAGGAAGGGCCGCGAGGGACGTTGACATTTGGCCGAGTGGTGCACGACACGATCAGGCGAACGCTGGCGGAATTGCGCAAGGGCAACAAGTTGCCGTTCGAGGAAGTGCAGCGGATATTTGAGACGGAATGGAAATCGGCGGGCTTTGAGGACGATTATCAGGAGAACGAGTACAAGAAAGATGGGCTGGAACAGCTGAAGGTATTTCACGCGGCGATGCAGGAAAGTTTGCCGGAAATTCTGGAGCAGGAGAAGACGTTCGAATTGCCGATGGAAAACAACGTGATTATTGCCGGGCGCATTGACCAGGTGAACGCGTTGGGCGGCAACAACGTGGAGATTGTCGATTACAAAACCGGCAAGCCCAAGAAGGATCTGGATGCGCGGCGGGATTTGCAGTTGAGCATTTACGCGCTGGCGGCGGTGGAGATATTCGAATGGAACCCGGTACGGCTGGTGTTTCATTACCTGCAGAATAATCAGATACAGGCGACGACGCGAGATGCCAAGCAACTGCAGGATGCGCAGAAAATTGTGCAGGAAGTGGCGGCAGATATTCGCGCGGGGCAGTTCCCGGCAAAGCCGGGCTACCTGTGCCGGAATTGCGCTTACCGGCCGATTTGCCCGAGCCATGAAGAGGCATTGAGTTCATAGACGGAGCTCGCAGACGGAGCTGTTGAAGCGAGATTCAAACAGCTGAAAATAAGAAGGGCGCTGCGAAAAAATCCGCGGCGCCCTTTTTTTCAATCTGATTGAGGTGCTACTTACCCTTTTTTGTGGTGCTCTTCTTTGCTGGCTTCTTCTTCACAAACACCTCCGCAATTTTCAATGGCCGGAAAAAATCGCTCGGCCCGATATAGTTGTCTCACAAATAAGTCGCGCACACTAGCAGCAAAAAACAAAATTTTTGTTGAATGCGGAAGAAGTGAGGGAGGAGGCGCGCGTGGTCGGGGAAAGAAAGTCGCAGAATAACCGGGTGGCCTACCTTTTGCGATTTTTGCAAAGGGTTTACCCGCCGTGGCGGGTGGGCGCTTCTGCTCAGTTTTCTTTCATCGACCAGGCGCTTAATCGTGATGATTAGTGGGGGGTGGCGCCGGCGTAGTAGCCTTCGCGGGCGTCGACGGTGAGGCCTTCACGTTTAACGCGGACTTCGATGGTGTGATAGTCGAGCGCGCGATTCGTTCCGGCTGGGGAATACGCCAGGGTGTATTGATTGCGGGCTTCTTCAGTGACGCGGGAATAGAGTTCTTCCATGGTGCTGCGCTTGGCGGCGAAGTAGACGTCGCCTCCGGAATCATGAGCGTAATCGACGAGGCGGCTGAAGCGGCGTTCGAAATAGGCGCTGCTGACGGCCACGCTGTAGACGGAGATCTCGTAACGCAACAATTCTTTTACGGTGGACTTGTAGTCGTGGGTATTGGATCTGATTCCGTTGACTCCGTCGGAGATGAGGAAAATGAGCTTGCGGCGCTCGCGGCCGCGGTCTTTTAAAATTTGCGAGGCGCTGTAGACTGCGTCGTCCAGCGCTTTGGTTGACTGGCCTTTGATAACGTTGGTGGTAGGGGCGACATTGGGCGAATCTCCGATGGCGGAGTGTCCATTGATTACCGGGCCGTCGGTCATCGCGGGGCCAGGCGGTGCTACGGACGGCTTGGTGTCCAGCTCGGTCCGTTTAATTTCGGTGAGTAATTTGTCCTGATTCTTCGTGAAGCCGGGACCTTCGTGGAAAAACTCATCGAAGCGGGCGACGTAGGCTTCATCGGCGGCGCTGAGGCCGGCGACGATGGCACGCAAACTGCCGGCGACTTCCTCGGCATCTTTTCGTTTTAGGTCGTTGTCGATGAGAATGACCATGGAGAGGGGGAAGGCTTCGTTACTGAAATAGGCGATGCGCTGCTCGACCTTGTCTTCGAAGATGCGAAATTCGTCTTTGGACAAGTCGGGGACGAGGCGGCCGGAACCGTCTTTGACGGTGACGGGAACGATTACCTGGTTGACTGGGATTACGATTCTGCCACCTTGGCCATTGGCGCCGGTATCGGCCGGAGGCGGCGGCTGCTGAGCATTCGATGCAGGAGCAGGGGTATCTGGCTTAGTTTCCTGCGCGTTCATTGCGACGAAGGGGATGAGGGTGAGGGCGACGATTATGGTTTTTCGTAGACTTTTCATGGGCCTCAAGCCAAACTTCGTGTCGATTTAGCCTCTCGAGGATTCGGGCCACGCATCCATCCCGTCCGTTCACGGCATCGTAGGATGCATGCTGGCCACCAGAGGCGAGCAACAGCGGATTCTAACAGAGGAAAGTATACATGCATTCTTTGAGCAAACTTGCGAGGGTGTGGTTGGCAGTTAGCAGCGCGGCGATGCTGGCGGTGCCGGCGGTCCCCCAGGAGAGCGGTGGTCAGGGGCCGGTGATCCGGTCGCAAGTGAACCTGGTGAACGTGTTCGCCACGGTGCGCGATAAAAATAAACGGATTGTCGGGGACCTGAAGCAGGAAGACTTCAAAATTATTGAGGATAACCAGGACCAGAAGATTTCGTTTTTTTCCAAGGAAGTGAGCCTGCCGATTACGCTGGCTCTGCTGCTGGATACTTCCGGGAGCGAACAGGACATGCTGGGGGCGATTCAAGCGGCGGGGAGCCAGTTTTTGGATCGTGTGCTACGCAAGGGCGATGAAGCGCTGGTGATGTCGTTTGATACGGACGTGGATATGCTTTCGGACTTTACGGATGATCGGGCGCAGCTGGATCGCGCGGTGCGACGGGCGCGGATTAATACTCCTGGCGGAGGAATGATCGCGGGGAATCCTGGGCCGATTGGAAATCAGCAGATGACGGGGACGGCGCTCTATGACGCGATTTATTTGGCGAGCGGAGAAAAGCTGAACACTGAGGCCGGACGGAAAGCGATTGTGATCGTGACGGATGCGCAAGACGAAGGCAGCAAAGTGAGGATTGAAGATGCTATTGAGTCGGCGCAGAGGACGGATTCGGTGATCCACGTTTTGCTGGTGGCGGACCGGAGATTTGGGGGCGGGAATCCTGGTGTCGCGAAGAAGCTCGCGGACGAAACTGGCGGACGAATGATTGTCGTGAGTAATGAGAAGAAATTGAAAGAAGCGTTCGATGAAATTTCGGACGAGCTGCGCAGCCAGTACACGCTGGGCTATTACCCGAGTAACGCGGCGCGGGACGGGAAGTTTCGCAAAATTAAAGTGGAAACGAATAATCACGATTTGAAAGTGCTGGCGCGGAAAGGCTATTACGCTCCCAGGGGAGAAGCTGCTTATCGGGGAGAGCCCGCTGGGGGAGTTCCTGGTCTGGCGGAGTTGGCACCGGCTCGCGCGAAGTAACCGCGTCTGGCACGGACTTGATAACCCTTATGGTCGGGGGTTTCGATGCGGATTTTGTGGTAGCGGCCATCCATAACGTAATTGGTGGGACTGTAGGCGATGGAGTATTCGTTACGCAGCTCGTCTCCGATGTCCTGAAACGATTGATCTAAATCATCCACGTGGTAAGGAAAAAAGGCGCGGCCGCCGGTTTCTTCCGCTAAATCCTGCAAAATTTGATCACCGGGGGTGAGGTGGTTCTTGCGATTGGCGGCCTTGGATGGATCGGTCTGCGAAAGCGCAATCCATTGGGTGCTGGTGCTGATGGTGTAAATCACCACGCTGGCGCGTTGGGCCATTTCGATGGCTTCGGCGCGAGTGCGAGTGGAGAGATTGTCATCGCCATCGCTAATTAGAATCATGACGCGGCGCACGACGTCGGGCTGGTCGCCGGGTGGACGGGGCGGGTGGCTCAATTCATTGAAGCATGCGGAGTAGATGGCGTCGTAGATAGCAGTGCCGCCACCGGCGCGAGTCTTGAAAATTTCATCGCGCAAGGCTCCGGCGTCGCCGGTGAATTTCTGGATGACTTGGGGCTCGTCGTCAAAGGTCATGACGAAGGCTTCATCTTTGTTATGGCGCAAAACGCTAAAGAGGAAATTTGTGGAGGCGTCCTGTTCGAATTTCAGGCGGTCGCGAATGCTGTTGGAAGTGTCGAGCAGCATTCCTATGCGCAGGGGAAGATCGGTCTGCTTGCTGAAATAGCGAATTTCCTGGGGGGCTTTGTCGTCAAAAATCTTGAAGTCGGCTTTTTCGAGGTCGGGGACAAGTTTGTTGCGGCGATTTAGAACGGTGAACAAAATGTCGACGAGATTGACGCGGCTTTGGATCACGGTGGGGTTCTGGCCTGCGGATGGGGCTTGCGCCGCAGGACTAGACGCGTCTGGAGGTGTGGATTGCGGCGACGGCGTGGGGGGAGC
>DATMOS010000103.1:0-25920 GCA_035568155.1 Verrucomicrobiia bacterium | reverse complement strand
GTTTTGCGGAGTCGTGGAACCGAAAAGTGGACCGAGATTTGATTTTCCACCTGTGTTGGTATTGTCGTAGTCAAAACCACCCGAAATTCTGTGTTTGTCGGAAATATTTTCGTCAATTTTGATATCGAAAAGGTTTGCCGTCGTCGTCGAAATGGTGGTATCGAGAACGTTATTTTGACTGGCGCCGGTTGTCGTGGGCAGAAGGGCCAGAATGTTGGAGACCACTTTGCTGGGCGTGAAATTCGGGTCGTTCTTGAGAATATTGCCGGGGATGGCCTGGTGGGTGACCGGATCGTAAAGCTGCGTTTTCGGAAGCAGGGACGAGAAGTCACCGCTCTTGAAAGCTTCAGTTGGGAAAGTCTGAAAATTATTGTTCCCGGTCCTGAAGCGGAAACCTTCGTAGTCAACGAAGAAAAAGGTTTTGTCCCGGCCGTTATAGAGGTGAGGTATGCGCACTGGGCCGCCGAATGTGGCGCCAAAGTCATTCTGCGTATTTACGGATTTTCCGACTCCGGCAGTGTTATTGACCCAACTGTTGGCGTCGAGTGCGCGATTGCGATAGAAGTCATAAACCGAACCATGGAAATCGTTCGTCCCGGATTTTATGGTCAGGCTTACGATTCCATCGCCGGATTCGCCATATTCGGGAGAGAAGTTGCTTTGAAGAACCTTGAACTCCTGTACGCCTTCCGTCGAAATGCCCTTATTCCACTGGGTATTGGGCGAAACAAGCGAAATGGAAACGCCGTCGACAAGTACGTCAGTGCTATTTTCCTGACCACCGTCGACCTTGAAGTCATCGGTAGAGTTGCTGCCCGGATCGTTCCCCACATTCCCAACGAATCCGGGAATTAAAGTAATGAACTGTACGGGGTTTCGCACCGTGCCAGAAACTTCCAGTGGCAAATTCTCCACCAGGACTTGTTGGACGGTTGCCCCGATATCGGAAGTAGCTGTTTCAAGCTGGCTGGCGTCGGCAGAAACCGTCACGTTCTCCGAAACTCCGCCAAGTTGCATTTGAATATCGAGAGAAACGGTGCTGCCGGTCTGCACGGTTACGCCTTCGCGTACATAATTCTTCATATTGGGGCCTTCGACAGTCACCGAGTAGCGACCGGGGGGCAGATTGGCAAGGGAGTAGAGGCCGGCGTCACTGGTTACTGTGGCGACGGAAAGGCTGGTGTCCAGATTGCGACCGGTGACGTTGGCTCCGCCGACGGGCGCGCCGCTGGGGTCAGTTACTGTTCCCTGAATGCTGCCATTTGTAGTTTGAGCTGGAAGGTTTGCCGCTGAAAAGAGTAAGAAAAACGCGAATATGCACAAAAGTATCTTCAATGGATTCCCCTTGGCTGGTTCTGTCGTGATTTGACTCTGGTGAACGCGGACGCAGAAATCGCGGAGTTAAATGACCCAGAACCGAGCACCCCAAAATATGCCTGCCGCCCTAGTGGTTTTATACTAGGACAGTATTTGCATGCATACTCGGCCCGTTAAGCGATAAAGACAAGGGTCTCACACGTGAAATCATTGTGATTCACAAAATACGAGAACGCGAAACGCGCCATCAGACTGAACCTAAGGAACTTAACTGGCCGTTCAATTTAATCCCAACAGAAATCAAGTGAGTTTTTTTAGTACGTTACATCGCCAATTCCGGAACAGTCTAGGCGATTATTGAGGAATCACCAGGATCCATATCTGCCGTCCGCAGTCCGGCCAGCTCCAGCGCCTGCAGTACAAACGAATTCCACGCGAAAACCCGGTGGTAACCGTAGTAGGGGTTCGCCGAGTCTGTAGCGATGTATTCCTGGCTGGTCGGGAAATCAGTCGAGATGTTCAACTCAGCCCACAGGCGATTTGCGATGGCCTCTTTCGCCGGAGTCCATCCATGAAGCATGCCGACTACATATCCGCAGATCTCGAGACGCATCCAGGAGCCCCCGTTGTAATAAATCCCATCGGCGCCGTGGTTCGTATAAGTAGCAGCGAAGGAATCGCTAATCATGGGGTGCCATTTGTCGTCGAAATAACTCCACGTCTTGCCGTTCTCATCGGGCCCGCGATGTCCAATCAAAATCGGGCGCACGGTGCCTTTGGCTTGAGGAAAGGGACATTCCGCGCGGGGCATCATCACCGGTATGCGATCGAGGTGATTGACCACCATCTCATCGGCAAGAAGTTTGCGGTTGAAGAGCCAGAGAGAAAGATACTCGGGGAAGATTTCGGCGAATCCGATGGCATCGTCGATGTCGCGCGCAGGGCGAAGAAACTTCTTCGCGGGGTCGTAATAGCCGCGATAGAGCTCTTCAGCGCGGGCAAGACGTGACTCCTGAATTGTTTCACTCACACCCGGGATTTGAAGGTCTTTGATCACCCGCAAAGTAACCGCCAAGATTCCCTGGTTTTCGCAGATTACCGAAGTGCCTTCTGGATAGCGGATGACGTCCAGTTGGCCCATGACGAACTGCGCCGAACAAAGGCCGTCGCCACGTGGATCATATGTGGTGAGGCAATATTCCGCGGCTTTACGCACTCTTTCCGCGGGTAACTTGGTACCGAAGCGCCGCTTGTTCAGCAAAGCCCACATCAGCCATAGCGGAGTGGAGTCATTGGATTTGCGCTCTACGTTGGCCAGATTGGGTTCGACTAAGGTGTTTATCGCGCCATCCTCTCCCTGATTTTCGGCCCACACGTTGAACACGCCCTCATTCAATTCCCAGTTATGAACGCCATTCAGAGCAAAAAAACTGTCGCGCATGTACATTTCTCCGGCGGCCGAATACCAGATACTGGGCGCCAGGATCGGCCGGAAGCTCTCGGGGCTGGCAATCCAACAGAGCATCATCAGATCCGCGTAAACGACCTTCTCCGTGTCTCCTCCCTTGAAGCCCAGGCCGTCCGCGAGATAGATCTGGCTGGCCAGTCGATGGCCACGAATGGTGTCCTGGACTTTGTCATCCGCAAAAATGAAAACTGTTTTTTCGCTGGCCTGCCCCATTTCCAGCCGGTGATAAGGTTGACTTCGAGTTGCTACGCGCGCAATTCGCAAACCCTGGATTTCGATTTTTGAAGAAGCTGAAGGCGCATCCGCGGTTTTACCTTGCTCCGACGGAGCGACGGAAATGAACAGGGCGCAGCGATTCCCTCGCAACCCCGGAACGAAGGCCGTGGTTTTAAAATCATTCCAGGCGTCCGGTGATGGAGGAAGGCCGTCGTTGTACAAGGTGATGTCGGTAATCTTGCGCAATTGCTCATCGACATTCCAGATTTCAATCGCTACGGGCACTGGCGAACGGTACTGCACGTCCAGCGAGTAAAGTGCTGGGCTCTCGGCCGTAAACGGGACAATGACACCGTTCTCGGAATTCCTCGCGGACAACACCGCCGCGCCGCCAACCGTTTCCAAAGCCGCATCGCCGTGTTTTTTCCAGGAAGAAATACCGGGCAGCGAGACTGCCTTGCCGTTCACATCTCCGGGAAGTTGTTCCAATAACTCTCCAAAGGTTTGTTGAATAAAAAATTCTCCCCGATCGCGTTGTTCGCGGCGCGCGGCGGAATATAAATTGACGTCGGGAATCCTGGCGGGCGCCGGTTTAACAGGACGGCCGTCTCGTCGAACGATCCGAGTCCATTGGTTGCGATATCCGGAGTCTGTCAGCAGGCCAACGCATAATCCATTCTTGGTGCGAAAACCAGCCGCCGGAAAATATTCGCGCGACGATTCTCCCAGCCAGTCCTGTTGATCAAAGCTCCAAAATTTGGCCGGTTCGTCAGTCGCCTCCAAGCGGTTACTCAACTGATAGTGCAGCATAAACATGTCGGCCTGCTGCAGCCGGATTTTCTTTCTAACCACGTGAGGTGTCACCACCGCGTACTCCACCTGCGCATACACCGTGGTATTTAAATTCTGTAACTTACATTCGCCACGAAGGGTGACGTGCGCGGAATCAATGGTCCAGGAGGTGGCCTTCCAGGAGATGACGCGGTCTTCCACGCTTCGTTCTTCGTTCTGAAAATACGCGGAGAATTCACCGCCCTTGTTATGCTGCGCGATGGCCCGGCCATCGTGGAGAACCGTGACGTAAAACCCTTTTTTGGCATCGCCCGTGACAAAAAGCGACAGTCCGGGGGCATCGCTTGAGGCGGCCGCCGGCCCAATGATCGCGAATCCAGAGGCCGAGGTGATACTGGCTGCCAAGCCGCCCTTCAGCGACTTCTGAATGAAACGACGCCGCGAAACCGTCTTGGTGGCCATAACTTGTAGGTTTCCTTTGTGAAATTGATGGGGTCAGGGGTTGAATTTTCTTTTTTATGATACGGGCTATTATGCGCCGCGACGAAAGGGCCTCACAGGTGAAAACGTGGCGATTCACCGAACCCGAGAACCGGTAAAAATCGGTCAAGTTCCTCAAAAGTACTGTAGGACAACGAGTTAGGTGCTTGACTTGAACGGCGCCTGTGTTAGTATTCATGCATTCAATTCCTTAATTGAATGCACCGAACAGCATGGCTTCCGCGCAAACGTCCGTTTCGCCACCGTTAAACGCCGACAACCTCCTATCCGACGAGCGTTGGCAGCTCGTACAGCGGATCATCTCCAGCCCACCGTTTCAAAAGGGCACGCGCTTACGCGATTTGTTGCAATATGTCACGGAACAGACCATTCGGGGCCATGCTCACGAGCTGACCGAGCAACACATTGGTAACGCGCTGTTCCACAAGCCTTCCGATTACAGCCCCTTGGAAGATAGCTCCGTTCGGGTGCACGCCCGGCAGCTGCGACTGAAGCTGCACGAGTACTTCAACGAAGATGGCCGCAACGAGTCGCTCATACTTGAGATACCTAAGGGTGCTTACGCGCCGGCATTTAGAACTGTCACTAAGCCGCCAACTCCACCGCCGGTCGAGGTGGCGCCGAAGATCGCTCCTGTGGCGGTCTGGCCGGGGCGAACGATGGTGCCATGGGCCATTTGCGCGGTGCTGGCGGTCTTGTGCGTCATCCTGGGATACCGGACAGCGACGAGCGGAGGATTGGCGAGCACAGCGGTGGCCGCCGCTGCTGAGCCGTGGCCGTTTTCTCAACTCTTTGACGCGCGGCATCAGACCCTGATTGTAGTGGCCGACAGTAATTATGGTATGTCTCGCATTCTGGCGAGCCAGTCAGGGTCGCTTGATCAATACCTTCGCCGCGATTTTCTTCACAGCGCGAGCACCAGTAAGGACGGGCCAGCCGATTCGCGGCTGAGCGAGTACATCTCGAATTCCACGTTGACCTCCTTCGCGGACGTTGCCGATGTTGTTTCGCTCTACAAGATGGCTGGACCATTGCAGTCGCAGGTTTCCGTGCGGTATCCGCGGGATCTGCGCATGCGGGATCTCGACCACAACAACTACATCTTTATTGGAAGCCCTGCTTCCAACCCGTGGGTGGCTTTGCTGCAGGACAAGCTGAATTTCCGCGAGAGCGAATCCGTCGTCGGTAAGAGCGTGAAAGTATTCGTCAACGAAAATCCTTTGCCCGGAGAGAAGCCGGAATACGAAGGTCTGCGGTGGACCGGAACGCAAGGAGAAGACTACGCGACGATTTCGTTGCTGCCCAATGCGACGCACGATGGCAGCGTTTTAGCACTGCAAGGACTTCAGCAGGAAGGCACCGAAGCGGCCGGTCGTTTTCTTGCCGACGAAGAAAATCGGCGCCAGCTGATGAGCGCGCTGGGAATTTCCGCTGCTCAAGGAGCTTCGCAAAACATCTGGTTTGAAGCGCTGATCCGATCCCGCACGGTATCGGGAGCCCCAAATTCCACGACGCTCGTTGCGGTGCGCCGCATTCAGTAGCGCTTACAGCGCCGATTCCCGGGCTGCTAATCTCGTGCGAACAGCGGAGTGCTTCCATCCATTCAAAGAAAAATCGTGATGTGTCGCGCGGGTTGCCCAAGTAGAATGGACAAATCTCGATTGAGCCTGAATTCTGTAATGCGTCTATCAATTTCCGCCACTAAGTTTGCGCTTCGATTACTCGCGCTCGTAGCTCTAGCAGTGGCAGCTTTGAACCTAGCTGCGCAAACCACAACGCAAAAACCCGATTCGGATGCAGAGATTCAGTCGCACTTCGCCGCGGCCCAGCAAGCTCAGCGGCAGAAGGATTACGCGACGGCCGAGAAGGAATACAAAATTGTGATTGCGGTCGCGCCGGAATTCGCGGAAGTGCACATGAATCTCGGCTTGGTTTACCAGCTGCAGAATCGTTATCCCGAAGCTATGACCGAATTCCGCCGCGCTTTGAAATTAAAACCGTCGCTAACGGGCGCGAATTTTTTCATGGGAGTCGATTACTGCAAAATGGGCGAAGGGCTTAAGGCCGTTCCCTATTTGCAGACGGCGCTGAAAGCATCGCCAAACCAGCCGGAAATATGGTTGTGGCTGGCGACGGCGCAGGAAATATCCGGCGACTTAGATGCCGAAGTGGCCACCATCCGACAGGCGCTGGCGTTGCAGCCCAAGGACGTGGATTTGCTGTACCTGCTTGGGCACGCCTACGAGCGGCTGGGGAAACAAGAAGTCGCGCACATGGAAAAAATTGCTCCGGAGTCTTTTCGAGAGGAACAACTTCTTGCGGAGAGCTACGCCGCGAGTAATGAATGGCCATCCGCGGTAATTCATTTCCAGAACGCTCTGGCGGCTTCACCACATCAAGCAGGGCTTCATGTGGAGCTGGGGGAAGTTTTGTTGGGCGCGGGAAAAGTAAAGCAGGCTGCGCTGGAATTTGAAGAGGAATTGCAACTCAATCCGCAAAGTCTACGCGTACTGGTGCGCCGCGGAGAAATCGAATTGATTCAGGGCAATATTGACGCGGCACTGACGGATTGGACCCAGGCGATCGCCATCGATGAGATACAAGTGGAACGGATTCTCGGTTTGCGCGAAAGTGGATTCGGTGACTCATCTATCGAACAGCTGCCCAGCTTCTTACTCGCGAAAATAGCGCCGTTATCGGTGGAGCTGCGAAATAAAGAGATTCCGGCCGCCCGTGTGGCTCTTGCCTTTCTGGCGACGCAAAGCGGGAATCCTGCGCAAGTGGCTGGCGGGGATAGTCTGGCAGGTTTGCAGACGCAGGAATCAACTGCTGGCCAAAGCTGTTCGGAAGCGGATATGAATCTCCTGCTGCGCCAGGATCGGTTTTCTCAGGTTGCGTTTTGCACGCAGCCCGGGCTGCCTCCGCGGACCTCTGCTGAACTGCGCACGCAAGTCGTGAATGCGTTACTGCAAGCCGGAGAGTATGAGGCGGCTCTTCGCACACTCGACGGGTTGCCGGCGACAGAAAGCAAATCGTTAGAAGCCTCCTATTGGCGCGCGCGCTGTGACGAAAAATTGGCTACCGCCGCATATCTGAGACTTTACCAGGCGGATCCGAACTCTTACCGCTGGCATCAACTGATGGGCGATATCGCGGCCGCGAAGGGGGACGACGGGAATGCTATAGAAGAATATCGCGCGGCGGTTTTGTTGAAGCCATCCCTGCCAAACTTGCACTACAGCCTGGGTCATCTGCTCTGGAAGGACCTGAAGGTCCCCGAAGCCCGAGTTGAACTCGAGGCCGAACTGGCGTCCAATCCCCATCACTCCGGGGCGCTGACCGATCTCGGAGATACCTATCTGTTGGAACACCAGCCTGAGAAAGCTTTGCCTTATCTGAACAGCGCGCTCGCTGCCGACGCTGGAAATTCGGATATACATCGAGATTTGGGGACAGCGTACTCCGAACTTGGTGATTACCGCAAAGCCGAAGAAGAATTAAAGATCGCGGTGACTGCCGATCACGATGGCTCAGTGCACTACAAACTCGCCAGAGCGTACCAGGCATTGGGGCAGAAAGAGAATGCCAGCCGCGAATTCGCGTTGTCGACGTCGCTGAATCGCGAATCACACAGCAAGTTGGAAAAGCAAACGGAACGGCTGGCGGCCATAACAAATACAACCCAAGATCCCTAGGGCGCGCCGAAAAT
This sequence comes from Verrucomicrobiia bacterium, assembly GCA_035568155.1. Taxonomy (GTDB): domain Bacteria; phylum Acidobacteriota; class Terriglobia; order Acidiferrales; family UBA7541; genus Acidiferrum. Next base: position 17,917 of record DATMOS010000103.1, on the reverse strand, counting down.
TAAATGAATCGATTTTCCCACGTTTTGTTCCGAAGTTTTTTGGGCTCCCTGGCGATTCTACTTTTTGTCTGTACTGCTGATCCTCCATTTGCCAATTCTCTTAACAGACCTGCGGCCCTGGGACTGAGCCAGGAAGATTCCTTTCAAAGGGGCCTCGCGGCGCTGCAAGCGAATCGCATGGACGACTCCCTTGCAGAGTTCACCGAAGCGGAGCGCGAACACCCTGAAGATGCCCGCGTTCGTAATTTTCGTGGCATTGTGTTGGTCCGTCTTGGGAAAAATGAAGAGGCTGCCAGCGAATACCGCGAGGCGATTCGCCTCGATCCGCAAATGGAGGACCCGTACCGAAATCTGGGATTTCTTAAATGGAACGCGCACGAACTTGAGCCCGCGCGGGTAGCTCTGAACCGCGCTGTAGAACTTTCTCCGAGCGATTCTTTTGCTCATTATTATCTCGGCCGGGTTCTGCTTGATGAGGGGCTTTATGCTCCGGCTATCCGAGAAATTGAGTTCTCCAACGTGCCGTTGCCGCCGGAGACCAGTTTCTCAATTCAATTGGCGACCGCGCAGATTGCGTTAGGAAATAAAGATAAAGCGCGCAAACTTCTCGAGCAGCTCGCCACGGTACCTTTAGACGACCAGCAATCCATTCATGTGGCAGCCTTGTTTCTGGCTCTTCGAGAGAATGGCTCGGCGATTCGAATCATCCAGCAATTGAGTACCGCTCCGTCGACGCCTGAAAATCTCTGGCGACAATTCGACTTGGCGCTCACTTATCTGCTCGCCGGAAATTACGGCCAAGCGATAGGCCAAGCTGATTCTTATCAGCACGCACTGACGCGCGGCGATGCGAACGCGCATGAATCTGCCGAAGCCTGGACCATCGTGGGCATTGCGGCTGCGGACTTGAAGCAAAATGATCGCTCTCTCAACGCTTTTCACAAGGCCGCGGCCCTTGCTCCGGGCAACGAAGAGAATTGGCTGAATCTGACACGCGAGTTGATGGAATTGAGCCGCTACTCGGACGCGATTTCCGCGGTTCAGGACGGACTCGCGGCTAATCCAAAGTCATATGCTTTGCATTTACGGCTGGGCGCGGCGCAGCTCGCTGCTGGACATTACACCGAAGCGGAAAGAAATTTTCGCGACCTGGTGGCCGCGGGCGATCCGCTTCCTACCGGCTACATTGGATTGGCGCAGGTGCTTTTGAGAACGGGCCGCGTCGAGGAAGCGTCGGGGGAGCTTGCCATCGCGCAGCAAAAGCTGGGACCGAATTTCCTGATCAGCTATTTTTGTGGCTTGGCGTTCGATCGTAGCGGTAAACCAGAAGAAGCCATCGCGGCTTTTCAAGACGCTCTGAAACTGGATCCCTCTAACGCGGAAGCACATCTCAGTCTGGGAAAGACGGACTTGAGTTTAGGACGTCTCGACGCCGCGATTACCGAGCTGCAGGAAGCGCTTCGACTTAGCCCAAATAACGAACAAGCCAGACGACTCCTCAGCCACGCTTACGCTCGAGCCGGCGATAAGGAGCATGCACTTGCCTTTGCAACTACCTCTGCTAACGCTCCTGAAAATGTTGAGGCAGATCCACTGGGCGACTTTTTTGTTCCGCAATGGCAAATGCCGCCGGAAATTAAGAATCCGTAGCTGTTCTTGACTTGTTCTCGTGGTTGCAAGATCACTGGGATTTGTGTTTTTCTACGGGTTCAGGCGATGGTTCATCCACTCGAAGAATTTGATCGGGAGAGACATTCTTGATCGTTTGATGGATCCCATTGGGCCAGCGAATTTCGACGTTAGCAGTCTTTTCTGATCCCAAACCGAAATGCACGCGCTTGTCACTGGAAGAAAGATAGCTACCTGCGGTCGTGACGGTTGCCATCTGAATGCCTTTTACGGTTGTTATTTTCACTTCAGCGCCGATCGCGTCGCGATTACTTTTGTGCCCGATAAGCAGCAACGTTAACCAATGGTTCTGCGTCGTTGTTGCGTTGTGAAGAACGTAAAACGTGCCATCATTCCCGGTCACCACAGCATCCAACCGGCCATCGTTATCAATATCGCCGAGCGCCAATCCACGCCCCACCCAGGCTTTTTGAAAGATGTCTCCGGACTGCGAGGAAACATCTACGAATTTTTGGCCGGTATTTCTGGCCAGTAGCATGGGTTCCCGGTAACGAAGATTTGGAAAATTCAGTTGGATGGTATCCAGATCGTGTCCCTGGGTGATCAGCAGATCTTTCCATCCGTCATTGTCATAATCGATGAAACGAACGCCCCAGCCCGAGTGCGCCATAGTCATGCGTCCGAGGCCGGAAGGATAGCTGTCGTAGGTGAAAGTGCCGTCGCCATTGTTTCGGTATAACGCATACATTTGGCTGGCGAGATCCGTAACTACCAAGTCTGGCAAACCATCGTTGTTATAGTCCGCGAAGTCTACGCCCATGCCGGCATAGGTGTGGCCTTCGCCATCGACGGCGACGCCGGAGCTGAGCGCGACATCCTCGAATGTGCCGTCACCTTTATTGTGGTAAAGAAATTCGGGCATGGAATCGTTCGCGATGAAAATGTCGATGTGCCCGTCAAGATCGTAATCAGCCAGCGCGATGCCCAATCCCTTGCCAGGCGTGGCAAGACCCAGTTGGCGCGAAACTTCAGTGAAATGTCCATTGCCATCGTTGTGATACACCAGCGGCGAGATGGCATGGAACGCGTCAGGATGACAATACGCGCGGTGGCCTTCTTTGCGCTCGCCGCACCACACGTCGTCGAAATCCCATTGCAGATATCGCAACACGACTAAATCTAGCCGTCCGTCGTTGTCCAGGTCCATCCACGCCGCGCTGGTGGACCATCCACTACCGGCGACTCCAGCTTTTTCCGTTACATCCGTGAAGGTGCCGTCTCCATTGTTGTGATAGAGCTTGTTTCCGCCATAGGCGGTCACAAACAAATCTTCAAATCCATCATTGTCGTAATCTCCCACGGCAACCCCCATGCCGTAGCCCGCGCCTTGAAGCCCTGCTTTCTCGGTAACGTCTTCGAATGTGCCGTCGGGCTTTTGATGGTAAAGGCGGTTCCAGTATTTGCGGCCAGCTTTTTGCGGAACAGTTCCCTTAGGCGTCGGGTCGCTGAGCGGAGCGCCATTCACTACAAAAATATCGAGACGACCGTCGTTGTCGTAATCGAATAAGGCCACGCCCGAGCCCATGGTTTCGATTAGATATTTCTTGGAGGTGTGGGACGCGAGATATTCAAAATTTATTCCCAGAGCGGCCGTTACATCGGTGAACTTTGCCGGCGCGGGCGTTGAAGTTGCAGATGGGTCGGACGACTTCTGCTCAACGGGAGGTCTTGGATTTTCCTGCGCTGGAGAATATGAAGGGAACAAACTGAAGAGAACAACGAGCAGTGCCAGCCGACCGCATGAGTAATCCTTCATATCAATTAGTTTTCCAGGCGACCAATGATTGAAAGTTTGGCTGGCGCGACTAAATTTTACAAGGTGAGGTTTAACATCTGGCTAAAACGAGCGGCGAGTTAGGGCACCGCACTTCGTTCACGACGAAATGGAAAATTTGGAGGCGCGGGTGGGATTCGAACCCACGAATGGAGGTTTTGCAGACCTCTCCCTTGGGCCACTTGGGTACCGCGCCGAACTTTCGAGTATAGCAAAACTCGCGCAAACACCGGGCGTTGCTGCTCGCGACCAAAATTGCGGGCGTTCGCAGTTTAAGCCCAAACAAGCACTTTGCGCGTCGAGGTCTGAGCAACGACCTAACGCCGGGCAGGCCGCGAGCCCAGTCAGGCCGGCTGATTTCTCGTCTATTATTTCTTGTTTTTTATTTTTTGTTCACCAGAGGCGAGTCGACTTTTGCTTCGCGCAGGAAACGGGCTGATTCTTCCGGCGGCGTGGGGTTGATGTAAAAACCGGTGCCCCATTCGAAGCCGGCGACCTTGGTGAGCTTCGGGATAATCTCAATGTGCCAGTGATAGTGATCGTTGATTTCTTCACCGATGGGCGAAGTGTGAATCATGAAATTGTAGGCTGGACGGTCCAGCACGGAATCCAGGCGCATCAGCGTATCTTTCAACATGCGCGCCAAGCTGCTGTAAATGGAACTTTGATTATTTTCGTATGAAGACCCGTGCGCCTTTGGCAGCAGCCACATTTCAAAAGGAAAACGCGGGGCATAAGGCGCCAAAGTGATGAAATGTTCATTTTCACCGATGACCCGCTCGCCGGTGTCGCGTTCCTGACGAATAATGTCGCAAAAAATGCAGCGCTCTTTCTCGTCGTAATAGTGCCAACAATTATCGACCTCTTCGCGTACGCGGCGCGGAACGATTGGCAGCGCAATCAGCTGCGAGTGCGGATGTTCCAGTGAAGCGCCCGCCGCTTCGCCGTGATTTTTGAAAATGAGGATATAGCGAAAGCGTTTATCGTTTTTTAAATCCAGCATGCGGTCGCGATATGCCCACAACACGTCTTCCACCGCGCGCTCCGGAAGGCTTGCCAACGTAGAGGCGTGGTCGGGAGTCTCAATGATCACTTCGTGCGCGCCCACGCCATTCATCTTGTCGAATAGACCTTCCCCTTCGCGATCCAGATCGCCTTCGATGCCCAGCGCCGGAAATTTATTGGGAACCACTCGGATGCTCCATCCGGGCGTGTTTTTGCCGCCGCCATTTCGTCCGTATACCAGGATTTCTGTTGGCGTTTTGGATTCCTGCCCGGGACAAAACGGGCAATTCTTGCCGTTGGAGGCGACAACGCTTTCCCGCAGGAATTCGTTGGGGCGCTTCCCGCGTTCGGTGGAAATAATGACCCAGCGACCTGTGATTGGATCCTTCCGCAACTCAGGCAAAGATTCCTCCTCGACTAATTACTACTACAGAGCAAGCGGATACACACGAAAGCTGCGCGCCGCCGCTAACGCAATTGGTAAATTGTACCGCGATTGCGCCGATAGACAGATGGGTGACGCCCCAGCCTGCGCTGCGGATGGTATCGCCATTTAGGGCAACAACGCTCAGAAAATTATCTGGAGCGGCGCAATTGCGGGCTGAAGGCGTCTTTGTGCAGCCTGATTTCCGGCGGACGGCCGGGAATATTGTCGATGGCCAGCACGTCGAAGCGCGTAGGACAATCGTTCAAATGGCGGCTCGCCAAAAAGAGTTGCGCGGTACGGACCAGAACGCTTTGTTTGGCATGACTGACGCTCAGCTCTGGCAGGCCAGAGATATCTCCACGCACAGTGCGCGTCCGGATTTCCACGAAAGCAATCGTTTCCCCGTCGTATCCCACCAGATCCAGCTCGCCCTTGGCGCCTTGCGGCATGTAATTTTTTGCAATGAAAACGTAGCCTTGCCTGCGCAAATACCAGTAACCATAAGTTTCTCCGAGCAGGCCTCTGCGACGAGCCTTTTCCTTGCGCTCGAATTTCTCACCCCGCTGCGCTTCTTCATTTTGTTTCTGTGGCGTAACGTCAGCGGGGGAATCGCGCAGCCCACGGCGCGCGCTCCAGCGCACAACGGTAAATATCAAACGCGAAAATATGGGCATTACCTGTCTGGGCAGGACGCGAACCGTACCAGCAGTATATAAAGAAAAATTCCGTGGCGCCCGTAACTTCTACGGACGCTCACGGGATGACTGACATCTCACGACCCGCGAACCTGGGTTATACCTTGCCTTCCACTTCCTGAATGCATTGCTCAAGAATTCCAAGGGCGGCATCGGCTTGTTCGCGGTCGATCAAAAGCGGCGGCGAGAGCCGCAGAGTATTTTCGCCCGCGCCAAGTATGCACAGGCCCCGACGGAAGGCCAGGTCGACGATGTGATTGCGCAGATCGGCGCCTTTTTCCTTGGTTTTTTGATCGTGAACGATCTCAATTCCAATCATCAATCCGCGCCCGCGAACATCGCCGACGATCTTGTACTTCTCGGTCCAGTTCGCGGTTTTCTGGAAGATATAATTGCCAACCTTGCCCGCGTTTTCGCGGTATTCCGATTGGATCAGGTCAAATGTCGCCAAACCCGCGGCGATGCACACCGGATTGCCTCCGAACGTCGTGCCGTGCGAGCCGGGCTTCCAGTTCATCACATTCTCGCAAGCAATAAACGCTCCGAGCGGCATTCCGCTGGCAATGCCTTTCGCGGAGCAAAGAATGTCCGGCTCGATGCCTGAATTTTCGCACGCCCACCACTTCCCTGTTCGCCCCATGCCGGATTGCACTTCATCCACGATCAACATGATGCCGTGCTGCCGGCAGATGCGCTGCAACTCTTGCAGGAAAAAATCAGGCGCCGGAACATAACCGCCTTCGCCTTGAATGGGCTCGATTATAATTCCCGCCACTTCTTCCGGGTCAAAAAGCCGCTTGAAAATTTGCCCTTCGAGCTGCTCGAGAATTTCCCCGCCGCAGGTTTCGGCGGTGTGGCCATGTGCGCAGCGGTATGCATACGGATAAGGAATGTGTTCGACGCCGCTCAACAACGCGCCAAATCCTTTGCGCTGAGTGGATTTTGAAGCCGTCAGCGAGAGAGAACCCACGGTGCGCCCGTGAAAGCACCCGTAAAACGCGACGAATTTGTCGCGCTTCGTTGCGTAACGCGCCAACTTCACCGCGCCTTCAACCGCCTCGGTGCCAGAGTTAGTAAAAAACACTTTCTTGGCTTTCGAGCCGGGCACGGTGGCCGCCAACTTTTCAGCGAACCGCGGCATATTCTCGTAATAAAAATCTGTTCCCGACATATGAATCAGTTCCGCAGCCTGCTCTTGAATGGCGGCGACAACTTTTGGATGGCAGTGTCCCGTCGAGCAAACCGCGATGCCCGCGGCGAAGTCCAGAAACCTGTTGCCGTCTACGTCCTCAACCACCGCGCCGCGCCCGCGCTTGGCCACCAGCGGGTAATCGCGCGTGTACGAGGGCGACATGAACTTGGCGTCTTGCTCCAACACCTGCTTCGCGTTGGGTCCCGGCAGTTCCGTCACTAATTGAGGAAGTTTCCATTCCGATCTAGATTGCGAACTCACTGAGGATTTCGTTTTGGATTCCGGTGCGGTAATCATGTCTTCCTCCTTAAAGAAGAGTGGTCAGTGTTTAGGCGGAGCTTGCCGGAGGGCGACGAAACACAACTACAGAATTTTCAGTTACAAGGAGGGGTTGTTAATCTACGCCGTAGAGATTGGGGCGAGTTTCGGCCGGCGAAAAATTGCTGGGGAAGAGTTGGAAATTATTGGTCATTTGCGTTTCCAGCGTACGCTACCGTCTCGCGAATCTTCAAGGATTATACCACGTTTATCGAGCTCTTTACGGATGCGATCGGCGGTTGCGAAGTCGCGAGTCTGACGCGCCACCTGCCGTTCCGCGACCAGTTTTTCGATCTCAGCATCTCCGGCGTTGCTGTTTTCCTGGCCGTAGCCTAGAGTCTGAAGTTTCTGCGCATCATTATTCTCAAGCACCGCAAAAATCTGATCGAAAGTTTGTAAGAACTTTTGTGCAACGGGCACATCCGTGTTCCCAAACTCCCCTTTATCCATGGCGATGTTTGCTTCGCGCACAAATTCAAATACCGCTCCCAAAGCGCGCGCCGTGTTTAGGTCGTCTGACAGGCCGACATCAAATTCTTCCGCGGCCTCCGCGATTCTCTTGGCCATGCTTTTCTGAGCAACCGCCGGAAACTTGCCCTGTGTCAGGCGGTCCGCAAAATTTCTCAGTCGTTCGACCGAACTTGAGGCCTGCTGCAATCCGTCAAACGTAAAATTTAATTGCCGGCGGTATGGCACGCTGGCCAACGCAAACCGCAACGCCGAAGGTTTATAGCCTTTGGCAAAAAGATCGCGCAAGGTAAAGAAATTCCCAAGCGATTTGGACATCTTTTCGTTTTCGACCAGCAAATGCTCGGCATGCAGCCAGTATTTAACGAAATGCTTTCCGGTGGCGCCTTCACTTTGAGCAATCTCATTTTCGTGATGCGGGAAAGCGAGATCGATTCCTCCAGTATGAATGTCCAGTGTTTCGCCCAGATACTTCATGGCCATCGCCGAACATTCAATGTGCCAGCCCGGCCGGCCTCGCCCGATACTCGTCTCCCAGAAATGCTCGCCTTCCTTGGGCGCTTTCCACAGCGCGAAGTCGCGAGCGCTTTCTTTTTCGTAGCGGTCCACATCCACGCGCGCGCCCGCCTGGATGCCCGCCACGTCAATGTTGGACAGCTTCCCATAATCGGGGAATTTCGAGATTCGGTAGTAAATCGATCCTTCGCTCTCATACGTGAACGATTTCCCGCGCAGTTGCTCAATGAGTCGCACCATGCTGTCGATGTTGTCGGTTGCGCGCGTCCAATGCTCGGGCGCCTCCAGACTTAGAGTTTTGCAATCATCAAAAAAAGCCTGCGCGAATTTCTCCGTATACTCCCGAATGCCCACACCAGCAGCAGCGGCATTGGCGATGATGCGGTCGTCCACATCGGTAAGATTCATGACCTGCGTCATTTTGAATCCGCGAGACTTCAGAAAGCGGCGCAGAATATCCTGAAACACGAAGGTGCGAAAATTTCCGATGTGCGCGTAGTCGTATACCGTCGGCCCGCAGCTGTACATGCGGACTTCGCCCGCTTTTTGCGGCACGAAGGGTTCAATTTTTCCACCCAGGGTGTTGTGCAGCTGAATCTCAGCCATATCTTCCCGGTGTCTCCGCGGTATGCAAGTGTGTCTGCGCGTTAGATAAACGTTAGATTGTAGCCGACGCCGCAAAAGCGGAGCAATGCAGAAGCGTTGACGTGTTTCTGATTTGACTCAACGTTGTCACGTAATTTGACGACCCGCCATCGCGGCGGCTAGAGTGCTGGTTCGTTCCCTGGAGGATGTTTCTTGAAAAACGCTCGATTTGCTGTGTTTTTGCTGGCAGTTTTTGGGTACGGACATGCTCAGAACGCGCAAGAGACTACCGGCACTAGCGGTAAAATCCTACTAACTCCTGATGCCGCTATAAATATTCATTTCCTGACCGATCTGCAATTGTCCCCGGATGGCACACACCTGGCGTTCGTGGTTTCCGAAGCGCCTAAAGGAGAGCAACGGGCTCAACACATCTGGATGTACGACAAAAGAACGGACGCCGTGCGCCAATTCACGTACTCCAAGAAATCAGAAACAAACCCACGCTGGTCACCCGATGGCAGCCAGTTGGCTTTTCTATCAAACCGCGGCGGCGACGAGCAGCAAATCTATTTGATGAACAGCAGTGGTGGCGAGGCGGCCGCGCGCACGAAAGGAAAGAGCAACATTAAGAGCTTTGCGTGGTCGAAAGACGGCAAACACATCGCCTACATCGCACCCGATGCCAAGACAGATGAAGACGAGAAGAGAGAAAAAGACAAAAACGATGCCCGCATTGCTGACAAAGACAACAAACAGCCCCGCGTTTGGCTGTTGCCGGTAGAATCCGGCGATCCCAAGGCGATAACTCCAGCCAACTGGGAGATCAAGGAGCTCGCCTGGATGCCCAGCGGCCAGAATCTCGTCGTCTCCGCCACCGATCATCCGGAGTCCGATCAAAACACCGATCGCATTTTTGGGGTTCACGTGCCGGATGGCGAGATGATTCGACTGGCCTCGCCGCGTGGGCCATTTGGCCAGATTCGCGTTTCGCCCAATGGCAAGACCATCGCTTACATCGGCGCCCGCGAAGACGGGCCTTCTCCTCACGACCTGATGTTGCTCCCCGTTGAAAACGACGCCGCTCGCAATGTCTCGGGACTTAGCCTCGATCGTCAGATTTTTGATTTCAAATGGCTGCGCGACGGAACTTTACTCGCCGTGTCTGCCGATGGTTTTCAGACCAAATTCAGCGCATTTGGCGCGAATGGCGCAATCAACGAGATCAAATCTACAGTTCCCATCAACCCCTCGGCTTTTGCGGTCTCGGATGGCGGAGAAGCATTTTTTGTCTCTCAGACCGCCACGCAACCGCAGGAACTTTTTGTCTGGGACCAGAAAACAAGTCCGCGCCAAATCACGCACATCAACGATGCCTGGAAGCAATATTCCCTGGCCACCCCCGAATTTTATAAATACAAGTCATTCGATGGACAGGAAATTGAAGCAGCGCTCTTAAAGCCCGCGGGCTACAACGGTAAAACGAAGCTGCCGCTGATTGCGCTGATTCATGGCGGCCCTACGGGCGCCTGGGAGGACACCGTTGAAACCTGGGGCCAATTATTGGTAGCGCGTGGATATGCGATTTTTTATCCCAACATCCGTGGCTCCATCGGTTACGGGCAAAAATTTATTGAGATGAATCGCGGTGACTGGGGCGGTGGGGACTTTCAAGACGTGATGGCGGGTGTCGACGACCTGATCGCCCGCGGTATTGCCGATCCCGTTAAGCTCGCCATCGGCGGATGGTCTTACGGCGGATACATGTCCGAGTGGGCCATCACGCAAACTACCCGCTTTAAAGCGGCGGTGTCTGGCGCCGGTTTATCCAACTTAATTTCGGAATACGGCACCGAACAACATCCATCGTATGACGAATGGTTTTACGGCGTGCCCTACGAGCCAGAAAAGATTACCGGTTTTCTCAATAGCTCTCCATTCGTGCATTTGAAGAACGCCAAGACCCCGACGCTGATTTTGCAGGGCGAAGCCGATATCGTCGATCCTGTCGGCCAGAGCCTCGAACTTTACCGCGGCCTCAAGCGCTATGGAGTCGATACGGAATTGGTGCTCTACCCACGGGAGCCGCACGGCTTCCATGAAGAAAAGCACCTCGTGGACCGCCTGAATCGGATCCTGGCGTGGTATGACAAATATCTGAAGGATGATTCAGGCGCGCGGGAAAAAACTAAGTGAGCGAAACAGCTGAAGGCTGCAGGTCGAACGACGCGCTGTTCTTAAACAACCTCAAGGGAAAAACGGCTCGTTGCGTAGAAGAGCGTCCACCGCGTTCAAAAGGGTCGCGGCTGCGTCTGACTTTTTGACGTAGCCCCGCACGCCAATTCTTTTGGCTTCTGCAATAATCTGTCTGCCTTGATGCATGGACAAAAACAAAATGGGCACATAGGGCATTGTTTTGCGAAGTATTTCTGCGGCGTCAATGCCGTTGAGCACTGGCATGGTGATATCCAGAATAATTAAATCCGGTTTTAGCTCCTGTGCTTTATCAATTGCTTCCCGGCCATTGGCGGCTTCACCGCATACTTCAATATCGCCGCGAGTCCCCAGAATCACACACACGCCTTTGCGCACCGATTCGTGATCGTCGGCGACAAGAATTCGCAGGGTTGCCCGCTTTTCCAAATGCGTGGCACCGTATTACTTTTACTGAACGTCCTCGGGCTGTGGGCGGGCTGGTTCCGTACTTGCCTTATCAGTTGCAAATTGACGATACGGCCGAAGAGTGCAACGCCTTTTCGATCGCTTGTATTGATGAGGAAAGATTCTTGGAGGCCACCCATCAACCCCGGCAGCTTTAGCAATGGTCTCCAGTTCTGCAAAGGAGTTAGTAGATTATTTTTCAGCACGAGACCATACGTATATTGCTGTAGGTCAACTAGCGTTAGCGGTTCTACCAAGCGTCGCTTGCGGCGTGATCGGGTTGCGAAAACATTTTTAGTAAACTCTTGTTGGTTCCGGTGCCTTTTTTTGAATCTCAGTCGGCTTCCTTGTGGCCTTAACAAATGCGCCACAATGTGTGGGGTAATCCTTTACACCTCTGCCGCTTCATGCTAGTTTTTTAGTCGACCGCCATCCACGCGCCAGCGCCGGGCGGCTAGGGTTCTCATCGAGATCCAGCCAACGTTTTTGTCGCCACACCAGCCTTCCTCCCCGGGAACAAAGACTCGTCTCTCATCGCGCTTATGGTGCCGCCGTGGGCTACAACGGTCTGAAACGGTGAGTTACTGGCTAAAGTCTTATATGCGTTCAGGGACACAAAGAGGAAACCTTGCTAAAGCTTCGGAAAGTCGAAATCGTTGGCTTCAAATCGTTCTGTGAACGCACCATTGTGACCTTCAGCGGTTCGGGCACAACCTGCATCGTCGGCCCTAATGGCTGCGGCAAGTCCAATGTCGTGGACGCCATCTCCTGGGTGCTCGGAGAACAAAGCCACAAATCCCTGCGCGCCGAGCGTATGGCCGATTGCATCTTTAACGGCACCGTCAAGCGCCCTCCCATGGGCCTCGCGGAAGTCACCATCACTATGGAAGACCCCGAACTCGCTGATGCCGCGCGATTCGTACTGGAAAGCGCTGAAATTCAGTCCGGGTCCGCCGCAACGCCCGCCGAGGCCGCTGGGCTCGCTAATAACGCTGACGGCCAGAATGCTGCGCTCGCAGCAGACGACCCGAATTACAACACCGAAATTCACTCGCTCGTCCCCGCGCAGTCCCCTGAACAATCGGAAAGCACGCCAGACGACAACATCGACGCTGCGGCCGTTCCGCCTATGGCGCCTATGTCCGAAGACCGCTCCAAACGCCGCAGAAAAGGTGCGGATAAACCAGTGTTAGCAGCCAGACCGGGTGAAGTCGTCATCAGCCGCCGGCTTTACCGCTCTGGCCAAAGCGAATACCTGATCAACGGCCGGACCGGGCGTCTCCGCGACATCCAGGAAATGTTTATGGGTGTCGGCCTTGGTCCGGATTCCTACGCCATCATCGAACAGGGCCGCATCGGACTGATCCTCTCCACCAAACCGATGGAGCGGCGCGCCATTATTGAAGAAGCCGCCGGCGTAACCAAATTCAAAACCAAAAAACGGCTCGCAGAAGCCAAGCTCGAATCCTCCAACCTCAACCTCTCGCGCGTAAACGACATCGTCGTGGAAGTCGAGAAGCAGCTTGGCTCGCTAAAGCGTCAAGCCTCCAAGGCGCGCCGCTACTCCGAAATTCGCGATCAAATGCGCGGCATCGTGCGCCAGATGCTGGCCGGTAAAGCACGTGAACTGGACCAGGACGCGGATCGCCTGGCCGCACAACTCAACGAGATGACCGCTGCTGAAACTCAACACGCCACCGACATAAAACAGCAGGAAGACCATCACGACCGCCTTAACCAGCACATCTACGCGCTCGACGCGGAAATCCGACAGAATCAAAACGTCTTGAACCTGACGGCTCTCGAGGTCGATCGCGGCGAAAATAAAATCAATTTCAATCGCCAGCGCTCGGAAGAACTTTCCCTGCGGCATACTCAGGTTTCGAACGAATTGAGCCAGGCAGCTACGCAAGCCGCCGAGTGCGAGCGCCGTAGCGCCGCGCAAATCAACGCGGTCACGCAATTACGAGAAGAATCGGGCACCTTGACAGGACGAGTCGAAGATCTTGCAGGTCGCGCGCACTCTCGCGCGGTACTGATCGCCGAATCCGAAGAACGAATTGAAGCTCTGCGGCGCTCCGAACTCGAAGCTGGCGAAAGCCTGTTGCGATTGCATGGCGAACAAAAGCAGGCTGAAGAAGCGCTCGTTCATCAAGGTCAAGCGCTATACAAACTCGAATCAAACGAACATGAATTGCTGGAATCCTCTATCAAGGTCCGCGATGACGCCGACAGCGCGGCGCATGAATTCGAAGCCGCGACCGGCCAATTGAGCGTACTGAAGCAGAAGGCCGCGGACTGGCAGGCCACCATTCAGGAATTGCGTCAGGAGCAAGAAGCGATCAAGCAGCAGGTCGATGTATTGCGCGATTCTCTGTCCGGCGTGCGTGCTCGTCATTCCACGCTCACACAAATTCTGAACGACCGCTCCTACACTGCCGATGCGGTGCAGAAACTTTTCGCTGCAAATGAACGCGGCGGTGGGCAGGATTTTCGCGCCGTGGGTGTCCTGGCCGATTACGCCGAGGTGGAAGAGCACCACGAGGCGGCCATAGAACAATACCTGCGCGACGAACTGGAATATGTCGTCGTCGAAACCTACGACCATGCGCGAGCCGGCGTCTCGCTCCTGCGAAACGAAGTGGGCGGACGCGCAACCTTTTTCGTCGATTCACTGCGCAACCTGCGTCTCGCCGACTACGAGCCGATCATAAATTTCCGTATCGAGGATGGTGTCATCTCGCGCCTCGACAAGCTGGTTGAATTTCGAGACCCCCTGGGCGCGGCTGCCAAACAATTTTTGCCGCGGCTCAAAGCTGCTTACCTCGCCGACAATGCCGGGGCCGCGGAACGCCTTGCTCGCGACAATCCGCAATTCGCTTTCGTCACGCCCGACGGCACTTGTTACCAGGGCCGCATGGTCACCGGCGGACGCGCTGACGAAGCCGGTCCGCTGGGCATGAAGCGCGAACTTCGCGCCCTGGACGCCGAAGTGATGCAGCTCGAGCACGATGCCAGTGCGCGGCAGGCCACGTTGGAAGCGCTAAACGCCGATTTGCAGCTGGCACAGAAGGCTCTGGAAGATGTCGATTTGCAACAACGTGAAGTGGAACGCACGGTCTTCGCCTCGAAACATCGCCACCAGCAAATGCAAGGTGAACTCGCTCGCCTGGGCCTCGAACTGACCGTTTGCCAAAATGAATTGCGTCGCATCCGCCAGGACGTGGAACAAGCACGCACCCGCGCGGAGCGCGCCAAAACTGAGCACGCTACGGCTACCGCGAACCGCGCACAGGCCGAAGCCGAAAGAACGCGCCTCACCGATCACTTGGCCGAACTTCGTGGCTCCATCGAATCGGACCAGAATGAACTCGCCGCCGGGCGGGCGGAGCTAGCCGCCATGAACGAACGCCTCGCCGCTGCCGAGGCTCTCGCCACACGTCTGAGCGAAGAACACGTCGAACTGGTGCGCCGCGAAGCATCCTTGCACCAGCAACTTAATTCCGTAAACGAGGAACTTGCCAGCCTCGCGCAGCAAAGCGAGGAATTGGCTCTACAGCTAGACGGCTTGCGCGCCGAAAAGCTGCGTCTCGAAACGCGCCAACGCGAAATGGAACAGGAATGGGACGGCGGGCGCAATCGCGTGGCTCAAATGGAAGATCATCTGCGCATGGGCCGCCAATCGCTGCAAGAGTTGCGCGAACAGCGCAACCACGCGGAGATCGCTCGCGCCCGCAACGATTCCGATCGCCAGCATCTGCGCGAAACCTGCATGGCGGAAGTAAACGCCCAGCCTGAAGACCTGCTCGCCACCGAGACGGCCTTCATGAGCGGCGAAGAACTGGCCGCCGCCGAAATCAGCTACCGCGAGATGAAAGAGCGCATCGACGCCATGGGTGCCGTAAACATGATGGCCCTTGAGGAATTCAACGAGTGCGACCAACGCTTCACTTTCCTTACCCGCGAGCGCGATGATTTACTGAAGTCCATTCAAGACACGCAGCAAGCTATCGCCGAGCTCGATGCCGCCACCAAGGAAAAATTCGAACACGCCTTTCACGCCATCAACAAAAGCTTCTCTGAAGCGTTCCACACCATCTTCGGCGGCGGCATGGCGGAAATGCGGCTGACGGAAGCAGATAGCTCGGGCGACGCCGGCATCGATATCGTGGCCTCGCCTCCTGGCAAGCGCCTGCAAAATATTCTGCTGCTCAGTGGCGGCGAAAAAGCCATGACCGCGCTGGCACTACTCATTGCCATCTTCCGCTATCAGCCCAGCCCGTTCTGCATTCTTGACGAAGTAGACGCGCCACTAGACGAAGCCAATGTCGGACGTTTCACGCGTCTTATCGGGGACATGAGCGATCAAACGCAATTCATCATCGTCACCCACAACCGCAAGACCATGGAAATGGGCAGCGTCCTTTACGGTGTGACCATGCAGGAACCCGGCGTTTCAAAACTTGTCAGCGTCCGTTGGGAAGGCGATGCCGAGCCGAAACAACGCGCTGCAGCCGCTTCCGCCGCATAAGCGTTGGCGAATCCTATTAAAGCTTTAAGTGCCATCCGGAGCTTGCCGGTTTCCTTTGAGATGAATTTTTGTTTTGGCGCGCTCAATCAGACCCTTTTGGAGCGTCGGCCATTGGCCGTATGCTTTTCCTCCCTCGCGCAGGTCCGCCGCTGTGAAACCGGTAGAACCTAAGTCTTCTCCATAAATAGTCATCAACTCTTTACGTTTTTCGGCATCCAGAAGATTTACCAGACGCACGTACATCATGTTCGCGGGAATCTTATATCCCTTCCGACGGATAAGCGCGTCGATGTGTTCCCGGTCCGAGCCAGGCTCGGTTTTTTCTTCATTCGAACGCGGCCAGGTGTCTACGTAGAAATCCATATCCTCAATCGTGGTGTGTTGCGGTGAATCATATTTGTGGTGCAAATCCGGCCTCGTTGGAATGTAGCCCTCGAACTGCACCCAGTAGAGCTCCTGCACATTTTTCTGTTCGTCCGCCTGCACAAAAGCGTGCAACTCACAATCCGCGATGCCATACAGCACCCATCGGTCTGCACCCACGTAGTGGACCGATTCCGGCAAACGAATTAGCACCTTGGGATCATGCATAGAGATAATCATATTTCCTTGCACCCGCCGCTCTGGAATCTTGTTCTGGGTCGCAAGAAATGCGCAACAACTAATCACCGCAATTATTTGTCTCTGCACCTTCCACCTCTTCCATAAGTACGCGGTTCATATCACTGAAGTTCCTTCGTTGCTGTCAAAGCGCGTCATAAACGTCGCGCATGTGTTCTCGCAAGATTTTTTGTCACGATTCCTTCCAAAGTTTTCCACCGCTCGGACAATTGACATCGACTCGCTCTACGCTAGAATGTTTTCACTGTGTCGGGGGAAAGTTTTTGGCTGCCATTCCTGCGAGTCGCATCCTGCGTGAAACCAATTTTGCCGGCCTCGAGCCTTCCGCTCGGGGCAAGGTCCGCGATATTTACGATCTTGGCGACAAACTACTGATTGTCGCCACCGATCGTCTTTCCGCTTTCGATGTCATTCTGCCCACGCCGATTCCAGACAAAGGCCGGGTACTCACCCAACTGTCACTCTTCTGGTTCAACCTGTTCAACGATGTAATCCCCAATCACGTGCTGAGCGCCGAGCGCTTCCCCGCTCCATTTGACGTCTATCAACACGAGCTTGCGGGACGCTCCATGATTGTTCGCAAGACGCAACCTCTGCCAGTCGAATGCGTTGTGCGCGGCTATCTCTCGGGCTCCGGCTGGAAGGACTACCTTGCTACCGGAGTGCTTTGTGGCATTGAATTGCCACCCGCTATGCGGGAGTCCGATCGCCTGTCCGCACCCATCTTCACGCCGTCTACGAAAGCCGCGGCAGGCCACGACGAAAACGTTTCATTCGAACAGGTCACTTCCATGATTGGCGAAGAATTGGCTCGCCAAGTTCGTGCGGTCAGTATCGATCTTTACCAGCGCGCTGCGGCATACGCAGCGCCGCGCGGCATCATTCTTGCCGACACTAAATTTGAATTCGGGCTCCTCGATGGCGAATTGATGTGGATCGATGAAGCTTTTACTCCCGATTCCTCGCGCTTCTGGCCCAAGGCGCAATACCAACCAGGCGGCCCGCAGCCCTCTTTCGACAAACAATTCGTGCGTGATTATCTCGAACGCATCCGCTGGCCCAAGATTCCTCCCGGGCCCGAATTGCCTGCGGAAGTAGTGGCCGCGACGCGCGAAAAGTATCTGGAAGCCTTCAGCATTCTCACGGGGCATGCCCTGTAGTCGAACGCGTAGTGGAACGACCTTGGCAAACTTGAGTTTTTTTCACATGGAGAGTCTGACGTGAAGGATCAACTGGAAGGGCTCGTCAATCAAATGGTGGAACGCGGGATTCTTTTCGACGAAGCGGTTTGCGAATTCGAGAAGCGCTTCATCAAACGGGTTCTGGACAGTGCCAAGGGCAATCAGTCTCGCGCCGCGGAAGCTCTAGGAATTCACCGCAACACGCTCAGTCGCAAAATCGGAGAATACAAGTTGGACCACAACGGGCATCGCAA
>DATMOS010000102.1:0-8193 GCA_035568155.1 Verrucomicrobiia bacterium | reverse complement strand
TCATCGCGGCGATCGCCATCCCGAACTTGCTGCGCTCGAAAATGGCCGCAAACGAAGCATCTGCAGTCGGTTCGATTCGTACCATTAACACCGCCCAAGTGACATACTCCAACACCTACGGAACCGGATACACCACCTTAGGCCAGCTCAGCACCCCTGCTGCCGGTTGCGCCGGTGCAACGGCTGCTCTTTCCTGCTTGATCGATAGCAACTTAGGCGGCGGTACCAAGAGCGGATATAATTTCACGTCGGTCGCTGCAGGTGGCGCCGGCTTGGTAACTAACCCGTTCACCACGTTCAACACTTCGGCCAATCCGGTTGTCATCGACCAGACGGGTCACAGCAGCTTCTGCGCCGATGAATCGGGCGTAATCCGCCGTAACACTGCTGGCGTGGCGAACCCTAACTGCGTAACTTCCGGCTTGCCTCCGCTGCAGTAATACGCGAAACCGGTTCGTGGAAGTCGAAGGCTGGTCCACGAACGAACTTAAGCTGATTGAAAGAGCACGGGTTTTTCAGCCCGTGCTCTTTTTTGCCCAGACACAAGGACTACGCGCCGACAGGGCCCGGTCTGAGAGGTGCGGTTAGGCTGTGTCCCTGATCCCGCGCTGTTGTCCGAGGAGAACGGTAATGAGGAAGCAAAAAGGATTCTCACTTATTGAGTTGCTGATCGTGGTAGCGATCATTCTTATCATTGCGGCGATAGCGATTCCCAACTTATTGCGGTCGAAGATGGCGGCCAACGAGGCGTCAGCAGTTTACTCGATACGCGTGATAAATACCGCCCAAGTGGCGTATAGTTCGACCTACGGTTTGGGCTACGGGAATCTGTTAAATCTTAGCACTCCGGTTGTGGGCTGCCCTGCGGCCACTGCATTGGCGGCTTGTTTGCTCGATAGCAACCTGGGCGCTGGCACGAAGAGCGGGTATACATTTACGTCAGTGGCTGCTGGCGGCGCAGGGACGTCTGCCAATCCTAACACCACGTTTAATTCTACTGCCGTGCCTACGGCTCCCGGGCAGTCCGGCCAGAATAGTTTCTGTTCGGATGGGTCCGGTGTGATCCGCCGCGATATTACTGGGGCGGTGCAACCCGCTTGCACGACGTCAGGGTTGCCGCCGATTTAACCGGTTTCGCTTCGACCGTAGCTCTAGGACACCCTCGCAGGCGCACTTGTTATAATATCTGATTAATGTACTTCCGATCGTGTTCTAGCTATTCGCCTTCTTTTTCACCTTCCGCAATTGAAGTCGTCGCGGTCACAGTCTTGACGGTTTTGTCTCTGGTTTCAGCGGTATCCATCACTTCTGCAAGTCCACCCCAGCTTGAGCCTATTCGCCGCATGGAGGATCGCTACCGATCGGCCAAAACATTGCAGGCGACTTTTCTGGAGCGCTACACCGAAAATGGCCGGACCGTGCGGGTAGAATCCGGCGTCGCATATTTTCGGCGCCCCGGCAAAATGCGCTGGGAATACGCTGCTCCCGAAAATAATTTATTTTTGATAGATGGCAAAATGGCCTGGTTTTACGTGCCGGCCGATCATACCGTTACGCGCGTGCCCGCCAAACAAAGCACCGATTGGCGAACCCCGTTGGCGCTCCTGGCGGGTGAAACAAAAGTATCGCGCGTGTGCGCGCGGGTTGAACCAGCCCCGGATGAACCACCGGAAAAAACCGGCGATGCAGTTTTTACTTGTACCGTTCGCGGCGCTGCGAAGGATCGGGCTGAAATTACAAAGAAAGGTGAAAGAGCAGATCCAGCGTCGGCCAGAGTTGAGCCACAACAATCTGAGCAAGAAGACACTGTGTTACTGGAAATCGCGCCTGAATCAGGAGAACTTGTACGCATTGTAGTTCGCAATAAAGGCGGCGTCGGAATCGAATTCCACTTCGCCCACTGGCGGGATGGTCCTCCAATCGCTGAATCCCTATTTCATTTTCAGCCGCCGCCTGGAGTAGCCATTGTAAATGCGGAGCTACCTTCGCAAGCCGCGAAGCCCAACTAGCCCTTGCCCTGAAACAGCCGGTTGGGGGTGCCGTTTCTGGGAAGGAACGGCCAACCATCCCAGTTGACCGCGCCGACATCTTACTTGGGGTAAACTGAGGGTCTATGGGGGAATTTGTCTGTCGCGTGGCGGATGCCAACGGCCGTGTGTTTTCACACGTCGAGGCTGCCGGAACGCTCGATGAAGCACGCCAGAAACTGGCCGACCGGGGATTGTATGTCTACTCCGTAGAAACGCGTGGAAGTCTGGTTGGTTTGCTGAATCGTCGCAAGCAGCGGCAAATCGGCGGCTCGGACTTCCTCATCCTGAATCAACAGTTCAACACCTTAATTAAAGCCGGTATTCCGATTCTTCGGGCATTGGATTTGCTGGCCACTCGCGCCACCACGCCAAAACTCAGGCCCGTCCTTACGCAGATACGCGACCGTGTGCGGGAAGGCAAGTCCCTGTCTGAGGCCATCGACGAGGCCGGCGTATTCTCAAAGGTTTATTCCACAGCAATCTTAGCGGGCGAAAAGAGCGGCAATCTTTCCGGCGTTCTGGAATTTTACATTGCCTATCAGAAAGTAAGCACCGGCGTAAAAAAGAAGATCCTGGCGACGATGGTGTATCCGCTTCTTTTGATTGTGGTCGCCACCATAATCGTCACTTACCTGGTAACTTTTGTGGTCCCCAAATTTGCGGGCCTGTATGCAGACCTCGGGGTGGAACTCCCCACCTCCACAAAATTATTGATGGCAATAACGGTAGACTACAGATATGTAGTCCTGGGAACTATAGCCGTCCTGGCCGCAACTGCGGCTGGCGTGTTCCTATGGTCGCGCACGGAAGAAGGCGGTGCCACCTTTGACCGGCTGAAGTTCAAGTTGCCGGTTATTGGCGATACCTTGTTGAAGTTTCAGGTGGCGCAATTTTCGCGCACCCTGGCGACGCTTTTAACTGGCGGCACCACTTTGGTCACGGCGCTGCAAACCGCCTCCGATGCCCTGAGCAGCAGACTACTGCGCATCACGATTTTGCGGGCCACCCAGATGGTGCGCGAAGGCGAGACCCTTCACGGCGCGCTGGCTTCCCAACGGGTCATGCCCGAAATGGCGCTGGACATGATCGAGGTCGGAGAAAGCAGCGGAGCGCTCGGTCCGATGCTGACGAGCATCGCCGAATTTTACGAGGAAGAAGTAGGCCTGCGCCTCGGCGCGCTTGTCTCCATCATCGAACCCGTCATTCTTATCTTTATGGGAATGTTGGTAGCGTTCATACTCATTTCACTTTACCTGCCTATATTCTCTTTTTCCGTAACAGGCGGAGCTAAGTAAGACCATGGCAACCACAGACTACACACCCATAACTGCAGCGCTAACAGGCACCGCCGAAGAACAGCACGAGCGTGAATTCGCCGGCAAACTTGCGCAGCGCTATCGCTGCACCTTCGTTGATCTTCGCGAGCAGCGTATCGACGCCGAGCTTTTCCGCACCATTCCAGCGGATTTGATGTTCCGTTACAACTTCGTGCCTCTTGAAGTGCACAACAATTTGCTGTCCATCGCGGTAGCTGATCCCAGCCAAGTGCTGCTCAGCGATGAGCTTCCGCTACTTCTCGGGAAAAAACTCGCCATCAAGGTCGCCACCGCTCACCAAATCAGCGATCTCCTGAAGCGCACCGAACAGTCCCAACGCGTGCTCGAGCAAGCTACCGAAGCTTTCACACTTCAAGTTTCAAAAGATGAAGGCGAGAGCGACGAAACCATTTCCGGTGATCGCCTCACCCGCGATACCGCCGTCAGCCCGGTAGTCCGGCTAGTGGAAACGGTAATCTTCACCGCACTGGAACGCAGGGCGAGCGATATTCATATCGAAGCCCGCGATTCCGAAGTCGCCGTTAAGTACCGCATCGACGGCGTTTTACAACACGCCATGCAGCCCATCGCCAAGGAATGGCATTCCACGGTAATTTCGCGCATCAAGGTTTTAAGCGATTTGGACATTGCTGAACGCCGCGTTCCGCAGGACGGCCGCTTCCGCGTCAAGTACAAAGGCCGCTATATCGATTTGCGCGTCTCCATTATGCCCGCGAGCCACGGTGAAGATGCCGTACTGCGCGTTCTCGACAAAGAAACCCTCTCGGAAAAATTTCAGAGTTTAAGCCTCGACGTCGTGGGTTTTTCCGCGGAAGAGATGCGCCGCTTCCGCCGCTATATTCGAGAGCCATACGGCATGGTGTTGGTCACCGGTCCCACCGGCTCCGGAAAAACTACCACGCTGTACGCTGCCATCAACGAAATTAAGTCCGACGAGGACAAGATCATCACCATCGAAGATCCAGTCGAATACCAGCTTCGCGGCATCACCCAGATACCCGTCAACGAGAAAAAAGGCCTGACATTCGCCCGCGGCTTGCGTTCCATTTTGCGCCATGACCCGGACAAAATCATGGTCGGCGAAATTCGCGATCAGGAAACCGCCCAAATCGCCATTCAATCGGCCCTGACCGGCCACTTGGTCTTCACCACTGTCCACGCCAACAACGTCACCGACGTGATCGGCCGCTTCATTAACATGGGCGTCGAGCCGTACAACTTTGTGTCCGCTCTGAACTGTATTATGGCCCAGCGCTTGGTGCGCATCATCTGCATGAACTGCAGACGACCGAAGCAGTTTTCTTCCACCGAATTAAAGGAGGCGGGGCTCGATCCAGCGGCTTGGAGCGGCGTGACGCTGATGGAAGGTGCAGGGTGCCTGGAATGTTCAGGTACTGGTTATCACGGGCGCACTGCCATCTGCGAACTGCTTGATTTGACCGACCGCATTCGTGAAATGATTGTGGATCGCCGGCCCACCTCCGAAATTAAGCGCATCGCCCGCGATGAGGGCATGATCACGCTGCGCGAAAGCGGCTTGGCGAAAATTCGCGACGGAATTACCAGCGTGAAGGAAATCAACAAGGTGACCTTCGTTGAATAGCGCGACTTCGTTTCATGAGGGAATTTACAAAAGCGAGCTGGTCCGCCGCATCACTCGCTGGCTGGACGCCACACCTCATCCGCCGCTGGCGCTGGAGATAACCCCGGAACGCGTGGCCGCGGCGCGCTTTGGCAGGACCGGAGCGCTGGATGGGTATGCCGTTGAGACTCTCCCGCAAGGCGCGATTGTGCCATCGGCAGTTGAATCCAATATTGGAAATCCTGCGGCGGTTAAACTCGCGGTCAGCAACGCCTGCACCAGACTAAAAGCCAAGGATGAAGACGTCGCGCTCATCCTGCCCGATCCCGTGATCCGAGTTTTCGTCCAGCACTTTGACGAATTTCCGCGTTCTGCCCAGGAAGCGGAACCCATGTTGCGATGGAAGCTGAAGAAGAGCGTCCCCTTCGAAGTGGATGAGACTTTGATCTCTTATATGCGCCAATCCCCACGCGAAGATGGCGTCGACATTGTCACCGCGCTGGCGCGACTGCGCATCGTTCGTGAATACGAAGCACTGGCGGAAGCGGTGGAATTGCGCCCGGGCGTGGTTCTGAGCTCTTCCCTCGCCGCTATTACCTTGCTGGATGATCAGAAACCCACGCTGCTCGCTCGCGTTTCGGAAAATTCCTTGACCACCGTAATCGTGCGGGAAGGCGTCCTGTGCGGTTATCGCTGCACGGAACTGCCCGCGCAAGGCCTCGACCTCACTCCTCAAATGCTGCTTGAGGAGATTTACCCGGTTGCCGCCTATTACCAGGATACCTGGCGCGAAGGTGTGCAGGCCGTGAGCCTCACCGGACTTGGCGCCCGTTTACCCGAATTTTTGCCGCCCTTCCAGGAAGAATTTCACTGCGAAATTGGCTCCTTGCTGCATTCCGCGGTTGCCGGCGGTCGGGTGCACGACGATGTTCGGCCTCTTGCAGAGCGTGAGCTAGAAGGTTTGGTCGGTTGGGCTATGCACCGTGGCTAGATCAGCAATATATAAAATTAGTTTGGAGTTTTTCAGCACATGAGAGTTCGCCTTAATCTAGCCACCAAAGCGCAGGAAACGCATCGGCGTTTCATGGTGGTGGCAGGTCTTGTTGCCGCCGTTGCCGGCATCATATTTCTCGCTTTCGGATGGCACGTCTACTCGGTACGAAATGTAGATGCACGTCTGCGAGCCCAATCGGAAATCACCAGTCGGAGAATCGGAGAATTACAAGCCGAACGCGCCGACCTGGAACGTTTTTTTGCTCAACCCGAAAACGCCAAGCTCCATGATCGCGCGGCGTTCCTCAATTCACTGATTGATAATCGGAGTTTCAACTGGACGCAAATGTTTATGGACCTGGAGCGCATTCTTCCCGGCGGCGTGCGCGTGGTAAGCATCGAGCCGAAACAAGCCAAGGGACACGTCGAAGTAAGACTCACCGTCGGTGCTTCCAGCGACGACGCCAAATTGAAATTCCTTCGTGCTCTCGAAGAGTCTCATCAATTCAGCGACATCCAGTTAGACACTGATATGCCCGGCAAGAACGGCAGCCAGCAGCGAGTCGTGGAGCTGACCGCCGTTTATTCGAGGAGCTGATGAAACGCGACGCTAAATTACAAAAGCGCCTGGTCATCGGCGCACTGGCTCTCCTGGTTCTCGCCGACGTGGCCCTCGCCGCGTACAGTTGGCAACTCAGCTCCGCGCCACACACTCCGCAGCAGGAGCTCGCGCTGCAGAATCAGCAAATGGAAGTATTGCGCGCCGACATCAAGCGTGGCGAATCCATCCGCCAGTTGACTCCCGCGATCCAGAGAGACTGTGACCGCTTCGAACAATCCTTGCTGCCGGTCGGCAACGGCTACTCCTCGGTATCCGCGGAACTCGACGGAATTGCAAAAAAGGCCGGCGCACAAATCGAGGGACGTAGTTTTAAGCAAAAGGAGATTCCTAAGCGGAATTTGCAGGAAGTGAATATTGATCTTCTCTTGAACGGCGAATATACCGCCGTGGTCCGATTCCTGAACGGATTGCAGCGTTCCAAAAATCTGTATGAGGTCGACGGGCTGGCGCTGGCCAGCGATACGCAGAATCAGGGCGCCAACGGGCCAATTAAAGTAACGGTACACATGAAGACGTATTTTCGAGTCGCGTAAATGGCCCAGAAGAACCAAATGATTGTGCTGGCCGCGTTGGTGCTAATCATGGGAGTAGTGTGGTATTTCAATCGCACTACATCCGTGACGAATCCTGGGAATGTGGCAACTTTCCAGAATTACCAGTTACTCGCGGTTGAGAACCCTCAATTGCATCGCGACAAGATGGAAGAAGCCCAGAAAACCGAATATCACAGCCTCGGCCGCAATCCCTTCAGCGAAATCGCGCCGCCAAAGGAACATGCCGAGCCCGTCAAATTGGCCCGACACCTCCAGCAAACGGTTCCAGTTTTACCTCCGCCGCCACCCCCAATGCTGCCCGGCAACATGAAATTTTTTGGGTACGGCACAATTCCCAACGGAACCTTGCGCCGCGCGTTTTTGTCCGATGGCGATGAGGTTTTTATTGTCGGGGAAGGCGACACCTTGCTGGGCCGCTTCCGCATCGTCAAAATAAACAATGCCAACCTCGAATTCGAGGAGATCGCTACCGGCCGCCACAATACAGTAACAATGCAGGAAGACCAGGCGCCGCCAGCTTGATGAAAAATTTCTTCAATCCGCAATTGCCAACGCGCCGCGCGCGAAGTTGCCAGGATGGCTACGCGCTGATGATGGTGATATTCTTCACCGCCCTCATGCTGATCGGTGCCATGGCTGTGGCCCCCCGCATCCTGCAGGAAGGGAAGCGCGAAAAAGAAAAGGAAATGATTTGGCGCGGGCGTCAATATGTCCGCGGCGTCAAATTGTATTACCGCAAGATGGGCCGCTTTCCGACCTCCATCGACGACCTGACCAAGCCCAAAACCGGCTCGCTACGTTTCATGCGGCAGGCCTACAAAGATCCCATGAATGGCGAAGACGGTTCCTGGCGCCTGATTTATGTGGGCCCGGCCGGGCAGCTGATTGGAAGTTTGAAGCCACCACAAACTTTGCAATTACCGACAGGCGGCGCGGGATTGGGTACGGCGGCTGCGGCGGTGGCAACTAACAGCACCGGGCAAGCCGGTGGATCTTCCGCGTTCGGCTCCTCTTCATCTTCAGCCTTCGGCTCCTCTTCGGGATTTGGTTCGTTTGGATCGTCGACCGCGAACGG
>DATMOS010000101.1:0-10669 GCA_035568155.1 Verrucomicrobiia bacterium | reverse complement strand
CTCCCCATTGAGTCCGTCACGCCCGTTTATTTTGAGGCCGGTTGCGACGGCGCTGCTGATGGCCGCCATATTATTGGTGGGCATTGTGAGTTACACGCAGCTGCCGGTTTCCGCGCTGCCGGAAGTCGACTATCCCACTATCCAAGTGCTCACTTTTTATCCGGGCGCGAGTCCTGATGTGGTGGCCACGACGGTGACTGCACCGTTAGAGCGGCAGTTTGGCCAACTCCAGGGACTTAGCCAGATGACGTCCAGCAGCTCGGGCGGCACCTCCGTCATCGTGTTGCAATTCACGTTGAGTCTGAATATTGACGTGGCGGAAGAAGAAGTGCAGTCGGCGATCAATGCGTCGCAAAACTTTCTGCCCGCGAATCTTCCTTCGCCGCCGATTTATAGCAAGACTAATCCAGCGGACGCTCCGGTGCTGACCTTGGCGGCCACCTCGAGCAGCATTCCGCTTTCACAGGTGGAGGACCTGATAGACACCAGGCTGGCTCCCAAGATTTCGCAATTGAGCGGCGTTGGACTGGTCACCATCAGCGGGGGTCAAAAGCCCGCAGTGCGAATTCAAGCGAATCCGGCGGCGCTTTCTTCCTATGGAATAAATATGGAGGACTTGCGTACAGCGGTTACGCAATCCAGCGTCAATGCCGCGAAAGGGAATTTTGATGGCCCGCGCCAGGATTACCAGATCGATGCTAACGATCAATTGGTGACCAGTAAGGATTACCGGAAGGTGGTGGTCGCGTACCGCAATGGAGCGCCGGTGATGCTGACCGACGTAGCCAATATCGTGGACGGAGTGGAAAACACCAATCAGGCTGCGTGGATGAACAAGACGCCGGCGGTCATTATCAATGTACAGCGGCAGCCGGGTGGAAACACCATCAGTGTGGTGAAGCGCATAAAAGCATTGCTGCCGCAACTGGAAGCGAATCTTCCCAAAGGGATCGATATCACGATACTCACGGACCTGACTACGCCGATTCAGGCCTCGGTATCGGACGTAGAGTTTGAATTGATGCTGACGATCGCGCTGGTGGTCATGGTGATCTTTTTATTTTTGCGGAATTTGTACGCCACGATCATTCCCAGCGTGGCGGTGCCGCTGTCACTGGTGGGCACGTTCGCGGCGATGTACGCGCTGGGCTACAGCCTGGATAACTTGTCGCTGATGGCGCTGACGATTTCGACCGGATTCGTTGTGGATGACGCCATCGTCATGGTCGAAAATATTTCGCGATATATCGAGGCCGGCGAACCGCCCATGCAGGCGGCGCTCAAAGGGGCCGAGCAGATTGGCTTCACGATTTTATCTCTGACAGTTTCACTGATCGCGGTATTGATTCCGCTGCTTTTCATGGGAGATGTCGTCGGCCGATTGTTCCGGGAATTCGCGGTGACTCTGGCAGTGACCATCGTAGTGTCGGCGGTGGTTTCTTTGACCCTCACGCCGATGATGGCTTCACGCATCCTGAAGCACAACCCCAAGGAAAAGCAGGGCTGGTTTTATCGGAAGTCGGAGCACATGTTCGAAAGCATGATCGCCTTTTACGGGCGCACCTTGAAGTTCGTTCTAGGACACCAAACCGTTACGTTGCTGGTGGCGCTGGGAACACTGGTACTCACCGTCTTTCTTTATATCGTAATTCCCAAAGGATTTTTTCCGGTGCAGGATACCGGAATCATTCAGGGAATTTCGCAGGCGCCGCCGACGATTGGGCCTAAAGCCATGGCGCAAAAGCAGCAGGAACTCGCCGACGTCATTCTTGCCGATCCGGCAGTCGAAAGCCTGTCGTCGTTCATCGGCGCAGATGGCACCAACACCACGACAAACAGTGGAAGGTTATCCATCAACCTGAAGCCGCTGAACCAGCGGGATCTGAACGCCTCGGATGTGATCCGGCGTCTGCAGACCAAGCTCGCTGATGTGCAAGGTATTCAGCTGTTCATGCAGCCGGTGCAAAACATTACTGTCGACGACCGCGTCAGCCGCACGCAATATCAATACACGCTAGAGGATCCCGACCCAAATGAACTGAATGATTGGACAAATCAGTTCGTAGCAAAGCTGAAAAATTTGAAGGAGTTGGAAGATGTGGCTACCGACCAGCAGCCTGGGGGGCTCGCGGTCCAGCTGGTGATCGATCGAGCAACAGCTTCGCGGCTGGGAATCGCACCGACGACTATCGACAATACGCTGTACGATGCGTTCGGACAGCGGCAGATCAACACCATGTACACGCAGTTGAACCAGTACCACGTCATCCTGGAATCCGAGCCGCAGTTTCAAAACGATCCGGACAAATTGAACAAATTGTATATTCAGGCTAACGCCGCCGCAGGCACAACGGGAGCAGCGGCTAGTTCCAGTGGAAACGGGTCCACGTCGGCCGGTTCGAATGCGCTGACTACCAGCACACTCTACAATCCGACGGCCAGTGCATTAACTCCGCCGGTGAACGCGCTCACCGCGGGCACGTCGAGCAGCACATCAAACAAAATTACTAATACTGCGGCAGTAACGAGCTCGACAAAAAGTAACGCCGTGCCGCTCGGGGCATTTTCGCATTTTGAGTTGAAGACCGAACAGCTCTCTATCAACCACCAAGGACAGTTTCCGGCGATCACCGTTTCTTTTAATCTTGCGCCCAACGCGGCGCTCGGCGGAGCCATTTCGTCGATCACAAAAGTCCAGCAAGACATGCACATGCCGGCCAGCTTGCAGGCCGATTTTCAGGGAACTGCAGCGTCGTTTCGAAATTCTCTCTCGAACATGCCATTGCTGATTCTGGCCGCGCTCGTGACGGTGTACATCGTGCTTGGAGTGTTGTACGAAAGCTTCATCCACCCCATAACGATTCTTTCCACGCTGCCTTCCGCCGGGGTCGGCGCTTTTCTTGCGCTGATTATTTTTCACCAGGACCTTAGCGTGGTGGCCATCATCGGACTGGTGTTGCTGATCGGCATCGTCAAGAAAAACGGAATCATGATGGTTGACTTCGCGCTGGATGCGGAGCGCAACCACGGGAAAAATTCTACCGACGCCATTTACGAGGCCAGCCTGCTGCGCTTTCGGCCGATCATGATGACCACCATGGCCGCGCTCCTCGGGGGCCTTCCGCTGGCGTTTGGTACAGGCATTGGTTCGGAATTGCGGAGGCCGCTGGGAATCGCCATGGTTGGCGGCTTGCTGGTGAGCCAGGTGCTCACGCTGTACACCACGCCGGTGATTTACATCTTCTTCGATCGCATCGCTCAGCGCTTTTCGCGTAAGTCTCCGGCGTGGGGTCCGGGCACCCAGCCACAGACCGCAGGACATTCATGAACGTCTCCGCTCCATTTATTTACCGGCCGGTCGCGACAACGCTGCTGACCATTGCTATCGCCATTGCCGGAGCGATTGCTTTCAACGTGCTGCCGGTTTCTCCGTTGCCGCAGGTGGACTTTCCCACCATCTCGGTGAACTCCAGTTTGCCGGGAGCCAGCGCGGAGATTATGGCCTCTTCAGTCGCCACTCCCCTGGAGCGGCAGTTCGGTCACATCTCCGGCGTAACGGAAATGACTTCCACGAGCAGCTTGGGAACAACGGGCATCACTATTCAATTCGACCTGAGCCGCAATATTGATGGAGCGGCAAGAGACGTCGAAGCAGCCATCAATTCCGCGCGGACTTATCTGCCTGCAAATCTTCCCGCCAACCCAACCTATCGTAAGGTCAACCCCGCGGATGCGCCGATCATGATTGTCGGACTGACTTCAGATAAATATGGTCCCGACAAGCTGTATGACGAAGCGTCAACGGTGATTCAACAAAAACTTTCGCAAATCCAGGGTGTAGGTCAGGTAAACGTGGGCGGCGGCGCGTTGCCTTCCGTGCGCGTAGAAGCCAACCCAACGAAGCTGGCCAGCTACGGGCTGGCCATGACGGATTTGCAATCGGTGTTGCGTTTGCAAAACTCCGATCTAGCCAAAGGGCAAATTACTAACGGCGATAGCAGCGCTGATATTCTCGCCAACGATCAGATATCCCACGCCGAAGACTACAAGCCGATCATCGTTGGCTATAAGAACGGAGCGGCGGTCCATCTATCGGATGTCGCGAATGTGATCGATTCGGTACAAAACGTACGCGCTGCGGGCTATTTGAATGGCAAACGCGCGGTGGTGCTGACCATCTTCCGCCAGCCGGGCGCCAATATCATTGCCACCGTTGACCGCATTCGCACCGAACTGCCTTCGATAAAAGCTTCGATCCCGCAAGGAATCGAGACCACCATTGTTCTGGATCGCACCACCACGATTCGGGCGTCGGTAAGCGATGTGGAGCGCACGCTGGGACTTTCCATTGTGCTGGTGATCGTGGTGGTTTTCATTTTTTTGCGGAATGGGCGCGCCACGTTGATTCCGGCGGTAGCCGTTCCTGTTTCGTTGGTGGGAACTTTTTCGGTGATGTATCTCTGCGGCTACAGTATCGATAACTTGTCATTGATGGCGCTGACTATTTCAACAGGATTCGTGGTGGACGACGCCATTGTGGTGATGGAGAACATCAGCCGCCACCTGGAAGCCGGGATGGAGCCCTTCGCCGCCGCGCTCAAAGGAGCGCAGGAAATTGGATTCACCGTATTTTCGATCAGCATTTCGCTGATTGCTGTTTTCATACCACTGTTGCTGATGGGAGGGATTGTCGGGCGCCTATTTCGCGAATTTGCCATCACGCTCTCGACCGCCATTCTTGTTTCAATGGTTATTTCGCTGAGCACCACGCCAATGATGTGCGCTTACCTGCTGCGCGACGAGCGCAAGAAGAAACACGGGCGCGTGTACATGGTTATGGAGAGATTTTTTGACCGGATGTTGTCGTGGTATCGCGTCAGCCTGCACTGGGTTTTGGACAATTCATTTCTCACCTTAACGGT
This sequence comes from Verrucomicrobiia bacterium, assembly GCA_035568155.1. Classification (GTDB taxonomy): domain Bacteria; phylum Acidobacteriota; class Terriglobia; order Acidiferrales; family UBA7541; genus Acidiferrum. The sequence goes on along the minus strand of DATMOS010000101.1, from coordinate 5,747 downwards.
CCTTTTTCTGACGGTCGGTCTGAACGTCGCGCTGGTCATGAAAATTCCCAAGGGCTTTTTTCCGCAGCAGGACACCGGGGCCATGGGCGGGGCGGTACAGGGACCGCAAGATTCTTCATTCCCGGCCATGAACGATGCCATCCAGAAGATTGAAGCGGTAATCAAAAAAGATCCTGCGGTTGATAACGTGATTGCCTTTACCGGCGGGGGCGGAGCCAACAACACCGGGAATATTTTCATCGCGCTTAAGCCGCTCAATCAAAGGAAAATTGGCGCGGCGGAGATTATTGGCCGGATTCGTCCGCAACTAAATCGTCTGCCGGTGGCTTCCGCCTTCCTGCAGCCGTCGCAGGATCTGCGTATCGGCGGACGCGGAAGCGCAGCGCTGTATCAATACACCATTCAATCCGACAATGTTTCCGATCTGGCTACCTGGGGGCCAAGAGTTTTCGCGGAGATGAAAAAGCTTCCGGGCTTGCAGGATGTTAACTCCGACCAGCAAAACGGAGGGTTGGATATCCGTTTGAACTACGATCGGGTTACCGCCGCGAAGCTGGGGCTAACCGCGCAAGCTCTCGATTCCGGAATTTACAGCGCCTTCGGCCAATCCGAAGTTTCCATCATCTATACGCAATTGAACCAATACTATGTGGTCCTGGAAGTCTCGCCGGAGTTTTCGCAAACTCCCGATGGTCTGAAGAATATTTATTTTCATCAAACGGCAAATAGCAATCCTACCGCAACTGGCGATGTGCCACTTATTACCATGGCCACCAGCCAGGCTAATACCACGCCGCTGGCGCTGAATCACACCGGCCTGTTTCCATCGGTCACGGTGTCTTTCAATCTTTCGCCGGGTGTTTCCCTGAGCGACGCAACGCTGGCCATTGACCAGATGAAGCAGCGCATCGGGGCGCCGAGTACGCTGCGTGGCTTTTATGCCGGTACGCTCCAGGCATACCAGCAATCGCTAAGCACGGAACCTATTCTGGTTTTAACCGCGCTCCTGGCGGTGTACATCGTGCTTGGCGTTTTGTATGAGAGCCTGGTTCACCCGCTCACTATTATTTCCACGCTGCCTTCGGCCAGCGTAGGCGCCATGCTTGCGCTAATGCTCTTCAAGCAGGACCTTAATGTGATTTCCATTATTGGCATCGTGCTGCTTATCGGCATCGTCAAGAAAAATGCCATTATGATGATCGATTTCGCACTGCAAGAAGAACGCGAAGGTGGCAAGAGCACGGAAGACTCGATTTTCGAAGCATGCATGCTGCGTTTCCGTCCCATTCTTATGACCACTATGGCCGCGCTGTTTGGAGCTTTGCCGTTGGCGTTTGGCACAGGCACGGGTTCTGAACTGCGACGCCCATTAGGAATCACCATTGTGGGAGGCTTGATCGTAAGTCAACTGCTCACGCTGTATACCACCCCGGTGGTGTATCTCACGCTAGACCGGCTGCGGCTTCGCATGTTAGGGAAACCGCGCGACACATTCAATCCGGTCGGTGCGGAACCTTCCGCGGCGGATTAGTTTGAAAACTACGCATATGCAAAATATTCGTCTGAAAGTCTTACTGGTCCCCGCAATGGCAACACTCTCGCTTGCCGGGTGCATGGTAGGGCCGAGATATCACCGGCCAGACGCAACTCCTCAACCGCCGCCTCCTTCGTATAAGGAATCGCCCACGCAGGTTCAGGATCCCGGTCCATGGAAAGTGGCGCAGCCTCAGGACGCGATGTTGCGCGGCAAATGGTGGGAGATTTTCAATGATCCCGAGTTGAATGGACTTGAAGAACAACTGAACATCAACAATCAGAACATCAAGCAATTTTTCGAGAATTTCATGGCCGCTCGCGCGCTGGTTGCGCAGGCGCATTCGCAACTTTACCCCACAATAGGAACGACTCCTTCCATTTCGCGGTCGCAATCCTCTGGCAATCTAGGAAATTCCACGCCGACCAATGGAACGGGAGGTGGCTCGGTCGCAACGACGGCAGGCAAGCAATCGTCTCTTTTTACGCTTCCCGGCGACATTTCCTGGGCCCCTGATCTGTGGGGCAGGATTCGCAGCCAGATTCACGCCGCTCAATACAATGCGCAACTGAGCGCCGCTGACCTGGAAAATGAGCGATTGATTGAGCAAGCTAGCCTGGCGACTTTTTTGTTCGAACTACGCGGCCAGGACGCCTTACAGAAGATCTTCGACGAAACTATTGAAGCCGATAAGAAGTCAGTGGAGCTGACCCGAGCACGATTTGAGACCGGAATTGACAATGAAATTTCCCTGGTCCAGGCGGAAAATGCGTTACAAAGCGCCGAATCCGCGGCCGAAAATCTAGGTATAGCGCGCGCGGAGTTTGAACATGCCATCGCGCTTTTAATTGGGACCCCCGCCTCCAGTTTTTCTCTACCGGTCAAGTCTCTGGACCACGCACCTCCCGTGATTCCCATCGGTGTGCCGTCGCAACTTTTAGAGCGCAGACCGGACATCGCGGCCTCCGAGCGCAGCATGGCTGCGGCTAATGCGCAGATCGGAGTTGCGGTGGCAGCGTATTATCCAAATTTGACGCTCAGCGCCAGCGGAGGCTTCGAGAGTTCGACGATAACAAATCTACTTTCTTATTCGAGCCGCTTCTGGTCCGTGGGCTCTTCGGTGTCGGAAACTATTTTCGATGCTGGATTGCGGCGCGCCACGGTGTTGCAGTTTGAGGCCACTTATAATGCAGATGTGGCCGGCTACCGGCAAACAGTGCTGACAGCGTTTCAACAGGTCGAAGACTTCCTTGCCGCGGTGCGGATTTTGTCCAAGCAAATCGAGCTGCAACAAGAAGCCGTGAAGTCCGCGGAACGCTTTCTGGAGTTGGCGAATGCGCGCTACTATACCGGCGTCGACACCTATTTGAACGTGCTGGTCGCGCAAACCACGCTACTCTCCAACCAGCAAACCCTCGCTTCGCTGCGCACCCAGGCCATGACCGCGTCGGTACAATTGATTCAAGCGCTGGGCGGCGGGTGGGATCGCTCGGACCTTCCGAGCCCGGCGCAAGTGTCCGGCAGGATCACCAAGCCCCAGATCGAAGCTCCAAATAAACAGTGATGTCGTAGGCGCGGTCCAGAGATGCAGGCGCTCGTATAGCCTTTCAGGCCGCTACCCGATTCGTGTCATATAATTGCCGATGATCATGGAATGGCTCTCGTCCGCCACTCGATGGTTATTCGACGCGGAGCGTGGCGCTACTGACCGGCTGATTCCGCGATGGCTGTTTTTGCGGGCGTTAGGCTGCATTTACTTTTCTGCGTTCTTCTCCCTCGCGTTTCAAATCCGTGGGCTCATCGGGCCAAATGGAATTCTTCCCGCGAATGATTATTTAGAAGCAGTGATACATACCTTTGGACGCGTGCGGGGGATATGGTTTGCGCCTACCGTTCTGTGGTTTTCGAGCGGTCCTCAGATATTAATGGCGTTGTGCTGGGCCGGGATCGGCGCTTCACTGTTGTTGGTGCTGAATGTGTGGCCGCGCGGCATGCTAGCGATTTGTTTTGTGTGCTTTCTGTCTTTTGTGAGCGCAGCGCAGGATTTTTCCGGTTACCAGTCGGACGGCATGTTGCTGGAAGCAGGATTTATTTCTCTTTTCTTCGCGCCGTCCGGAATGCGACCGGGTTTTGGGCAGGGGGCACCGCCGCCGTGGGCAAGTCTGTTCCTGCTGCAATGGGAATGGTTTCGCATCTACTTCGAGTCCGGCGTGGCGAAGATCGTGAGTAGAGATCCGCAGTGGCGACACTTTACCGCGATGGACGAATATTACCAGAACGGTCCGCTGCCTACGTGGATCGGCTGGTACTTCCAGCAGTTGCCGCACTGGTTTCATGCTTCGACGGCATTTGCCACGCTTGCGCTCGAGTGGGTTCTGGTGTGGATGTTATTTTTGCCACGCCGCTGGCGCATAGTGTGTTTTTTTATTGTGACTCCCTGGGAGCTGGGTGTTATTTTCACAGCGAATTACACTTTTTTGAATTACCTGGTGTTGACGTTAGGAGTGTTGTTGCTGGATGACGAATTTTTGCTGCGATTTTTGCGACAAGGATGGAAGCGATCGTTCGCACGAGATATTCCATCTGAGCAGATCAAGACGGAAATTTCCGATGGCCTTCGCTACCAGCTTAAGATCGCCAAGCTATCGCTGATCGGTGTTGTATTTGCCTGGATGTTTTATGCCACGGTGGCGGAATTGATCTGGATGGTCGCGCCACTACCTGTGCCAACTTCGCCTGTAGTGGCGCTTGAGCCGTTTCGCATCGCGAATCGATACGGGCTTTTTGCGGTCATGACCCGCGGGCGTTACGAGATCGAGTTTCAGGGTTCGGACGATGGGAAGACCTGGGTGGCTTACCCGTTTCGCTACAAACCGCAGGACGTGAATCAGCCGCCGGGGATTTATGCGCCCTATCAGCCACGGTTCGACTGGAATTTGTGGTTCGCGTCATTGGGCTCATGGCAAGAATATTCCATCGTGCCCAGAACGGAAGTGCGTTTACTTTCGAACGATAGCGACGTTCTCAGTCTTTTTAAGCAAAATCCGTTCCCGCAGAAGCCGCCACGCCAGGTGCGTGCGGTGCTTTGGCAATATTGGTTTACATCCATGGCTGAGAAACGCGCGCAAGGCCTGTGGTGGCGGCGGCAATTTCTAGGACTTTATGCGCCGACGATCGAACGCGATGCCGATGGCAATATCCGCGCGGTCGAAGTGCCCAACGTGCAGCCGCGTCAGTGACAGCTCAGAAGCCTTCACGGGAACAGTTAATTTGTGTGCAGATTGCGCTAATTGCGCTTTAACCTGGTCAACGCCATTTTCGCGGCGTGGTAACCGCACATGCCATGTACTCCTCCGCCTGGAGGAGTGGATGAAGAGCATATATAAACGCCCAGAGCTGACGTGGCATAGCGACGACGCGTTGGCCGGAAAAGAAAATTTCGAATGTCCATGATCCCGCCTCCGATGTCGCCGCCCACGAGATTCGCGTCCATGGTTTCGAGAGCTGCCGGGGAAAAAACACGACGCGCCAGAATGCAATCTCGGAATCCTGGAGCGAACCTCTCAATCTGGTCCTCCAATTTCTGCAGCATGTCTACTTTCGAACCATTCGGCACATGACAATAAGCCCACGCGGTGTGTTTACCCGCCGGTGCGCGAGAACTATCGAATAGACTTGGCTGAGCTAGTAGAACGAAGGGCCTATCGGGGTGGTGTCCAGTTCGCACCGCCTTTTCCGATTCCGCAATCTCCTCGAAGCTTCCGCCAAGGTGCACCGTCGCTGCGCGAGAGCAATCTGCAGCGTTCCACGGGATGGGAGCATTCAGCGCATAGTCCACTTTGCAGACACCGGCTCCGTAGCGGTAGCACGCTAATTGCTGCTTGAAGCTCTCAGAAAATCTTCGCCCGCCAATTTTGAGCAGTTGCCGCGGAGTGAGATCGCAAAGAGTCAGGTCATAGGTGGACAATGCGGTCAGATTTTCGACCGGCGCGGAGGTACGTAGGTCTCCTGAGAGACTCGCGAGAACTCCGCAGAGCGCGGTTGTGATGGATTGTGCGCCACCTCGAGGAATCGGCCAACCAACGGCGTGTGCCGGCACAGCCATCAGAATTCCGAAGGCAGCACTCAAGGGTTCGTCGAGGCTTAGAAAAGAATGAGCGGCCAGGCCGGCGAAGAGCGCGCGTGTTCTTTGGTCACGGAATCGGCGAGCTAC
>DATMOS010000100.1:0-2242 GCA_035568155.1 Verrucomicrobiia bacterium | reverse complement strand
CGACAGCATTGATTAAGAAATTGGTGAAGGCGCGGGTGGCGCAGGTGTGAGAAGGCTCCGCGAGGTTGAGCTTAAAGCCGCGACCTACAAAGCGGACAGGATGGCGACTTGGAAAGAGCGGGGAGAGATTCCTCGGCTGCGGCAGGCAGGCGGAATGACCGTTGGGTGCTTTGGCGTGAAGCGGCGAGCGAGGTATTGGGTGGCGACTTGTCGGGAGACATATTGGCTCTTGTGCTAGGCCAATGAGTGGTAGAATTGGCTTAAGGTGAGAGACAATGCTTCCTCTTCATCTCCAATCTGAGAGTCACGTTCCTCTATATATACAACTGCGCGATCAACTGCGCGCGCTGGTGCATGCTGGCGATTTGCGTCACGGCGACCGGATTCCGGCGAGCCGGGAGCTGGCGAATATGCTGGGGGTGCATCGCACGACTGTCGCGAATGCTTATGCCGAGCTGGAGTCGGAAGGGTTGATACAAGGGCACGTAGGGCGCGGGACTTTTATCAAGAAGAATGGGAATGGATTGAAGATTACGCCCCCTGCCCCGCCGGTGTTGAATGGTAGCCAGGGGATACGGTGGGAGCTGCTGTTTGCGGATGAGCGCGGAGAAGAAATTTTGAGCCGGTTGACGGCCAGTGCACCTATAGATGCGTTGTCGTTTGTGATGGCGCGGCCGGCACAGGAATTTTTCCCTGTTGATGAATTGCAACACTGCGTGAATGCGGTGCTGCGTAATGAAGCGACGGACGTGTTGAATCTGGGCCCGTCGGATGGGTACGCGCCTCTGAAATTGGCGTTGCTGGAGATGTTGGGACGCGAAGGGATCGCGGCTAAAGACGAGAATTTGCTGATCACGGATGGGTGCCAACAATCGCTGGATTTGATCAGCAAGGCTTTTGTGCGGCCGGGCGATTCGGTGATCCTGGAGAATCCGACTTATCCGGGAGCGGTGGCGATTTTTCATGGGGCGCGCGCGCGGTGCCTGGCGGTACCGGTGAAGACGCACGCGGAGCCGAATAGCGAGCTGGGCGTGGATGTCGAGGCTCTGGAGGCGACGCTCGCGGCTAATCGCGTGAAGCTGATTGTTTTGACGCCGGATTTTCAGAATCCGACGGGGACGTCGATGTCGCTGACATCGCGGCGTAGGGTTCTGGAATTGGCTGCGCGGCATCAGGTGCCGATCGTCGAGGATCATATTTATGCGCGATTGCATTTGCGGGAAGAGCGGGTGCCCTCGCTGAAGCAACTGGACCGGGCGAATTTGGTGATTCATATCGACAGCTTCGCGAAGGTGGCGTTTCCCGGGTTGCGCGTGGGGTGGATTGTGGCTCCGGCAGCGGCGGTGGAACGGTTGCGACTGGTGAAGCAGACGACTGATCTGCACACCGACCAACTGGCGCAAGCTACGCTGGCGGAATTTTTGCGGCGCGGACTGTTTACCAAGCATCTGGCGAAAATGCGGAAGGTTTATTCGGCGCGGCTGGAGGCGCTGGACCAGGCGCTGCGAAAGCATATGCCGGACGGGACGCGGTGGACGCGGCCGGAAGGCGGGATGTGTTTGTGGCTGGAGCTGCCTCCGGGGTTTGATGCCAGCGAATTGTTGATTCATGTGAAAGAGCGGGGCGTGCTGTTCGCTCCAGGGCGATATTTTTATGTGCAGAATCCGCTGCCGAATACGTTGCGGCTGGGTTTTGCGAGCCTGGATGAAAAACAGATCGCGCGTGGAGTGATGACGCTGGCGGAGATGTTGAAGGTGGAAATGCGCAAGAGACAGCGGGGTGTGCGACGAGCGGAACGCAGCCGTGTGGCGCTAGTTTGATTATTTTGTCAGGGGAAGGTTCGGGATAATTTGAGCGACACGATAACTTTGGCGCCGAATCCGGAGAATAAATGCTTCGGATGCGGCGGGGCGAATGATGGTGGGATGAAATTGACGTTTACGCAGGACAATGTCGGGCGAAAGATTGTGGGACGATTTGTTCTGGGACCGCGATACCAGGGCGGGGGCGGCATGGGGCACGGCGGAATTATCGCTACCCTGCTGGATGAAGCGATGGGGAAAGTTTGCAGGTTTCGCGAGGCGCGGGCGGTGACGGCGGAGATGTCGATTCAATTTTTGAAGCCGGTGCGCGTGGATGAGGAAATTATCGTGGAAGCGCATGAAACGAATTTTGTGGGGCGAAATATTTTTCAGAGTGGGGAGATTCGGAATGCCGCGGGGGATGTTTTGGCACGCGGGAC
>DATMOS010000099.1:0-57250 GCA_035568155.1 Verrucomicrobiia bacterium | reverse complement strand
AGGTCTCGTCAATTAAACGCTGAAGGAGCTGCCGCAACCGCAAGTGCTCTTCACGTTGGGATTATTGAATTTGAAGCCGGCACCTTCCACGGTTTCGATGTAATCGATTTCAATGCCGTCCAGGTACATGGAACTCATCTGGTCGACGGCAACCTTCAGGCCGTCAAACTCAAAAATCTGGTCGGTATCGTTAGTTTGATTTTCGAACGCCATGTGATATTGAAAACCCGAGCAGCCGCCGCCTACGACGGCAACTCGCAGAGCTATCGGCGAAGGGCTCTGCATAGTCATGATTTCTTTGACTTTGGTGCTGGCAACGGGCGTCAGATTAATCATAATTCCTTTGGCCTCCGGTCGCTGGCTTAGGCCGCGATCCTTGATTCATTATAGCAAACCTTTTGACCTGCTGCACGGCATGGCGTTCCAGGCGCGCACATTGTTGGAAACGGTGCCTGGGACTTTTCTCAAAAACGCCGCACGGTTCGCTTACAATATGATGCATCTATGGCACATAAAGTCACTTTGATACCGGGCGAAGGGATTGGCCCAGAGGTAGCTTCGGCAGTGCGCCGCATCCTGGCGGCGACTGGCGTGAAGATTGAATGGGAAGAGTTGGAAGGCCGCACAGACAAGCGCACCGAAAAGGGTCAGCTGGTTAGCCAGTTGGCGGTTGACTCCGTTAGACGTAATCACGTGGCGCTGAAGGGGCCGATGGCTACCGCTATTGCCGGTGGCGCGCCCAGCGTGAACGTGGCGCTGCGTAAGACGTTAGATTTGTACGCAAACTTACGGCCGGTGAAGAATCTGCCGGGGGTGAAATCGCGATTCGAAGGCGTGGATGTCGTGCTGGTGCGGGAAAACACCGAGGACTTGTATTCCGGGTTGGAGCATGAGGTTGTTCCGGGCGTGGTGGAGAGTCTAAAAATCATCACCGAAAAAGCTTCCACGCGCATTGCGAAGTTTGCGTTCAGTTACGCAAAAAAAATGGGGCGCAAAAAAATACACGCCATTCATAAAGCGAACATCATGAAATTGTCGGACGGCCTTTTTTTGAAGTCGATCCGCACGGTGGCCAAGGAATTTCCTGAGACTGAATATCTGGAAATGATCGTGGATAACGCCTGCATGCAAATTGTGCTGAACCCTCAACAGTTCGACGTGCTGCTGTTGCCCAATTTGTATGGCGACGTAATGAGCGATCTGGCCGCTGGACTGGTCGGAGGGCTAGGTGTGGTTGGAAGCGCAAACATCGGCGATGATGCGGCCATGTTTGAAGCGGTCCACGGCACAGCGCCGGATATCGCCGGGAAAGGATTCGCGAATCCGACCGCGTTACTGTTGAGCAGCATCCTTATGCTGGATCATCTCGGGGAGCGTGGCGCTGCGCGGAGCATCGAGACGGCGCTGGAAAGAGTTTATCGCGAAGGCGTGCACACCACGCGCGACGTGGGCGGACAGGCAGGCACGGATGAATTCACCGAAGCGGTGATCGCCGCGCTAAAGTAGGCGATTTTGTTCCGGTTCCAAATGGAGTATCATTTCCTCCTTAAAGATGAATGAAGAAGCAACGGAAGCACTTCACACATCACTCCGTAAGAGAAAGTTACCGCTCAGAAGCCTTCTCTTGACAACAAAAATGGCTTGAGTAACATTGGCACTCGCTAAGGGAGAGTGGAGTAAGTCCTTGGCAACCCTCCCTCGCATTCCAATCATTTTCTGAAACTTTGAGCTGAAAGCAATGCCGACAAGAGTCTGCGAAATTCGATTTCCTATCGTCACTGATGTCTTTGGGCATCTGCGCTTGTGCTCCAACACCAGGTGAATGCATAGGAGGAAGAACATATTTTTGGCAACGAAGGAGGCAGCGATGAGCACCAAGGCGGTCCGTACTAATGATCTGACCAGCGACGCGGGCGTCGCGAAAGTTGCGATGAAGTTTGAGGTGGTGGTCATCCCTGTCTCGGATGTCGACCGCGCGAAGGAATTCTACGGGAGGCTGGGGTGGCGGCTCGACGCCGACTACGACAACGGTAAAGACTTCCGGGTGATCCAATTCACACCGCCGGGCTCGGGGTGCTCGATCATTTTCGGTAAGAACGTCACTCCGGCGGCACCCGGCGCCGCACAGGGCCTGTACCTGATCGTCTCCGACATCCAGGCCGCCCGCAACGAACTGCTCAATCGCGGCGTCGAGGTCGGCGAAGTGTTCCACGACGCCGCTGGCGTGTATGCGGGCGCGGACGAGCCTTACCTGTTCGGACGGGAGCGGGTCAGCGGTCCGGATGCCGAGCATCGCAGCTACCGTTCGTTCGCTTCGTTCCGTGATCCGGACGGCAACGGATGGCTGTTCCAGGAAATCACGACGCGGTTGCCGGGTCGCATCGACCCCGCAAGCACGACCTTCGCGTCGGCGAACGATCTGGCGAGCGCATTTAGGCGTGCTGCGGCCGCCCACGGCGAACACGAGAAGCGCATCGGCGCGGCGGATCCCAACTGGCCTGACTGGTACGCCAAATACATGGTGGCTGAGCAAGCCGGGACCGAGCTGCCGACGTAGGCGAAAGCGTGACGTTGACGCTCGCAGGGTTGCGCATGAGTCTGTTAAGGCGCGCGCCTTTGTCTTTACCCATTACGTACCTAAATAGCGAGAATTAAATTCTTGATAAATTTCTGGTGCTTTTCGGATCGCAACATTCATCGAACTGAACAGCAAGTGAACTTCGACAACAATTCGATGAAGCATGGGAGGACATATGGCAACGAGCAAGGTCGCAGTAGCACCAATGAAGGTAGCGGTGATTCCTAAGGCAGGCGCCGACTTCCAGATTGTCGACCGCGAGATTCCCCAACCGGGTCCAGAACAGGTACGGATCAAGGTGCAGGCCTGTGGTGTCTGCCACAGCGATATGTTTACCAAAGAAGGTTTGTGGCCGGGCATCGAATACCCGCGGGTTCCGGGACACGAAGTCGCAGGGATTGTAGATGAAGTGGGTGCGGGTGTGTCGGAGTGGAAGAAGGGACAGCGCGTGGGCGTTGGCTGGCATGGCGGCCACGACGGCACGTGTCTCTATTGCAGGCGCGGAGATTTTGGTAATTGTCAGAATATGAAAGTAGCGGGCATTAGCTATGACGGCGGATACCAGGAATACATGGTAGCTCCGGCGGAGGCGGTGACGGCGATACCGGAAGGGCTAAGCGACGTCGAAGCAGCACCGCTGCTGTGCGCGGGAATCACCACCTATAACGCGCTGCGGCACAGCGGTGCGCTGCCTGGCGATCTTGTCGCGGTGCTGGGTGTCGGCGGCCTGGGTCATCTCGGAATTCAATTCGCGAACAAGTTTGGTTATAAGGTGGCGGCCATCGGGCGCGGATCGGAAAACGGTGCGCTCGCAAAGAAACTTGGAGCGAGCGTATACATCGACAATAAAACGACGAATGCAGCAGAGGCGTTGCAAAAATTGGGTGGCGCGCAAGTAATTCTAGCGACAGCACCAAGCTCGAAAGCAATGTCCGAGGTGATCGATGGTCTAGCGCCGAATGGCAAGCTCATGGTCGTGGGAGCGACAGCGGATTCCCTCGCGGTCACGCCGATACAGCTGATCACTGGTAGCCGCGCGATTCAAGGCTGGGCCTCGGGAACACCCGCCGACGCGGAGGATACGCTGCGCTTCTCCGAATTAACGGGGGTGCGTCCGATGATTGAAACATACCCGCTCGATAAAGCAGCCGAAGCCTACGCGCGCATGATGAGCGGCAACGCGCAGTTCCGTGTCGTTTTGACGATGTGAAAGCTGACGACGGGTGGTTCGCCGAATAACTTTCCAATTCGCGCTGACAAACAAATCTGCTTCACACCAACGCGAGTTCGCTGGCGACAGCGGTTGAGAAGGTGACCGCGGCGACGCGTATCGGCCGCTGGTAAATCCTCGTTTGTATTAAAGGAAATTTATCTTGGCGCAATTTTTGTTCTAGCGCTGGTAGAAACTTAACAAATTCATACGTCTAACGAACGCATGGGAGCATCCAACGATCGTGCGTCCAGGTCTCACAGTTTTATGTTCAATACTATTTGTGTCATCGCTCCCTGCCCGGGCCCAAACGTTCGTGCCCCGGCAAAATGAACCGGCTCAAACGGACAAGAAAGACGCTGGTCAAAGTAAACCGTCGTTGCTGACACCCCTGAAACACTCGACCGTGGACGACACGTATCACCCCATTACTTCACGACAACGGATGCGATGGTTCCTGACCAACACGATTGGCCCGTCGCATCTTGTGGGTGGCTTGTTTACCTCGGCGTTTGGCACTGCGGTGGATAGGCCGAACGAGTATGGTCCCGGCTGGGCGGGATTCGGCGACCGGTATGGCATGCGACTCACCGGTATTTCCACCGGAAACGCTATCGAAGCGAGTGTGGGAGCGGTGTGGGGAGAAGACCCGCGCTATTTCCGCGTGCCGGGCGAATCTTTTAAGCGAAGGCTGAGCAATGCGGTGGAACTTACCTTCGTGGCCCGCAGGCGTGACGGACACTTCGCGCCTGCTTACGCCCGCTATATGGCCATCTCCGGGAACAATTTTCTGTCAAATACTTGGCGAGTTGATAGTGAGGCTGACACTGAACACGCGTTGATCAGGACGGCGGATGGCTTCGCGGGGCGGTTCGCCAGCAACCTATTTGAGGAATTCTGGCCGGATATAAAACAGTTCGCATTTCATCGGTCGCACTGAAGTTGAATTATTAAGTTCCCTATAGCCGGAAATCAGAAGCCGCATAAAGCAAATCGCAGTAATGCCATTAATTTATTTTTCAGGACTCCGCCGATAGGAGGACCTGTCGCCCTATCCCATCCGCCAAGACCGAAGTCAAAGACCCCACGTGCAAAGACGGCACGTTGGGGCACCCAAATTCGGTTCAGTCAACAATGGGTGGGCCAGCTGCCCGGCCGGGACGAGGAGCCTCTCTAAGAGTTCCAAGCGACTTTAGAGAGCTGCTGTTTGCGGGATTCCCATTCAGAGCCTGAGAGCAGGCGCGGGGCAACGTCAATCAGGCGCGGAATCAGTTTGAAGACCTTGGCGGCGGACCATGGGTGACCGTCGCGGGTGCGATATTCGCGTATGTTAAGGGCATCAGCCATGCTGGTGAAGGAAATATCCTGGACGATCATTTCGGCAAGGAATTTGAGGGTCTGCGTTTCCAGCGGATCGTCTTCCAGATGGCGGCAGTCGGCAGCGATGCGGAGACCGAAGGGGATTTCCTCGGAGCCAAGTTCGGGCGCTGGTTCTTCAGGCTGCTTACCGGAGATTTCGATCTCGCGTTCCCACTCGAGGGCGACGAGGCTCCAGCCAGCGTCGTGCATCTTGGATAGGTAAACGGAAGTGGGGAGAATTGTGACCTTCTCTCGAATGCGGTCTATTTTTTTCACTGGTGTGCCCTCCTGAAGTTTCTTTTCGATCCGGCGCAGCTAGACCTGGCGCAAGAGTAAGAGCAACCTCACGGCCTATCGATATCCGGCCAGGTTCACGACGCAAATGGTTTTGGAATATGCCAAACACCTGGAAGACTGGGGTTTGTTCTAATAGAGGAGTCAGGTCACCAGGTTGAAAACTCCATCTGTCCGGGTATTAGTGTCCGGTTTTGCGACAACGGCATTCTGAAAACGGACATAGCTGACGTAGAATTTGCTGCCGAAATGTTTACAATGTGGCGGTTAGCATTGGCCCGTACAATGCTACGTTACGTCCAGCGCTACGTTTACTGCATGGGGGAAAACACATGCTCTTCCTCAATGATTTGAAGACCGCGGTGCGCTCGCTCTCCAATGCCAAAGGCCTCACGATCACTGTGGTGCTCACCTTGGCGCTGGGCATCGGGGCTAACGCCGCCATCTTTACGCTGGTTCGCGGCGTGCTGCTGCGGCCGCTGGTAAATCGCGACGAAAACCGCCTGATCTATATTCGGCAGAACGCTCCGGGGTTAAACGCCGACAACACTGCGTTCTCGGTGCCCGAAATCCAGGATTTACGCAACAGTATCAAGAGCGTCAAAGAATTCGGCGATTTCTCCGACTTCCAATTTACCGTGGTTGGTCTCGGCGAGCCTCGCGGAGTTCGAGCCGGGGTCGTTGGCGGGAACTATTTTGAAGTGATGGGACTGCACCCGGTCCTGGGGCGCCTGATCGACATGCGCGATGACGGCCCCAACGCTGCTGGCGCCGCAGTGCTCACTTATCGCTTCTGGAGCGCCGTTCTTAAGAAAGACCCCTCGGTCATCGGTAAGAACATTCGCCTGGAAAGCTTAGGCGCTCGCACCGCAACCGTTGTGGGTGTGCTCGAACCATCCGTACCTTATCCCGACGAAACACAAATGATGGTCAATGTGGTCTGCAGTCCGCATCACCTCTCCGCCACCATGGTCACCGGACGAGTCCATCGAATGACCGAACTTTTCGGACGTCTGGCCCCGGGCGCAACACTGGAACAAGCCCGCGCGGAGTTGGTCAGTGTTCACCAGACTATAATGAAAGACCATGCCGACGCGTACCCTGCAAGTGCGAAATTCGGCATCGAAACCAGGCTGTTGCGCGACCAGATTACCTCTGGCGCCAAAACTATTTTGCTGGTGCTTCTCGCCGCGGCCGCGCTGGTGTTCATCATTGCTTGTTCCAACGTGGCGAATTTGATTCTGGCGCGCACGGTTCGCCGTGAAGGAGAGCTTGCCATTCGTGCCGCGCTGGGCGCGACAAATTCCGCACTGCGCCGGACACTTCTTGCGGAAAGCGTATTGCTCTGCGGAGCCGGCGCATTGCTTGGCGTATTGAGCGCGAGGCCGATGGTTTCCATTCTGGGGAGCTATGCATCGCGCTTTTCGGTGCGCGCACTTGATCTGGAAGTGGACTCCAGCATGTTGTGGGTAGGAGCTGGCTTGGCGCTAATCGCCGCGGTGGTGTTGGCGTTTGTGCCGCGCCTGCCATCCGCCGACAGCTCTAATGGTATTGGTCTTCCGAGCGGTAGCGTGCGCATCACTGGCAGCACTAGTCGGCGGCTGCGCTTGTTTGCGGTGACGCAGATCGCCGCGTCCTTCTTGCTTCTGGCAGGCGCCAGCATGCTGATCAAGACTTTGCTGCATCTGCAATATGCGCAGACTGGGCTGGACACCGATCACGTGCTGACGATGGACGTTCCGTTAATGTCCTACGGCAAGACGCCCGAGCAGATCGCCAGCTTCTACCGCGAAACAATCCGTCGCGTCTCGGAGCTACCGGGCGTGGACAAAGTCGCAGTCGCCGTGAGCGTTCCCTGGCGTGACGCAGGCGGGTTTGGTCCCGGCCTGCAATTTACGGCCGAGGGCCGTGTGAAAAATGCTGGCGAAGAGGACCAACGGGCCCACTTTCGAGCTGTCTCGCCGGGATATTTCGCATCCCTGGGCATCCCTATTGTTGAGGGACGTGATTTCAACGAGTCCGATCGCTTAGGCGGAGAACGCGTCGCGATCATCACCCAGAGTGTTGCGCAGCGCATGTTCCCCAATCAGGAGGCGGTTAATCGCCATATTATGTGGACAGACCCAGTGATAAAGTTCATCCCGGGATTCACTCCCGAGCCGATCCGAATCGTGGGCGTGTACGCCGATTTCGATGACGAGCACGTCATACCCGGCCCGCAAATGACTATTTATCATCCCTTCGAGCAATTGATGTTTGGCGGCAACCTGTTTGTGCGTACCAGCGCGAATCCATATGGCCTGATCGCGCCGATTACACGCGTTATCCATGACATGTCGACGGACCAGCCTGTCGAACACCCCAAGACGCTATCGGACGTCCGCTCGGAAGTGCTATCGGCGGACCGGCTGAACTCGATTGTGTTTGGAGGGTTTGCCATCGTGGCCCTGGCGATTGCGGTTGTTGGCGTTGCCGGCGTGCTGGCGTTCTTGGTCAGTGCGCGGACGCGCGAGTTTGGAATCCGACTGGCGATTGGGTCGCAGCCGAAACGACTCCTGGCCGGCGTCATCGCTCAAGGCGCGGTGATGGCTGCGTTCGGCATAGTTAGCGGCACCGTGTGCGGGTATGCGTTGGCGCGGCTGGCGAACAGATATTTCGATGGTATGCAGATGCCGAGCACGTTGCCAGTGGTAGCCTCCGCGATTGTGTTGTTGGCCGCCGCGGTGGTCGCTTCGGCGCTCCCGGCCGCACGCGCTGCGCGCATCGACGTCATGCAGGCCCTGCGGTCGGATTAATCTTCTATTTTTCGTCCGCGTCTCTTTGTGAGAGACTACCGCCGAATTAAGCTAATTAATTCGAGACGGGAGACGTCACATGAAAACGCTAGCGACGATTGCTCTGACCCTCACACTGTTTACTTCCTTGTTCGCACAGGACGTCATGAAATACGGCGTCAAACACATCAAAGTGTTGGCCGAGGACGACAAGGTTCGCGTCTTGCATTTCACTCCATCCAAGGGCGACAAAACTCCCGTTCATTCGCACCCGGAAACGGTGTTGTACGTTATCAAGGGAGGCAAAATCCGTACTACCTTGGCTGATGGAACTTCGACCGTAGTGGAACTGAAAGACGGTCAGGCCTCCTTGCGTCCCCCGGTGACCCATTCCGACGAAGCGCTTGATGACATCGACGCGATCATCGTAGAACTTAAAAAGTGAACTTCATCCGTTCTCGGATGGAGCTCATGAGCGTTTTTAAATGAGATTTATTGCGTGAGGAAAAAAAGCGAGGGCATGATTCAGCGCGGGATTTTGTCGTAGGCCATGAGAGCAAGCAGCAAGGGAATGTGCAGCACGGTAGCGTGCATGAGCCATTTGGCGCGCGCGTTGGTCTTGGTGCTGGCGGCCCAGAGGGCGACCTGAACGAGCGCGGTGCTCACCACCAGGGCGCCAAAAAAGTATAGAACTCCCGCAAGACCCAGCAACGCAGGCAGCAAGCTAACCGCCACGAGTCCGGCGGCGAACCACACAATCTGACGGAACGTGCGTGTGCCGTCGCGATCGACTACCGGCAGCATGAGAATGCCGGCACGGGCGTAGTCTTCGCGATACATCCAGGCGATGGCGTGGAAATGCGGGAACTGCCAGAAGAAAAGAATGGCGAAGAGCAGCCACGCGCCGCGGTCGAGCGAGCCGCTGGCGGCTACCCAACCGATCATGGGTGGCACAGCGCCGGGAAACGCGCCGACGAAAGTTGCCCACACCGTGCGCTTCTTCAGCGGCGTGTAGGCGAGAAGATAGCTGAGACAAGTGAGCGTGCCGAGGGCGCAGGCCAGCACGCCGCCCACGAGATAAAGATCGACGGCCCCCGCAATCGCTAGGGCCACGCCGAAGAGCAAGGCTTCGCGCGGTTGAACAACGCCGGTGGGAAGCGGGCGGCCTGCGGTACGGCGCATGAAGCGGTCGGAGTCTCGTTCAATGTAATGATTCAGCGTGGCGGTTCCCGCGGCAATCAGCATGGTGGCAAACACGGTATGCAGCATGTGCAGCCAATTCACCGGACCGCGGGCGCCCATGTAATAGCCGGCCGCAGTAGTTATCAGAACGAGCAAAGAAACGTCAGGCTTAGTGAGCGTAATAAAAGCATTGGCGCGAGAGGACAACGTTAATTCGGTGGTGCGCGCAGTGCTCATTAAATGGCCACCGGCCGCTGCGTGGCAGCAGGCAATTCCCTTTTGCGTGGGACCAGACGGTAGCAGAGTAAAACAATCAGGATGGAAACGCCAAAGAGTATTGCGCCGACGACGGTGTGCAGAACGGTGAGCGTAACCATGAGCGGCATGGGCTGCGGCGCGTCGGCAGTGGTCAGGCGCGACCAGTAGGCCCCGAGACCGAGGAGTAGTTGCGTGCCAAGGATGGCATGCAGCAAGATTCGCGTTTTGGAAATGGCCGCGGACTTTTCAAAGCGCCTGCGCAGGACCGCAGCGAGCCAGATAACCATGCCCAGAACGACCAGTGCACCGGCCATGTGCGGCCAGACGGGGATTTCTTTATGGCGGAAGCCTGCTCCCAGAATTACCTGAAAATAAATTACCGCGGCGTTCGCGATGGCCAAGGTGTGAATGGGAGGCGAGCCGGTGTCTTCCACTTGCGGCTGATCGGAAATCCACCAGCGGCTGGTGAAGACGGCCATGCTTAAGAGAGCGGCAAAGACTATCTGGGCGAAGCAGGCATGGATAACCGGCAGCCAGTAATGGAGCAGCTTAATCACGACTTCCCCGCCAAGGACCGCTTGGGCGGCAATTCCGACGACAGCAATTACGCTAAACCAGCGGAGCCAGCGGCGTTCGTCTTTGACCCACACCAATACAGCCAGGGCTATGGAAAGCAGGCCCAAACCGCCAGCAATAAGGCGATGAGAGTGTTCGAAGCGGATCCCGCCTACCATTGGCGGCGTGAGCGTGCCATAGGAAAGGGGCCAATCCGGAACGGAGAGGGCGGCCTCGTTAGATGTGACCAAGGCCCCGGCGATAAGGAGAAGGACGGTCCAGCAGACGACGAATATTGCAAACTTATGGACAGACGGATGGTAAGTGGTCGTCATTGGCCCAAGTCCCAACGGCGGATTATACATGAGTGGCGAAATGGCGCTATGAGGAAAATGGCGTTCAAATCCTTCGAAAATCTAGAACTAATCAAAAAGGCGGAGCTAGCCGCCGCACCGCGAGACCTGTTCAAACTTGAGATGCTGCAGCGGGGATGCTTGGCGCAGGCGGAATTATTGCGCTCGCAGAGTCGAGCCCTATAGCTCGCAGGACGAGGTCCTTCAGCGCGGCGATGAAGTAGGGTGAGTCGCCCAAAGCGGGCATCATGCGAAAGGCTTTGACACCGAGCTCTTTGGCTTCCTCGCGAGCCTCGATATTGATTTCGTGCAAAGTTTCGATGTGCTCGGTGACGAAAGAGATCGGCACCACCAGCATTTCCTTCACGCCTTCGTGGGCGAGGCGCTCGATGGTGGTCGTCAGTGGTGGCTGGAGCCATTTAGCGGGGCCGACCCGGCTTTGATAGCAGAGGAGGTGTGTGCGCGGCCAATTCGGGAATTGTTGGGCGCCTTTTTCACAGGTTAAGCGTACGGTTGCTTCGATCTGGTGCGGGTAGGGGTCGCCCTTTTCGATCAGGCTCATTGGCAGTCCGTGCGCGCTGAAGATCAGATGAATGCGGGAGCTATCCGGAAATTGCCGCAATATACGGCCAATGTTCTCGACTAGCCCACGGATGTACAGCGGATGATTGTAGAAACTTTCCACCACACGTTCGGGGGGCGCGCCGCGAGAGGCGGTCCACTTCGCGGTATCTGCTACGCGGTGCCACTCTTTCATGCTGCTGAGAGTTGTGGCGTAAGAGTAGTGCGGGTAAAGCGGGAGCAACACAATTTCGTCGAGGGGGCCGGCGTTGCGCAGGGTGTCGAGGGCTTCGACGCTCATGGGATGCCAATAACGCATGGCTATGACCGCTACGGGGTCGACGTAGGGCGTGAGCGCGCGAACTAAACGCACGCGCTGGCGCTCGGTCAGCGTTGCAATGGGAGAGCGCCGCCCGATTTGCGCGTAGCGTTCCATGACCGGTTTGCAGCGGCGCGAAGAAATCGCTTTGGCGATGGGCTTGCGCAGGAAGCCAAGAGTACCAAGGGGGATGATGTCCGGGTCCAGAAAAAGGTTCAGCAGAAACGGTTCAACCGCAGCGAGCGAATCCGGGCCGCCTAGTTGAAACATCACGATGCCGACGCGTTTCTTTGCGGGCACTTACTTGCCCCGGTGCAATGAATTTTTGAGCCGCTCGATGTCTTCGTGAAGCGCGGCTGCGCGTCTCGCTACGGACAGGTAGTAGGCAAAGAAAATTCCCCAGGCGATTAAGTACGCGGCAAAAATGCTGTTGAGATTTTTCACACCGCCTCCGCTTCATGACGGACCATTTCGAGTTCACCGCGCGCCGCTTCCATAGCGTATCGAGCGCGCAGCAGCAATGCCATCAGAGCCAGCATGGCGAACCACGAAAAAAAAAGCACCTTCCACATGGTCGGGTCCAAACCGGATCCGGAACCGCCCATTACAACAGGCTGAGGATGCTGGGTGCGCCACCAGCGAATGGAGCCGAACACCAGCGGCACGTCGAGGAATGCGAAAATTCCGAACAGGGCGCTAAATAGAGCGCGGCGGTCGGGCTCCTCGACCAGCGTGCGCAAAAGAAGAAAACACATGTACAGCAGCCACAGGATGAATGTGGAGGTGAGTCGCGCGTCCCAGGTCCACCAAATGCCCCAGACGGGATGGGCCCAGATCGGGCCGCTGACGAGGACCACGGTGGTGAAGACCAGGCCTACCTCTGCTGCGGAAATGCTGAGCCAATCCCACTGCGGCTGGCGACGAAACACGTAGAGGATATTCGCTACAAAACAGATGAAGAAAGCGCAGAGACCGGTCCAGGCGCTGGAAACGTGAAGGTAAAAAATACGCTGGATGGGGCCCATGGTCCGCTCCGTGGGAGCAACGAAAAAGGCACCATACGCTGCTGCAGCTACTAGCAGGAAAACAATCGCGGCGGCCAGGACCTGCTTTTTCATATCGATTATTCCTCCAGAAGATATTCGCCGAAAAGCCATAGCGCGGTCAAAAAGATCACATCGAAAACTACCAGGAAGCCCACACCTTTCCATTCCAGATAGGGGGAGGCGTCTAAAAGGCCGACGGTTACCTGAGTGCTGGCCACCAGCACTGGTGTCAACAGCGGCAACAATAACAGTGGCAGCAACAGCTCGCGCATGCGGGCTTGCGCAGAGATCGCGGAAAGCGCGGTGCCTGCAATGGAAACTCCCAGGCTTCCCAGAAAAAATACCAACAACAGTTGCGGGAGCACGCGTAGCACCGGCACGTTATACAAAATCGCGAAAACTGGAAGCATCAAGACTTCGGTGAACAGCAGAAACAACGTATTGGCTACAAGCTTGGCGAGAAAAATGGCGAATGGATCGCTGACGGACAAACGCAGAGCGCTGAGGGTGTCGTTGTTTTGTTCGCGCAGGAAACACGGTTGCAGCATGAGCGACGCGGCAAAGAGAAACGCCAGCCACAAGAGTCCCGGACCGAAGCGGCGTGATTCGTTGTAAGTAGGATCAAAGGTGAAGCTGAACAGCACGATGACCATCAGGATGAAAACGACAGTGGTGGTCAGCAATTCCCTGCTGCGAAACTCCGTGCGGAGTTCCTTGCCAAGCAATGCGGTGGTACTAGAGAGCAAGCTCATTCAGGCGTCGGCGAAGGTCAGGATGGAGCGCACTTCCGCGCCGGCGCGCGTGTCGGCAACGATCAGCCCGGCGTCGAGGCGAATGGCGCGAGTGGCGAGCATGGAAATTTCCGATTCGCCGTGGAGGCTCATGAGAATAGTGCAGCCAGCGTCGCGGAGTTGTCGCAACGTGGCGGCCAGCCATGCTACGCCCTGCGGGTCTAGGCCGGTGCTGGGCTCGTCCAAGAGCAGGATGGAAGGTTCATGCAGTAATGCGCGGGCGATGGCGACACGCTGGCGCATGCCGCGAGAGAAAGTTCGCACTAGAGAATCACGTCGGTCGAATAAGCCAACTTCGTCCAAGAGTTTGTCGACGCGGCTTGCGGCATCTGGAGTTTGTTGCAGCCTTGCGAAGAGCAGCAGATTTTCTTCGGCGGTAAGCTCGTCGTAGACCATGGTGGCGTGAGCGACAAAACCGGCGGTGGCCTGGGCACGAACGGTCTTGGTTTTTGACGCAACGGGCGCCGCTCCAGCGGATGCCCCAGCAGCCGATGGAAACGTTAATTCTCCGGACGAGGGACGCACCAGTCCGGCGGCGATGCGCAGCAACGTTGTTTTCCCAGAGCCGTTGCGGCCTGCCAGCGCTACGCATTCGCCGGCCGCGATTTCGAA
The DNA here is from genome assembly GCA_035568155.1 of Verrucomicrobiia bacterium. GTDB lineage: Bacteria > Acidobacteriota > Terriglobia > Acidiferrales > UBA7541 > Acidiferrum. The sequence goes on along the minus strand of DATMOS010000099.1, from coordinate 43,358 downwards.
ACGGATACGCCGCAAAGCCGCAAGGCCGCCGTAACGCTTTTCAATATTTTCAAAGCGAATGCCAGTGGGGGAAAACCTCGGGGACGTCACCGCATGGCCTCAAAGGCCAATTGAGAACACTGCGAGCGAATCGTAAACGATGCCGGGAAGTGCGTCAAAACTCAGCCTCGAACGAGGTCGCGCAGAACCTTTTCCGCGCGCGCTCGTTCCGCTGCGTATTCGTCGTCGGGAATGGTGCCGGCCTGATGGCGGAGCTCCAAGCGGAAGAGCTGGTCTTTCAAATATTCGAGGCTGGTGGCTACCGCGGCGTTCACGTTTTCCATGGATTGCGCGGAACCGTTGCCTTGCGCATCGGGCGAGGAAGCTTTCTTCGGGTGGGATCGCGGATTTGGCTGCGTGAATTGATCCTTAGGATTCTCCGGCGGCGCAACAGTCACCGCAACGGGCTTGCGAGCCAACAGAATTGCGCCCAAGGCGAAGACGCCGACGAAGCCGGCCACGAGCGGCCACTTCAGCACATCAAGCCGTCCGGGAACTTGCTGAATGTTTGCGGACGCGGCAGCGCCCGGGGCTTCCTGGCCGCCCTGGTTCTGATCAGCGGCGCTGTTTGCGCCGGGAGGCGGAGCGGTGCCGGAAATATTCACTGCGAGAGCCGTGTTGGCCGCGAGATTTTCGCGGCCGTAGATTGCCATTCCCTGTTCCTGGCCTCCGGCTTGCAAGCCTTCGCCGGCAATTTGCACGCTAGGCGGTGCGACGACAAGAAGGCGGCGCGCTGCGTAGGCAGACGGTGGAATCTTTACGGACACAGTGTTGTTTGGATAAGGGATTTCGTAAGAATAGCGTACCGTGTTTTCGCCCGGGCGGAAAGCATAAGCGATGGCGAAGTGGCCTTTGCTTTTATCGATAGGAGCTTGCACTACGGGCATCCCCGCGGGCCCTGAAGCGGCCACCTGTTGTAACTGCGCGCCTTCCGGAATGGAAAATTCAAAATTGCCATCGGCGCGAAAATAAGCTTCCGGCGGTTTGGTGTCATTCTGTAAGGAGTATTCTTCGCCGACAATCAGGGTGGCGCCATTAGGCTGAAAGAAAACCACCCGGGTGGTGACGGCGATGGCTTTGGGATCTTTCGTTGGCTCGTACACCGCGACTTCCACATCGCTCTTGCCGGACGGCACCGGCTGGTGAAAATTGATGCCGCGATACACGGCGCGCACCAACATCGGCTGTGCGCCCAAATTCGGATTGTCGAAGGTAAATTGTCCTTGAGCGTCCGATTGGGTGTTTGCGACCGGCTGCATCCCGCCTTGTAGCTGAATGAGCATCACCGCGACGCCGGGCGCAGGTTTTCCGGTGGTGCCGTTTTTTACCGTGCCGTGTACGGTGCCCGCTCGCACGATATTCGCAACGGGACCAATGATGCAAAGCAAAATCGCTGCGGAAAATATCTTGGAGAGGCTTTGAAACACCCTACTCACTGAGGGCCTCGAACAGCAGTAGCAGGGCGGGGTCCGCGCGGGCGTCGCACTTGCGATTCGGTGACCTGATCAATTTCCGCAAGCACTACTGCTGCTTCATTTTCAAGCGAGACCTTCATGGCCTCGAAATCGGCTTCCGAGTATTTTCCAGAGCGGAATTCGAATCGCAGGTCGCGCAAATTGTCGTAGATACTGTCGCGGCGCTCCAGCAGTTGATCGAGCTGGGTGCGATGGGGAGCCAGGTCGGAGGCATCGGGCTGAATATAGAAAATAAAAATCAGCGTCGCTGCCGCGAGTGCGAAACATGCGCCCAACACGGCCCAGTCCGTGGTGGTGACGCCGTCCAGAACGAGAACCGCGAAATGATTCATCAGTCCTGCGTTTCCCGCGCGGCACGCAAACGCGCGCGCTCCAGCATCTCGGGGGAGATGCCGTGGTTATTCGCGGCAGCAGCAGTATTTACGGCGTGCGTTGGTCGCTTGCGCCAGCGGCTGATCACAAAGAGCACCAGCACGAGTCCGACAGCCAGATATACGGCCGGCATGCTCCAGGCCACCAGGCTGAAGCCGGAGTAGGGCGGTTCGGCATAAACCTTCGTGCCGAATTCCTGAACGAAAGCCTGGGTGATGGCGTCTTCGGAATCGCCGCGCGCAAGGGCTTGGTCCACTTCTTTGAGCATCGAGGTAGAAACTGTGCAGCCGACGTGATTACACTGCGACAAAACCTGATTGCAGCCACACATACACATGAACTTGCCGCCGATTTGGTGAGCGCGGTCGGAGGGCTGTTGCGCCGGCAAGGGCGAGACCAGCAACGACAATGAGCCCGCCGCACAAAGCACTGTCGCCAGGAAAATTACGCGTAGCTTAATCATGGCCTTCTCTAAGCGTGGGCGAAGGCGTCAGTGTTCCCGCCAAAGATTTGACGCGCGTGGGTTCTTGCACCGCGGACAAAACCAGCACGGCGCGGCGGTTCGGCAAGAGCGCGACTAAAGTTCCGAGGACTACGACGACGCCTCCGAACCAGATGCACTTCACGAGCGGATTGAGATAAACGTGGATGACGGGAGCCTGAGTGTCCGGGCTTTGTCCGGCATACACGACATACAAATCCTGCTTAAGCGTGGAATAAATGGCCACCATGGTGCCGGAGGCCTGATTGGCGGGGAAAATACGGCGCTCGGGATAGAGCATCATGACTGGCTTATTGTTGCGGGTGACTTCGATGATCATGCGCTCGGCGGTGTAGTTTTTTTCCTGCTTGGTGTCGAAGTTCTGCAGCAGCAAGGAATACGGACCGATTTGCATGCTGGAGCCAATTTGCATTTCTTTTTGCACGTCTTTGTTAAACGCGGTGCCGGCGATGCCGATGAAAATGAAAACCATGCCCATGTGCACGATGTAACCGCCGTAACGGCGGGTATTGCGCATGGTCAGATCCACCGCGGAGGCAAGAAATGAAGCGCCGGAGCGGGCGCGAATAACTTTAGCGCCGCGATAAAACTCCATGGTGATGGTTGAGGCTACGAAGACGCAAAGAATCAGGCAGATCAAAGAATAAAATTCTCGCACGCCAAGCGGGAAGGCGATGACTCCGGCAATGAGACCCATTAACAGTGGCCAGCCAAAATTGCGCTTGAGGCTATCGAGCGAGGTCTTGCGCCAAGCGAGCAAAGGTCCGACGCCAGTGAGGAATAAGAGCAATAAACCAATGGGAATATTTACTTTGTTAAAGAATGGCGTCCCGACGCTGATGCGGTCACCCGTGAACCATTCGGAGAAAACCGGGAAAAGTGTGCCGGACAGAACCGCGATGCAGGAGACCAGCAAAATCAAATTGTTAAAAAGAAAACTGGATTCGCGGGAAACGATGGAGTCCAACTGATTTTCGCTCTTCAAATAATCGCGATTCTTGAAGTACGCGGTGAGGCATACGAGAAGAATTATGGCGATGAATCCGACGAACCAGTTGCCAATGTTGGAGCTGGCGAAGGCGTGAACAGAGCTCACCACGCCGCTGCGGGTTAGAAAAGTGCCTAGAATGCAGAGCAGGAAAGTGCAGAAAACCAGCCACACATTCCAGACTTTCATCATGCCGCGCTTTTCCTGCATCATTACGGAGTGCAGAAACGCGGTGCCGGTAAGCCACGGCAGGAGTGAAGCATTTTCGACGGGGTCCCAGGCCCAGTATCCGCCCCAACCCAAAACGGCGTAGGCCCAATGCGCGCCAAGTAAAATGCCAGCGGTCTGAAATCCCCACGCAATCATGGTCCATTTGCGGGTGAGGTGAATCCACTTTTCGCCTGGATAGCGAGCCAGCAGCGCGCCAAGTGCGAACGCAAACGGAATGGTGAAACCGGTGTAGCCGGAATAAAGATTTGGCGGATGAATCACCATTTCCGGATATTGCAGCAAAGGATTGAGGCCGTTGCCGTCCCCGCGAGCGACAAGGTCCATCGCGCCGTTCGCGCCTGCAACGCCGAGAGCCTTAAAAGGGCTGGCAACGAAATTGTTTAGTGTCAGAAAAAAAATCTGGACGCCGGCGAGGACCACACCGACGTAAGGCATCAACTCGCCGTTTTTGTTTCGATAGGCAATCAGCGCGGAAAAAACATAGACCGCAAGGAGGAAGCTCCAGAACAACAACGAGCCTTCCTGCCCGGACCAAAGAGCGGCAACTTTATAAAACGGCGACAAACTGCGATTGCTGTGAGCTACAACGTAGGCGACGGAAAAATTATCGCTGAAGAAGAGGTATTCGAGGCTGAGAGTCGCTAGAAATATCAGGCCACACGTCGCAAGACCAGCCTGGCGCGTGCTTTTTACCAGCAGCGGATGGCGAGTGCGAATGGCGGCGATCCCGCCGATAAACGCGTACACCGCACACACGAAAGCCAACAGTAACGCAAAAGAACCAAAAACATCCACCTAGTCCCCACTTCCTCCCCAAAACAGGAGTGTTACATAGTGCTGGTGCGCGCTTCCCCGCCCGCGGGAGCTGGCGTGCCACCCGGAGCAGCTTCGTATTTTGACGCGCACTTCGCCTGCACGTGTTCCGCTACAAAACGGCCGTCCGAAGCGGGACGGCCTTCGACTAAAGCCTGCGATTTGTCTACAAAGGTGTCGGGCAGAGGCTCGCTACCTACATAACTCACTGGCAGCGACTTTCCTTCCCCTTGCAACACAAAATCCACGCGACCAGAAAGGCGGTGAATGCTGCCCGGTTCAACAGTGCCGCCCACGCGCATGCGATGGCTTAAGGAAGCACCTTGCAGAGTTTGCAGTTCAGCAATGGTGTGATAGTACGTCTTGCTCTCGCCGTATCCCATCCAGGCGAGAAAACCCAGCGAGATAATTATGACGCCGATCCCAAGGCCAAATTTCGCGCGTTTCTGCACAGCTACACCTCGCAATATCCCCCGATGCCCGATTAGGCAGATTCTATCACAGCTCAAAAGAGTGAGTGTGCGCTCGGCAGCCCGCGCAAATCCCGCCCGACTAGCGACTTGCAGGCACGGAAAGGACGTCTTGAACGCGTGCGATTGCCGCAGTTACCTCGACAGGACTAGAACGGTCTAACCCGAACGCCCGACCATCGTCGAGGACCAATTCACAACTTAGCTGCGCGGAAGCGAAACGCTCGATCAGAGGAGTCAAACTTCTTGAAACAAACGCCAGCCGCTTGGGCTTTAGCGAGCGGCGAATTCGAGTGAAGAGGCTCGGCAGGCGCGTTATGAATGCGTTAGTTAAGATATCAGGTCCGCTGGAGGGAGCGTCCAAGGGACATTCGAGCACGTGGGTGAGGTAAATCCCGCGGCGCTGAAACTCCGATTGAATTGCGTCGGCGGATTTACCGGAGGTAGAGATTCCCGCGGCGGCAATAAGATTCGCCGCTTCCCCCAAGTGAGTCTTCTCCGGCGAATACAGAAATTCCACTGGCGCTAGTGGAGAAATCGCGCCGAGCAACAGAGTGTAAAGGTGAATAGGACGGTATCGAGTGGCCCATTCTAGACGCTGCAAACGTCGCGCAATGTGTTCAGGGGAAGCAGGCTGGCCGCAGCCGTCGCACAAAATTTCAGAGGTATCCGCCATTATCGCTGCTTAGCAATGTAATGCAGCGGACCGGCGAGAGCAAGAAGCGGAATTATGAGGAAACGGGGGTGTCAGCAGGCAGCTTGGCGCGCAGACACCATTTGAGTTCCTGGCTGATTTCGGTGATTTCCATGCCGGCCATGACGATAAATTTGCAGCTCAACATTTCGCGAGATTCGTCGTCATCAGGGAGCTGGCAGGAAACCCGGCAATACTGGCACTCCTGGTTCCAGCAGAAGCGCCCATAAGGAATCGTTTCGGGACTGATGAATTGGAAACAACGCAGCAGCGAGTTCCGTTCTGGGACCTGGAATTTCTTTCCCAGTAAGGTGATCTCCACGAGTTTTTCGTAAGGGCGGAACGGCTCGGACATCTGCAAACTCCTCCGCGCCCGGGCCCAGACTCAAGGTGATCCGAACACGCTCTCAGATTAGTCCCATGAGGGGAGGGCAACAACCGGAGGTATTGAGGAGAGTTGCGAATGTGCCAAGGGTAAGCGAGGCGTCAATTTACCAACAACGTTAGTTCACTGGCGTTAGCTGCCTAAGTCGAAGAATTGGCCCATCTTGCGGAACTTTTCATAGCGCGCGTCGAGCAGCTCTTTCTGGGGCTGCTGGGAGAGCATCAGCAATTGACGGTCAAGGACGGCGTCAAGGAAGTGGCTAGCGGCTTCCGGATCAGTGTGCGCGCCACCTTCAGGTTCCGGAACGATTTCGTCGATGATTCCAAATTCCTTGAGATCCGTGGCGGTGATCTTCAGCGCGATCGCCGCTGTTTCCGCTTTGGTGGAGTCACGCCACATGATTGCCGCACAGCCTTCGGGCGAAATGACGGAATAGAAACTGTTTTCAAATATATTTACGCGGTCTCCGACAGCGATCGCCAAGGCGCCGCCGGAGCCGCCTTCTCCGGTGACCGTGACGATAATGGGTACCGGTAAGCGCGACATCTCGCGAAGATTGCGAGCGATGGCTTCCGCCTGACCGCGCTCTTCGGCGTCAATGCCGGGGTACGCGCCGGGTGTGTCGATGAAGGTGAAAATCGGGCGGCAGAACTTCGCGGCCAACTGCATCACGCGGAGCGCTTTGCGATAACCCTCCGGTTTGGGCTGGCCGAAATTTCTTTCTACACGCTGTTTGGTATCGCGGCCCTTCTGGTGGCCGATGACCGCCACAGGACGGCCGTGAAATTTGGCCAAGCCGGCAATCAGCGCTTTATCGTCGCCAAAATTGCGGTCGCCGTGAAGTTCGATGAAATCGGTGAAAAGCATGCCGATGATGTCGAGAGTGTAAGGCCGGTTCTGGTGCCGCGCAATCTGCGCGCGTTGCCAGGGACCAAGGTGAGAGTAGAATTCGCGGCGAAGTTCGGCGACCTGTTTGCTTACCCGTTCGAATTCCGCGTCGGCCGCTTCATCGCCAGCAAGATTACGCAGGTCTTCAACGTCTTTTTCGAGGCGCTCGATTTCCTTTTGGCGGGCATTGGTATGGTTGGGCTTGGACTTGATCTTGTCTTTTTCTTTATCTTTGTCCTTCTGTTTATCTTTTTCTTTATCTTTGGCGCTCATGCCGTGGCCGCCATTTCCACGGCGCGATCGCCGCAAATCTGGCGCACCGCTTCGACAAGTTCCGGACTGGAGCGCACGCGTTGCTGAGCCTGCAGCAGCGCGGTTGATCCATCCTCGTAACGCAACTCAAACACTACGACGCACGAACCGGGGAAGTTTCCGAACAACGTTTCAAGACGATCGAGAGCATCGGGATTGATGGAGTGCATATCGATGCGCACACGAAACTCCTGGGGCACGGCACGTTCTGCAATATCTTCGAGGCGGCGCGCTTCCTGAAGCGAAAGCCTGGTTCCGGCCTCCTCAACTTGTATTTTCGCTTTGAGCAACAGCGGAACGCCGGGCTTGAGCATGGCTTCGAGACGCGTAAAAGTTTCAGGAAACACCAGCATTTCCTGGACGCCGGTCATGTCCTGCAAAGTAAAAATGCCCCAGCGGGCGCCTTTCCTGGTGCGCATCGGGCGGATACCTACGATTAAAGCGGCGACGGTGATTTCTTTATTGTTGCGTTGACCTTCCACTTGATCGAGCGTCAGCGCTTTCATGTCTTGCAAGCGCGAGGAATAGCGAGCGAGGGGGTGCCCGGAGACATAAAAACCGAGCATGGCGTATTCGCTGGTGAGGCGTTCTTCTTCGCTGCAAGGCGCGGCTTCGCGAAGTTCAAATAAAATCGGAGCGGGGGCGGCGGCGGTACCAAACAGTCCGTGCTGGCCCGATTCGCGTGAACGCGAGGCACGTTGCAAAGCGTTGATGGCATCGTCAACGGACGCGAGCATGCCTTCGCGGGGACCCAGCGAATCCATGGCGCCGGATTTGATCAGACTCTCGAAGACACGTTTATTGAGGAAGCGCGGCTCGATACGCTCACAAAAATCGTAGAGCGACCGGAATTCTCCTTGGGCGACACGCGATTCGCGAATGGCCTTGGCGGTGTTTTCTCCCACATTCTTGATGGCCGCCAAACCAAAGCGAATCGCTTCGTTCAGAGGCGTGAAGTACAGATCACTTTCGTTCACATCGGGAGGAAGAATCGAAATGCTCATGCCGCGCGCTTCGTTGATGTACTTGACGGTTTTATCGGTATTGCCGGCGTCGGAGGTGAGCAGCGCAGCCATAAACTCCACGGGATAGTGGACCTTTAGATAGGCGGTCTGATAGGCCAGCAAAGCGTAGGCGCATGAATGCGATTTGTTGAAACCGTAGCCGGCAAATTCTTCCATCAGGTTGAAGATGCGCTCTGCTTTTTTCTCTGGAACTTTGTTAGCGAGACAGCCGGCCATGAACTTGGCGCGCTGCGCGGCCATTTCTTCTTTTTTCTTCTTGCCCATGGCGCGACGAAGGATGTCCGCTTCGCCGAGAGAGAAACTCGCCAGCTTGTTGGCGATCTGCATCACTTGTTCCTGATACAGGATTACGCCGTACGTTTCTTCCAGGATTTCCTGAAGCTGCGGCAGTTCATAGCTGACTTTCGTCTTGCCGTGCTTACGATTGATGAAATCGTCGATCATGCCCCCCTGAATGGGGCCCGGGCGATACAACGCGTTGAGGGCGGTGAGATCTTCGATACGCGTAGGCTGGTAGCGGCGCAAGATGTCGCGCATACCGTGCGATTCAAACTGGAAAATAGCGGTGGTATCGCCACGGGCGAAAAGCTTGTAGGTTTCCGCGTCATCTAGGGAAAGATTATCGATGTCGACTTTTGCGCCGCGATTCTTCTCGATCATGCCCACGGTATCGTGCAGCACCGTGAGGGTCGTGAGGCCCAGAAAATCCATCTTCAGCAAGCCGATGCGCTCGAGGGCATTCATGTCGTACTGCGTGGTTATTTCGTCGCGGTTGGTCTTGTAAATGGGGACGATGTCGGTGAGCGGCCGCGCGGAAATCACTACGCCCGCCGCGTGCGTTGAGGCATGGCGAGCGAGGCCTTCCAGGCGCAACGCCACGGCAATCAAATCCTTGAGACGCTGATCGCTATTGATAGCTGCTTTCAGCATAGGAGATTGTTCCAGCGCATCGGGCAACTCGATGCCGAGCGTGGTGGGAATCAACTTCGCGAGACGATCCACTTCGGTATAAGGAATATCCATCGCGCGACCAACATCTTTTACTGCTGCTTTGGCCGCCATGGTGCCGAAGGTAATGATTTGCGAAACATTTTCGCGACCGTATTTTTGCGTGACGTAGTCGATTACTTCGCCGCGGCGCCGCATACAGAAATCAATATCAATATCGGGCATGGAGACGCGCTCGGGATTCAGGAAGCGCTCAAAGATCAGGTTGTACTGCAAGGGATCGACATCAGTAATGCGCAACGCGTAGCTCACCAGGCTGCCGGCAGCAGAGCCGCGACCTGGGCCGACGGGAACGTCCTGCGCGCGGGCATAGTGAATAAAATCCCAAACGATCAGGAAGTAGCCTTCGTAGCGCATCTTCTGGATCATTTCGATTTCAAAAGACAAGCGGCGCTCATATTCGGCAAGGCTATTTCGTAGCAGACCCTGTTTGGCTAGGCGCTCCAGGGATGGAACGCGAGTGGCAAAGCCTTCACGCACCACCATCTCGAAGTAACTTCCCGGAGTGTGGCCGTCAGGAACCTTGAATTCCGGAAATGGATTCGGGATGCGCTCGATCTTCACGTTGCAACGCGCGGCAATATCCACGGTGCGGCTGAGGGCCTCGGGCAATCCGCGAAATACCTGGGCCATTTCAGCGGCGGTCTTGAAATAAAACTGGTCGGTAGCAAATTTCATGCGATGCGTATCGCTCATGGTCTTGCCGGTCTGGATGCACAGCAAAACTTCTTGGGCGTGCGCGTCGGAGTGCTTCAAGTAGTGACAGTCGTTGGTGGCAACGAGGGGGATGCCGGATTCTTTCGAAAGACGCACGAGATGGGGATTAACGGTGTGCTCGATATCCAGGCCCTGATCCTGAATTTCTAAGAAGAAATTGCCCTTGCCGAAGACATCGCGCAGCCGGTAGGCATTTTCGCGCGCCTGATCGTATCTTTCTTCGACGACGGCCTCGGTGACTACCCCGCGCAAGCAAGCAGAAAGCGCGATCAGCCCTTTACTGTGCTTGGCGAGCAGATCGTAGTCGATGCGCGGCTTGTAATAAAAGCCTTCCAGGAAGCCGGAAGAAACCAGCTTGATTAGATTTTTGTAACCTTCCTGGTTTTCGCAAAGCAGGACGAGATGGTTGCTGCCGCGGCCGGCAGGCTCGCCGTCTCCGCGCTCCTGGCCGTTGGCGCCGTTGGTTTTTTCCCCGCGTTCGTGGCGGCTGCCTCTGGCCACATACACTTCGCAACCGATAATGGGCTTAACGTCGCGCTTACTCGCTTCGTTGAAGAAATTCGCCGCGGCAAAAAGATTGCCGTGATCGGTGATGGCCACCGCCGGCATTTTCTGACGAGAGGCTTCGTCAAGCAATTCCCCAGTTTCGCAAGCTCCATCCAACAGGCTGAAATCGGTATGAACGTGAAGATGAACAAACTGCGGCTGACCCATGGACCTCGATTCTAAATCTCTGCGCGGATAATTGCGAATGGCATTGTTGAAAACTTAGTCGTCCAAAAAACTTTTTGCCTCAGCGAAAAACTATTTGCGCGCGTGACGTCTCTTGCCGTGCGATCTGGCCGCCCCGTGTCGCGCGGGTTCGCGTTTGTCCGCGGCCTTGTGAGCGACCTTACCACCAACTTTCCCGGCCTTTTTCGCAGCTGTTTCGGCGTCCGCATGTTTCTGTTTGGCCGCGGTGCCCATGGCAAGCGCCGCCTGAGACTTCTCGGCTGCTTTGGACTTTTTCTCTTTCTCTTTCTTTTTGGGCTGCTCTTTGATGCCCGAAAGCTTGCGCAGAATTTTCTCGCGTTCCTCGGGAGTCTTGCCTCTTCCGGTGAGCTGCATGCCAAACACTTGCTCGACGATGGCGTCGAATTTCGCTCCAGGCGGCATACCCAGCGCGGTCAGTTCATTGACCACCAGCTGAAGTCCGGAACGCAGCGGGCGCCATTTATTCAGGTACGCGCGAATCTTGGAGACTGCGGCTGAGTTATTCGACTCGGCCATAATGTAAGCGATCTGGTCGATGGGCAGCTTTTCCAGGAACTTATAGGCCTCCAGCGGAGTGCCGACTTTTTTGCCGGTCAATTCTTTTTGGACACCTTGAATGTGTTTGTCAAAGTTCAGCACTTCCTGTGCTTCGGCAGAGCGGTAGCCCGCCTTGGAAAGCACACCGCTTTGCTCCCTTTCTTTCAGGCGCGCAAGAATAGCCAGCAACATCGGCGTCGCGAGACGTGGCCGCAATCCGGCGGTAAACAAATCTTCGCGGACGTTTGAGAGTCGGGTAATCGCGTCGTACCCAGGACGCTTCTTGGCGAGCAAAGGGTTGACGGCCTCGAGCAGGTCGTGATCTTCCCAGGCCTTTAATACCACTGCGGGGCGCTCTTCACGAGCCAACGCGCGAAGTTCAGTTCCGGCATCTTCCGGAGTAATGGTCGCGGGCAGTTCCCTTTCGATGGCCAGGTCGAACCATTCCTGCGTGCGGGCCTCAATTTTAAAACCCATACGCGCGGCAAAACGCAGCACGCGAAGCAGACGAACGGGTTGATTGGTGAAGGCGTGAATGGTTAGTGCCCGAACTTCGGCGCGTTCAATATCAGACAGTCCGTTGGTAGGGTCGAGCAGTAATCCGCGGGACGCCGGATTTAGAGAGATGGCCACGGCGTTGAGAGAAAAATCGCGGCGGCGAAGGTCTTCCATGATGGTAGACCAGCGAACTTCCGGACGGGTGCCCGGTCGAATGTAGTGGTCGTCGCGCGCGGCGGAAATACTGCCTTCCACGTCGCCACTGAAGAGCAATTCGATGTGGCGCAACTTGTCATCTTCGACGAGTGTCTTGGCGCCGCCTTTTTCCAGCTCGCGCGCGATCTTCGCGGGGTTACCTTCCACGGTGAAGTCCAAATCACGCAGCGACGCACCGGTAACCAGGTCGCGAACCGTGCCGCCGGTCAGATAGACATTGAAGCCCATGGCGGCGGACAGTTCCTGCACGCGCGTAAGTACGGCGCGCTGCTCCGGCGAGAGCCGGCTTTCAAGCAAAAACATATAATCTGGCATTGCGCTCCTTCTTCTCTGTTCAGGATGCCTGCGCGGAGAACGCGCAGACACCTGCGATAAACTTCACGGCCTGCCCGCTGCACATGCATGCAACATGTTCATGCCCGGGGATGATGCGCTTTATAAATCTGCTTCAACCGCTCCTCCACGACGTGGGTATAAATCTGCGTCGTGGAAATGTCAGCGTGACCCAGCATCAACTGTACCGACCGCAGGTCCGCGCCGCGCTCAAGCAGGTGCGTCGCAAAACTGTGGCGCAACATGTGGGGAGTGAGCGAAACGCGCAACCCGGCGCGCTTGCCGTATCCCGACAAAATCTTCCACACCCCTACCCTGCTTAGAGCAACGCCTCTGCGATTCACGAACAGCGTGGGGCTGCCTCTAAGTTTGCCCAGCAGCTTAGGACGCGCGTCGCGAAGGTATTTTTCGACCATGAGCAGCGCCTTGCGTCCGACCGGAACGATGCGCTCCTTGTCACCCTTGCCGATGCAACGAACGCATCCAACTTTGCTATCCAGATCGCTGACACGCAAACCAATCAATTCGGAGACGCGCAGACCGGTGGAATATAAAACTTCCAGCATGGCCCGATCGCGCAAGCCCAAAGCGGTAGTTGAATCGGGCTGTTCGAGCAGTCGCTCGACTTCTTCCAGGCGCAAGTACCCCGGCAACGAGCGGCGGATTTTCGGCGATTCAAGATTGATGGAGGGATCAGTGGTGATCAATTCCTGAATCTGCGCGAAGCGGAAAAAGTTTCGCAGGGTGACCAGATGCCGAGCCACAGTGCGGCTCTCGAGTTTCAACCGATAAAGACTGGCCAAGAAATCCACGAGGTCGTCGCGCGAAACGGCCTCGAGGGACAGTTTGCGCTTCTGCGCGAAGACATCAAATTTAACGAGATCCCGGCGGTAGGCCGAGACGGTGTTGGACGACAGTCCCTTCTCTACTTTTACGTAAGTCAGGAAAGACGAAATGGTGGCCGATATTTCCATTACGGCTCCGCGTACCCGGTGTCAGCCGGGGATCTTCGGCGAGTGGCGATGCCGTAGATCTCTTCCAGTTCGTGACAACGAAAAAGCCAGGCGGTACCCAGATAGAGCAGCGTCGCGCCACCGAGCAACGCCAAAAACGTGAGTAGTTGTACCAAGAAGCGCGAGTGCCTGGTGAACTCTGTATAGTGCATACCGAACCAGCACGCAACGCCCATAATCGCCGAACATAGAGCAATTTTGGCGAATGAATTGAAAATTTGCCTTCCGCCAATGCGCCCATAGCGCAGTCGAAAAATAATGAAGAGCGCAAAGAAATCCACGAAGCAGGCAATCGCGGTAGCTAGCGCCGGACCGCCATTTTGCACATAGCCGAATAGATATTTCAGAAACACAATGTTCAAGACGATGTTCAAGACCAGCGAGACCGAAGCGACGGCCACCGGCGTCCGGGTGTCATGAGTCGAATAAAAGGCCGGCACGATCAGCTTTACCGATGCCAGCGCCGGCAACCCCACCGCGTAACAAAACAACGCTCTGGCGGTCAACTGTGTGGATGCCGCCACGAATTGACCGTGTTGGAAGAGCACGCGGATGATCGGCTCGCGGAGAATCATCAGCCCCAGAGCAGCAGGAATGGTGATGAAGGCCACAATGCGCACGGAAAACGACAGCGTCCGCTTTAGCCCGTCGTAATCTTTTGCGGCAGCCTGATGGGACATCATAGGCAGGATGGCCGTGGCAACCGCGATGGCATAGCCGCCGAGCACCAACTCCATCACGCGATCGGCGAGATACAGGGCGGTCAAGCTGCCTTGCGGCATTTTCGCGGAGTTCACGAAGTAGGTATCCACAAAAAAGTTGATTTGCCCGATGCCAATGCCGAAAAAACGCGGGATCATCAGCCTGGCTACGTTTCGAATACCGGGGTGCGTAAAAGAAACACCAAAATCGAAATGCATACCCTTTTGCACCAGGGAGGGCACCTGCACGAGAAATTGCAATGCTCCGCCGACAAGCACTCCAACCGCGAGCGAGATCGCAGGACTCTTGAAATAGTGCCAAACCACACCGACCGAAAAGAAAATAATCGACAGATTCAAAAGCACCGGCGTGGAGGCCGGCAAGCCAAAAATGTGAAAACAGTTCAAAATCCCCATGGCCAGCGCCGCGAGGCCAATAAAGAACAAATACGGGAAAATGATGCGATTCAAGGTGATAGCGTCATCCCAATTGAGATGCTGGGCGGACGCTGGAATGAAGGTATGGATCACCGCGGGCGAAAAAACCATACCCAATACAGTAATCACCGCGAGAACCAGCGCCAGGGTCCAAAACAGGTTATTCGCGAACTGCCAGACCTCTTTGGGCGATTTCTCGCGCATATAGGTCGTAAATACAGGTATAAAGGACGCGCTCATGGAGCCTTCGCCCACCAGGCGGCGGAAAAGATTGGGGATGCGGTAGGCCAGGATGAAGGAGTCGGCTACGTGCGAAGTGCCGAGCAGCAAGGCGTAGCGCTGGTCCCGGACATACCCGAGAATGCGGCTAGCAATGGTGACAAGAGAGATGATCGAGGCGGATTTTAGGATCTGCTTCTTTTCGGTCAACGGGCGGCACTCCGGGCCTAACCCTAATGAACACAGTAGGTTGACAGGAAAACTTGCTTAACATAACATACATCCCGCGGATTGGCAAATTTTCGCCCTTCCGCGCCGCTAAGTGCTAACTCCTTGAAAAATCGCGCCCCAACTTCGACGCACAAGAAGGTGGTGGTTGTCCTTGCGGACAAGAAGTCCCAACGCGGGTATTTGAATCCCTCGAGACTAGGCCAGAACGGCCCTATTGACCTTCTCAGCCCGGACGGCGAGCACACCGAGATCCCGTTAGATAACCTGCGCTCGATTTATTTTGTTCGGGAATTCAATGACGACTTCGAGCCGGAGCGTAAAGCTTTTCTGAGCAGACCGAAGCTGGATGGCTTGTGGGTGCGGTTACGTTATAGCGACGGAGAGACGTTAGAGGGCGTCATTCCCAACGACTTGCTGAACCTGCTGGATAACGGGGTGCAGATCACCCCGCCAGATCTGAATTCGAACACCGACCGCATCTTCGTGCCGCGCGCCGCTTTACGCGAAATTACGGTGTTGGGGGTAGTCGGCATTGCGCGTCGTAAGCCAGCTGCGGCTCCCGCTGCAGCACAACCGCGGCTGTTCAATGAATAGAGCTGGAACCTCCAGGCACTGGTTCCAATACTTAGTCCAAAGTTAGTTTGATTTTGCGGGCAGGGACTTGGAGAACAGCCAGGGGAACAGCTTCGGCTCGTCATATGCCTTATCCCACGAGACGTGCTTCACGCCGGGATACTCGGTGTAATGAACCTCAGCGCCAACCTGCTTCATGGCCGCCTGCATTCGTTGAGATTCTGTGACCGGAACGATCTCATCTTCGGCGCCGTGAAATATCCATACCGGCACTTTGCCGATCCGGGTGGCAGCTTCGGCATAACTCTTGGGGCCGTCCTCCGGCACCCACTTTATCAACTCAGGGTGAGCCTTAAGTGTTGCAGCGGACGGATGAATGCCTCCGCAAATTACGACCAACGCGGCAAAACGTCCAGGATATTTTTGCGCCAGATACCAAGCGCCGTATCCCCCCATGGACAGCCCGGTGAGATAGGTCCTGGAAGTGTCGCCATGAAATTCCTTGGTCGCGGCTTCCAGAGTGGCCATAGCCATATCGGCCATGGAAGGCTCAACCCACCAAAGATTTTTTCGGCATTGCGGCATTACCACGATCGCTGGAATGCGGGTGCGGTCCACGCGGATGGCGGTGCCAATGCCAGTATCAGTCTGCTGCAAACCATCGTCGGCACGCTCTCCGGAGCCATGGAGAAAGAGAATGACTGGCCATTTTTGCCTGGGTGTCCAATTATCAGGAATGAAGACCTGGTATTTGTAGATCACACCCTGAAGGGTTATGGTTCGATCAAGAAAGCCCGTTTCATGGCTTTTTGCGAAGACGGGAACTCCGATCCACAGACCGAGGAAAAGAAATAGTAACGGGCGCAACCACACGTTCGCATGCCTCCGGATGCTGAACTTTAACATGAATGATAATTCTGGCTCCCTGATTTGATGCATTCCAATCCCCTACTCGCTGTATTCAATATAGTTAGAAACCGTCCATACTGGCGGCGTATCTAACATTATGATGGCAACTAGCAAAACGGAGCCAATGGGGGAAGCCAAGCCAAAACCATCCGGGCGACGCCTGGAACTCGACGCGGTGCGTGGGCTAATGCTGGTTTGGATTACGCTCACCCATCTGCCCACAGCCGCCAGCACCTACGTCAATCAACCCTTTGGAATCGTATCCGCCGCTGAAGGGTTCATTTTTCTTTCCGCGCTGTTCACGGGCAGGATCTATTTTCGCATGGCGGAACACGATGGCTATCGGGCCACGATCTTCAAGTTGTGGAGCCGCACCTTGCGTTTGTACGGCTACCACGCACTGCTACTGGCTTTTGCGTTTCTCGTCGCGGTGCCCATCGCCTCTCGCGGCAACCGCCCGGGTCTACACAACCTGCTGGATTTTTATTTCTATGCGCCAAAACGCGCTGTTGGCGAGGCGTTTCTTCTGATCTACCGGCCGCCGCTACTGGACATTTTGCCCATGTACATTATTTTCCTGGCCTTGACGACCGCAGCGCTTCTGATGTCGCGCAGGTTCGGATGGAAATTCATTTTGTGGGGAGCTTTCGTTTTGTATTTCGTGGCGCAATTCGGTTTTCGCAACGCGGAACACAATTTCATGATGCGCTTCATTCCCACACGAATCCCTCTCAATGAAATGGGCTCTTTCGATCTGTGGGCGTGGCAATTTCTGTGGATCCTGGGAATCTGGTTCGGCGTGCGTTGGGCTCAAGACAGACTTCCGCTGGAGATTTGGGCCAAACGCGCGGTAATTCCAGCCGCCATGTTGGTAATCGCGTTCTTTATTCTGCGTCGCCAGATATCCCATGGATTTGAGTTAGGCGCCGCGGAATTTCTTTTTGACAAATGGCACCTGGGAATCCTGCGGCTGGTAAATTTCGCGGCGGCTGCAACCGTGGTTATCTACTTCCAATCGATCTTGAAGCCCCTGGCAATCAAGCCGTTGGTGCTGATGGGTCAATCTTCGCTGCAAGTATTTTGCGTGCACCTGCTGTTTTGCTTCGCGGGACTTACGCTGATGGGCAATGCCTCGATGCTCAGCGACTGGAAGCAACTCGGGCTGTTGACGGCCACCTTTGCAGCCATGTTGCTCACCGCAAAATTGTTTTCCAAGAGCGAGGCTAAGCAAGAACGGCCGCCGAAGTCAGACTTGCCATTGGAGGCCGGTCAGCCAGCCACTGCCGCTCGATCCGCTGCAGCGTAGCTGAACTTCAGCGAGGGTCCGTCATTCCGAGAACTGCTGGTGATTACTTGGTTGGTGTTCGCACGCGGTCGCATGCCGGGAATACTAAGGGACCGGTTCGCTGCGTTTGTGAGTGATTTTGCGCCGAATATCGGGCCAAAACTCTTTCAACACGATCGTCGCTGTGTCGATGCCGATCTGGCTGCCCCACACGCTCACGGTATTCGACACCGTTTTATCGGCATGGGGATGATAACTGTAGGTCGAAATACCCGCGGCGATGGCGCTGCCGAACACCTCAGAGACGTTGAACTGGCTGGTGCCCGCGTCCGAGCGGGTCACTACTATTCGGCTCATGGCATATCCGGTGCGACGCCAAAAGCCTCCCTTACCCGATTGAAAAAAGCGCGGATCCTGATGAAACAGCGAGGGAAGAATCGCGGAGGTCCAGTAGTTTTCGATGGTGCCATCGGCGGCAGCCGCTCCAAACCGCTTGCCATAGCCAGCCGCACCTTGGCCGTAACCAGGCTCACTGTTTTCTGCTTGGCTGATCCCCGCCAGGAACGCGTACCAGGGGACCTGGATGTAGTCGAAAGAAGACCGGGTTACCACCGCGAACTTCTGCTTGGTGGTTAGTGGCGGGACTTTGTCGGCATTTTCAAGGGTTAGGAAGTTTGGTAGCGCAAAGAATAGCCGATCGTTCGAAGTGGCGGGGGCGGCCGTTTCGGCTTTTTCCTCTGGCGTCTTGTGATCTTTGGCTTTGTCCTTGGCGTTTTGGTCAGCCGGCACCTGTCCGGACGGCTGCGCGATTGGCGCCAACTGAGAATGAAACGTGGGTCGCGGCGTATCCATTTTCTCTTCTTGTGCAAGTGCGGGTAGTGCGATCCAAAAAGCCATGACGGCCGCGAAGCAAAAGCGCAGGCCCAAATCCGTTCGTTTAGTCATCACTAGTAATCGTCTCACAAGCTCCGGTCTTGCGCCCGGAATGTGCGTCAGACTTGCTGTATCTGTTCTCTGCCTGATTAGCCTGTTGTGCGGCCCACGATAGCCGTAAAAATGTGCGCGGCGACGCGTAAGTGGCTTCTCTTTAGAGTCATCCGATGGTGATTCCGTTGCTCCCTGGGTGCCTAAAAACCCTACAGGTGGGGCTATCCAAATGTATTAGTTAAGCAGGAATCCCATGGAGTACAACTGTCATTAATTGAAGTGGGCCGGGTTTTACTTGCTCTTTTCCGAAAGTACAGAAACACGTAGCACAATGTGTTCTCGAGCTGGCTGTAAATCGATTCATCGGTAGTATTCGTGCGACGGTAATTGCCCGGTGTTGTAGTTTCCCACCGTCAATCCGTCATTGACTGCCTATACTTCGCTGCTGACGCTGTGCGAGACTCGCACTGGTGTCAGGAGCGTCGTTCATGAAGCTATCGGAAATTGCCCGCAAGCTTGGCTGCACTGTCGAGGGGCCGCAGGACACGGAAATAACCGGCGTCGCCGGGATTGACCATGCTAAGCCCGGACACGTCACTTTTTTAGCCAACCGCCGCTACTTCCCTCTTTTGAAAACAACACAAGCGTCAGCCGTGTTACTCCAAGCGGGCATCACTTTGGATAGGGCGCCTGGTGCGCCCCCGATTTCTGCGCTGCGCAGCGAAAATCCCTATCTGGACTTTGCGCGAGCGATCGAATTTTTCTACCAACCGCCAAGCTACGCCCCGGGGATTCACCCAACAACGGTAATCGCTAAAAGCGCGCAAGTGGGCGAAGGCGCGCACATCGGTCCTTACTGCTTTGTGGACGAAAACGCCCAAATTGGCCGCAACGCGGTGCTGCACAGCTTCGTCACGGTCTACCGGGGCGCGAAGATTGGTGCGGATTTTTTTGCGCACGCACATGCAGTGGTTCGCGAGTTTTGTGTGATTGGCAATCGCGTCATCCTGCAAAATGGAGTGGTTATCGGTGGCGACGGTCTGGGCTTCGCGAAACGAAAAGATGGCAGTTGGTACAAAATGGCGCAATCCGGCGTGGCGGTTCTTGAGGACGACGTGGAAGTGCAGGCCAATGCCTGCGTGGACCGCGCCACCGTGGGCGAAACGCGCATCAGGCGAGGATCCAAGCTGGATGACCTGGTGCTCGTGGGGCACGCATCGAAGGTAGGCAGCAACGCGATGTTGTGTGGTCAGGTTGGTCTGGCGGGCTCCACCCAAATCGGTCACGGGGCGATTCTAGCGGGGCAGGTCGGTACAGCGGGGCATCTTAGCGTCGGTGACCATGCGGTGGTTACCGCCCAGAGCGGAATTCCCAATGACGTGCCTGCGCGGGCCATGTATTCGGGTTATCCCGCGGTCGAGAACCGGCAATGGCTGAAATCGGTGGCGGCGCTGAACCGCTTGCCGGAACTGCAAAAACGCGTTTGGGAATTGGAAGAGGAAATCGAAAAAATAAAAGCGCGTAAAAGCTAGTTCCCGAGTTGGTTGCGAAACCCTAGGCTGCTCCCGGAAATCCTACGGGCCGCTGGTCGGGTGGGAGCGCCGCTGCTAAGGTGTCGTGGACCAGGTCGTTCAACTTATCGCGAGTCTCAAGCGAGTACGCCGACGCGTCGATAGGCGGCAAAAACTCGACGAGGATTTCGCCACCCCGCAAAACCAAGGACCGTTTCTTCATCAGTCGGTGAGCGCCAGAGCACGCTACCGGGATAATGGGCGCACCAGCTTTGATGGCCATCACTACCGCGCCTCGCTTGAATTTTTGCAACCGGCCGTCCGGGCTGCGCGTACCTTCCGGGTAAATTAAGAAAGATTGTCCGTTGCGAAGCTCTTCCGTTCCTTTGTCAAGGCTGGCGATGGCGGAGTCGCGGCCTCCGCGTTCGATGGGAATGAAATGCGCGAGACGGAACGCTTGCCCTACGATGGGCCAGCGAAAAAGTGATTCCTTCAGAAGAATGGCAATGCGCCGTGGAATCGCGCCAACGATCGCCGGAGCATCCAGGGTGCTGGTGTGATTGGCGGCAAAAAGACAAGCGGCCGCGGGAATACGCTCTGTTCCCTTGACGCGCACGCGCACGCCGGCGCCACGAACAAAAAACATCACGCCGCCGATGCCTGCACTAAAAAGCGGATCCGGATTACGTGTGATGAGCGTGTATATGAGCATGGGTGGACCGACAAGGAGGATGTACAGCGATAAAAAAAAACTCACCAGGAGAGTGCGAATCATGGCGTGTTCAACACTCTTTGATGTTCGACCCGGAAGCTCTGGCGCGATTGCATCAGACTTCAGGCCCGGTCAATTCGCTGCATGAATAGTCGCGGCATCCGTAACTCCGTGAAGCAAACCCTCGCGGATGTGTCGCGCTTTGTCTCCCACGTGGGAGTCTTCGACAAGGTCATAAAAGGTCTCCGTGATTTCGCCGAGGTGAAAATCAATTTTCAGCTCGGTACCTTCGCGACGGACAACGAGATGCAACAATTCCCCGGCTTTGTGTTGGCGCAACCAATCATTGGAATGCCGGGGCGGGTCTCCGCCGTTCCATTTCAAAATAAAGTCGCCGCTCTGGAGGCCCGCTTCCGCCGCCGCGCTGTTGGCATCTACACTGCGAACGACGAGAGGGCCTTTGGGAGCGCCCTCGGCGGCGAAACCGAGCGCTGCGTGTTGGCGAGTAGTTTGGCGTAATTCCAGACCGGCCAATGGAAATATCGCTTGGTACGGCAAGGCGTTCGCGCCGGCGACGTAATTCTTAAAGAAATCCTCGAACGAGCCGCCGGCTACTTTCTCAGCCGTCAATTGCACGTCCAAACTGTCGCGATAGGGTTTCCCAGTCAGACCAAAATCTTCGTTCATCTGGCGCATCACGTCATCCAGGCTTTTCTGATTATCGGTGCGGTCGCGAATCAGAATATCCAGAAGAACGCCCAGGATTTGCCCCTTGGTGTAATAGGAAACGCTGAATTCCGGACTTTCGTAGAGCGGATATTTCTCAAGCCAGGCGTCCAGGCTGGATTGTTCTGCGCTTTGCCAGCGATTCGCGGGGCGCGCTTCCAATTCGGTAATCTGTTCGCTGAGATCGTGATACAGCTGCTGTTTGCTCCAGAGGCCGGAGCGCTCCAGAGTATACGAGCCGTACGTGCTGGTGACACCTTCGGCGAACCACAGCGCGCGAGTGTATTGCTCTTTCGTATAGTCGACGGGATACAAAGTGGCGGCACGGATGCGCTTCACGTCCCACAGATGAAAAAATTCATGAGCGGCCACGCCGGGTAGAGAGTCTCCAGACGGCACAGAGATCGCGGTAGAGTCAGCGTGTTCCATTCCACCGCCTGCACCTGCCGCGCCTTTGCCGATATGTAAGACAAACGTATAGCGCCAGTAGGGCGCTTTGCCCATCAACTTTAATTCGTACTCGCAAATTCGCTTTAATTCAGTTTCGACTTGCCTCTTTTTGTAGTTGTCGCCGTGAATGACGACCCAGATTTCTGGACTCATCCCGGGCAGTTGAAACTCGTCGAATTTGCCGATTTCGATCGGGGCATCAGCAAGCGCATCGTAATTCGGAAAGTCCGAGGAAAGACGCCGGGCCCGGTCCACTCGTTCATCCCCTTGAATTCCGGGGCCTTCCCCATCCCAGAAATCAGGGACGTCCATGAATCCAAGTTGCACTTGTTCGGAGCGACGCCCTGGCACGTACATCAAAATCATCGCGGGGTTAATGAAGGCATGCTCGCGGTTCAGTTGCGTGGCGAAAGGACCGGGCTCGTCCCAATACGTGGCGTAACGAACAACAATGGTTCCATTTCCAGTAATGCGCCAGGTTTGCTTGTCTATTTTTTCGATGGAGGGCGCTGTATCACTTGGCGGGCGAGATCCAGGTTGGGTCGCGGCTTGGCGAACCTCCACTTGCTGGATATGAGAACTGAAGTCACGAATTTGATAGAGGGCGTTCCAGGCCGGAATCTGGATCAGGATTTCATTGTCGACATCGGGGATGGTCATGGTGACATGAAACAGGTGCTGCTCAGGATGCGCGAGAGAAACGTCATAACGAATCGTGGCTTGTGGTGAGGAGCAACATGCAAAACCGAGGAGGACTGATAAGAGCCCGAAAAATCGTGCACCACGAAAATGAAAATCAATCACCTGCTGGTGGCCCCGGATGGCACGCGAACCTCTTCACCTAGCTTCTTGATTAGTTTGTCGCACAAGCCATCAAAGCTGCCGTTGGACATCACCAGCAAGAGGTCGCCCGGCTCGGCCTCGGACGCTAACACGCTGGCAATTTCGTCGCTGCTGCCAAAAACGCGCGCGTCTTTTCCAAGCGAGCGGATGCTTTTCGCGACCGTTTCGGGATCGAGGCGATTGTCATCGCCGAGTTGATTCGAACGGAACACTCCGCCAAGAACCACGCGATCCGCCAACGCCAGCGCTTGCGGCAATGTTTCCTGAAAAACTTTGCGTCGCATCGAATTTGAGCGCGGCTCGAGAATGCCCCACAGCCGGCGGCCCAGCCAACGCGCGCGCGCCGCTTCGATGGTGGCTTTTACCGCGGTGGGATGATGGGCGAAATCGTCGACCAGCAAAATGCCGCCAAATTCGCCCTTCACATCCATGCGCCGCTTCACGCTGCGGAAAGTCTTAAGTGCATTGCCGATGGCCTCGGCGCCAATTCCTCTGCCCTGTGCAACAACAATAGCGGCGAGCGCGTTCAGCACGTTGTGCCGGCCGGTAGCCGCGAGAACGAATTCGCCAAAACGCTGGCCGTTATGTGTCAATGCGAAGCGCGCGCCTTCTTTCTCGATTGTGACATTACTCGCAATCCAATCGTTGCCCTCGGAAAATCCGTAAGTTTCCACCTGGCACAGAGCTTTCTGTGCTGCACGCCGTAAAGCCGGTCCTGACTCCGCAGTATCGCCCCAGACCACCGCCCTCCCCCGCCGGGGCACAAGGTTCACTAAGCGGCGAAACGCCAACTCGTAAGTCTCGAAGTCCGGATAAATGTCCGCATGATCGTATTCCAACGAAGTGATGATCAGATCGTCCGGGTGGTAATGGAAGAATTTCGGCCCGCGGTCCCAGAAAGCGGTCTCGTATTCATCGCCTTCCAGAATAAATTCTTCGCCGCCGCCGAGACCATAGCTTTTGCCAAAATTCTCCGCAACTCCGCCAACCAGAAAATTCGGTTTCTTGCCTGCGGTCTCGAAAATCCACGCTAGCATGGCCGTGGTGGTGGTTTTGCCGTGCGTGCCGCTAACTACAATGGAGTGCCGCCCGGGCAAAAATATTTCCTCAAGAATTTCCGGCATGGAGCGGTAGGAAATTTTACGATCCAGCACTTCCTCCAGTTCCGGATTGCCTCGCGCAATAATATTCCCGACGATGACCAGGTCCGGAGCAGGCGTCAAATTCACAGCGTCAAAGGAGTGAAAGAAGGAGATGCCCAGGCTTTCGAGCAACGTGGAAGCCGGCGGGTAGACGCCCGAATCCGAACCTGTGACGCGAAAACCGCGCTCGCGCAACATGCCCGCAAGCGGCGCCATCGCCGAGCCACCGATGCCGATTATGTGGATGTGCTTCGGGTCCGTCATGACACCACCGCCGGTTCAAGAATTTCCAGCACGCCTGCTCCATTAGTCGACAAACGGGCTTTCACGCCCAGCGGGACCGTTAACATTGGACGCATGGTGTGGCCAATCGGTGCTCCAAAAACAATCGGAGCGCCGAGCGGGCTAAGTATTCTTTGGCACACATCCCGCACTGTCGGGCTCCCAGCTACAGGCGCGTCGCACTCCGGAAAATCACCCAGAACAATTCCGCGGACGTTTGTGAATTTGCCGGCTTGTTTCAGATGCATCAAAGCGCGATCCACTTGCCAGGGTTTCATCCCACGATCTTCCAGAACAAGAATCGCATCATCGGTTTGCAAATCCCACTGTGTTCCGATGGCCGTTTCCACAAGAGTCAAGCACCCACCGAGCACTCGCCCGCGGGCTTCGCCGGCATTCAGCTGCTCTCCCTGGAGGTCCAAAGACCAGCCGCCAGCCGTGTTTTGTAGAGCGGCCAGAAGCGACTTTTCCTCATACCCATTGGGCGCACCTGAACCAGCATCCAGCCCCGCAGCCAGCATCGGGCCATAAAACGTGCCCCATTGAAATCGTTGCCACAAATAAATCTGCAAAGAAGTCAGGTCGCTGAAACCTAAAATAATTTTTGGATTTGCGGAGGCCGAAATATGCAGGTCATCCAGCAGATAGTTCGAACCGTATCCTCCTCGGGTACCTACAAGCGCGGCGATGTCGGCGCGTTCCAGTTGACCAACCAGTTCGTCGCGCCGGATGGCGGTGGACGCCGCAAAATACCCGTCGTTTTCGGTGGAAGTTCGTTCGGCAACTTGCAGTCCCAGACGCCTTAGCTCCTCCGCGCCCGCAGCAATTTTGGAGGGTTCGGCCGGGGAAGCGGGAGCAAACGGCATGACCATGCTGTGCGGGGCCAGCGCCCGGGGCTTACGCACCTTGCTGCGTTCACTTTGCGAAGTCGACTCGCGCGTCAAGGGCACCCCAGAACGAGTCGTCATGCCTGTTGCTGCCTCTCGACCGGGAGCATCTCAACGGTCACGCCGGGCCGCGTTAACCCGGCGAAGATTTTTTCCTGTTTGCGATGACTGACGTCCGCATCAAACTGGATGAGATTTTTCTCGCCGGCCATGGATACCTGAAAATTATCCAGCGTAATTCCAAGGCTGGAGAAACATTGATGAACTTCAGAAACCAGATCGACTGTAGGATCAGTGGAAATGCGAAACAACATGTACCGTGGCTTCAAGCCAATCCAGTTTTCCACGTACAACAAAAACACCAGCGCGAATAGCACCAACAAACACGCAAAACCCGACGCGCGAAATAATCCAGCGCCGGCGCCCATCCCCATTGCGGCCACCGCAAAAATTGTAGCTGCGGTGGTTAAGCCGGTCACGCCGCCGCGATCGCGCAAAATAACTCCGGCGCCGAGAAAACCGATTCCCTGAACAATGTTGGAGGCAATGCGCGTGGTGCTGGCATCGCCTGTGCTTCGCGCTATTTCTATGGAGAGGATGGTGAAAAAAGCCGCGCCCACGGCCACACACAAGCCGGTGCGTAGGCCGGCTGGGCGACGGTGCCAAGCGCGCTCCACACCAATTGCGGAGCCTAGCAAAGCAGCCCACAGCAAGCGCACGATAATGTCGTTGAGAGGAATCATGCTTTTCGCCGGTGTCGCGAATCTTGGGAAAGTTTACAGTTTATAGGGAGAATTGCGTTAATTTCGCGAAGTGCCGTGCCCTGGCGTGTATCTCACTGCGCTTAAGCGAACGCAACCTGTCCAGGCCAAATTTTTCCACCGCGAAGCTGCCTAACACCGAGCCGTATACCATTGCGCGCCGCAGGGCCGCGTCATTTTTTTGCCCGGCTCCCGCAAGGTAACCCATAAATCCTCCGGCAAAACTATCCCCCGCACCGGTTGGATCATGCGGCTCTTCCAACGGAAATGCGGGAACGCAAAATACGCCGCGCTTGTCGACCATCATGGCCCCATATTCACCGCGTTTTACCACCAGCGTGCTAGGGCCCATCTTGAAAATATGCTTCGCCGCGCGCAACAAATTATGTTCGCTGGAGAGTTGCCGCGTTTCAAAATCGTTGATCATCAAAATATCCACGTGCTTCAACGTTTCGCGCAGCTCCGCGTTGGTTCGCTCGATCCAGTAGTTCATGGTGTCCAGCGCAACGATTTTCGGCCTGTTGGTGACTTGTTGAAGCACGTCGCGCTGGAGATCGGGAGCGATATTGGCGAGGAAAACGTGTTTGGATTTGCGGTATTTTTCGGGCAGCTTCGGTTTGAAGTCGGCGAAAACATTTAAATCGGTCACAAGCGTGATGCGTTCATTTAAATTTTCGGAGTAGCGTCCGGACCAGAAGAAGGTCTTGCCCGCCGCCCGCTCCAATCCTTCGATATCAATGGTTCGCCCGCGAAATATTTCGGCATCCTTCGAGGTAAAATCGTCACCCACGATACCCACAAGGTTTACATGCGTGAAGTGACTGGCCGCCACCGCGAAGTAGGTAGCCGCGCCGCCGAGCGCTCGCTCCACTTTTCCGTACGGACTCTCCAGACAATCGAATGCCACCGAACCGACGACCAGTAGGGACACAATTTTCTCCTAGATATATTTGGCGAGTATGGCGGCCAGACGCCTTTTGGTAGCCGGGGGAACCAGCTTCATATCCGTAACCAACGCGTGTTGCAGAGCCGACCCACACTTGCAGGAGCGGTCGGCGGGCAAGGCCCGAACTGCTTCACGTAAAACGCGTTGTGCATTTTCTGCATTCTGGTTCAGCAAAGCGATGATTTGCGAAGCCGTAACGGACTCGTGTTCGGGATGCCAGCAGTCATAGTCGGTAATCATCGCGATTGTTGAGTAACAAAGCTCAGCTTCGCGAGCAAGTTTTGCCTCCGTGGCGTTGGTCATGCCCACCACTTCGAAGTGCAGCTGCCGATGCATGTTGGCTTCCGCCAGTGTGGAGAATTGCGGCCCTTCCATGCAAATGTACGTTCCGCGGCGGTGCACCTTCACACCGCAATGCACGCTGGCGTCGGCGAGGGCGGCGGATACTTGCGGGCAAGTAGGATGCGCGAAGGACACGTGGGCCACAAGGCCTTCGCCGAAAAATGTGGACACTCGTTGCCGGGTGCGATCCACGAATTGATCGGGCACTAGAAATTCTCCCGGGCGCAATTCTTCCTGCAAGGAACCGACGGCGCTCACGGAAATTATTCGCTCCACGCCGAGCAGCTTCATGGCGTAAATATTGGCGCGATAATTAATTTCGCCCGGCAGAATTCGGTGGCCGCGGCCGTGGCGCGCCAGAAACGCGACGCGCTTCCCTTCCAGCATTCCCAGCACGATAGCCTCGGAAGGATCGCCGAACGGAGTTTTAACTTTAATCTCGCGCGGGCTGATCAATCCCGCCATGGAATAAAGCCCGCTCCCCCCGATAATGCCTATGCTCGCTTGCGAAGGGGTTCTTGACTGCTTCGCGACAGACGGGCTTTTTCGTTTTACTACCGCCATGCAACGTTCTCCTGAAATTATTTGCTTAGATCGACAGGTTCAAATTCGATTTTGCCATTGCGGTCGTGCAAAGTGGCCGTGGGAAAATCCGGATCGTGCCCAAAGGCCACAATCCAACCTTGCGCTACAATTTCCGCGATACGCTTGCGTTTCGTTTCCAATGTTTGCAAAGGGTACAGATCGTATCCGGGCATCCATGCGAGTGGCAGGTGGTGGCGCGTCGGCAGCATATCCGCTACAAAAATCACCGTACAATTGCCGCCGGATATTTTGACCGCCTGGATATCCGCGTTATGGCCCGGTATGCGTACGACGGAAATACTGGGAACAATCTCTACATCGCCATCGACGAGCCGCCATTGGCCTGCCTCGCTAATGGGAACAAACCTGTCCGCGAAATAGCTGGCGCGGTCGCGCTCAGTGGGATTCGTGGCGTGTTCGAGTTCGCCGCGCTGGACAACGTACTGCGCATTAGGAAAAACTGGCACGTCGCGCCCGCCGACAACTCGAGTATTTCCGCCGGCATGATCAAAATGGAGGTGCGTGTTGATGACCATATCGACTTTCTCTGGAGCGACACCAACCGTCGAGAGCGCATCCCTCAAAGGGTCGCCTTCCTCAATGCCATAAATATTTCGCAGTTTGGGGTCCCACTTGGTTCCATTGCCCGTTTCTACAAGAATATTTTTGCCCGCAGCTCGCACCAGCAGCGAATTGGCGGCCAATCGAATGCGATTGCGGTCGTCCGCGGGCGCTTTCTTCTCCCAAAGCGTCTTCGGCACCACACCGAACATCGCGCCGCCATCGAGATAAAAGTTTCCGCCGTGCAAGGGCAAAACTTCAATTTCACCAAAATGCATCAGGCTTGGCCCCGCACGCCCAGGCCGCTCCTGGCAAGAATTTCAGTGACGGCAGTAAACGGATCTTTGCGGCGCTCGGCGACCTCGCATGCTAATTCTTCAAGCTGCGCCTCTCCTGCCGCTCCGTCAACCGCGCGTTCCAGCAACCGCGACTCCAGGAGTTCCAGCAGGCGTTTCTTCCAGTGCTCCACATGTTTTTTCTGCCGCTCCGGGCGCGACGCGAAATGCTCACGAAATTTGGCGACCGTTTCGGCGAGCGTGTCGACGCCGCGCTTCTCGGATGCCACCGTTCGAACCACCGGCGGATGCCAGCCGTGCTGCGGCATAACCAGCGAAAGCATGGCGTTTAATTGCTGCTCCACACGGTCGGCACCTTCGCGATCGCTCTTGTTGACCACAAAAATATCCGCGATTTCCATCAGGCCGGCCTTCATGTTTTGAATGTCGTCGCCCATACCGGGAACCACGACCACGATCACGCAGTCAGCCAGCCTTACGATGTCGACTTCGTCCTGGCCCACACCCACCGTTTCGATTAATATCCGGCGCTTGCCCGCGGCATCCAGAAGCAACGCGACCTCCGATGTCGTGCGCGACAAGCCGCCTAAAAATCCGCGGGTAGCCATCGAGCGAATAAACATCCCGGCATCCGCAGCATGGCCCTGCATGCGAATGCGATCGCCTAAAATCGCGCCACCGGAATAGGGACTGGTCGGATCAACAGCGATCACGCCGACGGCTTCGTCCTGCTTACGATAATGCGCAGCGAGCCGGTCCACCAAGGTGCTCTTGCCCGTACCGGGCGCGCCAGTCACACCAATCAGATAAGCTTCGCCAGTGTGGGGAAACAGCACGCGCAGCAACGGCTCGGCAGTAGCATCGTGGTTTTCGATCGCGGTGATCGCGCGAGATAATGCCCGCACGTCACCTGCACGCACCTCTTCCGCCCATTTCTCAACTACTGGCGCCATCTTTTCCTTCGGAACTTTTCACAAAAAGCCGCGAGCCCTCGACGATTATTTCTTTCCCAATAGTTGCCGGGCAATCACCAGCTTCTGAATTTCGCTGGTGCCTTCCCCGATAGTGCACAACTTTACGTCACGATAAAACTTCTCAGCCGGGTAATCCTTAATGAATCCGTAGCCGCCGTGAATTTGCACGCACTCATTGGCCACGCGCACAGCAACTTCGCTGGCAAAGAGTTTCGCCATACTTGATTCGCGTGTGAAGCGCACATCTTTCTTGTCCGCCAGCCAGGCCGCCTGATAGACCAGCAATCGCGCGGCTTCCACGTCAGTAGCCATATCCGCCAGCTTGAACTGGATAGCTTGAAATTCACTGATGGCCTGCCCGAATTGCTTACGTTGCTTGGCGTATTTGGTGGCCGCGTCCAGAGCGCCTTGAGCCATGCCCAGTGCCAGGGCCGCAATGGAAATGCGGCCGCCGTCAAGAATTTTAAGACTGCCGGTGAAGCCTTCGCCCTCGGGTCCTAACAGGTTCTCGTGGGGCACGCGGCAATCAGTAAAAATTACCTCCGAGGTATCGCTGGCGCGCATCCCCAATTTGTTTTCTTTTTTCCCCGGTTTAAACCCGGGCATGCCTTTTTCCAGAATGAAAGCGCTGATACCGTGCGACCCTTTTGATTTGTCGGTCTTGGCCATGGCCACGCAGATGTCCGCGTAATGGCCATTGGTCGTGAAGGTCTTGGCGCCATTCAACACCCAGAACTTTCCATCGCGCACCGCGGTGGTTCTCGTCCCGCCAGCATCGGAACCGGCTTCCGGCTCGGTCAACGACCAGGCGCCAATCTTCTTTCCTTGGGCCAGCGGTACAAGATACTTTTTCTTTTGCGCTTCATTGCCGAACTTAAAAATGTGATTACTGCACAACGAATTGTGCGCCGCGACGATGATGCCCACAGAACCGTCCACGCGAGATAGTTCCTCAATCGCGATGGCGTATTCGACGTATCCCAGGCCTGCGCCTCCGAGTTCTTCGGGGAAAATCACACCGAGCAAGCCCATTTCCGCCAGCTTGGGCATGATTTCCATCGGGAAATGAGACACTTCGTCCCATTCCATGACGTGCGGGGCGATTTCACCCTCAGCGAATTCACGCACGCTGCTCCGCAGTTGCTTTTGTTCTTCTGTTAATCCGAAATCCACGCGTTCTCCTGTTTACCAGCCAACCGGATAATTATTCTTTTTATTTTGTTCATCGAGCCAGGTTTTTAGGGGCGCGAAATACTCGGCCAGCGCGCTGGCGTCCAGTTGTTTTTCGCCGGTCAAAGCTTCCAGCGCCTCGGGCCACGGTTTGTTCGCGCCCATTGAAAGCATCTTGTTCAGCCGTTCGCCGGCCGCCTTGTTGCCATAAATCGAGCAACGATGCAGCGGCCCCGAGTATCCAGCCTCGCGGCAAAGCGCGCGCTGAAACTGGAATTGCAAAATGCGCGCGAGAAAATAACGCATGTACGGCACGTTCCCGGGCACGTGAAATTTTGCGCCGGGATCAAAATCCGCCTCCGTACGCTGCACGGGAGGAACTATTCCCTGATATTTAAGCCGCAAATCCCACCACGCCTTGTTGTATTCGTCGGGCTTCACTTGGCCGGAAAAGACTTCCCAGCGCCATTTATCCACCAACAACCCAAACGGCAGAAAAGCCACTTTTTCCAGCGCCTGCTGCAGCAAATAATCTATGCCTTCGGAGCTAGCGGGAACCGTTTCGATAAGCCCGATTTTCTTCAGATATTCAGGGGTGACCGACAGCGCAATTGTGTCGCCCACCGCTTCGTGGAAACCATCGTTGGCGCTGTTCTGAAACAATGGCGGCTGGTTCTCATAGGCGCGCTGATAAAAATTATGCCCAAGCTCGTGGTGAATCACGCGGAAATCTTCTTCGGTAATCTGAATGCACATCTTGACCCGCAGGTCTTCCTTGGAATCCACGTCCCAGGCGCTGGCGTGGCAGATGACCTCGCGATCGCGGGGCTTAGTGAATAAAGAGCGTTCCCAAAATGTCGGCGGCAGCGGCGCGAATCCCAGAGAGGTAAAAAATCCTTCCCCGTACTTCACCATTCCACGCGCGTCGGTGTGGCGATCCTGCAATATTTTTGTAAGGTCGTAACTCTGCGCGGGTTTGGGCGAATTCATCAACGAATAAACGTTGTTCCACTCCTGGCTCCACGGATTTCCCAGTAGCTGCGCAGGAATCGGGCCCTTCGCGGGTACCAGCGCTGAGCCATACTTTTTTGCCAGTTGTCCGCGCACGTATGCGTGCAAAGACTCATACAGCGGCCGCAGTTGCTCCCAGAGCCGATCGGTTTCCTTCGCGAATTGATCGGGAGGCATGTCGTACATCGACCGCCAAATCCCGCCCACATCCGAATATCCGAGTTCACGCGAGCCCTTGTTTCCCAATTCCACGAGCCGCGCATAACGCTGCCGCATGGGAGCGCCGATTGCGTGCCATCCGATCCAGGCATTTTTTAATTCTTCGGGATCGTGACTAGTAGCCAGAATGTGTTCAACGGCGGCGATGTCCAGGCACTTGGCGTCAACGCCTGCCGTAGGGCACCACTTGCCCTTGCCGTAATCGCCGGCTAACGAGGTGGAAATCGTTGCCAATTCTTTCTGCTCGGCGGCATTCGAAGGCGCGGGAAAGCCGATAGACAATTTTACCAGCAACATTTTTCGCGCCAACACCGGCGGAAGTTTGAGGTTGTCAAAGCGGTGCGCCTTTGTCGCGAGTTCGACGGTTAGCGCGTTCACTAGTTCGCCCGCATCAGCCGCGATCTGGTTGGTGTCGTCTGTAATAAAATTTTCCTGCACCCAGGCGGCGCGCTGTGCTTTATTTCCCAGATCAAAAAGTCGCGCCTCAGCGTCATCAAGAAATGCTTTGGCCTCTTCAATGGTCGGCGCGCTTCCTTCCTGTTTTGCCGGGGGATGCTGCTGCGCCGAAATAATCTGCACAAAAAACAGACCGGCGCACACACATCCGAGCATCAAATCCCGGCGAACGGTGGTGATTTTCATGCTTTAGCCTTCCTGTTGTTCGCCGCAACCTGGCGTATGATCGGCAGCGCTCGTTCGATTCCCTCGCGGGTAACATCGCAGTGGGTCACAAAACGTACCGAGTGTAGGGCGGTGTCTTGGGCCCAAACTCCGTGCGTATACAATTCTTCACAAAACTCCACGGCTGTTTTTCCTGTTTGCGAACAATCGCAAATTACGATGTTGGTTTGCACTTTCGCCGGATTAATTTTCAATTGAAAAATCTTCGTAAGACCTTCGGCCAGAAATCGCGCATTCTCATGATCTATATGCAAGCGAGAAGGAGATTTTCGCAGCGCAATCAGGCCTGCGGCGGCGATAACGCCAGCCTGGCGCATCCCGCCGCCAAACATTTTGCGGTACACCCGCGCTTTCTCGATAAAGACACGCGAACCAACCACCATAGAGCCAACCGGCGCGCCCAGCCCCTTCGACAGGCAGAACATCACCGAGTCGCAACCGCGAGTCATGCGCCCGACGGAATCGCCAAGCGCGACCGCGGCGTTGAAAACGCGCGCACCGTCCAGATGAACTTTCAAATTAACGGCGTGAGCTCGATCGCAAATATCATCCACGGTCGCGGTGGGATACACCATGCCGCCAGCCATGTTGTGGGTGTTCTCCAAACAAACCAACGTCGTTTGCGAATCGTAATAAACGTGGGGCCGAATTACCGGTTCGATCAGCGGCCACGACAAAATGCCGTCTTCGCCGCGCGCAATCCGCGGCATGCAGCCCGCCACAGCCGCCATGGACGCCAGTTCGTACAAATTCACGTGACTGCGCTCTTCGCAAATCACCTCGTCGCCGTGATGGGTCCACACCTTAATCGCGATGAGATTGCCCATACATCCAGTTGGAACGAATAACGCCGCTTCTTTACCAAAGAGTTCTGCAGCCTCGCGCTCCAGCAAATTTACGGTGGGATCTTCGGCGTACACATCGTCGCCGACTTCGGCTTCGGCCATGGCGCGGCGCATTTCCGGCGTGGGTCGCGTGACCGTGTCGCTGCGCAAATCGACGATGTTCAATGCCGGACCGGAAGCTCGCGAGTTCATAGCCATCACCGGATCTGTTTCTGTTGCGCCCAAAACTTTGCCTCCATTGTGAGATCTAAATCCCGATCTTCATCTCAGCAGCTCTACAAAAACCTCATTCGAAACGCTAAGCCGAGAAGGCGCCAGTCGAACTACCGAGCCGTTCCATTCCAACAATCCCGAGGATGCCAGCGGATCGAAGCGCGACCCCAATTTCACGGCGTAATCTTTTTCGATTCGCGACACGTCAATGCCATCCAGCTGCCGCAAACCCAGAAACAATTCTTCCTCGAGGGCCGCTTCGGGTGTTAAGCGTTCCAGTTGCTCGACCGGCAACCATCCATTGTGGATAAAGTTTACGTAAGCGGCCGCATCATGCGCATTGGCCCACCGCTGCACGCCTGAGAAGGAATGTGCCCCCGCGCCAAATCCCAAGTAAGCTTCGCGTCGCCAGTATTTCAAATTGTGGCGCGATTCAAATCCAGGCTTGGCCCAGTTGGATATTTCGTAATGGTGATAGCCTGCGCCAGAAAATGAAGTTTGGGCCAGTTCATAAAATTCGGCCATCTGATCTTCGCTGGGCACCGCGCCGGCGCTGTAACGTTTGCCTCCTTTTAAAAGCTCGTTGCCAAGACGGCTCTTCTCATCCACTTCCAGGATGTACACAGAAACATGCTCGGGAGCCAATTCGACAAGGCGGTCGACCGATTCGCGCCAACTACCCAGCGTCTGCAGCGGTAACCCGGCGATCAAGTCGAAGCCGATATTCAGAATGCCCGCTTCGCGAAGAATGGGAACGGCGCGGTAAATATCGGCACGACGGTGCATACGCCCAGAGGCGGCCAGCTCGGCGTCAGAAAAAGATTGCACGCCGAAACTGACGCGATTAATCCCAGCGCGCACCCATGCGGAGGCCTTCTGCGCGTCAACGGTTTCGGGATCGGCCTCCAGCGTCACTTCAGATGGATCGGAGCCGAACGAATCGCGGATGGTGTTCAGAAGATTTTGCAGATGCGCGGGATCGAGCAAGCTTGGCGTGCCACCGCCGATATAAACCGTATCCACGATCGCGCTTTCTGCGATCGCAGGAGCAAGCTCGATGCCAGCAGCCGCATATAAATCCCGGTAAGTCTTCATTTCATGGCAAACGGCGCTCACGTAGGGAGCGAACCGCGAGGAGGAAACAACTCCGGTATGAAAATTGCAATACGTGCATTTCGTTTGGCAGAAAGGGACTTGTACGTAGATGCCAAGGCTGGTCATTTGCACAAAAACTTTAACACAGCGCCGCATTGCGCGCAGGCGGCGGTAGGCGTGGGAGTCTTCCAGTCTGTGTTAATCCGGAATAACTTTTACTTGCAGGTGTCGCTCGCGCGGCCCATCGAATTCGCAAAAGAAGATACCTTGCCAGCGACCTAGCAGCAACTTGCCGCCTTCGACAAAAATCGTCTGGCTAACGCCCACCAGGACGGACTTCATGTGCGAATCGGAGTTTCCCTCGGCGTGCCGGTAAGGACCTTCAAAGGGGATCAAGCGGTCAAAGGCTCCTTCGAGATCGCTGGCTACATCGGGGTCTGCGCACTCGTTGATCATGATTGCTGCTGTAGTGTGCGGTACGTACACATAACACACACCATTGGCCACGCCAGAGTTCTTGATAGCTTGCTGCACCTGCGCGGTCACGTTAACAAGTTGCGTGCGGCGTGTTGTTTTTACTTTTAATGTGTGGATCGACACGAAGCACCAGATTTCGCGACGCGAGTTATGACAGCTGCACTATACAGTGACGCCCAAGATTCTTGCTGCCGCACAGTTTTTGCAATTCCGTTAATCCGCCCGGACCCCAGCGTGCCAGAAATGGCAAGAGACAAAGCTCCCTCGATTGCAAGACCTTATGCGGGTAGAGCAACTGCTCGAGGAAATTCTCATACACCGCGAGCAACGTCGCTTTGGCATCTTGCGCGCGGCCAGTCTTGCGGCGCAGTTTGTCGATCTGGTATTCAATCTTTTTGCGAGCCGTCTCTACGGCGCCCTGCAAAGTAGGATCAAGCTTCTTCAGCTGATCGTGCAGCTGATCCAGCATCTTGACCACTTGTTTGTGGTTGCGGTCAAAGTCGCTGGACAGATCCTTCGGAACGGACGCAAGTTCCATTCTGCGGCGAACTTCCTGCGAGCCAGCCCAAATGTCTTCCACGTTAAGCTTGTAAGCCCGCAGTAATTTGGCAGCCTTGATATCCACCAGCGTGAAATCCGGCCGCGACAATATTACCGGCATGCGTCTAAGCACATGCTTGTACACCACCTCGGATTGCGCAAAATAAGCAATTTCTGCCGCTCCACCGATGTACGCCACAGTGGGCAGTAAATAATCCTGCGCCACAGCACGCAGAAGCGCGCTGGGACTAAAGTCCTCTGGCGTGCTTTCGATAGCCTTCAGCAAGTCGGCAGTGGCCCACTGCTTTTCGGCAGCTTGGAATTTGCCATTGCCAGTCGCCACAATTGGTTTCCGCACACCGTCACTTGACTGTGCCTTGTCACCACACTGATTGCCCATGTAAAACAGCAGCGTGCTTTTCGCCGTAACTTTAACTTGCGCGGAAAACCCCGCGACTTCCAGTTCCTTGCCTCGGCGTAACAATTTTTCATTCAACGCGTCGCGGTCTTCGATAGCTTGGCGATAGACGGGAGCCGCAATGTGGTGCAACGCCGGGTCCAGCGGATCAAGAAGAATGAGGCCTCGCTGCGAAAATAATCTGGCAAATAATTTGGCGAAGGCGCTGCCGTACGTGTCGCCCCGGTTGTAGCTCTCTTTCAAAAACTGGGCCAGTAGCACGCTGCCCTGTTTGACCAGGAGTTCCGCGGCTTCATGAACTTGTTCGTCGATCTGCGAGCCCAGCAATATTTTCCCAACTGGGCGACCGGCATCCTTCTCAACAGGCGGCGCAAGTTCGAAGCGTTTCAGCTGCCCTTCTTGAAACCAACTCACATGACGGACTTCATCAACGTCATGATCTTCGGTGGCCATCCAGAAAACGGGCACCGCCTCAATCCCTGAGCTGGTCAACTCATTTGCAATTTGAACGGCACTTAGCGCCTTATAAAACGAGTACGCGGGGCCACTGAAGAGACCGACCTGTTGGCCGCTGACAACGGCTACCGCCCCTTTTTCCAACCGATCGAGATTGGCGAAAACCGCCGGCCCAGCGCCAAAAGCGGCGTTCTGCGCGCGCAGAATTGTGGTGACTGCGCTTCGACGCTCCTTAGGGAAATCCAGTTCGCGGGCCACTGCAGTAACGAAAGATATTTTGGGCGCGTGCGCATAAAACGCCTGCACCTTTGAAAAATTATTCAGATATTCGAGGAAGAGCTTCGACTGGTGGGGGAGCTTGTGGGACGCGAGGGCACGACAGTCCATGAGCCGTTAGATGATACCCGCGCGGAAACGTCTCATCAAAGGGCCCAATTATTACAAATCACGCCGAAGCCATAATGGGCTGCTCAATAGTGGCCAGAATTGAGCTGATTCGCGACTTATGCTCGTCGGTAAGCGGCTGCAAAGGCAGCCTGGGATTCCCGCCGCGATAGCCGCGCTGGTCCATAACGTATTTGGCTCCCGCGATACCGAACTTCGAGACGATCTGGTTGGAGGCGCGCAGCAAAACCTTTTGCAGCTCGCGTGCTTGTTCCCATTGACCCTGGCGGAAAAGCTCGTAGAGCGTCGCGCATTTCTCGGGAAGCGCGCTTGCCAACGCTAGAATCGCTCCGCGTGCGCCAACCGCAAGGCACGGAAACACTGTCGCCGCTGCGCCTACCAGTACCTGAAATTGTGGCGGCGCACCCGCGATCATCTCCGAAATACGATGAACATTTCCCGAGCTGTCCTTTATACCGATGATATTTTGATGCTCGGCCAGCGCGATTGTCTCAGGTGCCTCGAGCGCCAATCCGGTAAAAATCGGCACGGAATAAAGCATTATCGGAATGGGGGATTCATCGGCAACGCGACGGTAATGCGCGATGAGCACTTCCGGTTTGTAAGCAGGCTTGTAGTAGTAAGGAGTCTTAACGAGGGCGGCGTCATAGCCCAGAGCAGCCGCTCGCTGGGTGCGTTCAATGGTTTCCGCGGTAGATTCGGAACCGCAGCCCGCGAGGAGTTTTTTTCCTGGCGCGGCCGTCTGCTTCACGGCCTCGAGTATGCCGTCCATTTCCTGGGAGCGCAGCAACACGGATTCACCCGTGGAGCCGAGCGCAACGTATCCCGCAAGCGCGGTTTGATTGTAGCGACTAATGTTGTGCTTCATGCCCTCGAGCGACACCGAACCGTCCGCTGCGAACGGTGTTGTTAGAGCGGGAAAGACTCCTGCGAGATCCAGCATTCAGTTCCCCATTGTCAGCCTAAAGACAGCTTGCAAAAACTTGGCCTGCCAACGTCAGTCCGCAGGAGTCGGGCTTTGCGAAGCCGCCACGCTGCCGCGGTGCAAATCCTGCAGCGCCGCAACTTCCGTTCCCTGCTCCAGCAACGCCTGTATTCCTAGAGCCGCGGCATGCGCAGCTGCCAGAGTCGTGATACACGGAATGTTATAGCGAATCGCCGCGCGCCGAATAGATTTTTCGTCGTAAAAAGATTCGCGACCCAGCGGAGTGTTGATGATCAGATCGATCTTCCCGGTCTTCACCAGGTCCACGATGTTGGGACGTCCTTCGTTCACTTTAAAAACTTCCTGCGCATCGACATCGGAATCGGCCAAAGCGGCCGCGGTTCCTCGCGTGGCTAGAAGCTTGAAACCCAGCGCCTGTAACTGCTCGCCCAGCGGCCCGACATGCTTCTTGTCGCGGTCGTTTACGCTCATGAATACCGTGCCTTTGCGTGGCAAGCGTTGCCCGGCAGCGAGTTGTGCCTTGGCGAACGCCAAGCCATACGAAGTTGAAATTCCCATGACTTCGCCGGTGGAGCGCATTTCCGGCCCCAGGATGGTGTCCACCCCGCGAAACTTGTTGAAAGGGAAAACCGGCGACTTCACGGAATAAAATTCGTGCACGGCAATTTCTGAAACACCGTGATGAACCACCAGCGGCAGCTTCATGGTCGACAATTTTTTACCGGCCATCAAGCGTGCCGCAACTTTCGCGATCGGCACTCCAGTGGCCTTGCTCACAAACGGAACGGTTCGCGATGCGCGCGGATTTACTTCCAAAACGTATACCGTGTCGCGCTGGATGGCATATTGCACATTCATCAAGCCTACGACCTTCAAAGCCAGCGCGAGACGCTTGGTGTATTCGCGGATGGTATCTAAAATTTTGGGAGACAAGCTCACCGGCGGTAACACGCAGGAAGAATCGCCGGAATGCACGCCGGCTTCTTCGATGTGCTCCATGATTCCACCGATCACTACTTCCGTTCCATCGCACAGGGCGTCAACATCGACTTCGGTAGCTTCTTCCAGAAATTGATCGATCAGGACCGGCCGCGCCGGACCCATCAGCGCAGCCTGCGCCACGTATTCCTGCACGGTATTGACATCGTAAGCGATCACCATGGCGCGGCCGCCCAAAACATAGCTGGGGCGCACCAGAACCGGCATGCCAATTTCGCCGGCCACGCGCGCGGCCTCTTCGGGAATTAACGCCGTGCCATTTCGCGGTTGATGAATGCGCAACTCGTCCAGCAATCGCCCGAAGCGGCGGCGATCTTCGGCCAAGTCAATCGATTCTGGCGCGGTGCCGATGATCGGTACACCATTGCGTTTCAGTTCCAGCGCCAGATTCAGCGGCGTCTGCCCGCCGAACTGCACGATCACACCATGAGGCTTTTCGCGCTCGACCACCGCCAGGACATCTTCGAGCGTCAGCGGTTCGAAATATAGGCGGTCCGAGGTGTCGTAATCAGTCGAGACAGTTTCTGGATTGCAATTGACCATGATGGTCTCGAAACCATCTTCGCGCAGTGCAAACGAAGCGTGACAACAACAATAATCGAATTCAATTCCCTGCCCGATTCGGTTTGGCCCGCTACCTAGAATGATGATCTTGGGTTTCGATTGCGCGTCGGATTCATCCTCATCCTCATAGGTCGAGTACATATACGGCGTAAACGATTCGAATTCGGCGGCGCAGGTATCTACTCGTTTAAAAACCGGGCTGACGCCGTAACGGGCGCGTTGCAAGCGCACCGCGGCCGCAGTGGTCTTCCACATCTGCGCCAGCTGCTCGTCGCTCGTTCCGTGACGTTTCACTTCGCGTAACAATTCCTTCGAAGCCGTCTCCACCGTGACCTTGGCGGCGCGGCGATTCATGGCGATGATTTCTTCTATTTGCCGAATGAACCACGGATCGATTTTTGTCAGCTCGCAAATTTCTTGAGCAGGCAAACCGCGCTCCACGGCCGTTAGCAGCCAATGAATGCGGTCCGGACGCGGTGTGGCCAATTTCTCGCGCAGTAAAGAGTCCGGCGTCTCGGCGGGCGCGCGCCACGGCGTGCTGGGCTCAAGAGAGCGGATGCCCTTCTGCAGCGCCTCTTTGAAGGTTCTGCCGATGGCCATCACTTCGCCGACAGATTTCATCTGCGTTCCCAGCGTGCTGTCGGCGCCAGGAAACTTCTCAAACTGCCACTTGGGTATTTTCACTACTACATAGTCGATGGTCGGTTCGAAACACGCGGGCGTTTGCTTCGTGATGTCGTTGGGAATTTCATCCAGCGACATTCCCACAGCCAAACGCGCGGCAATCTTTGCAATCGGGAATCCGGTAGCTTTGCTGGCCAACGCCGAGCTGCGCGATACGCGCGGATTCATTTCGATCACGGTCATCTTGCCATTTTCGGGATTTATTGCGAATTGCACATTGGAGCCACCCGTCTCCACGCCCACCTCGCGGATGATCGCAGCGGCCGCATCACGCATGCGTTGATATTCCTTGTCGGTCAAAGTTTGCGCCGGGGCCACGGTGATGGAATCACCGGTGTGCACCCCCATCGGGTCAAAATTTTCGATGGTGCAAATGACCACGAAATTGTCGCGGTAATCGCGCATCACCTCGAGTTCGTATTCTTTCCACCCGAGCACGGATTCTTCCACCAGCGCTTCGTGCACCGGGCTCATGTCCAGCGCGTGCGAAATCGCTTCGCCAAACTCCTCGCGGTTATACGCGATGGAGCCGCCAGTGCCTCCCAATGTAAACGAGGGGCGAATCACCAGCGGAAATCCCAATTGATCGCAAAGCCGCAGCGCGTCCTGCGCATTATTCACGAGCGCGGAGGCGGGAACTTCCAATCCAATTTTGCGGCAAGCATCCTTGAACCACAGCCGGTCCTCGGCCACCTTGATAGCACGCAGCGAGGCTCCAATCATTTCGACGCCGTGCTTTTCGAGGATGCCGCTTTCCGCGAGTTCGACGGCAAGATTCAGCGCGGTTTGCCCGCCTACGGTGGGGAGTAATGCGTCGGGTTTTTCGCGGGTGATAATTTCTTCCAGGTATTCTTTGGTGAGTGGCTCGATGTAGGTGCGCTGCGCGATTTCCGGGTCGGTCATGATGGTCGCTGGGTTCGAATTCACCAGCACAACCTCATACCCTTCCGAACGCAGCGCCTTGCACGCTTGCGCGCCGGAATAATCGAATTCGCAGGCCTGCCCGATAACAATCGGCCCGGAGCCGATGATCATGATTTTCTTAATGTCGGTTCGCTTAGGCATCCGCGTGAACAGGCTTCCAGCCTGAATTATTATATTTTTTCGTCATGAATAAGAAATAAATCCTATCGCCGAACTTCCTTCATCATGTCCGTAAACTGCGTGAATAGGTAATGCGAATCGTGCGGGCCCGGTGATGCCTCTGGATGATACTGCACGCTGAACAACGGCAAAGATTTATGGCGCATCCCTTCGTTGGTGTGATCGTTCAGGTTTATGTGCGTAATTTCCACGTCACTGGAAGGCAGCGACTCCGGATCCACGCAAAACCCGTGATTCTGCGCGGTGATTTCGATTTTTTGGGTCAGCAGATTCTGCACCGGGTGATTCGAACCGTGGTGTCCGAATTTCAGCTTGAAAGTTTTTCCGCCCAATGCCAGCCCGCAGAGCTGGTGCCCTAAACAAATGCCAAACACCGGAACTTTTCCGATGAGGTTGCGAATATTTTCGACGGCGTAATTGACTGGCTCAGGATCCCCGGGTCCGTTCGACAAAAAGACTCCATCCGGTCCCAAACCGAGCACCTCTTCGGCGGAGGTTTGCGCCGGAACCACCAGCACTTCGCAGTGATGATCGATCAGCATGCGCAAAATATTTTGTTTGATGCCGTAATCGTAAGCGGCCACGCGAAATCGCCGCGATTCATTCTGAGTTCCGGCGGATGCCGATTGCTCGGTCCACGGAGCGGAGGCCAACTCGATGGATCCCTTATCCCAGGAGTATGCTTTGTTGCAACTAACGCGGCTGGCCAATTCCTGCCCAGCCATCTTGGGCAGACCTTTCGCTTCGCGAATCAACTGCTCGGTGGCCGTGCCGTCAGTCGCAACCACGCCGCGCAACGCGCCGACGCTTCGAATATGGCGCACTAGCGCGCGCGTATCAATATCCCAGATCACCGGAATCTGGTGACGGTTTAAATACAGCTGCGCCGTCTCTGAGGATCGCCAGTTGGAAGACATTTGCGAAAATTCGCGCACCACCAGCGATTCGATGTACGGGCGCGTAGCTTCCTCATCGTCGAGATTCGCGCCAACGTTTCCAATATGCGGATAAGTGAGACAGACAATCTGGCCGGCGTAGCTGGGATCGGTGAAAACTTCCTGGTATCCGGTAAGGCTGGTATTAAAAACGACTTCGCCGCCGCGGCGCGTGATCGCGCCGGCCGCGCGGCCGTTAAATATGCGCCCGTCTTCCAGCGCAAGTGTGGCGGGTCGATGTTGGACTTCCGTCAGTGGCGCCCCCTGTTTTTATCATCGCAGTCCTAAGGAAGTGAAACAAGTGACTAGTAGGCGCAACAGATCCGCAGTTAAAAACGGGACCTGGGTCTTCAACTATTTGCTTTCCGCTTCCGTCATCGCCAGCGAACCGAAATGATCCACCGGCCAATAGGCAAACACGGCGCGACCATAAATGAACTGGCTGGGGACCGGCCCGAACACGCGCGAATCGTTCGAACTAATGCGGTGATCGCCCATCACGAAATAACTGTCCGCCGGCACGCGCGTTGGCCCGAAGTCGCTGACATCTTCATATTGGGGAGGAACGTAAGGCTCGGGAATGACCGTGCCATTCACAGTCACTACGCCTTGACGTATCGTCACGGTCTCGCCTGGCAACGCAATCACTCGTTTGATAAATGACTTCGAGCGATCCAGTGGATACCAGAACACCACCACGTCCCCGCGATGGATGGCTTCGAACCGGTATACAAATTTGTTGATGAAGATGCGTTCCTGATCGGAAAGCAGCGGCGCCATGCTGGTGCCTTCCACCTTCACCGGTTGGTAGAGGAACACGATGATCACCAGCGCCAGGCCGATGGCGATCAACAGGTCACGGGTCCACACACGGATTTCGTGGCGTAGCAATTGATGCGTGCCGGCTTGGGCGGATGAATTGGCTTGCGAGGCGGACGCCAGGGGCAAAGAGGGTTTCGGGGCGTCAGGTGAGCCGCCCGTGGGGAGAGCGTTCGGAATCTCGTCTGGTTTGCGCATCTCCAACTA
>DATMOS010000098.1:0-17967 GCA_035568155.1 Verrucomicrobiia bacterium | reverse complement strand
TGGTATCCCCAACCCACACTTGGACCCCCGCTGGATATGTTTCCAGAGTTCCCCAGTTATACGGATGCATTTCTAGTTTCCACCCTGCCGAAGTCAGAACATTTGCGATTTCAGCGAAAAAATGTTGGCTTTCAGGGTCGGGGGAAGTAACAAAATAGAGTGATGCTGGCCCGTTAGCCCTGAGCAATGCCAACATCTTTTCTCTTTGCTTAGAGCTGAGACCACGATAAGCATTTGCATATTTGAGTTCATCAGCCACTCTTTGCGCATCCTTGGCTTGACTTCGCGCATCCTTTGCGTCAGCAGCGGCATCGTTAGCCTTTTTTTGAAGGTTTTGCGTGATTGAGTTTTCGCGCTGGTCATAGAGCAAGTCTTTGCGATGGTTGTAATGGTTAGCAAGCTGGTCTACCCCAGCCAAAAGGAGAAGCGCAACAAGAGCAAGGACGATAAAAAGCTTCTCACGCCTCTTCCAAAGCAGTGCCACAAGCTCTAGAAGCGCCACAACAATAAGCAAAATCACAGCAGTGATTTCTGCGTCTGATGCTATTCTCTTAACCTCTTCTATAGAATCCCATCCAGGCCATGTCATTTCTTGCAAGCTAACAGAACTGATCGCTGACCTTGGTCGATTCTTTGTGAATCGCTTTGCTTTAGCCTAATCCCACCTATCTCTACTTTGCTGAACTGAAATACTTCGACGTGGCACGCAAGACGCGGCGTTATCGCGAATACGGTATTCACCCTATTCACAAAATACTACGGGATACATAGCCTGCTATCGGTTGCCTGCTCCGTAGGACGCACGACAAAGCAGTTCCCCGCCCATCAAGAATCTAGAAGGAGACGCATCCTTGTGTCCATCTATTTCCGCGTTGTTGCCTAGCAGCGCTGTCCCCTCGAACTTGAAACTAAGATTGATCTTTCTAGTGGGTATATGTTGTGCGCTTGTCTTTCCTGCTTCTGCCTCGACTCCAACTTCCGGCACCCTAAGTCCCTCCAACGGCTCTTCGACAACCTGGGCAGGCAGCGGAATTGGTGGGGCTACCACCGACGAAACTACGTGCGTCGACGGCACTGACTGCGACGTATTCACCATCACGCTCACAGGTTCTCCGAGCAATTACCAAGGATTGGTTCTGGCGATCAACGTTTCCCATTCGGTCACCCTCAACGATTACGATTTCTACGTCCATAAAGGGGACCTCAGTGGCCCAGTGGTTGCCAGCGCGACAGC
This sequence comes from Verrucomicrobiia bacterium, assembly GCA_035568155.1. GTDB lineage: Bacteria > Acidobacteriota > Terriglobia > Acidiferrales > UBA7541 > Acidiferrum. Next base: position 16,733 of record DATMOS010000098.1, on the reverse strand, counting down.
GGGCATCCCCGAAACTATGGAGTCAGCAGTGATTGACCCCACCGTTTCCGGAACTGGCGTGTACACCGTGCATATCGTCGACTCCACCGTGGCTCCCGGCGATCCTTACAGCGGCGTAGCCACCATCACTACTCCGCCTACCGACTCGCAAGCACACGGCACGGCGCCGACTTATGCGAATTACCAATCACCGCCGGGTCTAGGAGACAGTTCCGGCGAACCTTCGATTGGCTCCAACTTCAATTCCGGCCGCATCATGACGCAAGCCCTTCTTGACACCTTGCAGGTCACCTTCAACACCAGCACCTCGCCTGCTACTGCAACCTGGCTCCTGAAAGATGGTCCGAACACTAACATCATCACTTTGGACCCTATCCTCTTCACGGATTCTCAGACGGGCCGCACCGTCGTCTCGCAGCTCTTTGGCACCACCAGTTTGTCTGCGTTCACCGACAATGATGGCGCGACTTACACCGTAAGTCAGGGTGGCGGAATCGCCTCTGGGGTCGATCACGAGACTGTTGGCGGTGGGCCGTTCCGTCTATGTACTACGGACCAGTTGCTCGCCACTCCGGTGCCCTGCGCGCAATTAGCGGCGCGCGGCCCAATTACTCAATATCCACACGCGGTCTACTACGCTTCTCAGGATATTGGCGATGCGGAAATGGCGCTGAGTCAGGACGGCGGCCTCACCTATGAAGCCGCGCACCCCATGTACACCTTGGTGGAATGCGGCGGCTTGCACGGCCACATCAAAGTCTCCAAAAGCGGGATCGTTTACGTCCCCAATAAAAGCTGCGGAAGTAATCAAGGGTTGATCGTCTCCATGGATAACGGACTCACCTTCGCAGTGGAGCCCGTCATCACCAGCACCTCAGGTACGAGCGACCCATCCGTGGGAGTCGGCGCCAAGGGACGCGTTTACTTTGGCTACATTGGCGGCGATGGGCATCCGCACATTTCCGTTTCAGATGACCAGGGCCGCTCCTGGCATTACGATTTGGATGTCGGTGTGCCTTACGCAATTCGCAACGCCGCGTTTCCAGAAGTCGTCGCAGGCGACAATGATCGCGCGTCTTTCTTCTTTCTTGGGACGCCCTCTGCAGGCGACGCCACCGGCGCGGATACCGGGACTCCGTTTGATGGCGTGTGGCATGGCTACCTGGCTACCACCTATGACGGCGGTAAGAATTGGTTCACCGTCGACGCAACTCCCACCGATGCCGTGCAACTTGGGGTGATCTGCACGCAAGGAACCACTTGCCCCAGCGGAACGCGAAACCTTTTGGACTTCAATGACGTTACCGTGGACCAGGCCGGTCGCGTCTTTGCTGCGTATACCGACGGCTGCATCACTGCGGCGTGCATAGCCAAGGGCAACAACGTCTCTGGCTCTCACACACGTGCGGATAACGATCAGGCCACCAAGGCCACCATCATTCGCCAGTCGACTGGCAAAGGGCTTTTCAAGAGCCAGGATTCGACTAGACTGCAACCCTGACGAGCGTTTCCAGCGAGGGCGGCGCATTTTGGGAACTGCGCCGCCTTGGGCGACAAAAAAGATGTCGCAGAAAAAAATAAATAGAGCTGCATTGCTTGCATTTCTAGCGCTCAGCTTGACCGTTTCGGCTGCTGGCAAGCAACCTGCTCCTCAAATTCTGGGCCTCCGCTTGGGAATGGCATATGAGCGTGCCCACGCGCGTCTGAACGAAATCGGCCAATTCAAGTCAGAAGATGAAGGCCAGCAGGTTTGGACCCTTCGCAACGACAAGCACTATCAATACCTCATCATTGGGTTTGATCGCGAACGCACGGTGCGCTACGTCACAGTTATTGCGTGCCCTGATGGGCATCCGGTCAGCTACGCCGATGTGGGAAATCTCGCCGACGCAACGCGCACCGGTGGAGCAGGCAATCTGCGTTACACCTGGAAAGCAAATGACAAAAAAGGCGGTTTTGATTATCTGGCTATTGCGAAGGGCAAAGACCAACGCTACCTGAATCGCTACGCGGTCAAGCGGCTGGGAGTCGCGAACGACGAAGACGACGCTCGGGATTGATATCAGCACGGTTTGCCGACCTACGAACTAGATCAGCCCCCGCTGAATCCAGAACAACGACATAGTGAAGAAAAGCTAAGGCCGGATCGTTTGCGATCCGGCCAATCGCTTCCTCGCGGAATGAGCTACTTACGCTTCGTTTCAAAATGAATGAATCGGAGTTGGAGTGTTCCTATCGGTGGTTGCTTAGTGTACTGCGCAGTGGGCGAACTGGTCGCCATCTTTGACGGCGATATCCGAGGTGACACAACCGAAGAGAGGAACGAGACCGGGGGCAGCCGCGTAACCTAGATACCCTTCGGTGTCGAAAATGTTTTCGAGGCTCTTCAACAAGGAGTAGTGGTTGAACGGCGTATCTGAAGTGGTGCCGGGCTTGAGAAACGGCGAGAGCAGTACGGCACCGGTACGATCTCCGCCATAGCTTTGGAAGCTGAGGACTACGCCGGGAGCGATTGCGGTGGTTTGCGGAAACGGAGCAAGATTCGGCCCGGGTTGCTCATTGCAGCAGAGTTGGCCTGGCGCACTAATTAACAGGCCCGGTCCGTTCGGATTCGGCCCGGCAGAAAGTCCGCCCTCGTCAAAGATAATAGCGATCAATCCGTCCTGTTGATATGCCTTGGAACCCTCGATCAGCGGAATCCATTTTTGCAAGAAGGCGTCGGCGGAAAGGAGGCCGCCGGGCTGGCCGTTCTTGCAAGGAGCGTCGTGGCCGTCATCGCAAAGATTCGGAGTGATGAATACAAAATTGGGGGTGGATGATTCTGAAAGCAGATCGTGGGGCAGCTTGGTGAGATTCACAACATTCGCATCGCAATTTGGTGAGTCGATGATGGAGTGGAAATAGACGAAAGGGTTGTGGCGGGACGCATATTGATCCCCGAGCGGAACGGACGCGGAAGGAGCCTCCGCGGCCTGGGTCAGATCCTGAGTGTTGAGCACAGGATGTCCACAGGAAGTGGCTTCGCGATTAGGATCATTGCCCATGTCCTCCATGTATGCGCGCCAGGTTTTTCCGGCAGCGTCGAGTTGATCGGGAAGAGTCTTGATCGAGGACGGATAGACGCAGCCGTTGCCGATGGCTTGACCGTCGGGGGTAGTGCCGGTGAGCGCAAAATCCGCGTAGATCTGGCAATCGTTGCGGGTATTGGGTGTAGCAGCTTGGCCACTGAGCATGGCGATGTAATTGTCGAGACTTACGTGTCCGGTGCCGTAGTACTGGTTGAGGAGAACTCCTTGTGAGGTGAGCGTCTTGGAAAGGAACGGAGCCTTGGAAGCAGGACCGAAGGTGACATCGAAACCCTCGTTTTCGAGAACGATAACGAAGACGTGTCCTATGCGATGGTCACCAGAGTCGTCGGAATTACCGGGCGCGGCGCTTAACGGTGAAGAGAGCGTCGCGAATAGAGCAGTTAGCAAAATAAACGAGCGAGTTGGCTTGAACATGCAAATGTATCTCCATTTTCAGGGAATTTAGAATTTACAGCGCGCGAAATGCGCGGTGCCGAAACACGCCCGCTGAGACACTAGGTGGGAAGTGTTACGGGCAGATTATTGGCAGATGGCATTTAGACGACACACGCGCATTGCCAGCGAGTAGCGAGTGGGAGCGTTAGAGGCCGCGTTGTTGATAGGTTGGGATTGGCAGATTACTCGTTAGCCGGCTTGGCCGACCGCGGCGTAGTCGAGGGGTGGGCTGGCTTCCAAAGCGACGCCGTCGCGATAGGTGACGAAGCGGCTCGAAATGGCCAGCACTTTGGCGCCTGGCACGATAATTCCAACTAAATTCAGCGGATCGGCGGCCGAAATTGTAATTGTTTCGCCGGTTGGTGACTCTGCGCGTGTTGCTCGCAAGGATTCCACTGCCGCCGGAAGCGCAAATTGTTCGCCGAGAAATCCACTCACGAATCTTCCGCCGCGCACTTCGCCCCGGTCTTCCAATCGTCGCAACGTGATTAGGATTTCGCGCCAGTTCGGCAAATTCGATTCGCGCATTAGCACTTCGCGGAAAACCACTCCGTAGCGCTTGAGCAGAACGGAGCACAGGACTTCGACTATGCGTTCATGGTCCTCCGCCGCGGTCGGAAATAGTAACGACCAGCGTCCTGAGCTGTAACGCGGGCGGCCATCGCGTCCGTTACTGAGATCGCGACGTTTTGGATCGATCAATGCGCGCAAATTGTCAAAGCCGTCAGCGGTGATGAGCCCTGCAGCGACGAGTTCCCACAGCCCAGCCTCGACTTTGTCTTTCAGTTTGTGTGTGGCGCGAAGAATATCAGCAAAAAACGATGCGCCCCGCTCCTTGAGAAATGCGAAAACTTCTTTGGCGGTTGAACTCAACATTCGGTCGATATCGATTTCCCGCTGGCGTACCGTCATCCAGTCCGACTCGTCTCGAACGAAGAACGTTATCGGCGCGGCGCCAGTCGGTGCGATTCGGTGAGTCCGGTCTGATAAATCGTCGACAATCGCAGGGCCGGGCGACAGTCGTCCCCATCCGACCATGCCGTTGAAGCAAAGTTGATCGAGTATTTTTGGATCGTAGCCTGCAATGCGGCGTGCCAAGAGCTGGCGCTCCCAAGCATTCGCCGGCGCTTCGTAACCTTGCAGCTGGCGCAAAACTTCCAGGGTGCCGTGCTCGCCGAAGAGTTGTGTTTCGGGCGTCAGGTGCTGCCAACGCAACAGCCAGCGCATGAATTGCGCGGCGGAGACACTTTCGATTTCTTTGCGGAGCTTGCCCACAGTCGCCCGGTGAATGCGCGCGAGAAGTCTGCGCTCGCACCATTCCATATCGTGTGAATGCGGGTCGGAGAAGCGGCCGCGCAAAACGGCGCCGGTGCCTTCGAGGCGAAGCATCACTTTTTCGATTTCAGCGGCGGGCAATACGAGTAATTCGGCGAGAGATGAAACGCCAAATGGGCCGCAATGCTGCGTCCATCCGGCGACCAATGCCAGCAGCGCATCTTCTTTGGTTGGCGTGGAGGATTCTACGTCCGCGAGCGCTGTTGCAAATTTGGCTTCGGGAAATATTTCGGCGAAAAGCTCTGCTCGTTCGGCAGTGACCCAATAGGAGCGATCTTGCGTCAGTGCGCGCGCGCCGCGGCCTTGTTGTACCAATTCGTCAAAAAAAGCTCTCCACTCGCCGATGGAACGGTGAACAGTGCCTTGCAGCGAGCCAACTTGGATAGCTTCGACGGCGTCACCAATCTCTGGCAGAGCGATGAGCGTTTGCAACGCGTCATGCAACTCTTCGGCATCACGCACGTCTGGCCAGGCTTCGCTACGAATTTCTTCGATCGCGGCGGCATCAAGACGGCCAACATCGGATAAGACGCTTTCGGGCAACATACGGCGCATGTCCACTGCGCGTGCGCGCCGTTCTTCAAGCGGTGCGTCATCAAGATACGCAAACGGATTGGCATTTAGAATTTCGTGCGAAAATTGCGACGGCACCGGAGTATCTACCGCAACGCACTGGATGCTGCCGTCAATTATTTGCGCCAGCACTTGCCGCAACCCTTCGACGTCCATCGCTTCTGTCAGCGCGTCCTTCATTACTTCGTTCACGAGCGGATGATTAGGGATGCGGACAGCTCCCTCCAAATTTTCCGGGCAAGCCGCTGCGTCTGGAAAAACGGACGCCAGCAGATCATCGGCGCGCATTCGCTGAATAGGTGGCGGAACTTTCGCGCCGCCCTGAAATCGCAGCAAGATTAGCGCGCGAGAGGCGTTCCATCTCCAGCGGGTGGTAAAGAGCGGCGAATCCAGAACGGCCTGTTCCAGTACCTGCTTGACTGATGAGGGATGAAGGAAGCGAAAGACGTCCGCAAGCGGAAAACTATGTTGCTCCGCTAAACAAATATTGATTCCGTCATCGGTGGCCGCGGCTTGCAATTCAAGATTGAAAGACCGGCAAAAGCGTTTACGCAACGCGAGGCCCCACGCTTTATTAATTCGTCCGCCGAACGGCGCATGGATTACCAGTTGCATGCCGCCGCTTTCATCAAAAAATCTTTCCGCAACGACGGTCTTCTGTGTGGGCACGGTGCCGAGAACCGCGCGGCCCGCGACGATATGTTCCACGATTTGCTCAGCTCCGGCGCTATCGATGCAGCACTCCTGTTGAAGCCACTCAATCGTTGTGTGTACCGCTGGCAAATTGCGCATTTCTGAGGAAGGAATGACATCGCAGGTCATCGCGCTGACCTTCTCGCGCAGGTCCGCGACTTGTTTTGACAACTCCGCGGTACGCGCCGGCGCTTCTCCACGCCAAAACGGAACGTTGGGAGGTGCGCCGTGCGCATTCTCTACCAGCACACGGCCCGCCTGCACGCGACGAATGCGCCAGGAGCTGTTGCCCAGCAGCATGATGTCACCACGCAAACTTTCCACCGCGAAATCTTCGTCGACGGTGCCGACGACGGTACCTTCAGGATCGGCTACCACGGTGTACAGCGCGTTATCGGGAATGGCGCCGCCGCTGGTAATCGCTGCGAGCCGGCTGCCACGTCTTCCGCGCACCGTTCCAGCTACGCGATTGCGATGAAGATAAGCGCCACGCCTGCCGCGCCGCGCGTTGATTCCCTCAGCAAGCATTTCCACGATGGCGTCAAAGCTCGCTCTTTCCAGATCGCGGTACGGATAGCTGCGGCGTACGCGTTCAAAGAGTTCATCTTCCGTCCACTCTTCGCTCGCGCACATGGCCACCAGCTGCTGCGTAAGAATGTCCATGGCATTTTCTGGAATCTCCAGAGAATCCAGATCGCCCTGCCGCATGGCGCGAACCAGAGCCGCACACTCCACCAACTCATCGCGCGTGGTCGCAAAAATTCGGCCTTTGGGAACGGCGCCGAGCCAGTGGCCCGCGCGTCCGATACGTTGCCATGCCACGGAAATCGAACGGGTCGAGCCGATCTGACACACGAGGTCAACGGAACCGATGTCGATGCCCAATTCCAGCGACGCAGTTGCCACCAACGCTTTTATTTCACCGCATTTGAGTTTGTTTTCCGCGGCGAGCCGCAGCTTGCGCGAAAGGCTGCCGTGATGTGTGGCAACGGCTTCCGGCCCCAGTCTTTCGGCCAGGTGGTGCGCGACGCGTTCGGCCAGGCGGCGTGTATTTACGAAAATTAGCGTTGAGCGATGTTGCCGAACAAGCGCAGTGATGCGGTCGTAAACCTCGTCCCACATTTCATGGGAAGTGACCGGGCCCAATTCGCTTTTAGGAACTTCGATGGCGATATCCACTTCGCGTTGATGCCCAATTTGGACGACAACGGGGTCGGGACGTGAACTTCCTGCGAGAAAATTGGCGACCAACTCAATGGGCTTCTGCGTGGCGGAAAGGCCGATACGCAGCGGCAGTTTATTAGCCAGCGCGTCCAGCCTTTCCAGAGATAACGCCAAATGTGTCCCACGCTTTTCGTTGGCGACGGCGTGGATTTCATCCACGATGACGGTTTCTACGGTTTTGAGAATTTCCCGGCTTTTTCCGGCAGTGAGCAAGATGTACAGCGATTCCGGAGTTGTAACCAGGATGTGCGGCGGCCTTGCGAGCATAGCGCGTCGCTCCCGCATCAACGTGTCGCCGGTGCGCACCGCGGTGCGAATCGCCGGCATCAGCAGGCCGCGCTGGCCGGCAAGCTGCAGGATTTCTCCAAGAGGCTGCTCCAAATTTTTCTGAATATCGTTTCCCAGCGCCTTCAAGGGCGAAACATACAAAACCTGCGTTTCATCAAGCAGCTCGCCGGCAAGAGCTTTGCGCACCAGTCGATCGATGCAAGCGAGGAATGCCGCCAACGTTTTCCCCGACCCGGTCGGCGCGGAAATGAGCGTCGTTTTTCCCGCGAGAATCTGTGGCCAACCTCGATGTTGGGGTTCAGTGGGCACACCAAGGCGAGTCAGGAACCACTCGCGGACTACGGGATGGGCCCAATCGAGCGCGGACGAAGAGACAATTTGTGGTGAAAGGTCAGTCATGGAAGAGCTGATGGCCCGTGTCAGCTGTTTGGTTGGCCAAACTGTTTTGAGGTTTTTGCGAACTGAAAAAATACAATACACCAAAAGAAGTTGCGACGCATCTTGCGCTGAGTCCAAGAATCTTTGGCGTGATAATTCGGGCCGCGATGAGATAACATCGGCGCCAAGTTTCCGCAAGACAACAGGAATTCAATGAAAAAAATGCGTGGCAATCTTTTCTCCGTCGCGGCGGGTGTGCTGCTGATTCTTATGGCGGTGCTGGCCAGCGGCGCAGCGCTGCGTGAGTCTGTCACCGTCGACGAAACGGCGCACATCGGCGCCGGAGTCAGTTATCTGCAAAAGCTGGATTTGCGGTTTAACGAAGAACATCCGCCGCTGCCCAAGGTGCTAGCGGCGCTACCGCTGGTTTTACGCGGGATGCATACGGATTATTCGCACATCTCGTGGACGTTCAGCGACGCGTTTTTCCCAGCCTACCTCGGGCAATGGGTCTTCGGTGAATGGCTCCTGACAAAGTGGAATGAACCCGTCAGCACGCTGGCGTGGGCCCGCGCGCCGATGTTGGTTGTGGCGCTGATTCTGGGCTGGGTTTTATTCGTCTATGCGCGAAAGCTTGGTGGTGACTGGGCCGGGCTGCTTTGTCTTAGTGTGTATGTCAGTACGCCTGCGTTCATCGCTTTTGCCCCGCTTGTGCATACCGATATGGCGGTCACACTTTTTTCGTTGCTGACGTTGTGGCGCTTTGCGGAGATATGGCGAAACCCCATTCGCAAGAACGCCGTCCTTTTTGGGATATGCCTTGCCGCGGCGCTTCTTTCGAAATTCACTGCGATTATTTTATTTTTTGCCTTCGTGGCGTTTGCTCTGAGCACGCGTTGGCGAGCTGTGTCTGGCCAGCCTATTCCTAAGGATGAGCTGCGTGCGTGGCGGCGGCTTCGCTGGCGTGTCACTCTTCGGGGCATTCTGTGGGCTGCGTTCATCGTTTATCTTTTCTATTTTATATTTTCCATCCATCAGCCGACGACTGCGCTTGACCGGCTTGGCCATGGAGCGGCGACGGAACCTCTACGCCGGCTACTTATGCCGCCCTGGCTGTATCTCCGAGGTGTGTTGATTGTTCTGATCACCGCAAGCCGCCCAACATATATCCTTGGCCACTCATATCCTCACGGCGTGTGGTTCTACTTTCCAGTGATATTCTTGTTTAAATCCGCTCTCGGATTTCTCGGGCTGCTGGCACTGGCGCTTAGTTTTGGCCTAACGCAGAGACGCAGCGACGACGACGCGAACACGCGAGCAATTCCCGAGGAATTCGCGATTCATTGGCGCGTACTGTGGGTGTCTCTGATTGTTTTTACCGGTTTTTGTTTGTTGAGCAGGCTAGACATCAGCATTCGCCATTTCAGTATTCCGCTCGTGCTACTCATCCTGCTGCTCGCTCCGTTGCCGCGAATGATCGAACGGCTTCACTATTCCAAGCCTAACGGTGCACGCTTTGTAGGCGTGCTTGCCGTGGTTTTGACTTTGAGTTGCCTGTTCACCGCGGTGAGCGCCTACCCATATTATTTTCCTTACCTCAACGCCTTAAGTTTCGGCCGGCCGGGATATGCGTTGGTCAACGATTCCAATCTCGATTGGAATCAATCGCTCCCGGAGGTCAAAAAGTTTGCCGAACGGCACGGTCTGCAGAGCATCAACCTGGATGAGTATGGATTCACCGATGCTACGGTAGACGTGCCGCAAGCGAAAATCTGGGATTGTCAGACGCCGTCCGCGGCGGATGAAGGAAAGTGGGCGGCGGTCTCTGCAAACATGATCATGGACGGGCACAATTGCCCTTGGCTCCTGCAGTATGAGCATCTGCCCCTTGCAGGCGGCAGCATGTATGCGGTGCACTTACCTGATCACATTCCTGAGGTTGGCAGCGTGGGCGGCCCGCCACGCCCTTCCGATTTTCGCGAATTTGGCGGGGCGCCATTCGATCTACGGAGTTTTTTCCTGAACACCATTCATTATCCTGAAAAACTTCCGCAAGCGTGGGAGGAGATGCAAGCCAGGTTTAAATCGATGAACAAGCCACAATCAAGCCCGACGGCGCCCTAACTCACGTTGCGCTACGTGGCTGCGATGTTTTCAGGGCCCAGTTCAGAGCATTGCGAAGCGGACTCTAAAAACTCGACGCTACCTAACTGTCGAGGCCCGTGGCTCCAGCGTTCGCGAAGCATGCGGTTGAGCGGTTCGGAAAAAAAGCGCGCGACGATGTCTCCGGTTCCCGCTGCAACGACAATGGTAGCGACGAAAAGCAATGGCACACACCAGAGTGGACTTCCGTACTTCACAAAAATTGCGAACAATGCGAAAACTACAAACATGTGGGTCAAATACACTTCGTAACTGCGTTGGCCCAGGCGCAGCAGAGGCGCAAGCAAGCGAGGACCTTTCCAATGCGTTTGCGCGGCGGCAATCATAATCATGCAAGTTCCCAGCGCGATGATGGTCATGTCCAGGCCGGGCTTGGTAATGAGCGGAACATAGAACACCCGCAAGCCGACGAGGATCGAGACGATTAGCATTGCTCCGACCGCTGTGAAGGCACGCAACGTGAGGCGCGAGAAGCGAACGCGGCGGACCAGCAGCGCGGTGAGACAGCCGAGAGCAATGGCATCCATGCTTCCGAGGTAGGATTGCTCCGACCAAATGTCATTTCCACGCGCGAATACCGTGCGGGCGAATGGGCCCAATGCGACGAAACAAAGGAGAATGGCCGGAAAGAGCCTTCTACGGCTGAAGATCAGCGCAACCGCCGGAAAAAACAGGTAAAACATTTCTTCCACGGACAACGACCAGAGTACGCCCCAATTCCCGGGAAGCCAGCCGCGATGCGCCTGCAACACATTGACGTGCAGCGTTAGCGCGGCCAGCAGCGCGCGGCCAAGGCCGCCCGTTTTTTCGGAAACGACGAATGGCGAGACCTTTGCGTAGTGCAAAGCGGTCAGCACGGCAAGCAGCGCCAGAAGCATTGGCGCGATCCGCGCGAAGCGGAGCAAATAAAAGTCTCGCAGACTGATATTTGAGAGTGTGCCCCAACGCCGCAGCGCGGTAGACGTAATCAGAAAACCCGACACGGCAAAAAATATCTGCACGCCAAATTGTCCGTTCCAGACCAGAGATGCAATCACCGGTTTGGAAATATTGGCGGCATATAGAATCCCGGCGATCGCCAGGCGCATGTGCACGTGGTTTAGCACCACGAAGAGTATTGCCAGCCCGCGCAGGACGTCCACGCCGTCGAGCCTGTTGGAAATTCTACCGGGGTCTTGCTTCGGTGAGGATGCCTGGTGGGCGGGGGCAAGAGTTTGCGAGGCCATCATCGAGGAATTTAGCGTAGCACCGCTCTAATGCCCTCAGCTTGGTCGGTAAAGTATCTTGTGACGAAGTAGCCCTGAAGCCGAGAACAGATCCCAACCTGGGCGAAAAGATGACCGGTCTTCTTTAGGATTCCGACCAGACCGCCAACTCGTTACCGTTGGGGTCGATGAAATGAAAGCGGCGGCCTCCCGGGAATGAGAAAATCTCTTTGGAAATTTTGGCACCGGCTTTCTGCACGGCGAGTTCCGCCGCCTCCAGGTCGTGAGCGTAAATCACAATTAGCGCGCCTCCCTGCCTGGCACGCTCTTTGCTAAAACCGCCATAGAGGCGACCGTCTTCGAAACTCGTATAGTCCGGCCCGTAATCCGTGAACTTCCAACCGAATACTTCGCCATAGAACACCTTGGTCCTGGCAATGTCCGCAGCTGGAAATTCGATGTAATCCATGCGCCCATCATTCGATTTATCCGGCACGGTATTTCTCCCTTTACTCAGATCAACGCGGTTGCTATGCAATCAGACCCGACGCAATCTGGCAACAAAATTATTCGACGTATTCCGGGAAAAGGAGATTTGGTCGACTCGCAATGAAAAAGCTAGGGCTTGGCTTGGCTGGCCGCGGAGTGCGGGCTGCCGAATCCGATTTCGAGCGGCGTATCTTTGGGGAAGACCACTTCGTGGCCGCGCGAGAGGAAGTTGGTGTACACCGAGGAGGACGCGCCGTACACGCCCAGGGCGATCGAAACCGGTTGAGATTTTGCTCCCAAACTAATTAGCGCTCCCACCAATCGGAAGCCAGAGCCACCGGCCGCCGTGCGCACGCCGGGATCGCCCGCGTTGTCCACTGTGCCATGTTCGTCATCAGTATGGGAGGCAGCAGCGGCTAGCAGGATTGCCACTCCAGTGGAAAGATAACGCGTCTTGCTGTCGGTAGTGCGAGCGCCGCCCTCCTCGTCCAGCACCATATGGTCACGTTTGTCGACATCGACGCCCTCGATGTTGCCAGTCATGCGCACATTGCCGCGGTGGGTAAGTTCCGGCCGCGTTTCGTTCGCGCTACTATTTTGTGCCACCAGCTTTGGAGCTGTCTCGGCAGCCGCGCGTTCCGCTTCTGCGGGAATTTCTATGCGCTCGAAGATCAGCCGTAGCTCACCGTTGTGATGAAACTTTTGGGCGGCCTTGGCTTGCACGACCTGGCCGAGGATTCGACTGTTCACCGGCAAAATTAATTGGTGCGTAGGCGAATAAAGCGGTTCAGTCAGCACCGCTTCAACACGAGTTCCGCGTGTCGCGGTAGCGGAACTGACTTCGCCGGTGAGCCGCGCCTTCAACGTGGTGTTGGGAGGCAAAGCGCTTGCCAGAGCGGTGAGATCGTCGGAGGTGCGGTGAATTTCGCCAAACGAAAGAGCGCTGTCGAGGTCGGCGTTAAATCGGGTGCCGGGCTCGATGTACTGGTGGCGATATGGCGATTGCGACACAATGTAGCGTTTCAAGCGGTCCATTTTTCCCGGAGCTGTCACTTCCTCCCATGATTCGTGAATTTGATCTTTGGCTTCGTTAATTTTACCTTTCCCAGCCTCAGTGGCGCGTTGTGCAGCGGTTTTTTGTCTTTCCGCGGACGTGCTCAGATGTACGACCTGCGCGGTACCGGCCGTAACCGTGGTGGTCACGGGAAGTTGCCGGCCGTCGGGGAGGGTCACGGTATCAAACGCCACGCCATATTTGTGAAATGGGGAAAAGTCGCCATTGGCGTACGACATAGTTCGCCGAACGGCCGTCACGTTGTCGACTTTTATGACGTGGCCGGTGGCGACACTACCCGCGGGAATCACCGGCTGATCGAAGGCGTAAACGGTCTCGACGACTTTCCCGTGTACCGCATCTCCGGGATTGGAAATGCGAGTGCGCTGATCGAGGGCGATGCGCAGCGTGGTGCCTTCCGGAATACGCAGATCAATTTTCGCGGTGGGTCTTACAATGGCCTCGGTGTCGGCATCATTTTCATTTTTGGCCAACGCGGGAACGCACATGGAAGGCGGCGCGTCCGGCGCAGGCGCTTCGAGGCAACCGCCATGTTGTTGCTCTTCCGCGGCCGTTCGGGATTCTCCGGAGTTGGTTTGGGCCGAAACCAGGGCGGGCAGAAACAGCAAAAAGAAGGTGGAATACACCATAGGACAGGGCCTGGGCATCAATGTTTCCTTCAAGCATCTTCGGGGGGAGAAAATGCAATTGCAACATGGTCTTACTGAAATAACAACATAACCCGCTGCGAACACTTTGTCTACCTGCATGCACACGCGGGCGCTGAAGCCATGGATGCACTTTGTCATAGGAAAAGTTGCCGCCAGCCGGGGAAGTTTTTATGGGCCTAAAAATGCGTGGCCTGTTAGTGTTGAGCCGGCCGGCGCTCGCTTTAGATAGTAAAATTACTTCTTGGGTTTTGGCGCGGCATTTTGCGATTTCTGGTGCGCGAGCTGAGACGCCTCGTGGGCTTTGAAAGAAAACTCCATGGCCTGCTTGGAGTGTTCGTGCCCGGTCAGGTGATCTTCTTTTCCATGATGCACTGCGGCGGCGCGATGTGCGTGCGCGGCCTGTTCGTGAAATTCAGCGGCGCGTTGATGTGAATCGTTTGGCATGATGGTCCTTTTTTAGCAAAGCGAAATGATGTAACCGTCTAAGCATAGGCTAACTTAAGTGCTCATAAATTTTAGGGGTTCAGCGTACCCCGAGGCTGTGCTGTATTGAACCTGTTCAGGCGTGTACCCACGCACGTGTGGCGCGCGAACAACGTGCCGGATATTTGAGCCGGTGATTACACCGGTTGATTACATCGGGGATTCACAGATGGTCATTCTGGTGATGGGCATCGAAGGGACGGGCAAGACCACAGTGGGGAAACTCCTGGCCGGGCGCCTGCACTGGGAGTTTGCCGATGCTGACGATTTTCATTCCGCTGCCAATAAGGAAAAAATGAAACAAGGGATCCCACTTACGGATGCGGATCGCGCGCCCTGGCTCGCGGCCATCCGTGTGCAGATCTGGCGCTGGATCGCGGCGAAGGAAAATGGAGTAATTACTTGCTCGGCGTTGAAACAAAGTTATCGCGATGAGCTGTTGTCGCCGCCTGACGGCCAAGCTGGGAATGCAGATGAAATCAAAACTGTGTACTTGCACGGGACGTATGCGCTGATTGCCGAGCGGCTGCGCCAACGTCACGGACACTTCGCCGGCGAAGCCCTGCTATCAAGCCAGTTCGCAACGCTGGAAGAACCAACTGACGCGATTAGCATCGACGTCGACCAGACGCCAGAGCAAATCGTCGATGAAATCATGCGACGCCTGAATCTGGCTAACGCAACTCGTTGAATCCGTCGTAAGGCGCGACAGTGCCCACCCGCAAATTGCTGCGCGCGACAAAACAAGACCCAGGTTCATACCTCAACTGCGTACCTGGGGCACCCTACTACAATGTTGTGCTGGGGTTATGAAGTTGTATTGGCGTCGACTTGGTTGTGACGCCGGTGTGCAGAAGGCGCTCGAAATTTTCCAGGTTGTGGCAAAGTAAATTGTAATGCCCTCGACAGAGAACCCAGGGTCCGCTGGCGTCGCCGTATTTGCCTTTCAAAATTTTCGGCTCTTTCAGGGTGCACGTTTCTGCATGGTTCTTGCACTGGAAATGCAATCGGTAGCGGTAGGCTGGCAGATTTACGAAATCACGCATCGAGCGTTGGACCTCGGATACGTTGGCCTGGCGCAATTTCTGCCGGGGATTTTGCTTTTCCTGGTCTCCGGCCATGTTGTAGACAAATTCGACCGACGGGCCATCCTGGTGTTGTGTTATTGCGGTTACGTTTTGTGCTCCACTTTGTTGCTGGTGGTGGCGCTACGGGCCGGCAAATCAGTAGGGTTCATTTATTGCATTTTGGTTTTTATCGGCGTAGTTCGATCATTCAACGCGCCGGTCAGCCGGGCCATTCTCCCGCAGCTTGTGCCGGAGCATCATTTCCCGAGCGCCGTTGCGTGGACCTCCAGCGTATATCAGGCGGCCACAATTTTGGGCCCCGCAGTGGGCGGGGTTGTGTATGCGGCATTTCACGGCCCTGCCTTTGTATATGCGGCGTCCGCGACCGCAGCAAGCGTCGCCGCGCTGTCCACCATGCAAATCAAAACTACTGCAAAAACAAGAAACCGGGAGCCGGTGAATCGCGACTCGATGCTCGCGGGGTTCAGGTATATCTGGCAACAGAAATTAATTTTGGGATCGATTTCGCTGGATCTCTTCGCCGTACTGCTTGGCGGAGCTGTAGCGCTGCTTCCGGTCTACGCCCGTGAAATACTCAGAACCGGACCGTGGGGACTTGGCCTGCTGCGCAGCGCTCCGGCACTAGGAGCAGCGACGATGGCGCTGATTCTGGCGTACCGGCCGATGCGGCGAAAAGCTGGACGCACCATGTTGTGGTGCGTTGCGGGATTTGGACTGTTCACGGTGTTATTTGGAATCTCGCACAACCTGGCGTTGTCGCTGATCGCGCTCGTTTTCGTGGGCGCCACGGACATGGTGAGCGTCATCGTGCGCGCCACGTTGATTCAAGTACACACGCCTGACGAAATGCGCGGGCGCGTAAACGCCGTGGACATGATTTTCATCGGGGCCTCCAACGAGTTCGGGCAATTTGAATCGGGATTGACTGCGCACTGGTTCGGCACCGTGCCAGCCGTGGTGCTAGGCGGCATCGGCACGCTAGTGGTGACCGCGTTGTGGGCCTGGCGATTTCCGGAGTTGCGCAACGCGGACCGCTTAACGGATATTCGGCGGGATCCAGGCGGGGCTCGCGCTGGTTAGCGAGTCAATTGAAGAAGCAGAAGAGAGATCTCTCCGCTGCGCAGGCCGACTCCTTCGCCGGAGCGAAGGAGAAGCAAAAGTGTCGGCCCGCTTCGGTCGAGATGACAGTTTTTTGCTTGATTTAGCGTGTCACGGTTAGCGCGTTGGCGGCACCGGGGTGGGTTTCGCAGAAATCACGGGTGTCGCGGACGGCTCGCTACTGAGCAGCGCGGCTTTGACAGCTGGTGAAATTTTATCGGCGTTTTTCACCAACACGCTAACCTGCCAGATCTGCGGCTCGGTTAGCTTTCCTTTGAACCCGGGCATGCCGGTCATGCGAATGCCGCTCTCAGCTTTCCAATAAGTTTCCCAGGCTTCGTCATCGGTGACGCCCTTGCCTTTGAAAAGTTGCGGTGGGTCAGGGGCCATGCCTTCCGCAATGTTGGTCTTGGGTTGGTCGGGCAAGCCGTGGCATACCGCGCAATTCTGCTTGTAGACTTCCGCGC
>DATMOS010000097.1:0-3100 GCA_035568155.1 Verrucomicrobiia bacterium | reverse complement strand
TTCTTTTGCAGCTCACCGATCATGCGATCGATATTCCGGCTGGCATCCCTGGCGGAGCCGAAGCGGATTCCGGAACCGCGCCACCGCTGTATCCCCAACCCGCTGCCGGCAACGATGAGCGCCATGAAGAGCAACACACCGACCCGCCGCAGCGGCTTATCGTGCTGCGGCGCAACGCGGGCAATCAAAGCGCCGAGGATCAGTCCGCTGACCAGACCGCCGGCGTGGCAAGCATTGTCGATGCCAGGGACCATGCTCCCAAACAGGACGTTAAAGCCGACGAAGAACAGAAGACTCCTTAGGGTCCCTTTGATCGCGACGCTCGACAGCGAGAACTCACCGAGATAGAACGATGCAATCAACGCTCCTGCCAAGCCAAAGATCGCGCCTGAGGCGCCCACGCTCAATACCTGAGGATTCCATCCCGCGCTCGCCAAACCTGCCGCGATGCCGGTGATCAGATAGATGGCAGCAAAAGTCGCGCGCCCATAAAGCGATTCGCACAGCGCTCCCAAGTCCCACAGGCACCACATGTTGAACGCGATATGCATGAGGCCGCCATGCAGGAACATGTAGGTCAGCAGCCGCCACCATTGCCCGGACAAGGTGAGTGGCCCGAAGTTAGCGCCAAAACGCACCGTAACCTCCCCGGGAAAGTCCATGACGGAGCCGCTGGCGAAGGCCATCGCCAGAAAGACCGCGACGTTCGCGCCAAATAATATGTGCGTAAGACTGATGCTGGATTCGCGGCGCACCCACGGGGCGGCCATAACCGGCTGGGGCGCGTCGTCAGCCAATTCGCCACGCTGCGCGGCCTCGTGCTGCACACACCATTGACAAATCTTCTTCCCCCAGGTCAGCGGAGGAAGCTGTCGCCCACATCGAATGCAATTCGCCATGTCTTACAAAAGAGTATCAGCAGTCTGCTAAGTTTGGGGGATGGCGCAGATCTTGATCATGCCGTGGAACAACGGCGGCTTCAGCGCCGCGCGACGCGCCCTAACAAAAGCGGCCGTTATGCCTCGGAGGAAATGACGCCAAACTAGCCTGGAATCCCACGCTACCTTCTGGTGCTAACTTTTCATACTTTTTGCCCCGCGTAGCATCGGTTATTCACCTGTCCAAACGTTAGGAATAACGTTTACGTAAACTCTATAGCCACATTATTATCCGGCAGTCATGTCTTTTCTCCCAGAAAGCGAACTGCGGCCGGGTGGCATAGCCATCGCCGCAAGATACCCGCATAAATAAAGAAGCATCTAAGTCGTCACCTGTTTGCACACGGGCTACTGCAGATTGTGCTTGACTCACTTGTTCACACTAGACATAGTGGAGTGTGGTTTTAAGTATAGTAAATAAGCTAACAAATCTCGCCCAGATCTTTCTCCAACCTTCCGGCTCCTTGCACCGCCAGTACGAGGCTCTCCGTGCTTTCTTCGTCGAACATTTGCCGGCTCGGAAGGTCGCCCAACGCTTTGGCTATACCTACGGCAGCTTTCGCGTCCTTTGTCATCAGTTCCGTCAGAATCCGCGGCGAGAGTTCTTCCAGACTATCCCCAAAGGCCCTCGATCCTCACCCAAGCGGGATCCCGTTCGTCAGCGCATCATTGCCTTGCGCAAGCAAAACTATTCCATCTATGACATTCAACATGCCTTGCAAGAGTCCGGACACCAGCTCAGTGCGGCAGCAATTTCGCAAACTCTCACCCAGGAGGGATTCTCACGTTTGCCGCGGCGTGCCGACGCGGAACGCCCGCCCGCCCTGCGCCCGACTGCGGCCGATGTGGCGGATGTGCGCCAGTTGAGCCTCGAGCCCCGTTCCTTCCGAACTCGCTTCGGTGGATTGTTTCTGTTTGTGCCTTTCCTAACTCAAATCCCGCTGCAGAAGTTGCTCGATAAACTCTGCTTCCCCGCTTCGCGCATGGTCCCCGCCGATGCCGCCCTGCGCTCCCTGCTGGCCTTGAAACTCTACGGCAACGCTCGTCATAGCCATATCATGAGCTCGGTATTTGATGAAGGCCTGGCTCTGTTCGCCGGACTCAATGTGATTCCCAAACGCTCCTTCCTCACCGAATACAGTTGTCGCATTCCCCCCTCCTGCTATCCTGCTTTTATCTCGCACTGGTTCGATGCCATGGCCAAACTGGGCATCGATCGCGGCGACTCCTTTGACTTGGATTTCCACACCATCCCCTATCATGGCGATGACGCCCTGGTGGAGAAACACTACGTATCCAAGCGCAGCCGCAAGCAAAAAGGAATTCTGGCGTTTCTCGCCCAAGATGCCCAGACCCGCGTCTTTTGCTACGCCCATGCCAGCCTACGCAAGGAAGAGCAAAACGATGAAATCCTGCGTTTCGCGGAGTGGTGGAAACAGCGCACCGGAAAATGGCCGCAAGAGTTAATCTTCGACTCCAAGCTCACCACCCATGCCAATCTGAATCGCCTCAATGAGTGGGGTATTAAATTCATCACTTTGCGCCGGCGCTCGCCACAGATGCTGCACAAGGTCCACCAACTACCACTCTCGGCTTGGCGACGAGTAGAGTTGACCGGCGTCACCCGCGAATACCGCACCCCTCGCATCCTTGATCAAACCATCCCGCTCAGTGATTACACCGGTCCGATGCGTCAAATGGTGATCAGGGATCTGGGCCATGAGGAACCCACCTTTTTGCTGACCAACCACCTCACTCGCTCAGCGCCGAAGCTAATTACCCGCTATGCACAACGCATGTTGATCGAAAACGGCATCGCCGACAGCATTGATTTTTTCCATATCGATGCCCTCTCTTCGGCGGTGGCCATGAAGGTGGATTGCGACCTGCAGTTAACCCTCATGGCTAGCAGCCTCTATCGCCTCCTGGCCTTAAAGGTCAACAATGGCTATCAGCGTGTCCACGCGCGTCATCTGTTTCGCGATTTCATTGACGCCACGGCCTACGTGATGATCACAGAATCCGAAATCCAAGTTCGTTTTCAGAAGCGTGCCCACAATCCTTTGTTGATCGCCGCTGGCTTGGACAAGGAACATCACTCTATACCCTGGCTGGGCAACAAACGTCTTCAGCTCACCTTCGGCTAGCCTGCCGAAAGCTCC
>DATMOS010000096.1:0-31490 GCA_035568155.1 Verrucomicrobiia bacterium | reverse complement strand
AGTTTATCGCCGGAAGTTTCGCGCAGGGTTTTCAAGATGGCGCGGCGTTCCAATTCATCCAAGGGAAGAATTTCATGGCTATCGGGGACCCGCTCGCTGGTTCCATAGTGCAAATGGCTGGGCAGATCGGACATTTCGACGGTTGGCCCGGACCCCAATGCGACGGAGCGCGCTATGGCATTCGCGAGTTCGCGCACATTTCCCGGCCAGTCATAGGTGATCAACCGCCGCATGGCCTCGTCGGTAATGGTTTTCGTGGTTCCGTGCATGCCTGAGAATTTTTCGAGGAAGGAAGTGACCAGCAGGGGAATATCGCTCTCGCGGTCGCGCAATGCGGGGAGTTTCATCTGCACCACATTCAATCGAAAATAAAGGTCCTGCCGGAATGCTCCGCTGCGAATGGCGACTTCCAAATCGCGGTTAGTGGCGGCGATGATGCGTACATTAATCGACCTTCTCTCCGTCGAGCCCACGGGCTTGACCTCGTGTTCCTGCAAAGCTCGCAACAGCTTGGCCTGCAAGTCCACGGGCATGCCTCCAATCTCGTCAAGGAACAGCGTGCCGCCTTGGGCGGCCTCCAGTAATCCGCGCTTGGCTTGAATGGCGCCGGTAAAGGCTCCCTTCACATAGCCAAAAAGCTCCGATTCGATCAGCGTGGGCACTAGTGAGGAGCAGTCCACCGGCGCGAAGGGCCGGTTCTTTGCGCGGGCCAGAGTAGTGAATGCTGCGCGCCACCATTTCTTTTCCGGTACCGCTCTCTCCCAGAATCAGCACGGGGTATTCGTGCAGGCTGACTTTCTCAATCATCTTGTATACCCGCTGCATTTTGGAGGAGACGCCAATCAATCCGCCGAACCCCGGCCTGGTTCGCAACTGCTCGCGGAGCAGGCGGTTCTCCTGCTGTAATTCGACGGCATGGGCGGCGCGTTCCAAGCGGGAGCGCAGTTCTTCCACGCGAAACGGTTTGGTGACGCAGTCGAGGGCCCCGAGTCGCGTGGCGGCCACAGCGGAATCGATGGTTCCGTATTGCGTCAAGACAATCACCGCCACCTCGCGGTGTTGATCGTGCACGCGCTGGAGGAGCTCGAGTCCGCTCGATTTTGGCAATTTCAAATCCGTCATGAGAATGTCCACGGCGGAGTTCTCCAAAATACTGATGGCTTCCTCGGCGGTGGAGACGGTGGTGACCTTTATACCGCTCTGCACGGAGACATCGGCGCACAACTGTCTTACGTACTGTTCGTCGTCCACCACGAGCAAATTCATGGGTAGAACATCTGGACGACCAACCACGTCTTCGATCATTGACACAATTGCCTGGCTTTCCGGCCGCACCATTGCTATAGCACTCCCAGTGCCAATTGAGGAAAATGGGCAACCATTTGCAAATTATTACAATATCTATAATATAACCTATTAGTAAATACCGCTTGGGGATTATTCAGCCCTGTGAAATTATCGATTCCGCTGTGAAGCATTGATAAGCAATCAACTTGCCGCGTTTTCCCGAATTGATTTGCCTTCGACCATTATAGGAATTTGTGGTGGCCCAGGATTTCCCTACTTTATATTTACGGTTTTTTTGAACCGATACCGAAATCGGCATAGGGGGAGCGGTCGCCCGCTCTCCCCTGCCACAGTCGTATCGAGGGCCAGTGCTGCTTCAGGTAGCCCGAGAGCTCTCCGACTTTCACGCCGTCGATTCCCGGACTGCCTTTGTTCGCCTTCACTCGCTTGTAAGCCTGCCAGCAGTTTTCCCGCTTGCAGACTTCTTCCCTCAACTGCTCGTGACGAGCTGGACGTTCGGTTGCGCATTTCGCCGTAAGCGATTCGGTCCCTTCCTGAGAAGCCTTCGGAGCTTCACTCCTCCCCTCCTCAGTAAAGGCCAGCACGAGCTGGTTCTTCTGCCGCTTGTCGCTCCTCGAGTCCTGCGTCCTACTTGTCGCTCCCTGCTGTTTGGGCCTTCATCGCTTGCGCGACTAATACGCCCGCTGCTGACTTCTACCGCACGATCAGGATGAATTGCTCCACCCTCAGTCACGATTCCGTGACCTGCAGCAGATCTCCCGAGGTAAGTTCGATCGCCTTCCACGCACAGCCGCCGGATTTACCACCAGTGCCTTTGATGGATGTGGGCTTCGCGATCCTTTGCCCGCTCGCCCGGCACCGTAGGCCTCAAATCCAGTTCTTGTCCATCGCCTCGCGCGTTTGCTCCACGCTTCTTTCAGACCTCGCCTCGCGACTCGGCCCTTGCGCTTCACTAACCCTTCACCTCCATCAGGTTGGGTAGAGGACTTTCACCTCCACGCTATCGACCCTGCTCGGCACACAAAGAAACGGGCCTTCCCATTTCCGGGAAGGCCCGATTTAGAACTTAAACCAGCGACGCGAGATTCCGGCGGTGCCGGGCGCTTATGAGTTTAGTAGGTTGCACCTTCCGGCACGAAGATGAACTCCACGCGGCGATTTTCTTTCTCCGCGCCTTTCTCCTTCGCAGCCGTGCCTGTGCGGGTGGTGATGCGCGAAGCGTCAATGCCCTTTTCGCCCAGGAACTTTCTGGCGAGGTCGGCTCGCGTATCAGCAAGTTTGGCCGCTCGTGGCTCACGCGGGTCCGCATAGCCGGTAATCACCAGCTTGGCGTTCGGGTCATTCTTGAGGCGCAGCGACACATCGTCGAGCACACGCTTGCAGACGTTGTCCACACGCGAGGCGCCCGGCTTGTCGTAGTTGCAATCGCCTACCTTGGTGGCCTGCGGCGGTGGCGGCGGTTGCTGCACATCGACGGTCGTCGATGCGTCCGCATTGCCTCCTCTACCGTCGCTGACTGAACACTTCACGGTGTAACTGCCGGGTTGCAAGCCGGTGGAGTCAAACTCGGCCTTCGGTCCATCGCCGGTGACCGTTCCGCCTGAAGCGCTGTAGCTGTAGGTCAGAGGATCATTATCCGGATCGCTGGCGGTAGCTGTAATTCCAGTCCGCTCACCCGGCATAATCGGGCTGCGGTCGGTGGAGCACGAAATTGTTGGTGGGCGGTTAGGCCGGGGTTCTACCTTCACGTCCGCGGAGCAAGTTGCTGTTCCACCCTTTCCGTCATCGACCTTAACGTTTACCGTGTAGCTCCCTTCATTGAGTCCGTTGGTGGCGAAACGTCCGTCAGGACCCGTACCTTCCACCGTCCCACCCGTCGCGGAGTAGCTGTACGTAAGGTTGTCGTTGTCGGGATCGCTGGCGGTAACGTGTATCGCGACGCTATCACCCGAGCCAGCGTAAACCGAAGTTGGACTGGCCGAGCAAGCAGCCACCGGAGGATGATTTGGCGGGGGAGGCGGGTTCGGAATTCCGAATCGCAGAACAATGCCGGTCGCGGCACGAATACTATTTTGACGCCCATTGACGTTCAACCCAGGACCCGAAAAGTTAGTTTGCAGGTAATCAATCTGCGCGAAGCGCCACGCCAGACTTTTCCACAAAACGATATCCACACCGCCGCCGGCCGCCAACGCAAACGTATACTGGGTACGGTCGCCGGTCATTGCAGAACCTGCGTGCGCGCCGCCGATTAAGATTTCCGCGAACGGCACGAAGCGATCTCTGCGAAGATTCAAGCGCGGGCCAAACAGGTAGGTGATGAAACCGCCCTCCTGAGAAGGTTGACCGCC
The DNA here is from genome assembly GCA_035568155.1 of Verrucomicrobiia bacterium. Taxonomy (GTDB): domain Bacteria; phylum Acidobacteriota; class Terriglobia; order Acidiferrales; family UBA7541; genus Acidiferrum. The sequence continues at coordinate 27,831 of DATMOS010000096.1, read as the reverse complement.
GATAGGAGTAAGGTCGCGACTGAAGTCCGTCCCACCAACCTCTGCAGTCAGGCCCCAATGTTTCGACAAGTTGACGGTGAAGGAGCCAGTACCGCCATGATTGTTGAAATTTGAAAACGGATCCTGGGGGTGAAAGCTTATGTATTCATACATGAACGCCAATTCGAATCGCGGAACCAATCTTCCCGGCTCCTCTTCGGGAGCTTGTGCTGCCGGCCCGGGAAAGGGCGTCGCTCTGGGCATAGCAGGCATAGCAAAAAAATCGGGCGCAGGCGCCACGTTCACGGCATTGCTGGCATTGGAAGTTTCTTCTGCGGTCGCCGCGTTTGTTGGAACGCCATCTTCCAGCCCGCTGTTATTGTGCCGCGCAAAACTCGGAAGCGCGAGAAGTGCGCTTACCACTACGGTTAGACACCACTTGGACATCATATTCCTCCCCTGACTTCGCCACTGCGCTTATGATGCGGTGCTTTAAAATGCCGGGTACAAAATGTGTTGAATTATTTAAGACGGAGACGGCGCCGCCTGTCTCTGGAAACCACAAAACCACACCCGTTGAAAACCATTGTTGACCGCGGCGGCCACTTTCCTTTCTATATTTCCCAAGGGAGCCGTACGACGCGCGTCAAACAATTGGGCATCATCGTAGACTAGTACCCCCGGCTGGCGCAAGAGTATTGCTACCCAAGCTCGAATGGCGTATCCCCCAACTTCTGTAGGCCAAGCAAATTTTTACTGTAGTCGCAGCTCTTGGTTATTCCCGGCCGCTACGATGTAAGTTCCAGCTGTTTCTATCTGGGATATTTTCCTGTCTGGCTAAGATCGCGCGTCGCCGCTGCGATGCCGCTGGACAAACTTGGTGGCTTCGAAGGTAAAAGAGCTATGGAGTTCTGCCCATCAGGTATTCACTTCATGCCTGCTTAGGCTGGGACAAAATTATCATTGCGGCAGCGAGCAAGGCGTTAATCGCCCAACTAACAATTTGTCTGAGCGATGATGCTCCCGTACCATTCCATAAATGGATTCGACGACGGTACTCGATCTCCACTGGATGGGCCGGCCGCACTCGATTGGCGCTGTACTTCTTGAATCGGGCGGCCACAGCGCCGTTCTAGATCCCGGCCCGGCATCCACTTTGGAGACTTTACGCGCGCAACTGCTGCCTCACGGACTCTCGATCTCCGATCTCGGCGCCATCCTGCTGACGCACATTCATCTCGACCATGCAGGCGCAACCGGGACTCTTCTTCGCGAAAATCCCAATTTGCGCGTCTTCGTTCACAGTAGAGGGGCGGCGCACTTAGTTGATCCCTCGAAACTACTCGCCAGCGCGGGGCGCTTGTGGGGCGATGATCTTCCGCGTTTATTCGGCGAAACACTTGCGGTGCCCGAGCAAAATATTCAAATTCTCGAAGGTGGGGAGACTCTTTCCGTGGGCACGCGAAAATTTGATGTTATTTATACGCCGGGCCACGCGTCGCACCATGTCACGTATTTTGATGAGCAAGAGGGTGTCGCATTCGCGGGGGACACTGCTGGGATTCGCATCGCCAACGGCCCATACATCATGCCGGCAACACCGCCGCCGGATATTGATCTTGCGGTGTGGGAACAGTCCTTCGCCGCGATCCTCGAGCGTCAGCCTTCGAGACTTTTCGTCACCCATTTTGGCTATGCGGAAAATCCCGCGAAACATATCGCGCACTTCCGGGAGCGACTGCATCTGTGGGCGGATATCACTGAAAAAGCTCTGCAATCCAGCGCCGACGTGGAGGGCGCGCTGCAATTCTTTCTGGAGCAAACCCAGGCGGAAATGCTTGAATACCTCTCCTCCTCAGATGCCGAGCAGCACGCCTTTACGGCCGGCCTCCCGCTATCTTTCCTGGGCTTGGCGCGACACATCCGCAAACGCAGCGCGGCCGCGGAATAGCGAGAGTCAACAAAATTCTTAGAGGATTAAGCGAATTGCCGGGTACGACCTTACTTCGTGTGCGGATGGGAACTATGCACTTGTTTCGTGGGTGGACATTCCACTTGAGGACTCTTCGTCGGAGTTGGGTGCGTTACTCGAACTATTTTCTTCCGTGGATGCGTCCGATGCTTGTGCGACTGGCGCGGTGACGTCCTCGGTTTCCGGAGCAGCCCAGCTTGCGCCACTCGACGATGCGCTGGTTCCTGGGGCCGCCTCACCGTCCCCGATCGCTTGCAATCTTGCGGTCAGCGCTTCCACCAGCAGGTCGACAAGTTTTTTTGCACTTGAACTGTCAGGGTCTTTGTCGGGGTTGTACTGGGCCACATCCAGGCCTAGCAAATTCGGATTTTTTACAAACTCAATGAGCGCGCTGCGTACATCTCCGAAAGCTAAGCCCCCGTTTCCCGGAACATTTACGGCCGGAAATTCTTCCTGTGCAATGACGTCGGTATCCACGTGCAAGATGAACTGGCGCGCATCCGCGTGCATCTGCATTAACGTGGCCTTCGCGGCTTCGCCCGCGCCTTTAGCTTGTACAACCACGGCCGATACTCTTCGCATTGGGGATTTATCGAGGAATTCCTGTTCGGGCGCATCCACCCGTTCCAAACCAAAGAGAGTCACGTCCGGCTCGCGGACCAGCGGTGGCTCGCCCCAGAAACGTACCAGTTCCGGGGCGCCCTTGCCGATGATGTGTGCCACGACCATGCCATCGATGCGTCCGGAAGGAGTTGTGGCGGGAGTATTCAAATCCGCATCGCGATCAAACCACAGCAAGCTGAGCCGTTTGTAATAGCGGCGCGCGCCGGTCAAGAGTCCAATAACTTGCGAGCAATCTCCGCCAAGAACCAGGACCAGCGCCCCGCTCTTCACCGCGACTTCAGTACGCAATTTTAAATCATTCAATCCGGCGACAATTTCCTTGAGGTTTCGCGCGCGGCGGTTTTCGTCGTCCTCGGCAAAATGGCGAACCGCACAATCGCCGTGATCGATGACTTCGTATCCTGCGGCTTGCAAGCGCTGCACTAGGCCTGCTGCCCGCAACGCTGCAGGCGCTTTTTCGGTGCCGGCTAAAAATGCGGCAGCACTTGACGGCGCGCCAATCAAGGCAATCTTTTTCTGTTGCCGCGTTATCTTCGCCGCCAAATTTGCTCCTTACACTTGCCGTTCAGCGAATCGCTTGTTGTGAATCGGGGGCCAAAGCATGCCCAACAGGTTCAGACTCTTCCTCAGTTCAAAATCCAACTTAAGTCGCGAAATTACCTTCGCGGGGCGGCGGCAATGGTCGCCAACTCCGGCGGCAAGGTGAACCGTACATCTTCGCGAATCAAATCCAGGTCGCGCTGATCGGTAAATCCAAACTCCGCCAGCCGCTGGCTTACCTGCTCCACCAGCACTTCCGGCGCGGACGCTCCGGCAGTTAATCCCACGCGCGCGACGCCCTCCAGCCAACTGACATCAATATCCGCTGCGGAATCGATCAGTTGGGCGCGAACTCCGCTACGTTGCGCGACTTCCACCAGGCGATTCGAATTGGAACTGTTTGGAGAGCCGACTACCAGAATCAAGTCCACGTCTTTAGCGACCTGCTCGACCGCCTCTTGCCGATTTTGCGTGGCGTAGCAGATGTCATCGCTAGCGGGTCCTTTAATGGCCGGGAACTTTTGACGTAGACGGGCCACGATTTCCTGGGTGTCATATAGGCTCAAGGTGGTTTGGGTTAGAAAGGACAGCTTATCCGGGTCATCGACCTGCAACTGATCGACGGCGGCCACTGAATCGACCACAATGGTGCGATCGGGAGCTTCGCCCGAAGTGCCTACGATCTCCTGGTGGTCGCGGTGGCCAATCAAAATGATCGTGCGTTTCTCGCGCGCAAACTTTAGCGCCTCAAGGTGAACCTTGGTCACCAGTGGGCAAGTGGCGTCGATTACTTTGAGCGATCTAGCTTTGGCTTCTTCCCGTACCGTGGGTGGCACTCCGTGGGCACTAAAAACCAATACCGCACCGTGGGGCACGTCATCGATAGACTCCACGAAAATCGCCCCACGCCGCCGCAACTGCTCTACTACGTAAGTGTTATGGACAATTTCATGGTGTACGTATACGGGCGCGCCATAGGCTTCCAGCGCCAGCTCCACAATGTCCACGGCGCGCACCACGCCGGCGCAGAACCCTCTGGGTCTAACCCTCAGTAGTACTTTTCCGTTGGTTGCTGTATCCATCGCCATCCTAACTCTAGAATTCGAAGACTCTATCATACCTCAGCACCCCTCCATGTGCATCGGTTTCCAAGGTTCCTGCCTCCTGATCTGCGGCTTTGTCCCATGTGTGATTGGGCACGATTCGGCATTCCGCCTGCAACGTCCCGCAACTATTGCGCCTCTATTGGGTTAAACGCCCATGGATTAGTTTGGACATTGGAGGATTCTGAAATGTGGCATCCGACCTTGATTAAGGCACGAACTTCGCCGTTGTTGCTGGGAGCCTTGGTCGCCTCCGGCCTGTTTTTTGCGGGCTGCGACGAGCACGTCGATGTGGTGCGTGACCATAGTGTGATCATCCCGAAACATGCTACCTGGGCCTGGCGACCGGACACGGCAGAGAAAAAAGATAAAGACGCAACCTCTGGCGACGTTATTTCGCGTGACGTTATTTCTGATGACGGACGCTCTGAGACCATCTCGCGCGATCCCCGGTCAGATAATGAAACTTTACGGTTGGCAATCCGCACGGATATAGAGCAGGAGATGCGTTCCAAGGGTTTCAAGCAAGTTGCAGATCCCGCGGCGGCACAGTTTCTTGCGGACTACCACTTTGCCATTCGGCGGCACACCGCGGCTGAAGGCGGCGGTTACCCCGAGGGCGGCGGATACCGCGGCGGCTATCCAGGGTTTGTATGTGGCCCGTTTGGCTGCTGGGCATCGTATACCTGGGGTTATTGGGGCGGGCCATATGGCTACCGCAATCCCAACTACCGCGAAGGCACTATCGTGTTTGACTTCGTGCAGCAGACTCCGAATAAAGTGGCCTTCCGCGCCGTGGGGCGGAAGGAAATGAATAACGAAGCATTTTCGACCAGCCACATTCAAAATGCGGTGCACAGCCTATTGAGCTCTTTAAAGCACGGCAAAAATTAACGGGCTACGTTAACCAATTCTGAAAAAGCTGGATGGTTCAATCGCCATCCAGCTTTTTTTATTTTGAGACGGCAGGTAGTAGTCGCTTGCTCTGCTATTGTTTCCTTCCATGCCTGAGGCCACGGCGACTAGTAGGACAGAAAATTCGCGCTTCCCCCTTTTGGTGCCGACAATTATCGCGGCTATTTATTTTCTTGCCCACATGGCAACTGCGACGCGTTATGGCTATTTCCGCGACGCGCTTTATTACCTGACCTGTTCAGAACACCTGGACTGGGGGTATGTGGATCAGCCGCCCCTGATTGTTTTCATTGCCTGGGTTGGTCGTCACACTTTAGGCATTTCGCTGCCTGCCCTGCTCTTGTGGCCTGCGTTGGCGGGCACAGCACGCATCGTTCTGACGGCAGTCTTGGCGCGGGAGCTTGGAGCGAACAAGTTCAGCACCGCGTTGGCGGCGGCACTGGCTGCTACGCCCGCGGTTTGGTACGTCAACGACCACCAGTTTGCGATGAATGCCTTTGAGCCTCTTTTCTGGACTGGCTGCGCGTTTGCCGTCGCACGCATGATCCATACGAACAATTCCAAATGGTGGATCGCGTTCGGCGCCATCGCCGGGCTTGGACTCGAAAATAAATATTCGATCGCGGCGTTTGCGTTTTTTCTCCTGGCAGGCCTGCTGCTAACTCCGCAGCGCAGATTTCTCCTTACTCCGTGGATTTTGGCGGGCGGGTCCACCGCGTTACTGTTCTTTCTCCCAAACCTGCTTTGGAATATTCAGCATCATTGGCCGTTTCTGGAGTTGATGCGGAACATTCGCGCGTCCGGTCGCGATGTGGTTTTATCGCCGGGTGCCTTTCTATGGCAGCAGATTTTGATGATGACTCCGGCAACCCTGCCATTCTGGCTCGGCGGGTTGTACTTTTACTTTTCAGCTGAAGGAAAAAAGTTTCGCGCCTTTGGTTGGGCGTTTATTTTCACCATAGGATTTTTCTTAGTGATGCACGGTAAGAATTATTATTCCGCACCGGTTTATCCCTTGGCGCTCGCGGCCGGCGCGGTGGCGACAGAAAAGTTTTTATTGAGAGAACATTTCAAGGCGCGGTCTCGCATTCAAATGGCATTCGGCGTAGCGGTGTTTGCTTGGTTGTTCATCGGGATTGCCTTACTTTTGCCGGTGGTGCTTCCCGTTTTGCCCATCGACGCTTATATTCGCTATCAGGCGCACCTGCCGTTCGGCGTGCCGAAGTCCGAACATAATCAGGACGAAGCTATCCTTCCCCAGCATTACTCCGACGAGTTCGGCTGGGAAGACATGGTCGAGCGTGTGGCCAATGTTTATCGTTCACTCACGCCGGAAGAACAATCCAGGACTGCGATTTTCGCCAGTAATTATGGCGAAGCCGGCGCCGTGGATTTTTTTGGCAACCGTTATGGTTTGCCAAAAGCGATATGCACGCACCAGAATTATTTTCTCTGGGGACCACGCAATTACACCGGCGAGATCGTTATCCGCATTGGAACAAAACCGGAAGATGCCCGCGACTATTATGAGAGTGTCGGCGTAGTAGCTACCTTCGACAATCGTTACGCCATGCCCTACGAACGAAAACCGATTTTGCTTTGCCGCCATCGCAAGAAGAATCTTCAGACCGATTGGCCTGACATCAAGAAGTGGGACTAGAGCAATCACTCGGTTCCCACGCCCACTTGCATGGTTTCTCCGGTACTTCTATTCTCCTTCCCTATGATTCTCCAGGGGCAGTCTGCATTGATCACCGGGTCAGGACGCGGTATCGGCCGCGCGATTGCACTGCTCTTCGGAAAAGAAGGTGCGTCGGTCTTTCTGTGCGCGCGTTCGTATGATCAACTTGCTTCTACTGCGGCGGAGATTGCGGATAGCGGCGGACAAGTTGCGTTCGCAACCGCCAATATAACGAGAGAAGACGATTGCCGCCGGATCGTTGACGCCGCGCGAGAGAAATTTGGGCCTGTGACTATTCTGGTGAACAACGCCGGTCATTACGGACCGGTTGTTCCCGTTGAAGAATATCCGCTGGCCGATTTCGATGAGGTAATTGCGGTACATCTTCGCGCCGCATTTCTGCTCACGCAATTGGTATTGCCGGAAATGTACGAGCATGAGCACGGCGTCATTCTCAACATTTCCAGTTTGTCGGCCAAGTCGGCTTTTTCGTGGGGCTCTGGGTACGCGGCCGCGAAAGCCGGCATGCTGGGATTGACGCGCGTAACCGCGGCGGAAGCTGCGCGGAAAGGTGTTCGCGTGAATGCCATTTGTCCCGGCCCGGTGACAGAGACAATCATGTCCCAGGAGCTTGGCGCCACACTCGCAAAAAAGATTGGTGTCAGTTCAGAAGAACAACTGGCTGGGTTCCTGCAATCCATTTTGCAAGGCCGCGGACAAACCGCCGACGAAGTCGCACATGCGGCGTTGTTCCTGTGCTCCAGCGCGTCCAGCGCGATGACGGGCCAGTCAATCAACGTGGACGGTGGCGCGGCATTTTTCTAATTCAGGCAGCCACAGGTCACACGCAGGCTGGCGATTAATGCATCTCGCTCTTATAAACTACGCCGCCCTTCATCACAAATTTCACGCGCGACAATTCTGAAATATCTTTCAGCGGATCACCGCTCACGGCGACAATATCGGCCCATTTGCCGGGCTCAATCGTTCCCACCTTATCTTTCCAGCCCAAGAGTTCACTGGCCATTGAAGTAGCCGAGCGAATGGCCTGCAGGGGGGTCATTCCATACTGCACGTAATATTCAAACTCCTTGGCTTGATTTAATTCCTTCCAATCGAAGCCGCCGGCATCCGTTCCAAAAACAATCTTCACGTTTCTCTTCAACGCCTTTTGAAATGCGACGCGCTCCAGGTCTACCATCCTGGTCCAGTTTCCGCCCCGTCCGGGCGCAACGTAAGCGCCTACGGTTATGGTGGGGACCCAGTAAACGCCCTTCTTGGCGATTTCATCGATCAAAGCATCGGTAAGTCCGTCACCATGCTCGATGGTATCGACGCCGGCTCGCAACGCCGCTGCTATTCCGTCCGAGCCAATCGCATGGGCCGCAACTCGTTTGCCGAGACGGTGCGATTCGTCCACGATGGCTTTCGCTTCTTCGTCAGTGAAATTCACCATGCTATGCAGCACGCCGTCAGCTTCAAAATGATATTTGCGATCCGAGTAATACTTGATCCAGTCAGCGCCATACATCACCTGTTCGCGCACAGCTTTGCGCGCACCCTCAACCCCGTCCACATATTGCACACCGGTGGGCACTTTCAGTTCCCACGAATATCCCAACAACGGATACATGCCAGTGGGAGTCATCGCGCGGGTGGCCACTTGCATGCGCGGCCCGGGCACTTCGCCATTGGCGATGGCGGTCTTCACATCAACGTCGGCATACATCGCGCCTTCTGTTTCCAGATCCCGAAGTGTAGTGAATCCGTGCTCCAGAGCTATGCGCGCGTTGCGTGCGCCTAAGATCGCGCGATACGGAACGGATTGCTTCAATAACTGCACATCGTAATCTTCTGCCGTTATATCGCCGTTCAAGATCACATGGGTGTGCGTGTCCATGAATCCAGGCATCACCGTGTATTGCGAAAGGTCGAGCACTTCGACGCCGGCGGGCGGCTGTCCACCCGAGGAGACTGAGGTAATGGTGTCTCCTTCGATCAAAATGAGCGCGTTGTCGACTACTTTGTCGTTGCGTCCATCAATCAAATGCCCGGCGCGCACGGCAATCTTCTTCGAAGGCGGCGCCGCCTTTTCCTGCGCATACCCTGCAGAAATAGTGACACCCATGAAAACAAACGCAGCAATTACCATCAGGTGAAAACATCTACGCATCAGATTCCCCCCCGTAAAAGTGCAGAGCCTATCACTAAACAGGCTTGCGCCGAGTGATTATCGAAATCCTATACACAACCAAGTCGTACTGGCCGGCGTCTGACTCAATGAAAAAACTGCAAGGGTTTGGCGAGGAGTAGAGAGAATTTATCGGCCGCGCACCCGCAGGCTTGCGGTCGCATATACAACGGCAATAGAGTTAAGCTTGCCGACACCACCTTGACCGGGAGCACTTCGCGATAGATGTGGAGGTAACATGGAATTGGTTAAGCCCAAGAATGAAGAGAGCCGCGTTGCCGCTCTTGAGAAATATGCCATCCTTGATACTGACCCGGAATTAGCGTTCGACGATCTCACCCTGCTGGCCTCTTTCGTTTGCAAGACTCCAATTGCATTAATCTCGCTGATCGATGGAGACCGCCAGTGGTTCAAATCGCGAGTAGGACTTTCTGTCGCGGAAACTTCGCGCGAGGTCGCTCTGTGCTCGACGGCAATTCTACAGCCGGACGTATTTGTGGTGCCGGATGCATTGGCAGATGAACGATTTCGAGATAATCCTTTGGTATCGGCCGAGCCGCACATACGATTTTACGCCGGAGCACCTTTGATTACTGAGGATGGCTTCGCGCTGGGAACTTTGTGCGTGATTGATCAGAAGCCGCGGGACCTTGCTCCTGACGAGAAGGATGCGCTGAGGGCGCTGAGCCGTTTGGTTCTCGCGCAGTTGGAGTTCCGACGAAACTTGATACTGTTGAAGGAAGCACTGAACGACCGCACAAAAGACGAGCACGAGCGGCAACTGGAGTGCCAGAAACTGCAAGCTACGCTGATGCGCGTGTTGCACTTGGAACGCTGAACAAATCAAGTAAACTTTAAGCGAATTTGACGTGGAGCCGGATTTTTTAGGCGACCGCCACCGTTGATCCTTGTTCAATTTTCCTCGAAGCCTGCCATAAATCCAGATAAGGGCGCAGGTCCTGCATCATTTTTCGGAATTGGTTTAGGTCCAATGATTGCGCGCCATCACTGATGGCCATTTCCGGAGCGGGATGAACTTCGACGATCAAGCCATCCGCACCGATCGCTACTGCCGCGCGCGATAAGGCAGGGACGAGGCTGCGTTTTCCGGTAGCGTGACTGGGGTCAAGGATTACCGGCAAATGAGTCAGCTCGTTCAATACCGGGATGGCGGCAATGTCACAGGTGTTGCGAGTGGCGGTCTCAAAGGTGCGGATACCGCGTTCGCATAGAATTACGTCGGAGTTGCCGTGCGCGACGATGTATTCGGCGGACATCAAGAGTTCCTTGATCGTGCTGCTCAGACCGCGCTTCAGGAGCACCGGACGCCGGCATTTGCCGAGGGCCTTGAGCAGAATAAAATTTTGCATGTTGCGGGCGCCTACCTGCATTGCGTCCGCGTACTGAGCGATCAGATCGACGTCGCGATCGCTCATCACTTCCGTGATGATGGCCAAGCCGGTTTCCTTGCTGGCTTTCTGTAAAAGCTTCAGACCTTCTTCTTCCATGCCTTGAAAGTCATAGGGGGAAGTTCGCGGCTTGAACGCTCCGCCGCGCAGCATTTTGGCGCCGGCTTTCGCGACACCCTCGGCGGCTTGCATGATTTGTTTTTCGGACTCGACGGAGCAAGGCCCAGCCGCGATGACGAATTCATCGCCGCCAATCTCGAAGCCCTTAATTTTTATGCGCGTCTTGCCAGCGCGAAATTCTTTGCTGACAAATTTGTAGGGCGCGGAAATCGGCACCACTTTTTCGACCTGCGGCATGGCTTCGACGGATTCCAGACAGGCGGTAACGTCGCCCACGCCGACGACACCGATTACTACGCGCTCCTCGCCCTCGATGGAATGCACTTTGTAGCCAAAATGCTCAACAATCTTGCGGACTGCGGCGATTTCTTCAGGAGTGGAATGCAGTCTCATGGAGATAATCATCGGGATTTCCTTTCGCTAAAAATAAAAAACCCACTCTTGCGAGCGGGCCAAATCTCTTTTTGAATGCTTTCTAGAGAAAACGCCCCTCGCCTAGTTGGGTGGCTTATGAAATCGAAACCAATAATAGCGGCTCATGGCGTGGCGCCAGTGTATTTTGTCTGCCATCGAAAAACAACAATTTGTTGCATGGCCTACTGATGAGAATTCCGCGGAAAGATGTTTCCTCTCAGCGCACCTTGATGAGTTAAGCGAGGAATTCTTTACAACCGGTCGCCCTATACTGGTAGTTCCCGCATATGCTGATCACCGAGAGTCTCGCTCCAGTACCTTCCGCGACGCAACTGCGTATGTCGGATTTGATCTCTGCGCTCTCCTACGCACTGGATTTGACGGAAGGGCAGCCAATGGGCCATGCAGTCAAGTGCTGCCTGTTGAGCATGCGCCTCGCGGACATCTTGAACCTTTCGGTGCAACAGAAGTGCGACCTTTATTATGCAACGCTGCTGAAGGACGCAGGGTGCAGTAGCAACGCGGCACGCATGTACGAGATTCTGGGAGGAGACGAGCGCAAGGCCAAGCAGGAGGTCAAATCCACTGACTGGACGAAGGTGAGTTTCGAGGGGCTGGAATATTTACTGCGCAACGTGATGCCCGGACGGTCGCGACTGGAGCGTGCGTTCGCCATTGCCAGCGTGGCTACCAACCGGGACGCGCAAACAAGTGAACTGATCAATCTGCGCTGCGATCGAGGCGCGCAAATCGCCAAGAAAATCGGCTTCTGCGAATCCATCACGACAGCGATTTACAGCCTTGACGAACACTGGAATGGAAAAGGATTCCCCGCCGGGCGTAAGGCACAAGACATTCCACTTTTCTCACGGATCATGAATTTGTGCCAAACGCTCGAGGTATTCATCACTTTGAATGGCGTCTCCGATGGTTTCCAGGTGCTTCGCGATAGAAGTGGATCATGGTTTGACCCTGAATTGGTGCGGGCCGCGAGCGAGTTAGAAAAGGATATCGAGCTCTGGAAGCTGATCGAACAAGATCTGGTGCGCGAAGCAGTAATGGACATGGAGCCGATCAGCGTTTCGCTCTACGCCGATGAAGCCAAGCTCGACAATGTTTGCGAAGCGTTTGCAAATATTATCGACATCAAATCGCCATACACGCATTCGCACTCACGGGGCGTGACCAGCATTGCGGTGGCGATTTGCCAACGATTGGCACTGCCCGAAGATCAAGTAACCCTGGTGCGACGCGCCGCTCTCCTGCACGACATTGGAAAACTCAGCGTGCCTAACAATATTCTCGACAAACCAGGAAAATTGACCGCTGCGGAATGGGAAACGGTGCGGCTGCATCCTTATTACACACAGCGGATACTGGAGCGCATACGAGGCTTCCAGGATCTGGCATTCCTGGCCAGCTCACATCATGAACGATTAGATGGGTCAGGATATTTCCGCAATCTACGCGCCTCGCAGATTTCAGAGGGTGCCAGAGCGATTGCAGTGGCGGACGTTTACGATGCGCTTTCTTCGAAACGCCCTTACCGTGGCGCTTTAACGAAGGCAGAAGTATTCAAGATTATGGCTGCAGAAGTGCCACACTCGCTGGACGCGGATTGCTTCGCGGCGTTGAAATCCCTCGATCTAACGACTAGTAATTAAATTTAGAAAAGCTCGACGACAAGCTTGAAGTGCGTGAAGCCGGCGGAGCTGCCACCTTCACAAGCGCCGACGGACGCGGAGTGATAACGCCCGGAGCGAAGTTTCTGTTCCAAATCAAATGGCAACTTGGTCAAGTCGGCGGTTTCGAAGCGGGTAACAGATAGCGGACGAGTGCCTGTGTAGCCGCGGGCCATTTCACAGGTTTTGCGGGCGTCGTTGGTGGCCCGTGTCACAGACATGCCGTGGATATTCAGATTGGCGATGACTTGCTGTTCCTGTTGTTTGAGATTTAAATTGGCCACCGTTTGAGAGAAATCCTGCACGGCGAACAGTCCATGAGTGCCTTTCACTACGCCAATGCCAACCCCGTTGAGTTCCGGATCAAGAATATTTTCGCGATGGTGCGGGGATTGCATCCAGGCCGAATGAATGGTTGCGGAGTTCGGAGCCACAGCAATATTTTCGGCGATGGTGGTGAAACGCGCGCCAGCCTGAGTGGCGCGGACTTGAACCTGTGGTTCACCTGGGAGTTGATGCGACAGAACGTTGCCCTGTGCCATGCGAGTAGCGTGTTCGCGTGCAGCGGCCGCGAGTGCGGCGTCCCAGTGGAGAGCTGGCAAGCCTTTGGCGGCACGCTCGCGGTTGAGAGCGTCAAAGAGAGCGCGTTCGGCGGCAGATACGTCAACTTGCGCATAAACGGAGTAAGAAGTAATGAGCAGCGCAATTGTCGCCAGCGCGATGATTCGAAATACCACGCGGAAAGTTGTGCGCGTGGGCACAGGTGCAGAAAACTGGACAGTGAAGGGCACGGGCGCCTCCTGATCCATTGAACCTGTGGGAGCATGGCGGGGAAGAAAACGCGAGGGTCAGGTGCGAACGAGTCGTAAGCTGACCGCGTGAGCAGTGCTAGAAGGGGCGACGGACAGGTACGCCAAGACTGTGAATTTGTTTTGGCTTAGTCGTAATTTGCAGTTGGGAAGCGGATTCGGAAGCCGTTATCCGCGAACGTGCACGGCACTGAAGCTCAAAATCACGTGGCCACCAGCAGTCGGACGTCCAAAGCTAAGCATGGGACTAAAGCGCGAAAACATCAGCAACTGGTCGAGCTGGTGGCGCATATCCGTGCTATGCGGCCCCGACAGAATCTGGTAGCCAGTCATTCCACCTTGCGCGTCGACAGTAACGTCAACCAATAGGCCGTGAGGCAAGGCCAACTCCAGATCATGTTCGGGCGCCCAGGAAGGTGGATATTCCGAGAGCGAAATCAATTCTGCCGGGCGCATCAGGTTAATGGGCACATCGTTTTCTACAGCGCGCACGGTGATGCCCGGGGCCAAAATCTGAAAAACCAGCACGAAAACCAGGATGGCAGATACGAACCCCCCGGTGGCTGGCAACGTCAGCGGACGAAAAACATTGTCGAGCAATATCTCGGCTCGGTTACTCACTTGCCGCGCGCGGGCACGCCAACCTCGAGAAGCCTGCGCTTTTGCCGCAGCCACCTTAATACGCACGGAGAGGTCGGGCGGAGGCGCATGCTTGGTCACAGTCGATAGCATTACGCCCAACTTGCGAAAACGCTGAAGGTCCTCACGGCAATCAGCGCAGAGCTCCAAATGTTCACGGACGCTCGCGCGCTCCTCCGTGCGGTTAGACCCAGTAAGTCCGTCATCAAGATAGCCGGCCAACCTGGTGCGTACTGAATTACAGTTCATCGGACACCTCACCAGCGGGGCTGCTGGCCAACGAAACACCTTTGACCGGAACAGCTCGGGCGACAGGCCACGCGGCTGCGTAGGAGTCTTCAAAAGGAGAGTGCTGAGCCCGTTTTACGGGGCGGGAAGATTTTTCCGCAGTAGAGTGAACAGTTCCATGCTCACTTGCCGAGTGGAATTCCGGGCCCGACAAAAGGGGCTGCAGAATTTCCTTGAGGGCACGCCGTCCCCGCAAAATACGCGATTTCACGGTTCCGATGCTGCATTCCAAAATCTCAGCAACTTCTTCGTAACTAAACCCTTCCAGGTCACGCAATATAACGGCGACGCGAAAAACGTGAGGGACGCTGAGCAAGGCACGTTGTACGACGAGTTGCATTTCCCGCGCGGCCAATTGTTCGAATGGTGTGGCGCAAAGGTCTTCGATTTCAAGATGCTCCCGACCTTCTTCCAGTTCGGCATCGATGGACACGGTTTTTTGAAGGTGGCGTTTAAACCAGCGCTTATGGTTGAGAGCTTCGCGAATGGCAATGCGGTACAGCCAAGTCTTCAAAGAACTGCCGTGACGGAAACCACGTATTCCGCGAAACGCTTTTAGAAAGACTTCCTGGGTGCCATCGGCGGCATCGGAAGCATCTCCGAGCATACCGAGAATCAGATTGTAGACAGGCGCGTGGTAGTGGGTGACAAGCCAATCGAACGCAGTTTCAGAACCGGCTTGCAACTCGGTGAGGAGCTCGGATTCGTCGCACCCCCAAGGGAGCGCACTAGCCCAATCAGACACTCTGGCCTTTCCTGGCCCTACTCCGAGTCCAAAATGAAACTCGCGGGCTGATCGAGGGTTGCAGCGTTCGTCGGTGGGGTACTCGATGCGACCGCACCGGTAATGGCGTTACGTTACTTAGACACCACGAACCGCTGACTTGTTTCCCGCACAGACCAACAGCGAGACAGATTCTGGCATCTTGTTTCGCTCGGCGCAATATGCGGTCCGGCCTAGTACCTGAAAGTTGGGACGCCATTGATGGTCTGATGGATGGTCGTTTCAGGTAGTTCGATATTGGCAACGCGACAACTGGCATTGAGGTTTTTCTGTGCCATCATTGTCATACACACCGCCATAAAGGGCATTCGGGCGTTACAAGAGTAAAGAGACATCGCTGAGGGTCGTTCGCCGAATACGGGTGCGCCATCTGGAGTGAAGTGGAACGAAGCATTACTTCTGTTCTCGGAGATAAGCATGAGCGAAAAGCAACGCCGGCGAAATCCACGGTACGCGTTTATCGCTAGCGCCGAACTGTTCGAACCGGTTACCAGGATGCAGGTCGCCACTCGGGTTAGCGAACTCAGCGCGCAAGGCTGTTATCTGGATATGCTGAACCCTTTCCCAGAGGATACCATCGCGCTAGTAAAGATTTCGGTGGGTCAAAACGTGTTTGAAAGCAAGGTGCGGGTCGTTTATGCACATTCAAATTTAGGCGTGGGCTTGGTATTTTTGGAGCCTGATCCGAAAAACGTGGAACTGCTGAAGTCCTGGATCGATGAAGCGAAAACAGATCCCGCGCGATTGATTCCATAGATTCGCAGACCGAACAGAAAATCGTATTATTCTTGATGTGACCCCCACAAATGATCGTGGCTGGGGATGACCTTCAAAGTTAGAGTTGAGCTTGGAGGGCCGGAAATTGCGCTGCTAAACCTCTAGAGGCTCGCCGGGGCGGGATTTTATTTTGGATTTCTTTCTTTGGTCTGCCGGAGCGTGATTGTTGTTGTTGTGATTGTTATTATGATTGTTCAGATGGTCCCGAATTACGCGAACTTCTTCCGCTAGAGCTTTTTCCACGACAGCGGACTTCCGCTCGCCCCGTGCGACGCGGCTTACGTAAGAAGGATCGACTCCCAGGCGCTTCGCCACGCGGTTATAAATGCCGCGAAAAAGTGAGACGGCAGGGATAGAATTCATGTTACTATCCACTTTGTCACCATTCATGACGAGCCTTTCGGAGAAGAAGAGCAAACGCAGTGCAGAGCAAGACTAACATAAATGGTAGTAAACGGGCATTATTAGAACGTAGCGCAATGAGAACCAGAAGAACTTCAAATCCGGAATGGGCGCGCAGAATTTTGAGTTTGCGGAGACGGATGGGACTAACCCAGGCGGCCTTCGCCTCACGGCTCCATTACTCCGCCATGGCTTTATCCAGGTGGGAGCGGGGCACGCATGAACCGCCGGCGCAGGCGTACATTCAGATCGGAAACCTGATCGGCGAGCCTGACTCGTCATGGTTCTGGGAACGAGCTGGCTTCAAAACTTCGGATCTTTCCAAGATGCTCCCGGAAGGCCACGGGATCATGAGGAAAGCGGCTTTTCCGGATTTTGAGATCGTAGTGGCGGGAAGCCACAAGAAGAAGAACCCCATCGTTCCCAAGGCTAGACTGGTGGCAATTCCGGTGCTGGCTGCTCACGCGGCCACGCACGGAGGCAAAGGCGACCCCTATCTGGACCTCGATGACATCCCAGCTCATGAAATGATCGCAGCGCCTGCGGTATGGTGCCCGCACCCCGCGGAAACGACTTGCCTGCGAGTTCGGGGCGCGTCCATGAGTCCGCTGATCAACGACGATGACATCGTCGCGGTGGATCGTTCGGCGACCAACCCCAGCGAATTAAGCGGCAAGATTGTGGTGACCTGGCAGCGCGAAAGTGGGCTTACGCTATCAAGATTCTTGCTGGTGAACGGCGTGCAACTTCTGGAATCCGAGAACCGTGATTATGAGGCCGTGAAACTCGGAAAGAATCGCAGCTGGCGAATTATGGGCAAGGTATTGTGGTGGATTCGCCACGCGCCGTGACGCCCACCTGATTTGCAGTAAATTCTAATCAGATTTACAGGATTTCCCTGATAGAGCTGCCTCTTATTTTTTGCGACTATTCGCGTGCGGTTATTGACATCCGCCAAGTCGAGGGAGAAGGGGACAGACGAAACGCTTCGAGAAATCGAAGCAACCGGGCTGGGACGTCTCTCCTCTTTTCCTTCGGTCAACTTCCTTCCGTCTGAATTTCTTTCGCATTTTTTCCTAAATATCAAAATCTTGTGTTCGCGCCTCTCGTTATATAGTTTGAACACTGAAACGGGCGGCGCACCACAACTCATCCGAGGAGGGGCATGTGTCTGCTGACACTTCCAGGCCTGTTGTAGCGTTAAAGAGCGGGCGGACCCTGGGCCTGTTCTGGCTGATTTACGGCATTCTCCGCATTATTGCTGCGGTCTGGATGCTGAGTTTCACTCCAGTAGCGACGGTGATGTTTGGGGCTCTGCTCAACCGAGTTCCTAATCCGTACCCGTTGATGAGCGCGTTTCATTTGATTTACGCTGGATGGATTGTGCTGTCGGCCGCAAGCGGGATTTTTGGGGTTTTGGCGGGAATTAGCTTGCTAGCGGCAGCCGGAGCCAGCCGAATTCTAACAGAGGTGGCGGCTTTGCTGGCGGTGCCGTTTATTCCGGTGGGCACCATGCTGGGTGCTTATACGCTGGCTCTTTTTGTCCCGCGAGAATGAGCGGCATTAGCCTACACAGTCCTAATTCCGCACTCCAGGGTAAATGCTGCCAAGCGGACCTACATCGGGATGGGTTGGCGGCTTTTGGGCTTTATGTACCAGCAGGGGGAATAGCCTGCCTGCGGAAATAATGAGTGCGAACAAGCCCAGGTCTGCTGAGGATTTTGCTCGTCAAGCTCGTAGTCGACTTTCCCGCCTTTTACTGCAATGGCATAGAGCCGAGGCGCGGTAAACGTTTCCACTGGATTTGCGGGTTGCGGGTGAAGCATCCGAACTCGGAAATAGATGTAATCGCAGATGAAGGTAACTATCAGTCCCAGAACAAGTCCCTGGAGCGCACGTTTCGCGAACAACCGTAACCTGGTTCTATCAGGCATGGATTTATATTCGCATGAGCACGTCTAAGTTACTGGAAAGGCCGAGGTCTCAAAACTTCTTGGCGTAATCACGAATCACGGAATAACACTCGCAGGCGAAGGCTTCCAGTTGGGGGCGATTGGTAATTTTTACCGCGCCGCGACCGTATTCGATGAGACCCGCTTTCTGCAGCAGACCGGCAGCGAGGGTGACACTAGGGCGGTCGGTGCCAAGCATGGTCGCGAGGAAATCGTGAGTGATGTTCAGCGTAGAGGTGGCGGCGCCATCTTCGGCCATCAGTAGCCAACGAGCCAGGCGTTGTTCGATTTCGTGCAGGCGATTGCAAGCCGCAGTTTGCGAAACTTGCATCCCGAGCAGTACAACGTAACGATTCAACGCTTTGCGCAGATTGGGAAGGACTGCCGAGAGTTTTTGAAACACTTCGCTTTTGATCCTGAAGCCTTCGCCAGAAATTTGCACTATTTCTCGCAGCGCGCTACCACTCACGCCACCGGATAGAGCGGTGCCGGAGGCTCCTTCCTTGCCAACGATGCCAGCTTCCACGGTCCGGCCGGTTTTCAGCACTACCACCAGGGAGATGAGCCCGCAGTTTGGGAAATACATGAATTTTAACTCTCGATACGGCTCGTGAAGAATGCGATGTTGCTCGAGCTCTACGAATTGAAGATGCGGCCGGACAAGATTAAATTCGCGGGGTGACATGGCCATCAAAATTTCATTGCGTATGGGCTTGCCGGCCACGTTACTGCGCGGAGCGGGTTGCGAGGCGCGCTTCTTCTTCACGAAGTTCTTTCTCCTTGTTCAAAATTGAAATGGCCGCGTCCCGATGCTGCTCGTCTGCGCGACCGGTGACAAAAAGTGGTGGTTCTCTTCTATAAGGTCTTCACCATATTCACAAGGATAAATACTCTTGGTAGGCTGTCCGACAATTGGGCTTTGAATTCCCCTCAATTAACGCTTCCGGCTGAATTTGGAAATTTCTTAAAACCCCAATGGCTATTTTTGGGTGCGGCGAACAACAACGGATCGGAGGCCTTTGATGGACGAGGCCAGCGCGCGAATGTTAACATCGCTGCATCGACCCGGTGGGGCCGTGGCGCAGTTGGGAGCGCGCCTCGATGGCATCGAGGAGGTCGTGGGTTCGAATCCCATCGGCTCCACCAAATATAAAAGATGTTCTCACCCGTTTTTATTCGGGTATGTGCACGCAAGTATCAAATTGAAGTGGCTCAAATTAATTCCGTAAAACCACCCGCCTGGGAGTTTTTGCTGATCCACTAAAATAAATTTATGGCCAAGCTGACTTTTCTGGGCGCCGCCGGTAGCGTGACCGGCTCGAAATATCTGGTGGAAGCCGCGGGAAAGCGACTGCTTATCGACTGCGGAATTTTTCAAGGCCTTCGGGAGCTCACCGAACGGAATTACCATCCACTATCGATCGATCCCAAAACAATTGATTATGTTGTGCTGACGCATGCGCATCTGGATCATACGGGATGGCTGCCAGTGCTCGTGAAGGATGGGTATGGGGGGCCGATTTTTGCAAATCCCGCCACGATAGATCTGACCGCGCTGTTGCTGAAAGATTCGGCGCATCTTCAGGAGGAAGATGCGTTGCATCCGCAGAAGGAAATGCGCGGACGCCCAGAGCGCGAGCCCATGTATACCAGCGAAGATGTGGACCCTGTGCTGCGGGTGTTCAAGCCAATGCCCCGCCTTGGCGAATTGGAAATCGATCCGATATACCGCTTCGTTTCCTACGACGCAGGGCACATTCTGGGTTCTTCAAGCCTCGAACTGACTATCAGCGAGAAAGGCGCGAAAAAGGTGGTGGTATTTTCCGGAGATGTCGGGCGTTACGACCAGCCCATTCTGAACGATCCGCGCACGCCTCCAAGCGCCGCCGACGTCCTGATTTGCGAATCCACCTATGGAGACCGCGAGCATCCTGGTGGAGACCCGGCCGTGCAGCTTGCCGATATCGTGAATCGCGTGGTGCATCGCGGCGGCTCAATCATCATTCCAGCATTTGCCGTTGGACGAACGCAAACGTTTATGTATTACCTTCGGCAACTGGAAGCGGAAAACAAAATTCCGCGGTTGCCGGTGTATGTGGACAGCCCGATGGCGCTGAGCGCGACACATTTGTATCTAAAATATCGCGACGATCATGACGTGGAGTTTACGGAGATCGATGCGAATGGCCAAGGCGATCCGCTAAACGTTCACGAATTTCATCTGACGCAGACCGTGGAAGAATCAAAGGCTATAAACAATGTGCATACTCCCTGCATCATCGTGTCAGCCAGCGGGATGGTGGCGGGAGGGCGGGTGCTGCACCACTTGGCGCACCGGCTGCCGGACGGAAGAAATGCGGTGATTCTGGCGGGCTTCCAGGCACAAGGGACGCGAGGCCGTGCGCTGCAAGAAGGAGCGAAAACCTTGCTCCTGTTTGGGCAGGACGTGCCGGTAAACGCCGAGATCATACAAATGAGCCAACTTTCGGCGCATGCCGGGAGAAGCGAGTTGCTTCGCTGGATGGGCGCACTTCCTGCGCCGCCGAAACAAACCTATTTGACGCATGGTGAGCCTGTCGCTGCGCAGTCTTTGCAGAAAGCGATCACCGCCAAATTTTCGTGGAAGGCGTCGGTGGCCCGATATCTGGACACCGTGGAAATCTGATGGTCATGCAGGGCAATTATTTTCTTTGCAAGCTGGAACTATTACCTGACCCACTCCGTCTATAGAAGCAAGACCACTCGCGGGGTAGGAGACTAACCACCACAGGGCAACCGACCGTCAGTCTCCTACCCTAGTAATACTTCTGGAATGGCATTCTAAAAACTGAATTACCGCATATTTATACATAATTTAGAAATAATTTACAGCAGTCGATTTATTGGCCGCTGAGTTTGGCGTTTTGCGGGCAATGAGGAGCGACGGTCACGCATGCGCGCGAAAATCCGCGAGGTGCTCAGGAAGGCGGGTCAATCGCTCTTCTGCGGCGGCCAGGGTCGACTCTTTCTTGCAGAAAGTGAAGCGCACCTGAGAAGAACCATCTACGGGGTTACCGTAAAAGCTCGAGCCAGGTACAACTGCGACGCCGACCTTTTCGACGAGAAACTTTGCAAAAGCTACATCGTTGGTGGTTTTTTCGGAGTTGCTGCGGCCGCAGCCGTTAAAACCAAAAGCTGAGATATCCGTCATGATGTAGTACGCGCCGCGCGGCTTGAAGACCGTGAAACCAGCAGCGGTGAGGATCTTTAACAGGCGTTCGCGCTTTTCGTGGTAGCTCTTAGCGAGGTTCTGATAATAAGAATCAGGAGATTTCAGAGCCATCGCGCCAGCCTGCTGCAGAGGCGCCGCCGCACCTACGGTGAGAAAGTCGTGTACTTTGCGAATCGCAGCAGTTGCTTTAGCTGGAGCGATCGCCCAGCCAACCCGCCAGCCGGTAACGCTGTACGTTTTTGACATTCCATTGATGACGATGGTGCGGTCGCGCATGTCATCGATCTGCGCCATGGAAATGTGCTCCGCGCCGTCATACAAAATATGCTCGTAGATTTCATCGGTGATGCAGAAGGCGTTCCACCGCACGCATAAGTCGCGAATGAATTCCAGTTCGGGGCGAGTAAAAACTTTGCCGGTAGGATTGTTTGGCGTGTTAAGGATGATCGCTTTCGTTCTTGGACCGAATGCGGCGCCCAGTTCCCTTTCGTCGTAGCTCCAATCGGGCGGACGCAATTTGACGAAGCGCGGCGTAGCGCCACTCAAGATGGCGTCAGGACCGTAATTTTCGTAGTAGGGTTCGAACACTACAATTTCATCGCCGGGATTGATGATGGCCATCATGGAGGACATCATCGCTTCGGTGGACCCGCAGCAGATGGTAATCTCGCGTTCGGGATCAACGCGAATGCCCTGGGTGCGCTCAAATTTTTCGACGATGGCATCGCGCAGCGCCTTGGCGCCCCAGGTGATCGCGTATTGATTGATGTCGTCCGCGATGGCCTGGCGTGCGGCTTCTTTGATTTCGGCGGGCGCTGCAAAATCAGGGAAACCTTGCGACAGGTTGACAGCATGGTGTTCGAGCGCAAGGCGAGTCATTTCTCGAATAACGGACTCGGTGAATTGCTCGGCTTTGGCGGACAGCATGCGCCGCGCCAGTTCGCCGGATGTATTGGTGGCCGACGTGTGACCCTCTCTTTTTTCCCGCTTAATTCAGTCTGCCGGATTCGGCGCGTTCTTCAATCCTGGCACGACTGGAAGCCGCGGTGACCGGCGTACTCTGTGTGGCGCCAGAGCCATAAATCATCCGGTAGACGGCGGCATTGCGCAAGACGATTTGCACGTATTCGCGCGTTTGGGTGAAGGGAATGGATTCGACGAGTTCGGGTATTTCCTCGTAATTGCGTTCAGCCTTCCAAAGAGCGATGCGATCTTCGCCGGCATTGTAGGCCGCGGCGGCGTATTCAGGGGCGCCGGTAAGGCGGACGAGATTGGCGATGTACAACATGCCTAGCTGCAGGTTGTAGTTGGCGTCGTAGAGAAGCTTTTTGTTGTAACGAATTTTTAATTGCTTGGCGAGCAATTTGCCCGTTTTTGGCAGGACCTGCATCAAGCCGATGGCATTGGCGTAAGACACGATGTCCGCTTGAAAAGTAGATTCCTGACGGATCAATCCCGCGGCAAACATCGGGTCAAAATCGTTGCGCGCTGCTTCGCGGCGGAGAGCCGCTTCGTACGGCAAGGGATAGAGTATTTTCCAGACGGCCATCGGCGCGTCAGATAATTTGCGGGATTCGAAACTCGGAAGAATGATCCGCCCGTAAGACATGCCGGCAGCGAAATGGCCCTGATCAAAGGCGGCTTGTGCCGCTTCGAGCAGAAAACGAGGAGATGAGGTGGCGAAATAGGCGTTTTTTAATTCTAGTTCCGCGGAGGCATCGAAGGCGATGATACGCAGCGCCTGAGCTTTAGCCCAGCGGTCGGCAGCAGATTCTGGAATTGGTTCATCGAAGGCCCGCAAGGGAGAAGGTTCAGGAATTTTTGCCAGAAAATCGGATGGATCTTCCTCGCCAGGTCCCAACTGTTTGAGCCGAGCCGCGGCGGCGTGCGCAAAATAAGTTTGCGGAAATCGCTCGATGGCTTTCTCGTAATCACTGCGAGCGTGGCCGGGGTTGCCGGTGCGCTCGGAGCTGCGGCCAAGCCAGTACAGCGCGTCAACCGCGTTGGCGGACGTCGGATACTTCAGCAGAAAGGAGGTCAGACGTTGGTCGGCGTCCGGTTGGTTGTTCAGGAAAGCAATCCAAGCTATCCGCCATTCGGCGTTGTAAGCGTATTTGCCCTCGGGGAATGCCTCGACCAATCGTTGGTAGTAAGCGACGGCCTTGGGGCGGTCGAGCAGCACCCAATAATAATTGCCGGAAGCCATTAAGGCTTCTTCGTTCCAGACGCTCTTAGGATATTTCTCGGTGATGCTCTGGAGAGTAGCGAACATCTCAGCTTCATTTTTTGCAGTGCGATAGGCTTGCGACAGGCCAAATAAGCGCTCGGCGTCGACTTCGGGATCGGGTGTATTCAGAGAAGAGAGCAGCGTCGGCGAGCCTTTGAGCTGAATCCTGGCTTGCGCAATGCGCAACTGCGCGCGCTGGCGTTTGGGACTGGCGGGATCACCGAGCATGGACAGAACTTTCTCGAATTCGGCGCGCGATTCTTTCCATTTGTGGGCATCGAAAAATATTTGCGCCCGCTGCTCCTGCATTTCCGGGGCGGGGCTTGAATACTCGCGGCCCAACTCACGAGCGATTTGTGGCAAGGACGTAGCGGCCGCTTTGGCTTCGTCGGACAAAGGATATTTGTAATAGAGCGTTTGGTAATCTTTCGCCGCGCGCGGTAATTGGTGGGCCATTTTGTAGGCTTGTGCGCGTTCCAGCAGCAAAACGGGCCTGGTGTTCGCGGGAGGGTAAGCGTTCAACGCTTCGATCGCCTGTTGTGCGTGGCCAGTGTCACGAGCCGTCGGGGCGTAGGCTTCTAAAAATTGTTCGCGCATGGCGCTATTTGGATATTCCTGCTGAAAAGTTCGCAGGTCAGCGAAAGCTCCGGCCATATTTTTTTGCGCACGCCTGGCTTGCGCAGACCAGTACAAAACGTATTCGCTGAGAAGAGCGTCCTTTTTTGCTTTTGCGAACCAGTTCAGCGCCTGCGGCAGGCGATTCTTGGTGTAGTCCTCGTAGCCGAGAGCAAGAGCGGCACGCGGGCCCCAAACCGTGGAGGCGTTTTTTGTAGCGAAGGAGGATAACTTTTCGTACGCACTCGGCGCCGCAGTGTGCAACCCGCGTGCAAGGGAAGTCAGTTCGGTTTGAGCGGTCGCGTCGCCCGTCGTCGGAGAAGTGATTTCCGGCGCAGAAGTGGTCACTCCACAGTCGGCCTTGCACGGCACAGTTTTAGGCTTCTTTGATTTTTTCTTCGAGTGACGAGGTTTGCTCTGCGGGGCTGACTGAGCCAAGGTGACGCTCGCATCGCCGAGCAAGAGCGAAAAACTGAGGCAGAGCGCAGCCGTTCGCATAAAAAAAACTGACGGCGAATGTTGGCGAAAGGGAAAATTCACGTAGAAACGTTCTGGCGATCTAGCGATGCTGCGCGTGGATCGCGTAAGGATACTCCCCAAGAGCGTGCGCGTCGCCGTCGGCGAGAATCTCGACCATCCAGCGATAGAAATAGTCCACCGGGTGATCCATGATGGGACGGAAACGGCGATCGTATTCTCGATGAGCTTTCTCAATGTCGTCACGCAGTCTAACGCACAAATCTTTATTTTCGCGGCCCAGTCGCACGGCCTCGGGGCGGAGCATCTTAATGTCCTGCATGGAGACTTTAGCAACCCGGTTGGCGCGACGATGCAATTCCTGCTCCTCCGTGGACAGTTGATTAACGTCAAAATCGCCTTCGGTTGCCACTTCAACGTCTTCAGGAAATGGCCCGGGTTGAGGAAGTTCTAATGGCGCAGATTCCAGCGCCTCGAGCTCAACCTTAGGATGTGCGGCCGGCCCGAACTCGTTGCTTGGGGCCGATTCCACAGGGCTAACTGGCGCTAACGGCGCCGCAAGCGTACTTGTTGTTTCCTTTGCATGCGCAACGCCGTGCGATTGGCGCGCTGACTCCACGCTGATGGCGCTGGTCAGCCGGGTCATCTCGGCTTCGAGCGGCGAACGTGGACCCGGGTTAAGAGTGATCGCAACGAACCGCGAAAGGACTTCCAAAGCTGCTGCAATAGATGCGGCCGTAGATTGCGCGCGCAACATTGGAGGCAGCGCGTTGGTGGGTTTGCTGCTGGCGCAGGCGGCGACCACATCATTGATGGCTTGATTCAGCTCGTCAGTGGTGCGCTGGATAGTATCCAGGTTGTCGCGAATCGCACGCGAAACAGCTTGTTCGATGGCAGTTGGTTCTTGTGGCATAAACATTTGGGGCGCAAGTGGCAAAAATGCCCCGTTTTGTGATTTTGGGAGTTGCACGGTTGGGAGTCAACCGCCTACGAAGAGGAGTGTGCCTAATTGTTTCTTATGTGTTTCGCCGGGACGGCCAGGACTTCAAGGCAATGTCGATGATGCTGCGAAGTTGGCTGCGGCTGGCACCACTGGCAGCCTGAACAGCCATTCCCTGACTTATGATCGCGATGTAACGGGCAAGGCTGGCCGGGTTTGCGTCCGGAGGCAAATCGCCCTCCAAGATCGCCCGTTTTAAACGCTGGCGAAGTGCCGCTTCTCCGGCCAAACGACGCGAGATCAATTCTTTACGCACCGAATCTGCGCTATTTCCACAAGCCAGTGCACCCTGTACCCACAAACAACCCTGGGGATTACCGCCGGAGGTGAGCATATCAGCGGTTCCATAAAGAAGCCGTTCGACAACCGCACGGCTAGTCGCCTCTTGGAGAGCAGCCCTTGAATGCGAAGCCGGACCTTCCCCATAGTGGTCGAGCACTTTGCGGAATAATTTTTCTTTATCTCCGAAAGCAGCGTAGAGACTCGGCCGGTTGATGCGCATGGCTTTGGTGAGGTCCGAGAGCGAAGCCCCTTCATAGCCTTTGCGCCAAAAGACATCCAGTGCGCGGTCCAGCGCTTTGTGGGGGTCGAACGATAGCGGACGCCCGGTCGGCTTAGGTAACTCTTTGTGCCTCTTAGACTTCATAAACACATTCTAACATCTATGTCTATTCTGTACCGCGCGGTAAGAAATCAGCCTCAAAAACATATACCCGATTCTACGGCCCGCACATCTGTACTGGCAGGTACAAAAACCATACCAAGGAGGATTTTATGGCACAGCGATTGGCGGGGAAGGTTGCGGTTGTCACTGGGGCGTCCAAAGGAATTGGCGCTGCCATTGCAAAGCATCTGGCGGCGGAAGGCGCTTCTGTAGTGGTCAATTATTCATCCAGCAAGGAAGGCGCGGACCGGGTAGTCAAAGAGATTACCGGCAAAAGCGGAAAAGCTGTTGCGGTGCAGGCGAACGTTGCCAAACAAAAAGACATTGAGCGTTTGTTCGCGGAAACAAAAAAGGCATACGGCAAGCTGGACATTCTGGTCAACAACGCGGGAATTTATGAGTTTTTGCCGCTGGAAAATGTTTCGGACGATCACTTTCACAAACTGTTTGATCTCAATGTTCTTGGTCTGCTGTTGACTTCCAAAGAGGCGGCGAAGCATTTTGGCCAGGACGGAGGCAGCATCATAAATATAAGCTCGGTAGCGGGAATAATTTCTCCCGCGAGTGCTTCCGTTTACGCTTCTACGAAGGCCGCCGTGGACAGCGTTACCCGCTCTCTTGCTAAAGAATTTGGAGGCCGCAAAATTCGGGTCAACTCCATCAACCCAGGTCTCGTGGAAACCGAGGGCGTGCTCGTTGCGGGATTCAATGAGGGCGATTTTCGCAAGGCCTTCGAAGCGCAATCGCCGCTAGGACGCATCGGGCAGCCCGAAGACATCTCACCGGCCGCGGTTTTTCTGGCTTCCGGAGAATCTTCCTGGATTACCGGCGAAACGTTGGTGATTGCTGGTGGAGTTCGCTAAGAACTGCACGTATAGCGGGTCGCGATAGACAGTGCGATGTACATCGGCCTGTTGCGGGATGTGGCGGCTGAATGCCTCAGCCGCCACATCCCATTTGGGGCCGGGTGATATAATAGGGTTGTAGCGAGTCGTAGCAATAGGGGGCGACACGGTTTCGACGGAAGCTGTCGCGGCCCGAAGGCATGCCGGGGGCCACCTGCCCGTAATCTGGTGGAAACTAGAACTGCCAACAACAACTTGGCACTTGCTGCTTAATTAATTAAGCGCAACGTTTGCCCAGGCCTCGCCTGCGGGCTTGGGGTCAAACGTCATTTAGCGGGCTGGCTTGAGCCTTTCGGTCCGTAAGGCTCAGGCGAGAACCATCGGACTAGCCGGCTGCGTTTCTTGCTCATTCTGAGCGCGGCGGGCGAAAAAAACTGAACTGAGCTAAGCATGTAGTCTTCGGCTCGTAGCGCTTTTCGGACGGGGGTTCGACTCCCCCCGCCTCCACCAT
>DATMOS010000095.1:0-7030 GCA_035568155.1 Verrucomicrobiia bacterium | reverse complement strand
GCGCCGGTATCGGCGATGGCTTTGTCGATGGCTGCGTTCATTTCGTGGGTGCTGGCGCTTGCGGGGAGATAGTGCTCAAGGATGGCCAGCTCTTTGGTTTCCTTGTCAGCGAGCTCGGGCCGGTTGCCTTTGGAAAATTGCTCGATGGATTCCTTGCGTTGTTTCACCAGAGTTTGCAGAATCTGGATGGATTCGGCCTCGTCCAGCGTGCGAATTTTTTCCACTTCTTTGTGCTTGATGGCCGCTTTCATGCCGCGCAGGACGCTCAGGCGTAGCTCGTCCTTGGCACGCATGGCGTCCACCAAATCTTTTTGAATCCGCTCAGACAGACTCATTACCGGCTCCTCAATTGGTACGTAAGCGCTGGGCGCGTTCGCGCGAGATAGTAGTGTTTCAAAATTATCACACAATGTTCGCCGGTTGCATTGACACTGCGGTGAGGGCTCGCTACCGTTGATGGTTACCGAAATACAAAAATTTCACTACAGAGGCGGAGAGCAAGAGCATGAAAGTAATTGTGGCCGACAAAATTAGCGCGCGGGGTGTGCAGTTGCTGAAGGAGCAGCCGGGCTGGAACGTGGTGCTGACTACCAAAGACAACCTGGTCGCGGAGATTGCAGATGCGCAGGCGCTTATCGTGCGCAGCGCCACGAAGGTTACCTCCGAGCTTCTGGATAAGGCGC
The DNA here is from genome assembly GCA_035568155.1 of Verrucomicrobiia bacterium. Lineage (GTDB taxonomy): Bacteria > Acidobacteriota > Terriglobia > Acidiferrales > UBA7541 > Acidiferrum. Next base: position 6,347 of record DATMOS010000095.1, on the reverse strand, counting down.
CGAACCTGCGCTGCGTGGGGCGCGCGGGCGTGGGCGTGGACAATATCGATCTGGAAGCGGCCACCAAGCGGGGCATCATCGTTATGAGCACGCCTGGCGGAAACGCCGTTAGCGTGGCGGAGCATACTTTTGCGTTAATGCTTTCGCTGGCGCGCCAGGTGCCGCGACTGGATAAAGCTTTTCATGAAGGGCGTTGGGAAAAATCGAGCGCGGCCGGCATGGAAATGAGCGGCAAGACGTTGGGGCTTATTGGGCTGGGGCGCATCGGAAGCGAAGTGGCCATGCGCGCGGAAGCGTTTGACATGCGCGTGCTGGGTTATGACCCGTACATCAGCGAGGCGGCAGCCAAGGAATTTTCCGTGGAATTGGTGCCGCTGGACCAGTTGCTGGCGGAGAGCGATTTCGTTTCGCTGCACACCGCGCTAAGCCCGGCGACGCAAAATCTGATCAATGCGCAGACGCTGGCGAAGATGAAAAAAGGCGCGTTCATTATCAATGCCGCCCGTGGTGAGTTGATCGAAGAGGCCGCTTTGGCCGATGCGTTGAAGAGCGGGCACATCGGCGGCGCGGGACTGGATGTTTTTGCGGTGGAGCCACCAAAAAATTCGCCGCTGGTCGGATTGCCGAATGTAATTGCGACGCCGCACATCGCGGGATCCACTACCGAGGCTCAAGAAGAAGTGGGTACGCAGGTGGCGGTGCAAGTGAAAGATTATCTCGCCGAAGGAATTATCAGGAACGCGGTGAATCTGCCGGTGCTGTCGGCCGAGCAATATCGCCGGGTGCGCCCGTACATGGAGCTTGCGGAACGCCTGGGATCCCTGGTGTCGCAGGCGTCTGACACACGGCCGTCAAGAATTCGGATTCGCTATGCGGGAGAAGTTTCTGAAGTGGGCACGCATTTACTGCGCAACGCGGTGCTGGCGGGGGTTTTGAACGCGGTGCTGGATGAAAAAGTAAATGTGGTGAATGCTCCGGCGATCGCAACAGCGCGCGGTTTGAAGGTTGAGGAGGAAACACGCAAGCGCGAGCACGGCTTCCCCAACACTTTGGAGATTTCCGTGCTGCCGTTGCAGAGCGGCGGATCTCAGGAAGGTTTCAGCGCGGAAGGCACGGTATTGTTTGATGGCTCGCCGCGAATTCTTCAAATAGAAGGCATTCCGCTCGAAGCGCAACTGGAAGGTACCATTTTATATTTGCGCAACCGCGATGAGCCAGGGGTTATCGGACAAGTTGGCACGATGCTGGGAAAGTACGGCGTAAATATCGCCACTTTTGCGCTGGGCCGCAAGGATGCCAAGCAGGGCGCGCAAGCGGTTTCCCTGGTGCGACTGGATGGAGAAGTTTTTAATTCCATCCTGGAGCCCATGCGGGGAATCCCGGCGATCACTTACGCAAAGCTGCTGCGTTTAAATTAAAGCTAGGTCCGTTTCAAGTTAGACCCAGGGTTCCGGTGGTGGTCTAAGAATGGACACCGAGCCGTTACACCTTGTCAAATTTCGCGGCGACCCTGCTCGGATGACATCGTTAAGCGCGGTCGCCGCAATAATTATCGAAATTTCAGCTGAATAAAATTCACGTTACATCTGCACACAAATAAATCCTGAGTATTTCGGCGAGTTCAAACCAGAGTTTATCTCCGTCTTATAAATGCTTGACATGTAATGTCGATTTGGCCTAAAAGTTATGCCATTCGGTGACACTGTCGAGCGGGTGGGGTCCCTGGTCTCATTTCAAAAAGTGTGGCGTTTGTTCATTTGGTGGGTGTCCTCGCCTGCCGTTCCAATCAATTTCTCGATGTCAAGCATCGCAGTAGTGCCATTGGGGTGACACTGTTAGTCGAGTGGGTCTTTTTCTGGGGTTATTCCACAGGGTCCGGCGTATTAGTCTATTTCGCGATTGTTCGCGCCTGCCTATCCGTCAACTTCTCGTCGTCAACATTTCAGTGATGCGAAAGGAGCAGCCCATGGAGTGGTCTGCCGTGAAGAGGAATTTCATTCTTGCTTCAATCGTTTTAATACTGGTGATGGCGTCGGGGTGGGCGCAAACCGGCACAACGTCCCTGCACGGGGTTGTCACCGATAAATCGGGGGCGTCGATCAGTGACGCCATGGTGACGCTGAGCAGTACCGATCAGGGTTTTCACCGCGACGCCAAGACCAATAATGCTGGAGAGTATGAATTTCTTTCGCTGCCTCCCGGCACTTACGTTTTAACCGTGGAAATGACCGGCTTCCAAAAGTTCGAGCAGGCCAATTTACAGTTGCTGGTCAACTCTCCCACCACGACGAATGTGACGCTGAGCATCGGCGCCTCGACCGAAACGGTCGAAGTGTCCGTGCAAGCGCAAGTGCTGAACACTAGCGATGCTTCGCTAGGCAATGCTTTCAGCGAAACCCAGGTGAAAGAGCTCCCGCTGGAAGCAGGCAACGTACCGGAATTGCTTTCGCTGCAGGCCGGCGTTACGTATACCGGCAACCGGCCGGACATTAATACGACGACAGACACGCGGAATGGCGCGGTCAATGGCGCGCGTAGCGATCAGAGCAACATTACGCTGGACGGAATTGACGTCAACTCCGACACCAAGGGGCTTGCCTTCCAATCGGTATTGCCGATCACGCAAGACTCGGTGCAAGAGTTTCGGGTGACCACCAGCAATTACAACGCAGACGAGGGCCGTTCTTCGGGTGCGCAGGTGGCATTGGTTACCAAGTCGGGCACCAATCATTTTCACGGTGCGGTATTCGAGTCGCACCGCAATACCATCACCAGCGCCAACGACTATTTCGTGAAGCTGGCGGAGCTACAGAGCGGCGTGCCGAATGAACCACCCAAATTGCTGAGAAATAATTTTGGCGCTGCGGTTGGCGGGCCCATCAAGAAAGACCGGCTGTTCTTCTTTACTAATTATGAGGGACACCGGCAGCGCGAGGCACAAAGCGTGGTGCGGATTGTGCCCAGCGCCGCGATGCAGGATGGCGTGATTCAATACGTGTGCGCCGACCCGACGCAATGTCCCGGCGGCACCGTGCAGGGCTTAACGACTTCGCACACCATAGCTCCCGGGAATTTCGGGCTGTCACCCGCCCAAATTCAGGGCATGGATCCTTTGGGGATTGGTGTCAGTACCAATGTGATGATTCCGTATTTGCGGACATTCGCGCCTTTCCAGGGGAACGATAACTCTGTTGGTGATGGCTTGAATTATGTCGGTTACCGCTTCAAAGGCCCTGTGGCCATCAATACCAATTGGTATATCGCCCGGGCCGATTATAAAATTACCAGCAACGGCAATCACTCTATCTACTGGCGCGGATCCTTACGCAACGACACGGAAGCGGACGTTCCCTATTTGCCTGGAGGGGCTCCAGAGCTGACGACGGTGAATTACAGCAAGGGCTACTCGATCGGCTATATCGCAGTCTTGCGGTCAAATTTAGTGAACAATTTCCGTTATGGATACACCAGGGAAAGTTTTGGTCAAATCGGGAACCATACCACGGACATCATTTTCTTTCGTGGACTGAATGACAACAACACTCCAAACAATTCGAGCTTGGCAGTAACCAACAGCAACAATTATCAGGTACCCGTCCACAATTTTGTTGATGATGTCTCGTGGACTAAGGGCAAGCACAGTTTGCAGTTTGGCTTCAACATCAACATTTTGCGTAACCCGCAATCCAACACTTTCAACTCGTTCAGTTCTGCAAGTGATAACCCTTCCTGGTATGACACCGCGGCTTTCGCGAACACCGGCGTGCCGGGACATTTTGACCCAGGCTGTTCGACCGGCCCCGGAGCCTGCAGTGGACCAGCCTTCCCTGCCGTTGATAGCGGTTTCGGGAATAACTATGACTACCCCTTAGGCACCCTCGTGGGTGCGATTTCGCAAGTGAATGCCCAGTACAATTTTACGAAGAACGGCGGAACTCTCGCCGACGGCGTCCCGGTGTCGCGAAGATTTGCAGACGATAGCTATGAGATGTATCTGCAGGATTCGTGGAAGGTCAAACCGAATCTGACGGTGACGGCGGGACTTCGTTATTCGCTGTTCTCGCCGCCATGGGAGACCAACGGGTTGCAAGTAGCACCGACCACCAGCTTGAGCGACTTTTTCAATACTCGTGGGACGGGCATGTTGCAGGGCGTGCCGGCCAACGCTGTTACTCCGCTCACTTTCAATTTGGCGGGACCGGCGAACAATGCGCCCGGTTTTTATAACTGGGATACAAAAGACTTTGGCCCTCGTCTGGCCGTAGCCTATTCCCCGAATTCCACCGATGGTCTGTTTGGGGCCCTTTTCGGCGGCCCAGGAAAGAGCACCATCCGCGCGGGTGCTGGAATTGTTTACGACCGGCTGGGGCCAGCATTGTTGGCCACGTTTGACCGGAGCGGTTCCTTCGGACTATCGACCGCGCTCACCAATACTGGAGGAGTAGAGACGCCTGCCACCGCCCCTCGCATCACGGGTCTGACGGGACTGAATAACATTCCAACCACTGACCTCGCTGGCAACCAGTTGTACGCTTCGGCCCCGGCCGGAACATTCCCGCAAACTTTCCCTAGCGGTATCAATGGTGCCACCGGATCCTATGCCGTTTACTTTGGCATGGACAATAAGATTAAGACACCCTACTCCTATACGCTGGACCTTTCAGTAGGACGGGACCTTGGGCACAACTTTTCGCTGGACGTTTCTTACGTGGGACGTCTGTCGCACCGATTGCTGTCGCAGGCTGACGTTGCCGCACCTCTGGACTTAGTGGATCCAAAGACCGGGATTGATTACTTCACCGCCGCTAAGGCGTTAGCGAAACTCTACCGCGCTGGTGTAACTTCAGACACCGTCACGGCCGCACAGATCGGCCCAACTGCCGCTTATTGGCAGGATTTAATGGGGACGACCAACTTCGTACCGGGCAGCGCGGGTTTTCGCATCAGCCGGTGCGCAAGCACACCTTTCGCGAGCAAGGATCCGGTCATCGCGGCCTTCGATCTGTTTTGCGGATTCGCGAACAACGAAACCACCGCGGTTCAGGGCATCGATCAGGGATTCGGTTTCCGCGATTTCAGTGCGGTCGACGCAAATGGCAACCGCATACCGTACTACCCAACTACAGGACCTTACACGTTTGTCGACCCGCAGTTCGCCGCCCTATACGCGTGGCGCTCCATCGGCACCGCGTCGTACAACGCCCTGCAGGTTACGTTGCGCAGACAAATGAGCCACGGCTTGCAGTTTGACTTGAACTATACGTACTCAAAGTCTATCGACATTTCTTCGGATGCTAACCGCATCACCGACGAAGGCGGACTGGGCGGACAGGTGATTAATCCGTGGAGTCCGAACGGCCTGCGATCGGTGTCGGACTTTGACTTGACTCACCAGTTCAATGCCAACTGGATTTGGGAACTTCCGTTTGGCAGTGGCCGGTGGATAGGCAAGGACTCGCATGGGGTTGTTAATGCGTTGATCGGCGGATGGCAGCTTGCCGGGCTTGCGCGTTGGACCAGCGGATTCCCGGTTGGGGTAGGAAACGGACAACAGTGGCCCACCAACTGGGAATTGTCTGGATTTGCAACCAAAACCGGCCCAGTGACCACGAATGGCGCCGTAAAGAACCCCGACGGCTCGGTGAACTTGTTCGGAAATGCGGCTGCGGCGGCTTCCGCCTTCAATGCATTCTCTCCTGATTTACCTGGTCAGGTAGGGAATCGCAATAACCTCCGAGGAGATGGTTTCGCTGGTTTGGATGCGGGGCTTAGCAAGCGTTGGAAAATAACGGAAGGCAAGAGTCTGCAGTTCAGGTGGGAAGTATTTAACGTTCTCAACCTGACTCGCTTCGACGTGGAGAGTCTGAGTCTTTCGCTCACTAACAACAACACGTTCGGGAATTACACTGGGCTGTTAACTAACCCACGCTCCATGCAATTCATGTTGCGTTTCGAGTTTTAACTTTTTAGAGTTGAAAAAGTTGAAACTTCCGGCCGCCGCGAGATGAAAATCTTGCGGTGTTTTTTTTAGTTGCTTGCGGTGGATTTTTCGATGGCGGGTCGAGTGCGAAAATGCTTGAGCTCAGCAGGTGCGGTCCGCGTAAAATTCACAGCGCGTCACAACACTACATGCTGTCTGCTCTAGTTTCGTGTTGCGGTGCTATGCTAATGTTGTGATTCGCTCAAGCCGCTGGTGGGGCCGAGCATGTTCGGTCGGGGCGTAGCGCAGCCTGGCTAGCGCGCCTGGTTCGGGACCAGGAGGTCGAAGGTTCAAATCCTTTCGCCCCGACCACTCCTTTTAAAATCAATGACTTGCTTCCTTCGAACCACACTGAAAATGCGAATGA
>DATMOS010000094.1:0-5838 GCA_035568155.1 Verrucomicrobiia bacterium | reverse complement strand
GTACTTGCGAGATTGTTCCCGCACCGCATCGATTTGGTCTAGCGCCCGTTTCACCGCCTCCGGCCCGGTAATTTTGCTGGGAATCCAAATGGAAAAGAAGATGGCCCCGAGGCCGCCTTCCTTCATCCGCGGGATATCAATTCCTCCGGTCGCGTTCCTCGCGCCCAGATCGAATCCGCCATCCAAAAACCGCTGCGTGGTGTCGTCGTGAGTATCAATCACGATCGATGAGAAATGCAGCTGCTTCGCCCGCCCTGAAATATCGCCCGCCGCAGATGCCCTTGCCATCGTCTCCGCCAGTACAATTCCCGCCGCAAGACACATTCCCGCTCCGAGAAGAATCCTTGGCGACCTCTTTATCTTCATTTTGTTATTGCGCGGCCCGCATCTCGCGGCTCACGCGTTCAGTTTGCTCCATCACACGGAGCAAGTTGCCGCCCAGGATTTTCCGAATGTCGTCATCGCTATAGCCTTTTCCCATCAGGGCCTCGGTAATCCGCGGCAGATGCGTGCAATCTTCCATGCCTTCCGGCATGTTGGCGCCGTCAAAATCGGAACCCAAACCCACGTGATCCGCGCCGACGAGCTTCACGGCATGGTCGATGTGGTCAATAATTCTTTCCCAGCTCACGTGCGGCAGTTTACCTTCCGCGGTGGCTTTGTCCGCCATCTCCGTCATCTTTTTGTTCACGCACTCTTCATTGTCCCCGCACTGTTTTTTGAGCTGGTCCATCATGGCTACCACGCCGCCGGAAAACTTGTCCTGCGCGTCCTTGTAGGCTTGATCGATAAAACTTTTTTCGTAATTGATCTGAATGACGCCGCCCTTCGCGGCCAGCGCCTTAATCATGTCGTCGGACATGTCGCGAACGTGATTGCACAGCGCGCGGCAGGAAGAGTGTGATGCAATCAGCGGCGCCTTGCTGATTTCCAGCGCGTCGTAGAAAGTTTTGTCGGACACATGCGAAATGTCCACCATGATTCCCTGCCGGTTCATCTCCCGCACGATATCCTTGCCAAAATCCGTCAGCCCGTTGTGCTCCGGCTTGGCAGTCGAGGAGTCCGCCCATTCATCGTTGTAAAAGTGGGTGAGCGTCATGTAGCGCACTCCCAGGTCACCGAACATGCGCAGAACGCGAATGTCGTTTCCGATCATGTGCCCGCCCTCGACGCCGATCAGCGCCGCGATCTTTCCCTGCGCGTGCGCACGGCGAACTTCTTCTGCCGTGCGGCAAAAAACCATATCCTTCGAATACTTATTTACGTTTTCATGCACGGCATCAATCTGGTCCAGCGCCTTTTGCACCGCCGGCGGGCCCATGATTCTGCCGTCGATCCAAATCGAAAAGAAAATCGCATTCATCCCGCCTTCGCGCATGCGCGGAATATCGATGTGCCCGTCAGGATTGCGCTTGCCGATGTCGAAGCTCTTCGAGAAGAAACGCTGCGTCGTATCGTCGTGCGTATCCAGCACAATCGAAGAAAAATGCAGCTTGTGCGCGCGATCGGCGATGTCGTCGCCCGTCGCAGCTTGCATCACCAAAACACCTGCAACGAGCAAACAAGCCAAGAGCGAGACGCGGACCTGACGCATGCAATCCTCCAAGTGAATAGGTGCCGCGAGATTCTACCCTATTAGCCAGCCAACCAGCGCTTGTTTCCACGCTTGCCGGTTCATTTCGGCGAGAGATTCGGTCAAGGGAATGTCCTTCGGGCAAGCTTTCACGCAGTTTTGCGCGTTCGCGCAGTCCTGGATACCGCCGGGCTCCATCAGAGCCGCAATGCGCTCTTTCGCGTGCATCGCGCCCGTAGGATGCATATTGAAAAGCCGGACCTGGCTGATGATGGCCGCCCCGATGAATTTATTGTCGTCATTCACCTGCGGACAAACTTCCAGGCAGCTTCCGCAGGAAATGCAACGCGACAATGGATATGCTTTCTCCTGCGTCTCGGGAGACATCCGCGGCCCTTCGCCCAGATCGTATGTCCCATCGATCGGAATCCAGCCCCTGACGCGTTTCAGACTCTCAAACATAAACTGCCGGTCGACGGCCAGATCGCGAACCACTGGAAATTTTGAAAAGGGCTCAAGCCGAATGGGCTGGTCCAACTTGTCCACCAGCGCCGAACATGCCATGCGCGCCTTCCCGTTGATCAGCATCGCACAAGAGCCGCAAACCTCTTCGAGGCAGTTCGAATCGTAACTGATCGGCGTGGTGTTCTTGCCGTCGCGCGTAACCGGGTTTTCCGCGATATCCCGCAGGCAAATAATCACGTTCATCGCGGGACGCCACGGCAATGCAAACTCCTCCCAGTATGGCGAGCCCTGGGGGCTGACCTGTCGCTTTACGCGGACGATTACCTCTTTAGCCTCAGGCATAAAATCCTCGGCAAATCTTACAAATGCTTTCCAGCCGCGGTGGCGCGCTATTTCGCCGCGTCATAGCGCCTCGCTCGCGGCGGAATCTGCGAGATATCCACCGGCTCGTAACTCAACTGGATTTCGCCATTCACCCATTTTGCGCGGGTAGTCTTCAACCAATTCGCGTCATCGCGCTCCGGGAAATCCGGTTTGTAGTGCGCCCCTCGCGATTCGTTGCGTTGCAGGGCACCTAGCGTGATAACGCGCGCAAGCACCAGCATGTTGCCCAGCTCCCGCGCGAAATTCAGCGTTTGGTTGGACCACCTGGTCCGGTCGCTCAAATTGATTCTGCCGTAGCGTTCTTGAAGTTCACGAATCTTCCCGTCCGCGGCCTGCAAATCTTTGTTAATCCGTGTCACCGTCACGTGTTCGGTCATCACTTCGCCGAGTTCGCGCCAAATCGTCATCGGATTTTCCGTGCCGTCCGGCGAAATCAGCGCTTGATTCTTCTCTTCCTGACGCTTGCGCTCGCTCTCATAGACGTTCGACGCAACCGCATCACAGCCGCTTGCTAGACTTCGCGCGTACTTTACCGCCGCGGGCCCCGCCAATCCTCCGCCAAAAATACACGAAACCAGCGAGTTCGCACCGAGCCGGTTCGCTCCGTGATACTGGTATTCGCATTCGCCAGCAGCGTAAATTCCCGGAACGTTGGTGGCCTGATCTTCAGCATTCACCCAAATTCCACCCATCGTGTAGTGCATCGCCGGAAATACTTTCATCGGCTCTTCGCGCGGGTCCACGCCCAAAAACTTCTCGTAGATTTCCAATATGCCTTCCAGCTTGCGATCCAGCACTTCCCGAGGAATATGCGTGACATCGAGATACACCGCCGCCTGTCCGCGAATGCCTAGCTTCTCCTGATAAACGATGCGGTGAATTGCGCGCGTCGCGATGTCGCGCGGCACGAGATTTCCGTACTTCGGATACCACTCCTCGAGAAAATAAAAGCGTTCTCCCTCCGGCATACTCTTCGCCGGGCGCGTATCCGACGGATTTTTTGGAACCCACACGCGGCCGCCCTCGCCACGCGCCGATTCGCTCATCAACCGCAGTTTGTCTTCGCCGGGAATCGCCGTCGGATGCACCTGAATGAACTCGCCGTTTGCGTAATCGACTCCCTGCTGAAACAGCGCTGACTGCGCCGAACCCGTGCACACAACCGAATTTGTCGACCGCCCAAAAATAGCGCCAATCCCGCCCGTGCAGAAAATCACCGCATCCGCCGGATACGTTTTTACCTCCATGGACCGCAAGTCCATGGCACAAATCCCACGGCAAACGCCGCTTTCGTCGATCACCGCCGACAAAAACGTCTGGCCCTCGTATTTCTTCACGCGGTCTTCGGCTTCGTGCCTGCGCACCTGCTCATCCAGCGCATAAAGCAACTGTTGCCCCGTCGTAGCGCCCGCAAAAGCAGTGCGGTGATACAGCGTGCCGCCGAACCGGCGATAATCCAGCAATCCCTCTGATGTGCGGTTGAACATCACTCCCATGCGATCCAGCAAATCGATAATCCCCGGCGCCGCTTCGCACATTCGTTTCACCAGCGGCTGGTTTGCCAGAAAATCCCCACCGTAAATCGTGTCGTCAAAATGCTTCCAGGTAGTGTCCCCTTCGCCCTTCTGGTTTTTCGCTGCGTTGATCCCGCCCTGCGCGCAAACCGAATGCGAGCGTTTCACCGGCACGATCGAAAACAAATCCACCGGAACGCCCGCTTCCGCGACGCGAATCGTCGCCATCAGGCCGGCCAGACCACCGCCCACGACAATGATTTTCGGCTGTCTCATTTCAAATAGAAGTCAAACGGGTGCCAGTTCAACCAAAAACTTAGAACGATCAAAACTCCTACCAAGCTAAACGCAAATCCCACCGCGGCTCCGAGCGCTCCCGCGGCTCGCTGCGCTCTCACTGTCGCTGCCAACCCCCACTTGCACAAAAAATTCCAAATCCCCACTCCGAGGTGAAACGAAGACGCCAGCACCCCGATGAACATAAACGCCAGCGCGTAAGGATTTTGCAGCAGGTCCTCAACGTCCGCGTAAGTGGATTTGCCGTGCGTTAGCCAGCGCTCCGTATACAAATGCCATCCGATATACGCAAACGCAATCAGCCCGGTGTAGCGCTGCGTGGTGTAAAGCCAATTCCCCACCCACGGGTACGTCGACACGTTTGACTTTCCCCGCAGCCAAATATAAATCCCGTACCCGCCGTGATAGAGGATCGGCAAAAAAATAAACAGCCACTCGATCACCAAGCGAAACGGAATCGTCTGCAGCTCCTGCGATTTCGCGTCGTACTGGGCTCGGCTCACCAACGCGTAACTGTTCGACCAGAAGTGTTCCGCCAGGAAGGCTCCAACGGGGATAATGCCGGTTAAAGAATGCAGCTTGCGAAGAAGATAATCGGTTTCAGGCTGGCTTGCCGTTGCGGACATGCCCTCTCCGCCGCATGAGATGCTGAAGAGCGCTTGAGTCTCGCGGCACTTTCAGTATAGGCAGTTGAAAACAGCGATGCAAGCCAGCCTGTTCTTCTCTCGGACACGCGCCTCTCGAAATTTCGTTGCGCCCTGCGCGCTTTCTCGCTTAAATGAGGAGACGACGGATGGTATCCGCCCGGCCCTCCCGCCTGGCAGACTGCGCGTGCCCAACGGATATCCCATGACCACGAGCCTCAGCCTCGCTTCAGAGCTGGAACGCATCGCCAATGCCATTGAATCGGACGCCACCGCCACGTCCCAAATCTCCCTGACCGGCATCGCTGAGCGCATCGCAAAAAACCTTGGCGTTAGGCCCGACGAAGTCGCCCTCATGGGAGTCTCCACCCGCTGGCGCCATCTGCACTTCCTGGTCCCGGAAACGCTCAAACAGGTCGGCTTTATCCCTCTTTCCAGCACGTCCTCCATCGCCGCGCGCACCGCGCGCGAAAGCCGGCCGGACATCATCAATAATTTTGCCAGCGTCCGCCACGCCACCGTCTTCGAGGGCGTAAAAATCAGCGGCGAAAGCTCCGAACTCATCCAGAAGTTGATCAGCGCTCCCATTCTTTCTGGCGACAAAGTCGTCGGCGTCATCCAGGTCAGCCGGAAAGGAGCAAACACCAGCGTCGCCGGGCCGGACTTCAGCGCCGATGATTTAGGCAAAGTCCTCGCGCTCTGCAAACCCCTCGGAAAGTTGCTCCAGCACATCGCCGGCGCTTCCTAAGCGCCTACTGAGCGCTTACAAAGATTCCTGTCACAATCCATTCATCTTTGCGCGGTCTCTCCGCAAGAAAGCCGCGAATTCGTTTGACACTGCAATACCTTCTTGTTATTTTTCCACAGCGGAAAATTTTCCGCTCTTACTCTACTCACGGAGGCGCCCCAACCCGGCACCATGGCGTTCGTCGCTAAGAAGATTTTCCTCACCAAAGGCGTC
>DATMOS010000093.1:0-2473 GCA_035568155.1 Verrucomicrobiia bacterium | reverse complement strand
TCATCTGAAAGCTGGCGTGCGGGTAGGGAATTTCGTAGAGCTGAAAAAAAGTATTATTGGCGAAGGCACCAAGGCGATGCACCTTACGTATCTTGGCGATGCGAAGATCGGTTCCAAAACGAACATTGGCGCTGGAACCATAACCTGCAATTACGATGGTTTCCACAAGCATCCCACTACCATCGGGAATAAAGTTTTTGTCGGCAGCGATTCCGCGTTGGTGGCTCCGGTACGCGTGGGGGACGGTGCGTTCATTGCCGCCGGCTCAACCATCACGGAAAATGTTCCGGCGCATGGGCTGGGAATTGCTCGCGGTCGGCAGATGAATAAAATTGGCTGGGCATCGAAAAAACGGCGCGAACTGGCGTCCGCATCGGGCGATAAAAAAATCACCGTGAAGAAATCGCGCCGTAAAGGCAAAAAGCGAAGACGCTGAGGAATTCCGGCCGCTCGTGGCTGCTCTGTACGCGCTGTGTTAAAATAATGGTTCCTGCAAGTCACCTGGAGCCGCCAGCGCATGAAATTTGGAGTCGTCGTCTTTCCCGGATCCAATTGCGATCACGACGCATTCTACGCCATTAGCAATGTTCTCCATCAGCCGGTTGAGTTCATCTGGCATCAATCTGAAGATTTAGCGAATTGCGATGCGGTCATTTTGCCCGGCGGTTTTGCTCACGGGGATTATCTTCGCACTGGCGCGCTCGCTCGTTTTTCTCCAGTGATGAAATCGGTGAAGAATTTTGCAAAGCGCGGTGGTTTAGTACTTGGGATTTGTAACGGCTTTCAGATTCTTCTGGAAGCGGGTCTGCTTCCGGGCGCGGTCATGCGCAATATCGGGCTGCGATATATTTGCCGCCACGTTCACATTCGCGTGGAGAATACCGCTACACCTTTTACGCAAGCTGCCACGACGGGGCAAATTCTTAAAATTCCCATCGCGCATAACGACGGGAATTACACTGCTGATCCGCAGACTCTTGCTGAATTACAAAAAAATGAGCAAATCGTTTTTCGCTACACCAGTGCCGACGGGAAAGATGACGCCGCAGGTAATCCCAATGGCTCCATGGAGAGCATTGCCGGCATTTGCAATCGCGAGCGCAATGTCACCGGCTTGATGCCGCACCCGGAAAGGGCTGTGGAGTCTGCTCTGGATTCCGCGGATGGGTTGGTGATTTTCCGTTCGATGGTCGAGTCTTTGGTGACTTCTGCGAAGGCGAACGCTTAAAGATTCATTCGAGAAATTATTTTTGCGATTTCGAGGTTTATTCGAATCTCCTCGTGATTTCTAGGTAGAAAAATTGGCGACGGCAAGCGCAGAAATTAAAGTTACGGCGGAAATCGCCGCGGAGCATGGCCTGTCGGCTCCAGAATATGCCCGCGTGCAGCAAATCCTGGGACGCGATCCCAACATAACTGAGCTGGGCATTTTCAGCGTGATGTGGAGCGAACACTGCTCTTACAAATCCAGCAAGGTTCATCTGAAGCGGCTGCCGGTCCGCGGAAAACTTGTCGTTCAGGGGCCGGGTGAAAACGCCGGCGTGGTCGATATCGGCGACGGGTTAGTCGCTGCGTTCAAAATCGAGTCGCACAATCATCCTAGTTTTGTGGAGCCGTTTCAGGGCGCTACTACAGGCGTGGGCGGAATTTTGCGCGACATTTTTACCATGGGCGCTCGCCCTATTGCGGTGCTGGATTCTTTGCGCTTCGGGCCAATCACGGCTGATACTTCAACGCCGTCGGTTTCGCCGGAAACGATCGCCAAAAATCGCCGCATTCTCGATGGTGTGATTCGCGGAATTGCCAATTACGGAAATTCTTTTGGTGTGCCGACCATCGGCGGAGAAGTTTGTTTCGAACCGTGCTACTCGCAGAATCCCCTGGTAAACGCGCTGGCGCTGGGGATCGCCAAGAAAGAGAATTTGTTTTTTGCCAAAGCAAGCGGCACCGGAAACCCGGTGATTTATGTCGGCGCGAAAACCGGCAGGGATGGAATTCATGGCGCGTCGCTGCTGGCGTCCGCGGAGTTCACCGAGGAGTCGCAACAAAAACGCCCCAACGTTCAGGTTGGCGATCCGTTTGTAGAGAAATTGCTGCTCGAAGCTTGCCTGGAAGCCATGTCCACTGGCGCGGTCGTCGCGATACAGGACATGGGCGCGGCGGGCTTGACATGTTCCACCACTGAAATGGCTTCGCGAGGCGGTACCGGCATTGAGATTGATCTTGCCCGTGTGCCTCAGCGCGAAACCGGCATGACCCCTTACGAAATCATGCTCAGTGAATCGCAGGAGCGCATGCTGCTGGTCGCCGAGAAGGGCCGCGAGCCTGAAGTTTTGCAAGTGTTCAAAAAGTGGGGACTGGACGCGGTGGTGGTCGGAGAAGTTGCCGATGGCGGGCTCTTGCGCGTCAAAGATCACGGAGTAGTCGTCGCGGAAATTCCGGCGCATCCGCTGGCTGAAGAAGGCCCGGTGTA
>DATMOS010000092.1:0-3446 GCA_035568155.1 Verrucomicrobiia bacterium | reverse complement strand
CCGCCACGCCTGGCGAATACACAGTGGAAATGCTGGGCCGCGATGTCCTTCAGCTGCTCGACGCCTTAAATCTCGACCGCGTAACTTTTTGCGGCCTGTCTATCGGCGGAATGACCGGCATGTGGCTGGCCGCAAACGCGCCACAGCGCCTAACAAAACTCGTGCTCTCCAACACTGCCCCGAAAATCGGCAAGCTCGACGCCTGGAACCAACGCATAAAATTAGTTCGCCAGGGCGGCCCCAAGGCCGTCGCTCAACCGGTAGTTGAAAAATGGTTCACGCCGGAATTTCATGCCAAGCACCCCGATCAAATAGCAAAAACCCGTCACATGATCGAAACCACCAGCACGGATGGCTACGCCGGTTCGTGCGCCGCCGTCCGTGATTTTGATTTTTGGGAAAACGTAGCCACCGTTCGCGCACCAACTCTGGTAATCGCAGGAACCCACGATCAATCTGTTCCACCGTCGGACGCCCAGAAACTCACAAAGCAAATTCCCGGAGCGCGCTATCTCGAATTGCCGGCGGCTCACATCTCCAACGTTGAAGCCGCGACCCGCTTTACCGACGAAGTGAGCAATTTTCTGAACACTTAAGGAGCCTCAATGGACGAACGCGAACGGTTCGAAGCGGGCATGAAGATTCGTCGCGAAGTCTTGGGCGACGCCCATGTCGACGCTGCCATCGCCAAACGCAACGCTTTTAGCGAAGCATTTCAGGAACTGATCACGCGCTACGCCTGGGGTGAAATCTGGACTCGCCCCGGCTTGCCACGTCAAACGCGCAGCCTGATCACCGTGGCCATGCTCGTCGCCCTGAATCGCGAAGAAGAACTCCGTCTGCATTTACGCGCCGCATTACGAAATGGTGCGACCCAGGAAGAAATTCGCGAGACGCTTTTGCAATCCGCCATTTACTGCGGCGTGCCAGCCGCCAACTCCGCATTTCGCGTCGCCCACGAACTTTTTAGCGAAAAAACCTGATTGGCCGCGGCCAAAATAAAACTGAAAAAGGCTGCCTCCGGCCTCTTCCCATACGGCTACAAAAACAGCTCACGAGCGCTCTAAACACACTCTTTTAACATTGCCCTAAACAAGCATAAAGTCTATATTGTCAGCACTATGCACACCCCTGCCGCTTCTCGTTTCAAGCTATTCGCCCGCCCATTTCCTCTCCGCCGGAATATGCGCTTTCTCGCGATATTCGTGTGCCTCGCCGTCACCCTAATACCTGCCCCGGCCCGACCCGACGGCACAACCGATCCTCACGGTCTCGGCCCGATTCTCTCCTACATTTCGACCGGCTGGAATACCTTGACCCGCTCAATGTACGAATGTTCAACCGTCGTGGATCCTAAATTCGCAGCCACCTCGGTTATGTATCTTCCCGCTGATTTTCACGAGCCCCCTGCGCTGGCCGAATTGCAAAAGCAATGCAAATTCGAAGTGCGGCATCTGCCTACCGTGATTCATCGCCCCGGCGAAATCGACGCCGACAGTTTGAATCCTCCGGGCCTCCTATACCTCGAAAATAAATATGTAGTTCCCGGCGGCCGCTTCAACGAAATGTACGGCTGGGACAGTTACTTTATTATTCGCGGCTTGGTTCGCGACGGCCGCATCGACCTTGCGCGCGGCATGGTCGAAAATTTTTTCTTCGAGATCGAACACTACGGCAATGTATTAAACGCCAATCGCAGCTACTATCTGAGCCGCTCGCAACCCCCATTTCTCACTTCCATGATTCTCTCCGTGTACGATTCGCAAAAAGCCGCCGGTCATGAAGACAAAAATTGGCTCGCCAGAGCCTACGCCTTTGCCGTGAGAGACCACGACATGTGGACGCAAGAACCGCATCTCGCCGGCTCAACCGCCCTCTCGCGATACTTCGACCGCGGCAACGGCCCTTCCCCTGAAAGCGTGAAAGATGAAACCGGACACTATCGCGATGTAGCCGCCTTTTTTCTGCGGCACCCCGAACTCGACGACCATGACCTGGTGCGAAAAGATCCCGGCAAAACTGAGCCGCAGACCTTCGGCGCTCAATATTCCGTGCGCGTCTGCGACTCCGGTCATGATGCTTCACCCAAGGTCGCGCAAGCGCCGGGAGAACACGCCGACTGCGAGACCGCCGAAGAGATCGCTCTCAGCGCCGATTTCTACAAAGGCGACCGCTCCATGCGCGAATCGGGCTACGACATCTCCTTTCGATTCGGCCCTTACGGCGCGCAAACTCAGAACTACGCCCCAGTATGCCTGAACAGCCTGCTCTACAAGACCGAAAAAGACTTACAGCAAATGAGCGAAACCCTCGGAAAAACCGATGACACTCACAAGTGGGCGCGCCTGGCCGCCGAGCGCAAAGCAAATATCGACAAATACTTGTGGAACGAAAAAGCTGGAATGTTTTTCGATTACGACTTCGTCAAACAGCAGCAATCCACTTACGCCTACGTCACCGTTTTTTATCCGCTCTGGGCTGGATTAGCCACTCCCGACCAGGCTAAAGCAGTGATGAAGAATCTCTCGACTTTCGAGCAACCCGGCGGCCTGGTGATGAGCCCTAACGAAACCGGTGGACAGTGGGACTTTCCCTACGCTTGGGCCCCTAATCAACTGCTCTCCGACGAAGGCATGCGCCGTTACGGCTTCAATGAAGACGCCGATCGCGTTTCCTACAAATTCCTCTCCACTGTTGCGGAGAATTTCAGGCGCGATGGCACCATCCGCGAAAAATACAATGCCGTGACCCGCTCTTCGGAAACTGCGGTAACCGCCGGATATCACGTGAACATCGTCGGGTTCGGATGGACCAACGGCGCCTTCTTGAATCTCCTGCACGACCTGCCAAAGCCTATGGCTGACAAACTGGCGAAAGAACAAGATGCTGCGCCGCCAGTAGCGGCAAAAGCTATCTCCCCATCTGCAAACTAATCGAGTTGTTGAACGCTGGAATGCAGCACTGATTTCAGAAACTTCACATCGGGTTTCGGCGTAGCTCCCACCTGGGACGCCACCCAGGAGCCCATTCGATTGGCGGCTTCATTCATTTCATCCAAAGTTGCTCCACGTAGATAGTGATGGATCAGCGCAGCTGTAAACGCATCGCCGGCGCCAACGGTATCCGCCACCTTCGTCGGAAAACCCGGATGTCTGTGCACCCCGTCCGCCGCCACCAGCGAACTTCCGCTCGGACCCTCTGTCACGCACACCAGTTTCAATCCACATGTACGCAAAAGCCACGGACCTGCTGCCTCTCTCGTATTTGATTTGTATCCCAGAAGCGCTGACACCCGCGACAATTCGTCCTTATTAACCTTCATGATGTCGGCGCTCTTCGCCGATTCGCGCAAAATGTCGGCGGAAAAAAAAGACTGCCGCAAATTTACATCGAAAACTTTGACAGCGTTAGGCGGCAAGTTTTGCAGAAACAGTCGAATCGTTTTT
>DATMOS010000091.1:0-5626 GCA_035568155.1 Verrucomicrobiia bacterium | reverse complement strand
GCTCTGGCGGAGGCTTTAGGTCTTTCGGTGGCCGCCACTATGGCGCCAGAAAAAGAACCCAATCCATTGTATGCAATGTTCGTTGGCGATCCGGACACCACCCGTGTCGTGATTCCTGGCCAGAAATTCGGAGTAAAGGTTCACGTGGTGAGCCAGAGCGCGCTGCCGGTTACATTGAAGCATGTTGAAGTCGACGCGTCCGACGGGAACGACTGGGAAATCAAAGGCGCGACTGACCCTCAAGCGCTGGTCGAAGACAAGCCAGCGGATACGCGTTTTGAGTTAACTGTGCCCAAGAATGCGAAATTCACGCAGCCGTACTTCAGCCGCCCGAATATTGAACAGTCGTATTACGACATTGCCGACATGAAATATTTGAACCAGCCTCTTTCGCCGTACCCGCTCGCCGCCTGGGCGCAATTCGAATTCGAAGGCGTGCCGGTTCGTGTCGGCCAAGTGGTGCAAAGTATTAAGCGGGTTAACGGTTTCGGTGTGGTTTCGGAACCGCTGGTAGTTGGTCCGGCTGTGTCAGTGACTATTAATCCCAAGGCCGGCATCGTGCCCCTGAAAGGCAAGGAATTCGCCGTTACTACCGGGATTCGCAGCAATGTAAAAGGTCCCGCCAAAGGCAGCGTGAAACTCGAATTGCCTTCCGGTTGGACGAGCACTCCGCCTTCCGTGGAATTTTCAACGGTCAGCGATGGCGACGAACAATTCGCTACCTTTCAGGTGACGCCCGCAAATCTCGCGGAAAAAAGTTACCAGCTTACCGCCGTAGTGGATTATGGCGGCGAACAATATAAGCAGGGTTACGAAGTCACCGGCTATCCAGGACTGCGTCCCGATTATCTTTACCGCCCAGCGGTGCTTCGTGTCACTGGAGTCGATGTAAGAGTTGCGGAAGGATTGACGGTCGGTTACATCACCGGCAGCGGCGACGATGTGCCGGCGTCGCTCGAAAACCTCGGCCTCCACGTAACTTTCCTCGCTCCTAGCGATGTCGCTTCAGCGGACTTGTCGAAGTACAGCGTGATTTTGTTGGGTGTGCGCGCGTATGCCGCCCGCGACGAATTGAAAGCCTACAACAGCCGGCTGTTGGACTACGTGAAGAACGGCGGCGTAATGATCGTGCAATACAATACGCCGGAATTTGATCACAACTTTGGCCCTTATCCCTATGAGATGGGTTCAAATCCTGAAGAAGTCACGGACGAAGAGTCAAAAATAGATATTCTCGACCCCCAGAACCCCGTTTTTCTGTGGCCCAACCAAATTACTGCACGTGACTTCGAAGGCTGGGTAGAAGAGCGCGGGTCAAAATTCCTGAAATCCTGGGATTCCCACTACGAAGCGCTTTTGTCCACGCAAGACGAAGGGCAACCACCGCAAAAAGGCGGGCTACTCTACGCCAGATACGGGAAAGGCGTTTACATCTATAACGCCTATGCGTTCTATCGCCAGCTGCCCGAAGGCGTACCGGGAGCCTTCCGGTTATTCGCCAACTTGGTGAGCCTCCCAAAAAATCCGAACGTGAAGTGACGTGAACTGACCTGAAGTGACCTGACGCGATCAGCGGCAAAAATATGAATAGGTAAGATAGAGGCTACGGTGCAGCTGTTTTGCGTCAGGCCAGAACGCTAGACGGTTGCAATTTTGCGACTTCTTCCAAGCGAACCGGCCTGCGTTCGTCGTAAGACTTGCGCGCGGCTAATCCGATCAGCACTGCGAGTCTTCCGTCCCTGCCGTTTACTTGCGTGGGTTCATCTTGCAGTACGGCGTGCACGAACGCCTGCATCTCATTCACGAAGCTATCCGTGTAGCGCTCCATAAAAAAATTCAGGGGCAAATCACGGCGAATCTCGGTCGCCGTGCTGATGATCGCCTGATTAGGAAAGCAGTTTCCGGTTGCAATAGATCCAGCACTCCCTAAGATTTCTACGCGCTGGTCATATCCATAAACGGCCTTGCGACTATTGTCGATGGTGGCGATAGCCCCGCCCTTGAATTGTAAAACTATTACAGCAGTATCGAGATCGCCGGCTTTTCCGATTTCTGGATCGATCCGCACGGCCGCGGCGGTGTATACGCTTTCCACTTCATCGCCAATCAAAAAACGTGCCATATCAAAATCATGAATGGACATATCCAGAAAAATGCCGCCGGAAACCTTGATATACGAAATCGGTGGGGGGCTAGGATCTCGGCTAATAATGTGCATAAGGTGCGGCGTCCCTATTTCACCGCTCGTAACACTCTTACGGACGCGCACAAAATTTGCATCGAAACGTCGATTGAATCCGACCTGAAACTTGACGCCTGCGTTCTCGACTGCTGCGAGCGCGAGGTCAATTTTCGTCAGAGCATGATCGATGGGCTTCTCGCAGAAAATGTGCTTCCCCGCTAAAGCCGCCCTGATGACCAGATCCGCGTGGGTATCGGTGGGTGAACAAATCAGGACCGCATCGATGTTGGGGTCGGACAAAATTGTTCCTGCATCGACAGTCACACGTGCGATCCCGTATTGTTTGGCTACCTTCTCGGCCATCTTTAGATCTATGTCGGCGATGGCTACAGGGGCTGCGCCCGGCACGCGAAACGCCAGGGTTTCCGCGTGCACCTTTCCGATGCGCCCAGCGCCGATGATGCCCACGTTCAGTCGCTTCTCTTTCAAGCGGGCTCCTTCTTTCTAAAACTCGGTTGAACTATTGGCGCGAACCTGCACGACTGCGCTAGTTCTCTCCACCGGGGGAACAAATGTTCAAAAACAAACAGATGATCTCGAAGTTGTTTCAGGTCGCGCGAATCGAGGTCATTTCGGGGCCTTTCGAGGTGGGCCGCTCGATCCCCGAACAACTAGTTCGGCCGCCACGGTGATGGCCTGCGAAGGATTCTGCCCGCTCATCAACTGCAAAAGGCTCTCCATCGCCAGGATCCCCATTCGTCGCTTAGGTTGGCGCACGGTCGTAAGAGGCGGATCAGTGTAAGAGGCAATAAAAAGATCATCAAAACCAACCACAGAAATATCGGCGGGCACGCGTAGGTGGCGTGCATGCAACGCGCGCAACACCCCCAGCGCGGTCATGTCGTTGTAGCAAAAAATGGCGGTCGGTGGCTCTGGTAGACGCAACAGAGCTTCCGTCGCGGCGATGGCTTTTTCAGACTTTCCGTCACCGTGAACCACTAACTCCGGAAAAAACGGCAAAGCCGCGCCGTCGAGCGCCTGGCGATACCCTGAAAATCGTTCAGTGTCTGACTGATGACCGAAGCGGTCGCCGAGATAAGCAATGCGGCGATGCCCAAGCTGAATCAGATGATTGGTGGCCTCGCGACTGCCCTGCACATTTTGAATCATTACCGAGTGCACAAATTCACCAGGGTGCTGATTGTTTACCAGCACGATGGGGACTCTCATTTCCGAAAGCAGCGGAATGTATAAGGCTCCGACGCGCGAAGAGGTCACCACGATGCCGTCCACACGTCTTTCGTAAAACGACTGCACCACCTTGCGTTCCCGGTCCGGGTCGGCATTGGAATTTGCCAGAATCACCGAGTACCCGTGGTCGTTACAGCACTCCTCAATGCCGTCAACGACTTCACTAACGAACGGATCGGCAATGGAGGTCACCACCACTCCGATCGTTTTGGTTCTTTGGGTAACCAATCCCCGCGCTACGGCGCTGGCTCGATAACCGGATTCACGGGCAATTTTCTGGATCTTTTCGGCGGTGCGGCGGCTAATCAACGGACTATTTTGCAAGGCTCTGGAAACCGTTGAAAAGGAAACGTTAGCCTTCCGCGCTATATCTTTAATGGAGGTAGGGCGGTACACGGGATCAGTGGTTGCTCTTCTGCACACGTTTGCAGAACGGCAAATATACTGTAATTCCCCGCCCTCCCGTCTGTCAATGGGCGGGGATTCCTCTAGTTCGGCCGCAAATATCCGAGAAATTCCGGATCACTGTCAGCTAATTTTCTGCTGAGGTCTACGGCAATTTCCCATTGACCGATGATCGGATATTCGAGCATGGCCAGTTGTGCAAGCGGCCACGACTTCTCAACCGCTGCTCGAATCACGGTACGTTCGTAGGCTTTCACGGCCAACACCAGTCCACGCACGGCTTCCGGTAACTGCCCGGTTGATATGGGCGTAACGCCACTCCGGCTGATTCGGCACGGTACTTCCACCACATCTTCGTCATCCAAATCCTCGATGCTGCCGCGATTGCGCACATTCACGACTACTCCCTTTGGTTCTTCGGATAACAGGCCGGTCATCACTTCTATTGCGATGCGGTGGTAGCCGGTGGCAATTTCAAACGGATCGATTTCGTCTCGTTCTTGACCGAAAGCCGAGCCTGCTTCAGCCTCCAGTCGAAGATATGAAGAGTTCCGCTGCATCAAATAATTTCGATACGTATTTAGGGCCTCGCGTGGCGTTTCGGCCTGGAGCTGAGCGAACAGTGCTCCATTCAACCGCAATAATTCCTCGCCGCGGCTGGCGCCGGCGCGCAATTGGTTGCGATACGCTTTTCGTTGGCTGTAATAAAAAAATAAATATTCCGAAGGAATCAATTGGAGCGTTTGAATGAGCAGCGGATCGAACAAACTGGCGTGATACAGATGCCGCAACAGTTCGGGATCTTGCAGCAGCTGTGCCGTAACATCCTTTCCGCGCACGGTGACACGTCGCACCCAACCAAGGTGATTCAATCCGGCGTACTCGCATACCGTCTCCAAAACCGCCTCGCCTAGGGCGTGCGCGATACGATGAAACAATTCGGCCGGCGTATCGCAGATACCCACGATGCGCAAGTTGGTATGTTGATTGAGCGCCTGCGTTATAAGCCCGGCCGGATTCGTAAAATTAATGAGCCATGATTGGGGCGCCAGTCGTTCGATCACGCGGGCATGCTCCAATGCAACTGGTATGGTCCGTAACGCCATAGCCACGCCACCCGGCCCGGTGGTTTCCTGACCCGCAAGACCATGTTCGATCGCCGTGCGTTCGTCCCGCGCCCTCGCAGCCATGCCTCCAATGCGCACGCTGCTTAAAACAAAAGCGCTGCCCTCAACGGCGGCTTCCAGTGAAGTCGTTGTGGTTAGCCGAATGTCCACGCCCTGATTGCTCGCGATTTCCCGGCCCAGTGCGGCCATAACTTCCGCGCGTTCATGGCTTACGTCGAAAAGTACCAGCTCGCTGATTTTCAGAATGTTCTGCGATTGGAGAAGTCCATGAATGAGCAGCGGCGTACGCACACCGCCGCCGCCAATAATGCAAACCTTACCGCTCATAACTGAGCATCCAATTCCGCGACGGTCGGAAATCCGTCGATTCCTCCAAGACACCTGGTAGAGAGGGCGCCGCAAATAGTTCCCGCCTTAAGACAATTTTGGGGGTTGTCTCCGCGCAGCCACGCATACAAAAATCCCGCATCAAAGCAATCACCTGCCCCAGTGGTATCCAGCGATTGAATCATGATTGGCTCGCAAAACGTGATTGTGCCGTCGGACAACAGCGCCCCTCCTGCCGGCCCTAGTTTGAGGGCTACCGTCCGAACGCCCATTTTCCCGAAATGCTGCAGAATCAGCCGCGGGTCAGTTTCACCGGTCATTAGGGCTGCTTCTC
>DATMOS010000090.1:0-2684 GCA_035568155.1 Verrucomicrobiia bacterium | reverse complement strand
GGCGTTGAGCAAGCCCCTCGCAAAGCTGCTACAGCACGTCGCGCGCGAATAATTCATCGAACGTTAACAATTCTTTGCAGGGATCGTTTCCCGATCTGCAAATCACTTCAGCGCCGCGAGTTCGTCTCGATTTTCACTCGTAGCACGGGAAATGCGTTGACACTGCAAAACCTTCTTGTTACTTTTCCACAGCGGTAAAATTTTCGCTCTCAGCCCACTCACGGAGGCACCCACACCGGCACCATGGCGTTCGTCGCAAAGAAAATATTTCTCACCAAAGGCGTCGGAAAACATCGCGAAAGGCTTTCGAGCTTTGAGTTGGCTCTTAGGAATGCTGGAATTGCGGCGTGCAACATCGTGCGCGTTTCCTCAATCTTCCCTCCAAATTGCAAATTGATCTCGCGCAGCGAAGGATTGAAGTACATCAAGCCGGGACAAGTCGCGTTTACGGTGATCAGCGAAAATTCCACCAAAGAAGCGCACCGCTTGATTGCCGCCAGCATTGGATTAGCCCTGCCAAGCGACAAGAGCATGTACGGCTATCTCTCCGAGCACCACTCGTTCGGTGAAACCGAAGAAGTGGCCGGCGAGTACGCCGAAGAGCTTGCCGCGGAAATGCTGGCGACAACGCTGAACGTGGAATTCGACCCTGATCTCTCTTTCGACGAAAAAAAAGAGGTCTACCGCATCTCCAACAAGATCGTCCGCACCATGAACGTCACGCAATCCGCAGTAGGCGACAAGCGCGGCCTCTGGACGACTGTTTTAGGCGCGGCGATTCTAATCGGCGAAGACGACTAAAGGTGGCACAGCCATTCCTGGCTGTGCACTTCGGCAAGGTCCGCCCTATTCACGATCAGCTAAGGTCTTTGTTGCGCTGCGGTCATCCTCAGGCGTCCAGCTCATAAGCAGTTTTCAGCCACTTCTTCACGTCATCGTCCACATCGCTCGAAGACTTAATCTCCATCCGATGCGTTATGCGGTCTTTCTTTGCCAGGCCGCCCGTATCGATCACGCGTTTCGGAAGCTTCCCCTTGTAGGTTGCGAGCGCAAATCCCAGATCGATCCGCGTATTGGTTGTCGGCTTAATCTGCGCAAACACGTGATTGCGGTACAGCGGCACGATTGTTTTGCACGGGCAAGCTTTCACATCGGCTCCTATCGATTTCCCGAGCTCCAGTAACTCCTCATAAATCGGGCGTAGTTTTTCCTTAGGGCCCGCGTACTGCTCCTCAACGTACTCAACCGCCGATTTAAGGTACGACTCCGGCGTATCTAGATCGCCACCGTTCCGGTCCGCGCGTTCCGCGATCCACGAGGCGCTGTTCATCCCGAGGTTGTGCTTAGTCTTCAACCAGTCGCGGCGTTCTTTCTCACCCTTCGGCGCTTCCCTCTTCACCAGCGCAATCCATTCATCGAGCGACCGTCCAGTCTTCTCCTTCAAATCCGCCAGCGATTTCTGCACCATCGCCACGCCGGGGTGTACGCCATAGATCGATTGACTCTTTGCTGCGCTCGTTTTCGCCATGGACGTTCTCCTTTCGCCCGCAGCTCTCGCTTAAGGTTTGAAATATCCAATTCGCTGCAGCACCGCTCCCACCACCAGCGGCAACGCCACCGTCGCATCGTCAAATACTTCGGCGAATCGTCCGCCTTCTTCCGGCGGCACAAACTTTCCCCAGGACACCGCCTCGGTATAGGTGCTCCCGCTCAATCCGCCCCAGTGCACCGGCTCCGGGCAAATGCGCAAGCCATAGTTGTACCGTTTCAGCGGCACTTTCTTGTACCCGCGCCGCGCCATCAACTCCGCATAAACGCCAAATTGTTGCGACCAGTTTCGCGGTACTCCTCCGCCCACCGTAAATATCCCCATGCGCTTCGTCGCCAGCATGGTGTCCGCAAACTTTTCGAAATCCTCAAAGGGATCAAATCGCAGCAACGGCCGTAGAGCCTTCTGGCGGCCAATCTTGTGCAACGCAAAATCGATGCCCAGCTCCGAATCCGAGAACGCCGGAACGAATACCGGCACGTTGCGTTCGTAAGCCGACTTCAGAATTCCGCGCCCGCCGCCCTGCTTCACCAGATATTCGCCGACCCGGCGATGCACTTTCCAACTGCAAACAACTTCGTTCGCGTCCCATTGGTCAAAAATATGGTCAACAACATCTTCCACATGATCCAGGTTCGTTTCCGGCTCCAAGGAATCGTAAACGCGGTTATAACCGGCTTCGAACAATTCCTCGTCGTCCATCTTCGACGGGTCATACCGGAAATGAGAAAGTCCGGTAGCCTCGACCAAGCCGTGAGCCATCAACGCGCCCGTCGAAACAACGGCTTTCACGATCCCGCTATCAATCAGATCACAAAAAACCAGGCCCATCTTGCCGACCGTGAGCGCTCCAGACAGGGTCAGCACCACAAAGCAATCCTCGTCGCGCGCCATCGCTTCCAGCACATCCGCCGCGTCGCCGATTTGCCGACCGGTGAACGCCGTATCTCCCATCGCGCGCACTAATTGGTCGATCGTGCGGCATTTCGATAAATCCAGCGGGAAGATCGGCCTGAGTTTGTCCTTGACCGGATCGTGCAGCACGCGCCCGGTGACCGTCTTCTTCTGCTGCTTTGCCATTTACGCTCCTGAAAATCCGCGAACGGATTTTGATGTTACGCTCGCACGCGATTTC
>DATMOS010000089.1:0-18180 GCA_035568155.1 Verrucomicrobiia bacterium | reverse complement strand
GCCGGAATGTTTTTCTGGCGTGTCTCCACATTCCTGGATTCGCTAAAAAAATACTTGCCCAAGACTTACGCATCACTCGAGACTCTCGCCGCCACCATCGGCACCCACAAATACGAAAGCAAACTTCGCTCCATTTATCCGCGCCTCGAAAATATTGCCGTTGACTACGCCATCCTCGAACCCGCCACTTGCGAAAAAGGCCTGTCCCGAGTTTTCATGATCCCCGCCGACATCGGCTGGAGTGACATCGGCTCCTGGACCGCCGTCCACGAACAGTCCACCAACGCCGCACACCAAAACGTCCTCGCAGGCGCCGGCCACATGCTCGAAGCCGAAGGAAATTTTATCTGGAGCCCCACAAAATTCGTCGCCGCTATCGGCGTACGCGACCTTGTAGTGGTGGAAACTCCAGACGCCCTGCTGATCTGCCCTCGCCATCGCTCTCAAGACGTCGGCAAAGTCGTAAAGTGGCTCGAAGAGCGCGGCCGCAAGGACCTCCTCTAACCACGCCAATGCGGCTCTTGGAGCCCCTCAACCTTCGCGTATACTCTTCGGCGTTATGACTCTGCAGCTCCAAACTGTCGCCAGCGATAGACCGGCGCAAATTAAATTCGGCACCGACGGCTGGCGCGCCATCATTGCCGAAGATTTCACTTTTGCCAACGCGCGCCTCGTCGCCAACGCCATCGCCCGCTATGTGATTCGCTCCGAAGATGCGCGCAAGGGCGTAATCATCGGCTACGACCATCGCTTCGCATCCGATATTGTGGCCGCGGCAGTCGCCGACGTGATCACGGCCAGCGGCACGCCCGTATGGTTGACCGACAAGCCCTGCCCCACTCCCGCCGTCTCGCTGCTCGTTCGCCAACGACACGCCGCCGGCGGCATCGTCATAACCGCCAGCCACAACCCTTATCGTTGGAACGGAATTAAATATAAAGCGAGCTATGGCAGCAGCGCGCTTCCCTCCATCGTCGCGCAGATCGAACAGGAACTAGATGTCGCGACACATCGCGCCACGGCACCGCTTCCGCCGCGCAAAAATTTACTCCACACCCTCGACCCGCGTACCCCATACCTCGATGCCCTCGAAAAGCTCGTCGATTGGGATCGCTTGCGAAAAGCAAATTTCCGTTTTGTCTCTGATCCCATGCACGGCTCGTCCGCAGGCCTGCTGCGTGAGCTCTTTACTCGCAACAACATTCACTGTGACGAAATCCGCGGCACTCGCGATCCACTCTTCGGCGGCGGGCACCCCGAGCCCATCGAACCGCATGTCCAACCGCTGCGCGATGCTGTGCTGGCTGGCAAATACGATGCCGGCTTTTGCGCCGACGGTGACGGTGATCGCATCGGAGCCATCGATCGCGACGGCTCTTTCCTCAATCCTCATCAGCTTTTCGCCTTGCTCGTCTGGCACCTCGCGGGTACCCGCAATCTTCCCGGTGACATTGCCAAAACTTTCTCCGTAACCAAGCTGATCGATAAAATCGCCGCCAGGTTCGGCCGCACCCTTCACGAAGTTCCCATCGGCTTCAAATATATTTGTGAGCTCATGCTGGAGCGAAATATTCTGGCTGGCGGTGAAGAAAGTGGCGGCTTCGGCACCAGCCTTTATCTTCCTGAACGTGACGCCACCGTTTCGGCCTTGTTTCTAGCGGAATTGATGGCCTGGCATGGTAAGACTCTTGGCCAGTTGCTGGCCGCGCTGCACTCCGAATTTGGCGAATACCACTACGGCCGCGTCGACCTCGACGTTCAGCCCGAACAAAAACAAAAAGCCATCGCGTATTTCTCCGATTCTTCGTTCACACATATTCTGGAATGGCCCGTCACCCGCCGCGAAAACATGGATGGCATTAAGGTTTATCTCGGCGATGTCGGCTGGGTCATGGTGCGCGCTTCAGGCACCGAAACTTTGCTTCGCGTCTATTCGGAAACTTCCCGCCGCGAAACTACCAACCGGGTGCTCGCTGCCGTTATCGACCTTATTCAGCAGTTATAAGGAGCCGCCATGGAAACCGTCAATCTGCAACAAAAATTTGCAAAATTTTCCGAACACTATAAACCCCACATCATCGGCGAAGTGAACGATTGCTACGTAAAGGTTGTTAAACTAAAAGGCGAATTCATCTGGCATCATCATGATCACGAAGACGAGCTATTCCTGGTCGTAAAAGGCACCTTGCGTATGCTATTCCGTGATCACCAATCCATTATTCGCGAGGGCGAATTTGTCATCGTCCCTCGTAAAGTGGAACATAAGCCGGTCGCCGATGAAGAGGTTCACCTCGTGCTCATCGAACCAAAATCGACCCTCAACACGGGAAATGTTACTAATGAAAGGACTGTCGCGCGCCTCGAAACCATCTGACCATCCACACCTAGGCGCGCATAAAACTTTATGGAACGACGCTTTCACACTCTGGATGTCTTCACCACCAAGCGCTTCGAGGGCAATCCGCTCGCGGTCGTCACCGACGGCGACGGCCTTTCGAACGACATGATGCAGGCCATCGCCTGCGAAATGAATCTGTCCGAAACCGTTTTCGTGCAAAAACCCACGGATGACCGCGCGCTGGCCCGCTTACGAATTTTTACCACCAAGGAAGAGTTGAAGCTCGCCGGCCATCCCGTTGTCGGCACCTGGTTCTTGCTCGCTGAACTCGGAGTCGTTCCCGCACAGGAAGGCGGCGTCCACATCATGCAGCAAACTGGAGCAGGCGTGCTCCCGGTAGAGATCCGCTTCAAAGATGGCCGTCCGCAACGCGTCACCATGACGCAAATGCCCGCCGTCTTTCACTCCGTCAAAATTAATAAAAAAAAGCTAGCCGCCGCGCTGGGAGTTTCGGTTTCCGATTTTCACTCCGAATTGCAGCCGCAATATGTTTCCACCGGCGTGTCAAATTTGATGGTTCCCTTCCGCAATCGTGCCGCGCTGGGCCGCATCCATATGAACGTCCATGACCTGCGCAATTTCGAAGGCAAAAACGGCACCATGGCGTATTGCTTCGCAACCAACGGCACAAACAAAGTCTCCGCGCGTGGCATGCTTCCCTGGGAGATTTATGAAGACCCTGCCACCGGCTCCGCGGCCGGTTCGCTGGCCGCCTATCTGGTACAAAATGGCAAGTTGGCCCCGGCACAAACGCTATACATACAGCAGGGCGTGGAGATGGGCAGACCCAGCCAGATCGAAGTGGAAGTCTCGCAAACCGGTAAAAAACTCGTGCCGCGCTGCAGTGGTGCCGCCGTTCGGGTGTTCGAAGGCACCATCCGCATCTAAATTTCGCTGACGCCAATCGATTGGCCAGCGACTTGACCTGAAGCACTCATCGCCAACACTCGCTTCCAACGGTCATTCCGCCTGCCCGCCGCGCGACATTCTCAACCCAACCTGCCGCCTCCACCTAGATACAAGGAATCTCTCTTCGATCCCTCGAGCAAGCCAAGCCCCCACCCTTCGAAGCGTCAATAAAAAATAGCATTCACGGCAGAGAAGTTATTTCGCGCCCGCTGCCTTGTCAACCAAAGCCTTGTTAACGGCATCCAGGATTCCATTCACAAACGCCCCCGCATCTTCGGAAGAAAACTTCTTCGCCAGGTCCACCGCCTCATTGAGCACCACCTTCGGCGGCGTTTCCGCGATTCGCAGCTCATAAATCGCCAGCCGCAAAACGGCGCGGTCAATAATCGCCATGCGTTCCAACCGCCAGTTCTGCGCATGCTGCACGATCAGCGCATCCAGCTCATCAGCGCCTTTGGCCGCACCTTCAAACAATTTGTTGGCAAACGCTCGCGTGTTATCCGCCGCTTTCGCAGTGCGCCAGAATTTTGCTTCCAGTTTCGCGGGATCCTGACGGCTCATATCCCACTGAAACAGCATCTGCATCGCAAACTCGCGGGATTTTGTTCGTAGGGACACTAAGCGCGCCGAAGCTTTCTCGCGGAAGGCGCCGTCTGCGCCACTCTTCCGCTCAGCGTCTGTGAAAGTCGCGCCATCTCAATGGCCGCAAGTCCGGAGTCGAATCCCTTGTTCCCGTGGTCGCCGCCCGCGCGCGCCATCGCCTGCTCCTGCGTTTCGCAAGTCAGCACACAAAAAATAATCGGCACCCCAGTATCCATTTGAGCCAATTGCAGTCCTCGCGCCGTTTCAGAGCATACATAGTCGTAGTGCGAAGTTTCACCGCGTATCACGCACCCAATCGCAATCAACGCGTCATACTGGCCTTTGCTCGCCAACGTCTTGCACGCCAGCGGCAATTCGAAGGCTCCCGGAACCTCTACAATTTCGATATCCGCTTTTGCCACACCCGACTTTTTCAGCGATTCCAGTGAACCACTCAGCAACCGTTCGGTAATAACGTTGTTAAAGCGACTCACCACAATTGCAAAGCGCAAGCCGCTGCCATCCAGCTTCGCTTGTATCGTTTTGGATCGTAGATTTTTGGCCATTCGCTCTTTGTCTTGTCTGGTGTGCCGTTACTTACCTTTGAATTGCCCCGACCGCTTTTCCAAAAACGCTTTCGTTCCCTCGCGCATATCTTCCGTGGTGCATACCAAACCAAAAAGTGTGGCCTCCAGAAACATTCCTTCTTCCTGTCCCATATCCACCCCGCGCTCAATGGCTTCCATCGTGTACTTCACCGCCAGCGGCGCGTTGGCAATAATTTTCTTCGCCAACGCTTCCGCAGCGGGCATCAGTTCCGCCGGCTCGTACACATGATTGACCAGCCCGATGCGATGCGCTTCCTCCGCGCTGATCATTTCTCCTGTCAGGCACAATTCGTGCGCGACGCCTTTGCCGCACAGCCGCGCCAGCCGCTGCGACCCGCCGTAACCCGGAATGATTCCCAGTTTTACTTCCGGCTGGCCGAGCTTCGCGGTTTTGCTCGCAATTCTAATCGTGCATGCCAGCGCCAACTCGCAACCACCGCCCAAAGCAAAACCATTAACGACACAAATGGAAGGCTTCCCCATGGTTTCCAGCATATGAAAAACACTTTGCCCAAAAAGCGAAAACTCCCTGCCGCTCACCGGCGTTTGCTGCGAGAGCTCCCCGATATCCGCCCCCGCAACGAACGATTTCTCGCCTGCACCGCTCAGGATAATTACCCGCACGGCGTCATCCCCGCGCGCATCTAGCAACGCCTGCTGCAGCTCTTCCACCGTTTTGCGA
Organism: Verrucomicrobiia bacterium; assembly: GCA_035568155.1. Lineage (GTDB taxonomy): Bacteria > Acidobacteriota > Terriglobia > Acidiferrales > UBA7541 > Acidiferrum. Next base: position 13,001 of record DATMOS010000089.1, on the reverse strand, counting down.
TTCAGCGCGTTCAAAACTTTGGGACGATTCAGCGTGATATACGCAATGCCATCCCTTTTTTCGTACAGCAAATTTTCGTAAGCCATTCCGCCTCGAGAAGTTATCCTTAAAAGAAATTTGATACCTCTACCCGATTCGCGAAGCCATTACAACTCCTTGCTAACGGAGGGTGCCCCACCCAGGGGTTTTGTAGGGTGGGGGTCCGTAGCGTGGAACCATTCAGACCCCAGTTTGAAGCGCGACTCTTTCGTCATTCCGTAACAATACTAAAACTTCATCTCCCGATACCCGATTCGTGAAGCCATTACAACTCCGCGCTAACGCAGGGTGCCCCACCCTAAGGGTTTTGTAGGGTGGGGTCCGTAGCGTGGAACCATTCAGACCTCAGTTTGAAGCGCAACTCTTTCGTCGTTCCTGTAGCACTACTAAAACTTCATCGCCTTGGGTTTTTGCGGATCACTGTAATCGTAAAAGCCCCGTCCAGATTTTCTTCCATTCCACCCGGCCAGCACCATGCGCTTCAAAAGCGGCGGCGAAGCAAACCGCCTTTCGCGAAATTCATCGAACATGATGTTCGCAATATAGTACGTGGTATCCAACCCCACAAAATCCAATAGCGTCAGCGGCCCCATCGGATGCCCGCAACCCAACTTCATCGAATTATCAATGTCCTCAATCGATCCCACGCCTTCTTCCAGCGCGCGAATGGCATCAAGCAGGTACGGCACCAGCAGCCGGTTCACGATAAATCCGGTGCTGTCGTGCGCGCGCACCGGCGTTTTACCCAATTTCGCCCCAAACGCCACCATCTCTTCATACACCGACGGATCGGTCGCAATGGTGCGCACCACTTCAACCAATTTCATCACCGGCACAGGATTAAAAAAGTGCAGCCCCACAAATCGCTCCGGCCGTTTTGTAGCGGTAGCTATCTCCGTGATCGTCAACGACGAAGTATTGCTGGCAAAAATTGTCGAAACCGGGCAAAGCGCATCCAGGGCACTAAATAATTCGCGCTTGTCCGGAAGTTGCTCAATGATGGCCTCAATCACCACGTCGCAATCTTTCAAATCATCCAGCGCTGTGGTCCCCTTCAACCGCCCTCGGATCTCCGCTTTCTTGCTTTCATCAAGCGCGCCTTTTTCCACCAATCGCGCGAGATTCTTATCAATATTCTTCAACCCCTTCTCCACAATTTCTCCGCTCACTTCGCGCACCACCGTGTGAAAGCCTGCCGCCGCTGCCACTTGCGCAATCCCCGAGCCCATCAATCCGCAGCCCACAACACCAACTTTTTGAATCGTCATCCGCTCCTCTCAAGAATTTCCTTTCGTGGATTCTTCGAAACGTGCTCGCCAAGTGCCCCGCAAAGTAGCCGCCAAACGGCAGTTAGTTATACAACGCTTCAACGATCATCGCGATGCCTTGCCCGCCGCCAATGCATGCCGTCGTCAATCCATAACGCAAATTGTTGCGCCGCAATTCATTCAGAATCGTAATCACCAGGCGCGTTCCAGTAGCTCCCAGTGGATGCCCGAGCGCAATCGCGCCGCCATTCACATTGGTTTTATCCCGATTTAATCCCAACACCTTTTCCACCGCCAGGTATTGCGCCGCGAACGCTTCGTTCACTTCCACGCGATCCATCTGCTCCAAACTCAATCCCGCAAGCTTCAGCGCTTTTTGCGAAGACGGCACCGGGCCGATCCCCATAATGCTGGGGTCGACGCCAGCCACCGCCCACGCCACGATGCGCCCCACCGGCTTCAGTCCGCGTTCTTTTGCAGTCTGTTCCCGAGTAACCACCACGGCCGCCGCGCCATCAACGATCCCGCTAGCATTACCCGCCGTAACGATCCCATCTTTCTTGAACGAAGGCGGCAACTTCGCCAGCGTCTCCAGTGTAGTCTCCGGCCTGCGATGATCATCTTCGCTGACCGTAATCGATTTTTTCCCGTGCTTCACTTCCACCGGCACCAATTCATCCCTCACCCGGCACGCTTTGTAGGCTGCATCCGCCGCTTGCTGGCTGCGCAACGCGTACGCATCCGCATCCGCGCGCGTAATGCCATGCTGCTCCGCAAGCTTTTCCGCCGTCAGGGCCATCGGCAATCCGCAATACGAATCCGTCAGTCCCGCCATCAGCGTATCTTCCAGCGCGCCGCCCCCAAGTTTCAATCCATTCCGCGCGCCGCGAATCACAAAAGGCGCCTGCGTCATATTCTCCATGCCGCCAGCCAACACCATGGTCGCCTCGCCCAGCAACAATCTCTGCGCCGCTTGCGCGATCGACTCCATGCCCGATCCGCACAAACGATTCACTGTCACTGCCGGCGCTTCGATTTTCAATCCTGCCTTTAACCCCACGTGCCGCGCGCCATACAAAGCGTCCGCGCTCGTCTGCATCACATTTCCAAAAATCGCGTGATCGAAATCCGGGGGGTCGGCCCCCGACCTGCGAATCGCTTCCTTCGACGCATGCGCCGCTAGGTCAATGGCCGACACCTCCGAGAAAGATCCCGTGTACCGCGACATTGGCGTCCGCGCCCCTGCAACAATCACAACGTCTGTGGGAAACATAAAATTCCTCTCTGAATTTATGAATTGCTCTCTAAACTACCGGGCTCTCCAGCGCGATCACACTTCCGCCGCCCCGTTTGCGCGCTTCTTCCACCGAAAACTCCGCGCGATTGATTAAATCCGTAACAATATCCTCGCTGTCATACTCCGGCTTCGCCGCGGCTTCCACGATTCCCGCGCTCAGCGTAATCTGCGTGGCATTCCACGGCGGACGCAGATCACCCGCCGCCCGCAACAATTTGTCCGCCAGATGTTGCGCCCCCTCTAATGTAGTGTCCGGCAAAATAAACGCCAGCGACCATGATGTATATTTCACCGCCACATCGTTCTGCCGCAGCATGGCTTGCAGCGAACGCGCCAGTTGCTCCACGTATCGCTCCATCGGCGATTCCCCTTGCTGCCGCAAAATATCCGAACCGCGATCAATTTGCAGGATGGCCAGCGCCAGTGGCGTGCCTTGCGTGCGCGCGCGATCCGCTTCCGTCAACAAACAACTCTGATACGAGGTCCGGCCCAGTAGCCCGGTCCGTTCGTCGGAAACGCCCATGCGCCGCACCAGCGACCGCAACCGCGTGTGGCTCACGCTCATCAACATCTGGTCGCCGATGGCTTGCAGAAAGTACGCTTCGTTGGGCCGCCACTTATGCCGCCGCGCATGACCAACCATCAACATTCCCGCGGGCACCTGAGTTTCTTTGTCGGTGATAATCACGCCCAGCGCGCTCTCCAGGCCCAACTCCGCCAGTATCGACCTGTCCGAGGACTCCACCATGAGTCCCCCAAGCTCGTCCGGCTCGGCTTTTTCCATCAGCGCCAATAAAAGCACCACCTGCGCGGTCGTCGCCGGTTTCACTTCTGTCGCGCAAAATTCTGCCGTCAACTCCGGTGGGCGCCCTGCGGGGCCGACAACCGCCAGCGAGCGTGTTGCGTTCAGGTATGTGCCAACTTCATTCACCGCAGTGTTCAACATCGCGCGCGGCGTCTGTTGCCGGAATATCTTTTGGTTTACCTCCGATATCTTCGACAGGTCTCGCAGTGTTTCCGCCGTGTATACCCCGGTCTTGCCTGCCCCGCTCGCAGCCTGCGATTCCGCTTGGGGCGCAGGCGACATAGTTATCGGTGGAGACGGCGCTGCCCCGGCACCAGTTCCTGCGACCCCGGCAGTCGGCTGTTGGCGGTGCGCTCCTGGCGGCCACCAATTGGCCAGCTGGTATAAATTTGAAAGTCGCGCGTTGCGTTTTTCTTCGCCCGGAAACATCACCCCGATTTTTTGCAGCCGGTCCAGCGCTTTATTGTGCAGCGAATATTGCAAAAATATTTCCGTTTGCACAATCAAGTCTTCGAGTGTTTGCTTCTCACGCCCCGCTTCAGTGGTCGTTTGCGAGGCGCTGACAATCTCCCCTGCATTCGAATGTTGCAGCGACGCAGAACCCGCGCTCAAACTCGTCGATCTTGCCAGCCGCACCGCGATCCGCTTAAACAACGCATCGTCCACCCGGTTTCGCAACTTTTCCAGGCGCTCCTGATTACCTGGATCGTAAGGGTCGATGTCCACAAGTCTTTCCAGCGTTTCCGCGGCCTTCGCTATATTTCCGGCCCCCACGTAAACCTCGAACAGCTTGGTCATGATTTCGAAATATTTCGATTCCCGGTTCAGCTCGTTGTAAAGCGCCGCCCAGAGTTCCAGCACCGCTTGCGATTGCGCATTCTTCTCGCCCGCCAGGTCCATTTGCATGGCGAACTCATTTTGCTTTTTCTCCGCAAACATCCGCCGCTTCAGCGTTAGCAGCACATCCACGGCATTGCGCTCTTTGCCCGCAGCTGCGTACGCGTCCGCCAGTTCGAACAGCGGCATCGTTCCTACGTTCTTCTCGCGCAACAACCCTTCAAGTATTTCCCGTGCGCGATCCAATTGCCCGGCGCGCACCAGCGCTTTCCCAAACGCATCCACAAACGTCGCGTCACTCTCCTTTCCTGCGAACGGATCGAGAATCTTTACCGCTTCCGTGGCCATCCCCGCGCGTAACTTGGCTTCCGCGTACAACAGCGCCACGCTGCGTTCTTGAGGTGCCAGCACATATGCGCGGTACAACAGTTTCAACGAATCCTCGTGTTCCCCATGCGCCGTGGCCAGTTGCCCGGCGCGCAAATAGGCTCGAGCCGCCAGCGCCCGCCGCCCTATGCGTTCTGCCGCTTCCGCCAGCCGCAATTGCCGCGCAGGATTCTCCGGATCCAGTTGCGCGATGCGTTCCAGGCAAAACAGCGCGTCTTCATCCCGCGAAACAGCGGTAAACATTTCCGCCGCCTTGCTGTACTGCTCGATCGCTTCCTCGGCGTGATTTTGTTTCTGCTGCAGAAACGCGTACCGCGCGATGCGTTCTGGCGGCTGCTCCACCCGCCCGCTGCGCAGGAACCGGTTATAAATCGCCACCGCTTTATTCTCATCACGCGGATCGATCAGCATGTCGAACAGCAATCCGTAATAAACCGCCGCAAGATCAGGTTGGTCGGTGCGTGAATACAGATCGCCCAGCGCTTGTGTCGCCTCCTGGTGCTGGGGGGCTCCCTCCAGCACCGCCAGATAAGCAGCAATAGCGTCCGCAACCCGATTTTTTTCGAGGAAGCGCTTTGCCCGGTCAAGATGCTTGTTTACGTCTCCGGCCATCAGAGAGGGTTGCCTTTGCGGTGTAATCGGTTATGCAGTTTGCTCGACAGCCTGCGTGCAGATTTATCAGCCTCTTTAACTATATACCGCTGGCAGAGCGCGGCCAAATCCATGCCTCAAAGAGTCACTGCACATCTGCGAGCAAATCCCCATGCAAATCAAAAAAATGCGAAGGGTGCCCCACCCTCGATTTGTAGAGTGGGTCTTGCTTTTTCCGGGAATATTCACGCAGCTCCTATTCACCGCAATCAATTCCGAAATCCCGCCAAACCTCAACTACTAAAACTACTCAGCACTTTTTCCTTGGCGTTGAAGCTCCCGCAGTTGCGCCTCAAGGCAATTCCGGCACAAACATCCCACTGCTTCCCCCGCTTTTAATGCCGGCATCGGCATGGGCGGCAATTCCGCGCACCAGCAACCACCTTCGGGCTTGCAACTCATGGCTGCATCGCAACGCGCACATCGCGTTTCCATAACACTATTCTCTCTTGTCGTGCCGATTTTATCGAGCCCTGCTCCCACATTAAACTTTTCAACTCATTTCGTCCCCAGGCTGACGCGCCTTCCGATTTTGTGGCAAACTCAATGTTTACGCGGCATGGTTTTTGCGCGGCTGTAGCGTGACCGGCGAGTGTCCAGGCCAGCACGCGCCCGGCGCCAAGCGACCAAACTCTCCTGCCGTTATAAGCCTAAATGGATCCAAAGTTCATACGTAATTTTTGCATTATTGCGCACATCGACCACGGCAAATCCACGCTCGCCGACCGATTGCTCGAAATGACCGGTGCGCTCAGCTCCCGTGAAATGCACGAGCAGGTGCTCGATTCCATGGACCTGGAGCGCGAGCGCGGCATCACCATAAAGGCCAAGAGCATTCGCCTGCACTATAAAGCCAAAGATGGAAACACCTACCGCCTCAACTTGATCGACACGCCCGGCCATGTCGATTTTTCTTACGAAGTTTCCCGCGCCCTCTCCGCGTGCGAAGGCGCGCTGCTCGTCGTCGACGCCAGCCAGGGCGTTGAAGCGCAAACCGTCGCCAACACTTTCCTCGCTGCTGGCAACAACCTCACTATTCTCCCGGTCATCAATAAAATCGACTTGCCCGCCGCTCAAACTGACTTCGTCAAAGAGCAGATCGAAACCGTCCTCGCTATTCCGGCTAGCGACGCGCTCCTCATCAGTGCAAAAAGCGGTCTCGGCGTTGAAGATGTTCTCGAAGCGATCGTCGCGCGCATCCCACCCCCCAAAGGCAGTGCAGAAAATCCGCTGCAGGCGCTGGTTTTCGACTCCTGGTTCGATATCTATCGCGGCGCAGTCGTTCTTGTGCGTGTGATGGAAGGCCGCATCACGCCGCACACGAAAATTCGCCTCGTTTACACCAACGAAGTCTACGAAGTGGAGACGCTTGGCACCCTGACACCGAAGCCCGTCGCGCTCGAGGAATTGGAAGCCGGCGACGTTGGCTTCATCGTCGCCAACATCAAGCGCGTTGCCGAAGCCCGCATGGGCGACACCGTGACCGACGCCTCTCGCCCAGCTCCCGCGCTTCCTGGATTCGAAGCCATCAAGCCCATGGTTTTCGCCGGGATGTTCCCCGTCCTCGCCGACGAGTACGAACCCTTGCGCGACGCCCTCGGTAAATTGCAATTGAATGACGCCGCATTTTTCTACGAGCCGGAAAATTCCGTGGCTTTGGGATTTGGTTTTCGCTGCGGATTCCTCGGCCTCTTGCACATGGAAATCGTGCAGGAGCGCCTCGAACGCGAATTTGGCTTGAATCTCATCACCACCGCGCCCAGCGTACGCTACCGCATCACCCGCGTCGACGGCGCCGTCATGGAAGTCGACAGCCCCGCCAAATTTCCCAATCCCAGCGACATCGCAAAAATCGAAGAGCCCATCATCAAGGCCATGATCATCACCAACGAAGACTCCGTTGGCGGCATCTTGCAGCTCTGTCAAGACAAACGCGGCACCCAGAAAAATTTTGAATATCTCTCCCCCACGCGCGTCATGCTCACCTACGAGCTGCCGCTGAACGAAATCGTGCTCGATTTTTACGACCGCCTCAAAAGCGTTTCGCGCGGTTACGCTTCGCTCGATTACCACCTCGCAGGCTACAGCGAATCCGACTTGATCAAATTGGATGTGTTAGTGGGCGGCGAGCCGGTCGACGCTCTGGCGCTCATCATTCACCGCGACCTGGCCTACGACCGCGGCCGCGATCTCGTCACCCGTTTGCGAAAACTAATCCCACGCCAGATGTTCGAAGTTCCCATCCAAGCCGCCATCGGCAGCCGCGTAATCGCCCGCGAAACCGTCGCCGCCATCCGCAAAAACGTCCTAGCCAAATGCTACGGCGGTGACATTTCCCGCAAACGCAAACTCCTAGAAAAACAAAAAGAAGGCAAAAAACGCATGAAGCGCGTCGGCCAAGTCGACATCCCCCAGGAAGCCTTCCTCGCCGTCCTCAAAGTCGCCTCCTCCGACGACGAGTAGTCTGTCGTTCGTTGTTCCAGCCCGAAAAAAAATCGTTTAACTCGCCCGCAAAAAAAAACGGAGGGTGCCCCACCCTCGATTTGTAGGGTGGGTCCTTCTTTTGACGTTGCGGTTGGGTGCCCCGGGTTCGCACTTGAGTTTGAACCGGTCTTTGGTCGTTTATGTGTTAGTCATTCTTGAAGCGTGCAAACTTTTACGTGTCTTTGTTTTTTACTTCCGTGACCAAGCGTCCGCGATGCAGTTGCACGTTTACGGTATCGCCCAGACTCACCTGATCGCTGGCGCGCAACACGTTGCCGTCCGCATCCGTCGCAATAGAGTAGCCGCGTTCCAGCACGCGAAGCGGGCTGCGCTCCTCCAACTGCAAACGCAACCGCTCCAGCCGCTCGCGCTTTGCCCGTAATAATCGCTCACCGCGCGCAGCCAGTTCCGTCTGGCGTCGCTCCAGCAGCAAACGAAACGCCGAGACCTTGCGGCGAAAATCAAATGACACCAGCCGCAAATGATCCGCGCCGTAGCGTCGCCGCGCTTGCCCGACTCGCGCGCGTAACGCCAATTCGATCCGCGCTGCAAAATCATTCGTGCGATTGCGTAGCCGCACGATCTGTTTGTGAAAATCAAACGACACGATGCGCAGGTGCGTCACGTTGAAGCGTCTGCGCGATTGTTCCAACCGCGCCCCCAACCCCAGCGCCAGCCGCGAAGTCATTTCATCCGCTCGCTGCCGTTGCTGCCGCAACAAATCCCCGGGCCGGCGAAACCCGCGCCGCGCCGCCAATTCATGCACGCGCCGCGATGAATTGCTCAGCCGGTAGCGAATTAAACTCGTCAGGCCGTCGCGGAGCTCGGAAATATGTTTGTCGAATTCCCTTCGCGTCTGCACCACCAGCTCCGCCGCTGCCGAAGGTGTCGAAGCCCGTACATCCGCCACAAAGTCCGCAATCGTGAAATCTGTCTCATGTCCGACGCCGGAAATAATCGCGATGCTCGACGCCGCAATGGCCCGAGCCACAATTTCTTCGTTGAAGCTCCACAAATCTTCCATGGACCCGCCGCCGCGCGCCAGAATCACCACATCCACGCTTTGCCGCCGGTTGAAAAATTGCAACGCGCGCACAATCTCGCCCGCCGCTCCTTCCCCCTGCACGCGTACTGGATACAACGTGAGCTGCACATTAGGAAATCGCCGCCGCAAAATGCGCACCACGTCGCGCACCGCTGCCCCACGCGGCGAAGTGATTAATCCAATGCAGCGCGGCAGCACCGGTAAAGGTTTTTTCCGCTCCTGCGAAAACAACCCTTCGGCCTCCAGCCGCTTCTTCAATTGTTCAAACGCCAGCTGCAACGCACCCAGGCCGACCGGCTCGAAGCTCTCCACAAAAATCTGGTAATCGCCCCGCGCCTCGTAAACACTGATGGACCCACGCACCGTCACACGCAAGCCGTCCTCCGGCCGGAATTTCATCGTCCGCAGCTGCGTTTTGAAACACACGCAGCGAATCTGCGTGCGTTCATCCTTCAAAGTGCAATAGATGTGCCCCGAGGTCGCCTCGCGGCAGTTGGAAATTTCCCCTTCCACCAAAATATCAGTAAAATTCCGCGCCAGCAGGTCGCGGATCTTTACCGTCAGTTCCGTAACCGACCATACCCGCCGCTCCGGCATCAAATTAAATTGCAGTTGCGTTGTCATTCGCTACTCGAATCCTTGCCCGGGAAAATTTTCCATTTTCCTCCGCTGCAATAAAAAAACGCCGACGACTTCCCCACAAATCGATCATCAATCCCCTGATGCGAAAAGTCCTTGAGTCCCGCGATGCCCGCACGGTCGCCCAGCTCGCTCTTCCCCAACGCTCGAATCGATCGCGAGTACCGCATCTTCTTATCAGCCCCGCGCTTCAGGTAATGCGCATCCTCCAGCCTCGCCAGCGAAGCCGGACACGCCGTCGTCTTCCCCCAAAAAATCACAATCGTGGAACTCCCGCCCTTGGAACACAGCACCGCCCAATCCTCCTGGCCATGCCGCGCAAACTCGCCATGAATAACATTTGTCAGCCCGGCTGCCTGGGCAGGGTCGCCTGCCGTGGCACCAGCGCGTCCGACCTCGCCAAATTGAGGAATAACACACCCGCGCGTATTCAGCTTCTCGACGAACACAGGGGGCAGCTCCGCAACATCCGCGGGCTGCATCTTGCGAATGGCAGTGTCTCTCTTAGCGGCTGGCTTAGCACTTTTCGTTTGTTGCGCATGGCCAAACCCCGCGGCACAAGAAATCCCGCCGGCCATCACCAAACCAATACAACACATCGTTTTCCTCTGCGAGCCCAACGAAAGCACAGCCGTCGTCATCAGTTTCCTTCCAACAAGCCATCAATATACCTTGCGCCTAACCGCCCGAAAATAAAAACCACGCGCCAGCGAAGTACGTTCTCCATTAGCTCTAAATCACCCCGCCACGCGCAAGAAGTTAAATACGCAATGTGCAGCGCAGGAAACTTGCCACAGTGTAATCGCTTCGCGGCAGTATTCTTATTCCAGGTGAAATCGATCGGTCATGCTGGCAAAGCGTAACCCGGAGAAGAGAACCATGAGAAAAATCATGTCGGCTGTCGTGATCCTGCTGTTTACTGGCGTTCTGCCGGCCGCGCAGCAGCAGAACATGAGCGATGAGGGCGGGCGCGTGCTCGCGCTTGAAAAGGCCTGGAATCTCGCTCTCGAAGAAAAAAACACCAAAGCTTTGGACATGCTTCTCGCCAACACCATGGTCTCCGTCGACATCGATGGGAGCATCTCCTCCAGAAACGAATTCCTGGCTAGCATCAAGTCACCTGACTATCAACCCTCCCAGGCAGTAACGGAGCAATCCACGGTGCAGGTCTACGGGGACGCCGCAGTAGTTGTGGGCATATTTCGCGTGAAAGGTACGGAAAAAGGTAGACCCTATACGCGCCGCGAGCGCTTCGTGGATACCTGGATCAAGATGAATGGTGCATGGCAGTGCGTAGTAACTACCAGCACGCTCATCACAGCTAAATAAGGCGCATTAGAGCGCGTGAGTCTCTTGCGCGATTCAAAGCACCCAACAAGTATTTGCGGGGAAAAATTACTACGCGCGCATTTTTAGATGCGGGAAAGCGTCTTCTATTTCGCGGCTGATCGCGAGAAGTTTTAATTCTGCTTCCATGATGTTTTGTTGCACCTGGCACCAGCGGCGATAGCCCTCAGTGGTGTTCAGATTTACGTCCGGCACTTGCGGATGCGCTTGCTCGGCCAGCGCGACCAGTTCTTTATCTTCAAAATGTTTCAGTGCGTCACGCGCCGCATAGTATTCCTTCTGAATGGCTTTGTCTTCCGGCGGAACATCATCGCGCAGCCCGGGCTTCGCCAACACGCGCCAGTCCGAGCGCACTTTGGCGACCTGCCAGCGCATCAGTATTGCTTTATCGTTTTGCGAGTACATGGACGTGACTGGCATGAAATCTTGCGACCACCATTTTTGATCTCCCCGTTACCGCAGGGGTTGCACATTACCGGCTATTCTACTCTATCGCGCCACTTGATGAATACGATAAGAGCGAACTCCTATTCGCTGGCCCAGTCGGCGAGCTTGGCGACGGTGTTCATGTTGCGCGCCGTGCCGCGTTTTGCGGCTGGGATTTTTAATTTTGAACGGCCCATCCCGGCTCCGTAGTGCACGTAGATTTCTCGCGTGCCAAGCGCTACTTCTTCCTCGGCCTGGCCAGTGATGGTCTTCAGCGCGTCTTTGGGCGGCCGTTCGTCAAGAAAAATCGCCACGGTGGCGTTTGGCGCACGCGATTTGAAAGGGTTTTTAGCGAGGATCGCGGCCATTTCCGGTCCGGTGCGCACTAATACTTCAACGGGCTTGCCCGCGTACGAGGCCAGGCATTTCTCCAGCTTGGCTTTCACCGCGGATTCCGCGAGCTTGCTTTCAAACACTACATTGCCGCTGGCAATGTAAGTGCGCGCATTCACAAATCCGGACGAATCACACATGGCTTTCAGCTCGGTCATCGGGAGCTTGCCGGTGCCACCGACATTTACGGCGCGAAGCAGCGCGACATATTTAGTCATGGCTTGGTCATGCGCGAATCCAATTTTCGTCAATGCCCAGCATCAACATTCCCTGCAGCCCCTTCCGGCTTCAACTCGCAACGCAGCCCAAGGCACACTCTCACTCAAAATTATTCCGTTTGCCTTGCTTCACGTAGGCCACCGATTCATCGATGTGCTTCCTGCTGTGGATGGACTTCTTCTTGGCCAGGTGCGCAAACATCTGCATGCCAAATCCGCCGTCGAGGTCGTCGGTGATGCGTTTCTTCCACGGGCGCCTGACGATTTGCGTGGTGATGCGCCGGGTGATGTGCGGCTGGGTCATGATGTGGTCGGCCAGTTGCCAGGCGCGATCGAGGAGCTTGTCACGCGGCACCACTTCGTTGACCAATCCATATTCCAGCGCCGTTTTTGCGTCGATGGCCTGCCCGGTAAGCAGCGCGTACGCGCCGCGCTTCACTCCCAGCAATTCCAGGAAGCAGCTGTGAATGCCATCTCCCGGCACTGAGCCGATGTCGTAGTGAAGATCGAAAATGATGGCGTCCTCGCTGCAGATGGTGAGGTCGCACATCAGGCAAATTTCGGTGTGAAAGCCCGGACCATTCAGTACGCCAATGGTGGGAATTTCCAGGTCGTTCACCAGCGAGCTGACATTGATGCGTCCATCTTTGTAGGCATACTCATAGGCCCAGTGCTGCAGATCTTCCTGCTCCAACTTAAATCCCTCGGGATCGGCCTGCATCATGAAGTCTTCGCCAGTGCCGCTGAAAATCATCACCTCATTTTCGGGATCGGCGCCAATGGTCTTGAAGAGCTGCCCCACGGAACGGTGATTTTCCACGCTCAGTTGTATGGAGCCGCCCTTGGTATGGGCCTCCGCCAAAATTACGCCGTCCGGGCGCCGCGTCAGTTTGTAGTGCTCCGCAAAGCGTTTCTTGTAATCCTCAAATTTCGGCGTGTCCACAAAGCTGACCAAAGACATTCCCTGTTCTCCTTTTCGACCGCACCAGACTCGCTCCAATTCTCGGTCCGCAAGCGAAGGAATGATACTCCGTCGGACACAGCCCGGCAAAAGCCTGAGGGACGCGGCTGGGCTATTCGAAGCGTGCGCGGGCTGTTGCTTAGCGGCTCGAGATGGGCCGCGATGCAAGTCTATGAAAAGAAATAGTGTTGTTTGCGGGGATTT
>DATMOS010000088.1:0-7766 GCA_035568155.1 Verrucomicrobiia bacterium | reverse complement strand
GTTGTCTTTGCAGACGTCGGAGGGGCCGCCGGTTAGAGGAGGAGGAAGGGTCGGGTAGACGACGTTGTCTTTCTCAGGGCTGATCGAATACTTGCTGGAGTCGTCCGAGTCGCGAGCGAAGCCATCGGCGTCAATCTGGGCCGCCTGGGAAAAATTCGGTCCAGGAGTGCCGTCGGCTTTGATAATTTTCCTGGAGAGAAGGTTATCCACGGTTTGGCCGTTGGTCGGCTTGTAGGTGGCAAAAATGTGATCGAAAGTACGATTCTCACCCACGATAATAATCACGTGCTTGATGGGGCTGGCTGTTTTTGGCTTCTCTTGGGCTTGCAGCGATGGTGCGAACATTCCTCCCAAAGCGAATTGGACGATAGTCGCTCCCGCCAGGGCAATGCGGCAATACTGTACACACTCGGATACCACTTCTCTTAAGGTCATGCACTCTCCTTCTTGCGGACACGAATTGAAAAGTAACTGCGGGAGAGCACAGTGCGCTTTGCGCTTTACGTGGATGTTGCGTTCGTGTGAATTGCCAGTAACACAAGCTCGCTGATGAAAAATGCGCGCGCAGTACTAGTAGTGAAGGGGAAATGGTTTACTGAGGGACCGTATTATTCTTTCTTCTAAGGAGGACTCGTGAGCTATAGAATTCCAGTGCTGGCCATTCTTCTTTGGCAGGTATTCGTCGTGCCCGTCAACCCCAAAGAAGGGACCATTCCCGCCGAAGTCGTGATAGTCGCCGTCTGGTGACCATGAAATTTCTAAATCGTTCTGGAAAAATCATCTTGGGGTGTATCGCCGTTATAGTTGTTGCTGGGCCCTTATTCTAGATGGCGGGTGGAGTTCAGTGGCTGGATGCAAGAGTATTTCCGCCAACGCGTCCCGGATTCATGCCCGTTAATTCGGTCTGGATTGAGGCACCTCACCTTCCGATTTCGTGGCATCACGGGTGGTGGTTTGGCTGCGGGTTGTCGTCTTCAGGCGCGGCCAACTACTGTCGTCTGGTGGAAGCGGACGGTCAACGAGTCTATGGTGGTGAGTATTTGCCTTGCAGCGGCAGCTCACCAATTGGCGAAGCAGGCGTTCGGCTAGTCACACCACCTGACTGAGCGGATATGTGGTTGTTTGGAGAAGAGAACCACGGCGTAATCGGATTTCTTGCAGATGGCGACGTGCTGCTGCCCTTGTCGATCAGAGGAAAATGTAATCAGGTGAAAGCACGATTGCGCCCAGCACGTCACTAGCACCTCCTCGCTGCGGTTTGAGAAGGTAGCGACGACGGGTGGCTGGTCGCAGGCCCTTTGAGGGGCGGTCGAAGCTGAAAGATTTACTGGGGGACTTCGTCGCTGACGACGCGGAAGCTGAGAAGTTTGGCGCGGCCGAAGGAAGTGGTCATCGCGCAGTCAGTGGCGTCGCGTCCGGTGGCCATCAAGACGCGGCCGATGCGCGAGATGTTGTGGCGAGCATCGAGTGTCCACCAACGATTGCCGAGATACACTTCAAACCAGGCGCTGAAATCCATGGGGCTGGGTGCGACGACGATGCCGATGTCGCCGAGATAACCGGTGGCGTAGCGCGCGGGAATATTTAATGCGCGGCAAAAAGTAATGGCGAGATGTTGAAAGTCGCGGCAGACGCCGACGCGCTCGGTATAGACGCCGAGAGCGGTGCGCGTAGGATTGGCAAATTCGTAGCCGAAGGTGACTTTGTTGTGCACCCAGGTGCAGACTTCACGCACGCGCTTCCAACCCTTGGGGACGCCGCCGAATAATTCGGAGGCGGTGTTGGAGAGGAGATCGACTTCGCAATAGCGGCTGTTCATCAGGTAGGGAAGGACTTCATGAGGGAGATGCTCGATAGGAGTTTCCGGGGCGTCGAAACCTTCGACGTCGGGCTTTCCTGAATCTTCGATGAGGGTGGAATTATAAAGGCGAATCTTGCCGGGTGGGGCGACCAGGCGGCAACAATCATTGCCGAAGGTATCGTGGTAGTTTTCGATGTTGACGACAGGGTCGGTGCGCAGGTAGTCGGGCTCGCGTAGATCCTTTTTACGGGAGGGATGGACGTTGAGCAAGGTTACGATAGGGACTTCCGAAGGCGCGTCGAATTGCATGTCGTAACCAAGACGAATGAGCATAGATGCAGGGTTTCCGTTTCTAATGGGAGCTATGGCTGCCTGAGACGCGGAATGCAGAAATTAACACGACTCGGGGTTGGTACTGTTACATTCTTTTTCGATGCAGCACATCACAAATTCACAGTAAACAATGGGTGTATGATGCAGTAGGTTCACACATCTTATTATTTCGAGGCGTTGAGTGACATATTGTTTGGGAATTACCACGCAAGAAGGGCTGGTGCTGGCATCGGATTCGCGCACCAATGCCGGATTCGATCAGGTAAATGTATGCCGGAAGATGTACAGCTTTGTGCAGCCCGGCGAACGCATGTTTGTGATCTTGACCAGCGGGAGCTTGTCGATCAGCCAGTCGGTGGTGACGCTGCTGCGCGCGGATTTTGATTCAGGGCGGGGCTTGGCGCAGGCCAGCTCGCTTTACGACGCGGCGCGAATCGTGGGGAACTGTGTGCGCCGAATTTCGGAGTTGGATCGCGCGTCGTTGGAACGCGATTCGTTCAGCTTTAACGTGCATTTGCTACTGGGGGGGCAGGTGCGGGGGCAGGAACCGAACCTTTATTTGATCTATCCGCAGGGCAATCCTATCGCGGCGACGGAAGATTCTTTGTATTTGCAATTGGGCGAATGCAAATATGGGCGGCCGATACTGGACCGGGGGATTCAAGCGACCACGTCGTTGGAAGTGGCGGCGAAATATGCGCTGCTGTCGCTGGATGCGACTATGCGGTCGAACGTGACGGTGGGGCCGCCGTTTGACCTGCTGCTCTATAAGAAGGACAGCCTGGAAATAACGCGTTACCGGCGGGTGTGCGCGGGGGACCGGGACCTGAACCTGATCCATTCGAGTTGGGAGCAGTCGTTACGACGGGCGGTGGAACAGTTACCGGATATTGAGTTCCCGGCAATTGATGGGGATACCGCCGGGACGGTGGCACAAACGGCACGATCCGGGACGTAGTTTTCGTAGCCTGACCCAGGGTTAAACTCAAATGCGAGCCTTAGGCACCCGAAACCCATCCTGAATCTAGGGTAATTCTGCTGTTTTTTCGATGTTTCTAATTGGTTTTCCCGATAATCAACGACGTCGCGATGCGCTATCCTTGCGCCGGACGTAAAGCACCGCAATAGTATGATTATCGATACGGATGCTCCTGACCATAGCGCCAGCGAAGCCTTCCGGCGCTACGATTTTAATGGCTCGTACGACGAGATGTTTCGGTCGACGGACCTTCCTCGCAAACAATACCGCCCGCTGTATACCCAACTACTGAATCTTGGCGCTGACGAATTGCGGCGCAGCAAGCAGGAAGCCGACCAGTCGTTTTTTAACCAGGGCATTACGTTTACGGTTTACGGAAGCGAAAAAGGGACGGAGCGGATTTTCCCTCATGATTTGCTGCCGCGCATTATTACGGCGGCGGAGTGGGAAACGATTGAGCGTGGATTGACGCAACGGATTACGGCGCTGAATCTATTTCTGAAAGATGTGTATCACGAGGCGCGAATTATTGAGGAAGGCGTCGTTCCTGGGAAGATTGTTTATACCTGTAAACATTACCGGCGGGAGATGCGCGGGATAAAAGTGCCGCGCGACGTGTATGTGACGGTGGTGGGCACGGATTTGATTCGCACGCCGGAGGGGAACTTCGTCGTGCTGGAAGATAATTTGCGGGTGCCGAGCGGCGTCTCGTACATGCTGACCAGCCGCAGGGTGATGAAGCATATTTTTCCGACGCTGTTCCGGAAATGCCGGGTGCGGCCGATTGAGCAATACAGCCAGGTGCTCTTGTCGGCGCTGAAGTCGCTGGCACCGGAAGGGCGCACGGAGCCGACGGTGGTGTTGCTTACGCCGGGTTCTTACAACTCCGCTTATTTTGAGCATACGTATCTTGCGCGGCAGATGGGTATCGAGCTGGTGGAAGGCCGCGACCTGCTGGTGCACGACAACGTTGTTTATATGCGCACTACTTTTGGATTGCAGCGAGTGGATGTGATTTACCGGCGCATCGACGACGATTATCTGGACCCGCTGGTTTTTGAAGGGCATTCGGCGCTGGGTGCGGTGGGATTGTTCAACGCGTATCGCGCGGGGAATGTGGCGTTCGCAAATGCGCTGGGGACGGGCGTGGCGGACGACAAAGCGATTTATGCGTACGTGCCGAAGATCATCAAGTATTACTTGAATGAGGACCCCATTCTAGAAAATGTGGAGACGTTGTTGATGTCGGACGCGGCGCAACGCGATCACGTTTGCCAGAAGCTGGATGAATACGTGGTGAAAGCGGTGGGCGAGTCAGGCGGGTACGGGATGCTGATCGGACCGCACAGCACTGCGGAACAGCGCTCGGAATTTCGCGACCGGATTATGGCGGAACCGCGAAATTATATTGCGCAGCCGACGATTAATTTATCCACGGCGCCTTGTTTTGTGGACGGAACGATTGAGCCGCGGCACGTGGACCTGCGGCCGTATGTGGTTTATGGAGAAAACATCACCATTGTTCCCGGTGGGTTGACGCGGGTGGCGCTGCGCAAGGGTTCGCTGGTGGTGAATTCATCGCAAGGCGGCGGGTCGAAGGATACGTGGGTGTTACAAAATTGAAAAACGTGAGTGTTAAGTCCGAGGCTCGATGCTTTCGCGGGTAGCTGACAGCCTTTACTGGATGAGCCGCTACTTTGAGCGGGCGGACAACGCGTCACGCGTGGTAGAGGCAACGTACGGGCTGATTCTGAATCCTGCAAAATTTTCAAGCGACGAGCGATGGTTTCGCGCAGTGTCGTCGCTGGCTCGCGGGACGACCTCCACGAATCTGGATCCGCAGCGTGCGTTATTTCTCCTGGTAGCTGATTCGGAAGGGGTGTTTTCCATCATGAGGTGCATCGCTGGCGCGCGCGAAAACGCCCGGCAGGTGCGCGAAGAGATCAGCTCGGAGATGTGGGAGCACCTGAATAAATTATTTCATGAAGTGACGGGGATGGATTTGCATGCGGATGATGATGCGGGGGCCATGCGCATCGTGAATATTGTGCGCGAGGGGGCTTACCGTTTTTATGGGATCACGGATACCACGATCAATCACGGCGAAGGTTGGCATTTCATTCAGTTGGGGAAATATATTGAGCGGGCTTGTAATCTCTCCATTTTGCTGGATGCTTATTTTTCGGTGGATAAGAACGCCGACGATCTGGACTGGGTGGGATTGTTGAGCAGCTGCGCGGCTTTTGAAGCGTACTGCAAGGTTTGCACCGCGGAATTAAAACCGGAACGCATCGCGGATTTTATTTTGCTGCAACCGGAATTTCCGTATTCGGTGCGCTATTCGCTGGACAGAATGCATCATGCGCTGACCTCTATCAGCAACCGGTCGCTGAGCCGCAGGACTGGGAAGATTGAGAGACTGATCGGGCGATTGCGGTCGGCGGTGACTTATGTGCAGATCGGGGAAGTGATTCGCGGGGATTTACATATGTATCTGGCCGCGATTATCGAGCAGTGCCGAGATTTGCACGCCGCGGTGAATGAGGTTTATATCGAATATCCAATCGAGGTTGCGTTCGAATCGTAATGTTCTACGCTATCCGACATTTTACGCGCTACCGCTACAGCCACTCGGTGTGGCAGAGCATGATGGAAGTGCGAATGCACCCGCGCAGTGAAGGCAGCCAGCGGTGCTTTATTTTTCAGCTGTCGGTAAATCCGCGCGCGCGGATTTTCGCGCACACGGATGCGCGCGGAAATCTGGTACATCATTTTGATTTGCCGCAGCGGCACCGCCAACTGACGGTTATTTCGGATGCGTTAGTGAATATAGACGAGCAGCAACCTTTGCCGGAAACGATGGATTACAGGGCGTGGGATGACTTGCAAGAAATGATCGAGAAAAAAGATTATTGGGACGCGCTGATGCCCAGCCATTTTGCGCGGACCTCGCCGGAACTGGAAGATTTGGCCAACGAAATTGGAGTGGCAAATAAGGATGGGCGCAGTCCACTGGCATTTCTTACGGACGTGGTAGCGGGGGTGTATCGCAGCTTTACGTATGTGAAGAAAAGCACGGCGGTAAATTCGCCGATTGAGCACGCGTTGCGCTCGCGGCAGGGCGTGTGCCAGGATTTCGCGCACATCATGATAACGCTGGTGCGTAGAGCGGAGATTCCGTGCCGTTATGTCAGCGGATATCTTTATCACGGCAAGGAAAACTCGGATCGCTCCGCGGACGGGGCCACGCACGCATGGGTGGAAGCAGCGCTGCCGGGGCTGGGGTGGGTGGGATTCGATCCCACGAATAATTTGATTGCGGCGGAGCGGCACATTCGGACAGCCGTGGGCAGAGACTATGCGGACGTCCCACCGACAATGGGAACCATGAAAGGCAAGGCCGAGACGGAGTTGCAGGTGCGCGTGCGCGTGACGCCGTCGCAAGCGGTGCTGCCGCCGGACGAAGAGTTCGCGGCGGATGAGGAGTGGTCGCAATTCCTAGAAGAGGATCACCAGTCGCAGTTGATGCGGGCCCAGCAACAGCAACAGGCGCAGCAATAACCAACCGGACTAGGATCAGTGCGAATCTAAACTGGTAAGCCGGGCCATGGGACAGCTATTTTCTTAGACAATTGGTCATCAAAATATTCCCCGTTATCAACCGCGCTTAATTACTATCTGTGCACCGCCAAAACGGGCGGCCCTCATGCCTATAACCATGCGATTAGCTGCGTTCATATTGTGTCTCGTGGCATTTCCCGGCGCGCTTTTCTCTCAAGTGATGAGACAGATGACGCCGCAGGATGACTTTTCCAAAGAAGCCTATGTGTTAGAGATATTGCACACACGGGTGCGCTTTGAGGCGGACGGCACGGGGTCGCGGGAGCTGACCGGGAGGATTCGCGTGCAGTCGGAGGCGGCGATCCATGACTTGGGGCTACTGCGGTTTTCTTATGCGTCTACCTTTGAATCCTTGAATCTCGACTACGTGCGAGTGCGCAAGCCAGACGGAACAGTGGTGGTAACACCGGCGAGTGACGTGCAGGAAGTGGATTCGGAAGTGAGCCGGCAAGCACCGATGTACACGGACCAGCGTGAGAAACATATCGCTGTAAAAGCGTTGGGGAGTGGGGACGTGCTGGAGTACCACATGGTCTGGACGGTGCACGATGCGCTGGCGCCCGGACATTTTTGGATCAGCGACAATTTTGTTCGAGATGTGATCTGCCTGGACGAGCAAATCGATGTGGATGTTCCGAAGGATGTGCCGATCAAATTGTTGAGTGGAGCGATTGCGCCAACGATCAAGGATGAAGGTGCGCGGCGGGTGTATACGCTGCACAACATGAATCTGATTCGTGCGAAAGATGAAAACGAAGGGGCATGGGAAAACGGTATCGGAAACGGGGCGCCGCCGGTTATTGAACTCAGCTCGTTTCAATCGTGGGGGGAAGTAGGTAAATGGTTTGGAGGACTGGTTGAGTCGCAGATCCAGGTAACACCTGTCATTCAGGCGAAGGCGGAAGAACTCACACGAGGCAAGGTTAGTGAAAGCGAAAAGATTCAAGCGCTGTACGCATTTGTTTCACAACACTTTCGTTATATCGGGGTGAGCCTGGGGCAAGGCCGCTACACGCCGCATCGCGCGGAAGA
>DATMOS010000087.1:0-6367 GCA_035568155.1 Verrucomicrobiia bacterium | reverse complement strand
TCGGTGAGCAGCGCCGTTAATTCTTTATGTTGGCCCGGCAGTTTATGGTGATACCACGCCGCTGCCGCATAGGTGGGGAGTGCCAACTGATAGGGCAATTCGATGCTGGGATTGGCCTCCGCGCGGTCCGCGCTCAAAGCGTAGTTCAATATTTGCGACAACAGGATCACGCCGTTGAAATCCACGTCGTGTTCTGTCTCCAGCACGTTTACTAGCGCGGCCGATCGCGTGGTGCCGTAGCTTTCACCAAACAGATATTTTGCTGAATTCCATCGGCCATACTTCCCCAGAAACTGGGTGATGAAATCCGCAAACGCCTGCGCGTCCTGATCCACTCCGTAAAAAGCCTTCTCCCGGTCTTTGCCGCTGATGCGGCTGAATCCCGTCCCAGGCGCATCCACAAATACCAGATCGCTCACATCCAAGAGGCTGTACTCATTATTTACGATCGAATAAGGTGCGGCCGGAGTGTGCGAATCGTCTAACGTAACCACCCGCTTCGGCCCGAACGCCCCCATGTGTAGCCACACCGTCGCCGAACCCGGCCCGCCGTTGTACAGAAATGTCAGCGGGCGTTGCATCCCTTTACTGTCGGATTTGAAATACGCCACGTAGAACATGCTGGCTTCCGGCGGCTGATTCTTGTCGTCCTTATCCCGGTTCTGCGGCACATCGTCCCAATCCTTCGTGTGCACCACCAGCGTGCCCGCATACGCGTCGTAATTTATGACACTCCCGCCAATCGTGACGCTGCCTTTGCTTGCCTGTTGCTCAGGTTTGAACTGTTCAATCTTCGCCGCTTCGGTTTTGGCCGATTCCACCTTTATGGTCTGGGTTTCGTCCTTCGTCTGCGCGCAAACAACCATCAACGGCAGCGCCGACAGCGCGGCCGTCACAGCAAATCCTGAAGCGAACCTTCGCATCGAATATTCTCCGTTGAAATAAATAAAATCGAATCTGCTTTCTGACGTTTGAATCAGTCAGCGAAAATACCTTGGAACTCCGTTCCACGCAACGTCTAACCAGTGCCATTCGTTGACAAAGGTGGAGTCGCCGGGCAGAATGAAAAAGCTTTACTACGCGCGTGATTTACGACATGTTCACGCGCCGCACTTGTGCCCGAATGGCGGAATTGGCAGACGCGCCAGGTTCAGGACCTGGTTCTCGCAAGGGAGTGGAGGTTCGAGTCCTCTTTCGGGCACCAAATTCATTTCGCAGTAACCGCAAATAAATCCGCGCAATGATCCGCAATTAACCCAATGAACGTAATTAACCCAATGAGCGACGTCCGCAATCTGCGATTTTCCGTCACGGATAACGAAGAAGTTTCCGCTCTGCTGCTGTCACCGCCCCACGCCACGTGTCTACTCGTTCTAGCACATGGTGCAGGCGCTGGAATGAATCACCCTTTCATGTCCGCCATCGCCAATCAGTTGGCCGAAGACAACGTCGCTACATTCCGTTACCAATTTCCCTACATGGAGCACCGTCGCGGCGTTCCAGACAAGCAGCCGCTTCTAACCGCAACCGTGGCAGCCGCGGTCGCGACCGCAGCTCAGTTAACGCCCGGACTTCCCCTATTCGCCGGCGGTAAATCCATGGGCGGACGAATGACTTCGCTAGCCGCCTCCGAACAGAAATTGGAAGCAGTCCGAGGTCTAATATTCTTTGGCTTTCCGCTGCATCCTCCCAAGCGTCCGTCGATCAAGCGGGCCCAACACTTACAGCTTGTAAAGTTGCCCATGCTTTTCTTGCAGGGCACGCGAGATGATCTTGCCGATCTAACATTACTGCGCCCTATCTGCGAGAGCCTTGGACCACAAACCACGCTGCATATCATCCAAGGTGCCGATCACTCCTTTCACGTGCTGAAGCGCTCTGGCAAGACCGACTCGCAAGTACTTGCCGAATTATCCAGCACGGTGAAGGCCTGGACCACCGCGCACGGCGCCGAAACCTCAAAATAAGCCCTTCCGCGACTTAGCAAAATCGCCTACCTCCTGGGGAAGAAATCAGTCCGCCATGTCGATCTCATCGACTCTGGTTCGACGTGTAAGTGAGTGACGAAAAACGAACTGGAGGCCATCATGGCAACGCAAAACACAACCTCTCAAGCCGCTAAATTAACGCTTACCGCGGTATTCAGGCTGGTGCCTCTTATCCTGTCCGGGGATCCGCTGAGCAAAGCCGCAGGGCACTTGAACCATCTCGTCTGTGCTCTGACCTGCGCGCTTTTAAAATTCGCGCCATCGATTATCTGGGCCGGCTGCCATATTCTCGGAAGCTACATTTTGGCTCACCAGCAGCTTTTCCTATGCGTCCAAACCTTCCTGTCATTAAGCCGACTGCTGCATTTCATTTGTGCCGCAGCCTAGCCGTAAATATGGTCGCCGGCGAAGACCAATGTTTTCAGTAGGTTAAAAAATTTCATAGTTTATCGGCCGCATTTGTCGATTTTGCTGTTCTTAGTTCGACGTATATGTGAACCAGATTAAAATCCAAGTCCAAAGGAGAGTCCCGATGCGAGTTATGGTTTTTGTCAAAGCTAGCAAAGAGTCTGAAGCTGGGGTCCTGCCGAGCCGCGAATTACTCACCACTATGGGCAAATTCAACGAAGAATTGGTCAAAGCCGGTGTGATGCTCGCCGGCGATGGCTTACACGCCAGCTCCAAAGGTAAACGCGTCAAATTTTCAGGGCAGCAACGCACCGTGACCGACGGCCCCTTCGCCGAAACCAAGGAGCTCATTGCCGGCTACTGGCTTTGGCAGGTGAAGTCCATCGAAGAAGCCGTGGAGTGGCTCAAGCGTGCCCCATTCGACGGCGGCACCGAAGTCGAAATTCGCCCGGTATTCGAGGCCTTCGATTTTGGCGTCGAGCTTACACCTGAACTCAGAGCCCAGGAAGAAAGACTCCGTGCCCTGTCCGCCAAATCGAAACAGTGATTTCGCGCCAAAAAAAAAGTTAAAAAGTTTGTCGATTTATCTGCTCTTCGTTCGACGTATAAATAGAACCAAAAAATTACCCGGCGACTTACACCGGTCAAAACCAAAGGAGAAAAACAATGCGATTCATGATGATGGTAAAACATCCCGAAAATTGTGCCCCGCCACCCCAGGCTTTGATGGATGCCATGCACCGTATCAGTCAGGAAGCAATCAAAAATGGCGCCATGGTCATATCCGGAGGACTGGCCGCAACAGCGCAGAGCAATCGCGTTCGCCTTGCCGGCGGAAAGATTTCTGTCATCGACGGCCCGTTCACCGAAACCAAAGAGGTTATCGGCGGCTTCGCAATCTTGAACTTTAATTCCAAAGAGGAAGCTCTGGAATCAGCCAAGGCCTTCATGGATCTTCACCGGCAACACTGGCCCGGCTGGGAAGGCGAGACCGAAGTTCGCCAGATGTACGGACCGGACGATTTTCCTCCCCGAGCATAAAACTGCAACTGCACCTCGGCGCGATATGCATACATAACGAGCCGCCCCGGTTGCACGCACGATTTAAAGATGTTTTGATCGATGGTGGATCATGTCCACCGACATCCATCGCGCCATCGACGCCGTCTGGAGAATCGAGTCGCCCCGGCTCATCGCCGGACTCGCGCGTATGGTGCGTGATGTCAGTCTTGCGGAAGACCTCGCACAGGATGCACTCGTCGCCGCTCTCGAACGTTGGCCAGAGTCGGGCATCCCGGATAATCCGGGCGCCTGGCTCATGGCCGCAGCGAAACATCGCGCCATTGACGCCTTCCGCAGAACAAAACTTCTCGAACGTAAGCACCAGGAGCTTGGCCGCGAAGTTGATGCCCGGCAGGAGGCCGCCGTGGCTGCTTTGGAGTCCGCGATCGACGATCATGTTGGCGACGACCTTCTCAGGCTGATATTCGTCGCTTGCCATCCGGTGCTCACTCCCGAGGCCCGCGTCGCACTCACACTTCGCTTGCTCGGCGGACTGACCACCGACGAAATTGCCCGCGCATTTCTCGTCCCGGAACCTACCATTGCCCAGCGCATCGTGCGCGCCAAGCGCACGCTCTCAGAAAAGCGTGTTCCTTTCGAACTTCCCCGCAAAGCCGAATTGGCCGAGCGCTTGTCGTCCGTACTCGAAGTCATCTACCTCGTCTTCAACGAAGGCTACTCCGCGACCGCCGGTGATGACTTGATGCGTCCTGCTCTGTGCGAAGAAGCGCTGCGCCTCGGGCGGATTCTGGCGGAGTTGGCTTCCGCCGAACCGGAGGTTCACGGACTCGTCGCGCTCATGGAAATTCAGGCTTCGCGCGCCGCCGCACGCGTGGGCCTAGCGGGAGAGCCTATTTTATTGCTCGATCAAGACCGCTCGCGATGGGATCAGCTCCTGATCTCCCGCGGCCTCGCCGCGCTGGAGCGTTCCCAGAAACTTGGCGGCGCACGCGGCCCGTACACCTTACAGGCCGCCATCGCCGCGTGTCACGCGAGAGCAACTATAGCCGCGGACACCAACTGGGCGCGCATTGCATCGCTGTATCAGGAACTACTCGAATACTCTCCCTCGCCCGTCATCGAACTCAATCGTGCCGTTGCCGTCGCCATGGCCTTCGGTCCCGCCGCCGGCCTCGAAATCGTTGAGACCCTCACTCAAGAGCCGTCACTCAAGACCTACCATCTCTTACCCAGTGTCCGAGGCGACCTTCTTTCTAAACTTTCTCGCAATGAGGAAGCCTGCGCTGAATTCGAACGCGCCGCTTCGCTAACCCGCAACGCCCGCGAGCGCGAACTACTCCTCAATCGCGCTCGCACCTGCGCCGAAACTCATCGCCAAGCAAGTCCCTAGGCAATTCAGAAAAATCAAATCACGCGGGGGGTGCCTCAGGCTCGTTTTTTAGCCTGGGTCTTGGTTCTGACTTTTTTTACTCTGGATCGATGGGCGGGCGATTGCCTCGCGCAGGCCAGCGCACATAAACTAAGTTCGTTATCAAGGCAGGAGGAGCAGCATGCCATCCATCAAACAAGTAGGCTTGCACCTTGCATTGTATGCGACGTTATTTGGCGCCGGAATGGCCGTAGGATCGCTGCGAACTACAAGCGCGGCCGCGCCAAATAAATTTGGCCAGCCCAAGACCGTCCTCCACGTGGTGGTCTACAAATTTAAAGACGCCACATCAGAAAACGACCGGCAGAAGGCTCTCGACGGCATCAAGGATTTAGCCCGCAAAATCCCCGGTGTAAAAAATATCTGGCTAAAAACCAACCGCAATCAGATCCGCGACTTCAGCGGCGTGTACGCCATCGAGTTCACCAGCCCGGAAACCGCCGCCGATTACGCGGAAAGTCCCGCGCACGAAGCTTGGGCCAAACAATGGGAAGCTCTCCGCGAAAACAGCCTATCGTTCCAGGTCACCAACCCTTAAAACTTCAGGGCTTTTAAACTGCTGTCGAAAAAACAATTTCAATTCCCACTCGACCGGTGGCGAACAATCCCATATCTCCGCCGAATTATAGAATCGATCGCACTATCCGGCAGCAAGCGCTTGGCCCATTTTGCCATCGTCGCTAACGGAGTCACTCCATAGCGCGCCTTAGGACTGCGCGCTTCAATAGCCATCAACATGATCCGCGCGCAATCCTCCGGCGTCGTCTTCGATTTCTTTCTCGCGCTCGTAGTCCCCGTGTAGGCACCCGCATAAATCTTTGCATAAGGGCCGGCAGTAATCTTATCCGCGTACGGCTCCATCAACTCCGCGGCCGTGTTCTGCAGGTTAGTCATGATGTAACCAGGCTCAATGAGAATCACTTGAACTCCAAACGGATACATCTCCAATCGCAGCGCGTTGCTCAATCCTTCCATCGCATGTTTCGTGCTGCTGTAAGGCCCATGCGTCGGTGGAGTAATAATCCCCGAAACCGAGCTCACCATCAAAATACGTCCGCGCCGCCGCGTGCGCATGTGCGGCAGAACTGCCTGCGTAGCTCGCACCACGCCAAAAAAATTCGTCTCGAACTGCCGCCGCCAATCTTCCATGCGCGTGTCTTCGACGGTACTCACATAAATAATCCCCGCGTTATTGATCAGCACGTCCACCGAGCCAGCCTTGGAAATCACCGCCGCCACACCCTCTTTCACCGAGGCGTCGTCGCAGACATCCATACCCAGCGTTTCGAGCTCCAGCTTCTGCTGGCGCGCCAACTCATCCAGGTGCCGGCGTTTTTCCGCCGAGCGCCCCGCCGCAAAAACGCGATAACCATGTTGCGCCAGCAATAACGCAGCAGCTTTACCCAAGCCGTCAGTCGCGCCGGTGATCAAAACATTTTTCAATTTGGCGGTCGTCATCGCTACAGGCTCTCCGAATTTCCGCCATCCATTCTGCACTCGAAGCAATGATTGTCGAGAA
>DATMOS010000086.1:0-6110 GCA_035568155.1 Verrucomicrobiia bacterium | reverse complement strand
GTTTTTCCGTGGGCTCCGGCGACGGCGATGCCATATTTCAGGCGCATCAACTCAGCCAGCATCTCGGCCCGCGGAATCACCGGGATTTTCATTTTGTGCGCTTCGATGATTTCGGGATTGCTGGCGACGATCGCGGAAGAGGTCACCACCACGTGCGCGCCATCGACGTTGATAGCTTCATGCGAATCGAAGATTGTGGCGCCAAGTTTGGCGAGCCGCTCGGTGATAGCCGAAGGCTTGCTATCGGATCCGGAGACAGAATAGCCCAGCGTCAGAAGTACTTCGGCGATGCCGCTCATGCCGATGCCGCCTATGCCCACCAGGTGAATGCGTTGAAAATTTCGGAAGCTGACCATCATGGCGCGACCTTCTCCCGGTCCGGCGTGGAAACCGCGCGAGTGGAAACGCTCGAGCTGCCCGCTGCGGTGCGGACCATCGCTGGTGAAGGCGCGCTACCCGCGGCTTCTTCGATCAGATTCACGATGTCGCGCGTGGCGTTGGGCCACGAGAGCTTGCGCGCGGCCGTCGACATGCGTTCGATTTGTAACGGCTCATCGACCAGCGCGAAAATTTCTTTGCTCAGGCGCTCACCGGTCAGTTCCGCTTCGGTGATCACCCGGCCCGCGCCCTGCCTGGCCATTTCCTGAGCATTGCGCAGTTGATGGCTGTCGGTGGCGCGGCCAAATGGAATAAAAATCGCGGCGCGTCCGGCGGCCGCGACTTCCGCGGCGGTGATGGCGCCCGCGCGGCACACAATAATGTCCGCCCATGTGAAACGTTCCGGCATGTTGCCAAGGAAAGGCACGACCTCAGCGAGAATTTCGTGCCGCGCGTACGCAGTGCGCACTGCATCGTAGTCGCGCTCGCCGGTCTGGTGCACGATGTTCATTTCATTTTTTCTGGTGGCCAGAAAATTCATGGCGTCGACAAACGCGCGATTCACGGGCAACGCGCCCTGGCTGCCTCCGGTGATCAGCACGCGCAATGGTTTTTGAGGAATGCGTTGCGCGATGGTTAGAAATTCCGCGCGCACCGGACATCCGGTGACTACCGCTTTCTCTCCCCAGGTCCGCGCAGAAATTTCATATCCGGTGGCGATTCGGGTAGAAAGGCGCGCTAACGTTTTGTTGGTGAACCCTGGTTCGGCATTGGGTTCGAAGATCACATTGGGAATTCCGCGCAGCCAGGTGGTCAGCAACATCGGTCCCGCGGCATATCCGCCCACGCCAAAGGCCACGACGGGTTTGTGTTTCTTGAATACTCGCGCAGCGTCAAGCATTGCGGGCACGAGTTTGAACAGATTTCTGAGCAGCGTGCTTCCGCCCTTGCCTTTTAGTCCCGCAACACGCAGCGTTTCGAGCGGCAGCCCGGCTTGCGGCACCAGTTTCATTTCGATTCCGCGTGTTGTGCCGACCAGCACCACTTCCCTGTCGCTCCCGCGTGACAACCACTCGCGCGCGATAGCCATCGCCGGAAAAACATGCCCGCCCGTCCCGCCGCCCGCGATTAATAGCTTCATGCCCATGCGATAAAAACCCGTGCCACACAAAACGTTTTCATGCCGGCAATGCTCACTGCTCAGTGGCCTGCTGACTGATATTCAGGAGCACGCCTGTTGCCAGCAGCATCACCAGCAAACTCGAACCGCCATAACTCACGAAGGGCAGCGGAATTCCCTTGGTGGGCACCATGCCCAGGACGACCGCAAAATTAATCAGCGCCTGGCTGATAACCATGGCAGTAATTCCCAGCGCCAACAGCCGGCCAAATCCATCGGGCGCGGTGAACGCGGCGCGCAACCCCCGCCAGCCGTAAACCACAAACAGACCAATCACCAGCATCGCGCCGATGAAACCCAGCTCTTCGCAAATCACGGCGTAAATAAAATCGGTGTGCGCTTCCGGCAGATAAAACAATTTCTGTTTGCTCTCCATCAACCCAACGCCGCTGAATCCGCCCGAACCCACCGCTATCAAGGATTGTAGCAACTGAAATCCCGAGCCTTGCGGGTCGGATGCCGGATTGAGAAACGCCATGAGCCGCGCCTGGCGATACGAGACGTGGGTGATCAGCAAATAAAGGATCGGAAGCGCGCCCGCGAGGCCGCAGGCAATCCACTTCCAGGAAAGGCCTGCGACGAACAAAATGGCAGTGGCGATCACTACAATGTCCACAGCCGTGCCCAGGTCGGGCTGCAACAAAATCACGCCGACGCACAAAAGAATAGGCGCCAGTGCAGGCAAAATCGTTTGCACAAAATCATGTTTGCAGAATTCCATCTTTGAAGCGCTGCGACGCTTTCTGTCGAGAAACCACGCGAGATACAAAATCACCGCGAGCTTCGCCAACTCCGACGGCTGAATCCCAACTGGACCGAACTTGATCCACCGGTGCGTAGCATGCGATTTGTCCAGAAAGAACGCCCCCACCAGCATCAAAAACACCAGGCCGAGAGCCGTATAAACAACTTTGCTCTCCCGCAAACGCCGGTAGTCCAGGCGCATCAGCGCAAACATTCCAAAAAGGCCAATGACCAGCCAAGCGGCCTGGCGCAAGAGAAAAATATAAGAGCGTCCGTAGTGCTGTTCGGCAGTGACCGCCGAAGCCGAAAACACCATCACCGCGCCAAGCAGGCACAGCGCCAGCGTTACGCCGAACAGCCAGGGATCGTTTTCAAGCCGTCTCGGCACTCTTGTTCGCCTTTCCTTCTGGTTTCGCTGCATCGGATGCGGAAGCTTGCTCGCGTTGCTTGATCAATTCTCTAAACACGCGTCCACGATGCTCGTAATTTTCAAACTGGTCGAAGCTTGCGCAGGCCGGCGCGAGCAGCACGACATCACCACGCCGCGCAGCTTGCGAAGCGATTTCCACGGCGCGTTCCAGTGTGCCGGCGCGCTCCAACGCGACGCTGCCAGTGATCTGCTGCTCAATTTTTTCCGCTGCCGCCCCAATCAACAAAGCCAGGACGGCTCTTTCGCGCAGCACAGGCTGAAGCACTGCATAATCGCTGTCCTTATCTTTGCCCCCAAGAATGATCAGCACTCTTCCTGGAAATGACTCCAGCGCTTTCAAGGCCGCATCCACATTGGTCGCTTTCGAATCGTTGTAATAGCGGACTCCGCCGATTTCGGCCACAAATTCCAGTCGATGCTCTACTCCCGGGAAAGTACGCACCGCTTCAGCAATGGCCGAAACAGGCACCCGCTCCAGGCGCGCGGCGGTAACGGCGGCTAATACATTTTCAAGGTTGTGCGCACCTGGCAGCGAAATTTGTTCGCGCTTCAGCAACACTTCCACCTGCTTGCTGGTGCGAAAAACAATTTCTTCCCCGCGTAAATATGCGCCTTGCAGCACTTCCCGTTTGCGGCTGAACCAGTAAAGCTGTGGCCGCTTCGGCGCCAGGCGCGTCGCCGCAGGATCATCCGCGTTCAACACCGCGAAATCGCTTTTGGTTTGATTTTCAAACAAGCGCGCCTTGGCCGCCGCATAAGCCTCCATTGTTTTGTGGCGGTCCAGATGGTCAGGAGTGAGATTCAGCAGCACGGCGATATCCGCATGAAACGTTTCAATCAGCTCCAACTGAAAACTGCTGAGCTCCGCTACGGTAATGGTATCGGCACTCGAGAGCGCCACCCGAGAGATCAGCGGCGTCCCGATGTTACCGGCCACTATGGTGGAGAAACCCGCGACCCGCAAAATGTGGTGCACCAATGAGGTGGTGGTGGTCTTGCCGTTCGAACCGGTGATGCCAATCAGCCGCCCGTCGAGAAAGCGATCGGCCAGTTCGATTTCGCTCCACACGGTAATATTTTTTTGTCGCGCCGAGCGCAACAGCGGAGCGTCCGCCGGAACACCCGGACTCGGAATTACCAAATCCTGATGCGGCAAAGCAGTTTCCGGATGCGTGCCTAATTCCAGCGTGACGCCCTCTTCGCGCAAGCTGAGCGCCTCCGCCCCAAGTTCGCTTTCGGAGTGCGTGTCCGTGGCCGTAACGGTCGCGCCATGCTCCGCGCAAAAACGCGCCGTAGCAATACCGGTGCGCGCCAGTCCGATGACCAGAACGTGCTTCCCGCGCAGCTCGAATCCGCCTGTCATTGCTTAGCTCGAAGCCTTCTCCGTTACTTCAGCTTTCTGCATCGCCAAAATCCGATCACTACCTCAACTTAAGCGTAGTCAAGGCAAACAACGCGAAGACCAGCGCCACTATCCAGAAACGCACGATCACCTTGGATTCGCTCCAGCCTAACAACTCAAAATGATGATGTATCGGCGCCATGCGAAAAATCCGTTTGCCGCGTAGCTTGAATGACCCCACCTGCAAAATAACCGAGACCGCCTCCACGACAAAAATTCCGCCGATAAAAAACAGCAAAATTTCCTGCTTGATGATCACCGCGATCAGCCCAAGCGCGCCCCCAAGGGAAAGCGAGCCCACATCGCCCATGAAAACTTCCGCGGGATGCGCGTTGTACCAAAGAAAACCAAGCGAAGCGCCTACCAGCGCGCCACAAAAAACGGTAAGTTCCCCGACTCCGGGAATATATTGAATTTCAAGATACGCGGCCCAACGAAAATTACTGCTCACATAGGTGAGCACCGTGAGCGCCCCGGCAGCGATGACTGTACATCCAATGGCCAGGCCGTCAAGCCCGTCTGTGAGATTCACAGCGTTCGATGCTCCAGCAATCACCAGCGAAACGAAAAACAAAAATGGCAGGAACGCCAGCGGCCAAATGTGCGGCGACCTCATCAACGAATGAATGACTAAATCGGGGTGTACGCGCTTGAAAAAAGGAAAAACTAGCTGCGTGGAATATTTGCTCCAGGTCGCCAGCACCAGCAAGCCAATGCCGCAGACCAAACTGACCAGAACTTGCAACGAGAATTTTTTTGCGCTGGTGAGGCCGAGATTGCGCTGCTTGGAAACTTTCGCGTAATCGTCCACAAATCCGATCGCCGCGAAACCCAACAACGAAAAAAGCGCCAGCCACACGAACGCGTTGCCCAGATCGGCCCACAGCAGCGTAGGCACGGCTGTCGACAACACAATCAAAACTCCGCCCATGGTGGGCGTGCCTGCTTTTTTCTTGTGATCTTGCGGACCCTCTTCGCGAATGTACTGGCCAATCTGCAGTTCGCGCAACTGCCGTATCAACCACGGCCCGAATACAAACGCCAGAAACATTCCGGTCAGGCTGGCGTACACGGTGCGAACGGTGATGTAGCGAAACACATTCAGGGGACTGAAATATTTTTGCAGCGTGTGGTAGAGGAGGTAATAAAGCATTTAGTGCCGCGCCTCTTCCCGTGCGGCGTCCGCCTTTGCTGGATAGCGCGTGAGTAGTGCGTCAACGATGCGCTCCATTTTGACGCCGCGAGAGCCTTTCACGAGCATCACGTCGCCTGATTCCACGAAACCAGCCAAAAATTCTGCGGCTTCTTCCGAAGTAGGAAAAAATTTGGTGCGCGCGCGCGATAGACCCGCGGCCACAGCCCCTTCGATGATTTGCTTCGCATCTCCCGCAACTCCGATAATCCAATCGACTTTTCCAGTGCTAGCCGCGAATTGCCCCGCTTCGCGGTGCAGTTCGGCGGAAGTGCGCCCCAACTCACGCATCTCTCCGGCGGCGAGAATGCGGCGGTGATACTCGGGAGTGGCTGCCAAAACAGCGGTCATCGCCTGCAGCGCGGCGGGACTGGAGTTGTAGCTATCGTTGATCAGCGCAGCTCCGTTTGTAAGCGCCACCACCTCGCCACGCATAAATGGCGCCCTGAGATTGGCGAAAACGCCGTGAGCTTCCTCCGCTCCAATGCCCCACACACTGGCGGCAGCCAAAGCAGCCAGCGCGTTAGCGATCACGTGCCTGCCCGCCAGCGCAATCTCCAAGCGCACGCGCCCTTCGTTCGTCACCAGCGTAAATGCGGAGCCCAATGCGCCACGATTTTCCAGTTTTTCTGCGCGAAAATCGGCCGGCGAATCGATTCCATAGGTCAAAACTTTTCCCGGTGCGTAAGCAGCAAACGCGACCACACGAGCATCATCCGCATTCAAGACCGCCACAGAATTCTTGCCGTTCAATCCTTCGATCAATTCACGTTTGGCAAGCGCA
>DATMOS010000085.1:0-58318 GCA_035568155.1 Verrucomicrobiia bacterium | reverse complement strand
AGTAAACCTAACGCCGGTAACCCCTCTGGCTTCGACCGCTTCCGCGGAACCATGGTCACCGACGCCAAATCCCATTCATTCTCGCGGAATCCAGGAAAATTCGGGTTGGAGCCTTGATGAGACTGCGTCTCGGCACCGGTGCCTTCACTAAAAGGGGGCTCATCCTCACTGGGCTCATCTTGGGCGGGACCGAGGAATTCTGGCGGGGTGCCTCCCAATCCAGCCAGCAAAGAAGCCTGTGGCTCCGCTAAAACTGGGGGATTGATCAGGGCTGACGCGGCGACCGGCGACATATCACAAGGCTTTTCAAGCAGCGCGGGATTAATTGCAGCGTCGGCAAACGCTGGCAAGCTCGAAGCGGCAGATTCCGGAACACGCGGCAGAAGATTGACGTCTCGCACGCCTTCCTGGGCGAGCCACTCGCGAATTTGTTCGCGCTGTTCTTCGGAAACATCCACCAATTGAATGCCAGCACGTTTTTTGGATTTGGTTGTCCAGGCCATGCGGCCATGAACTTCAATGCTCAGCGCCAATCCATTCATGCGGACTTGCAGGTTCGAATATGCTTCGTCGCCTACCGGGATGGCCATGGATATAGCCATCCCGTCATCGCTGACGTTTAGGACCATTCCACCGTTAGATTGCCCACACGCGACGTATATCAAAGTTTTGGGGAGAACTCGTGGATGCAAGCGTCTTTCAGGGATTTGCGTGTGCCCGGTGAACTGCTCTGCGGAAGTGCTCACGATATCCTCACTACGCGAAGGCGCTTCTGCGCGTCGCGGCTCGGCGACAGACCTACTTACGGTCGGGGAGGAAAGCCCGTCGGGCGGCTCAGGGAAGATGGCGCGTCACGTTCCTGGGCGGAAACGCAAGCGAACGCGGATGTTAATTATAACAGTCTTTCTAATCGGATGTTTTGGTCATTGGCTTTCGCCAAAGCCCGCCAACAAATCATTCCCCACCGCCAAGTAATAGAACCCAATGTCGAGCGGTAAGTTTCGAACTATTTATCTAGTCGCGTTCCCAGCGACTTACGGATGGAGTCACGGCGACACCAGTGTCTGATTCACTGTTTGCAGCGTCCCATGCCGTTCGCGCGATGGGCTCAACGGACGGTAACTTTTTCTGTTTCAAGGATTTGTTGATGGTCGATAAATCTTTGGCGAGCAGGTTTTCAAATTCCGTTCTGACATCGTCAAGGTCCTTCTTCAACGAATCGATACGCGCTATCTGATAGTCACCAGGGCGGCCTTCGTAGTTCAGAATTGCGCCGTACAGTCCGGTGGTCTTCTCGCGGATGCGCTCTTCCCCGGTGATCGCTCCGCCTTCTTTGGTGGCGACAATTTTCCCGCGGAGTGCTTCGACCTTTTGCGCTGTGTCGTTAAGACGCTTGGCAAGAGCTGGGTCACCTTTCAGAGCCGCAGCGCGGGCCAACAGAGCGTCGTGAACGCTGTTGATACGATCCACATCGAAGCTCATGTCTCCCAGTAAATTATAAACGCGCATGGCGGCTTCAAATTCCTGGCGGCGGTCTTCAAGGCTGAACTTTGCCCGCGGATCCAGAACAACGTTAAGTTGCGTAGAAAACGTGTCTTTCCCGCGTGTCATTTTGACGGTGTACGTACCGGGCAAAACGCGAGGACCCTGGCTGGCTTCGAACGCGGCACTAGCGGCTGGTGGAACACGCGGCGCCTTTAATCTCATCGGCCAATCGACCCTGCTGATGCCTCGGCGATTGTTCGGCGGCAGGGTGTCTACCAGTTTGCCCTGCGCATCCAGGATTTCGATTTTCATTTTGCCGAAAATGTGACGCTTCTTCTGATAGTAGGTGATCACCGCCGCGTCCGGAGGATTTGGCCCCGAGAACATCGCGCTTCCTTCAGCCCATCCACCATTGGCATTCAAACGCTGCTGCGGTGGCCTGCCGGGGAGAAATCCGGCATCCTGCGCCATGACTTCTGGTGTCAATTTACGCAGCGGAGAAATGTCATCAATGATCCAAATGCCACGGCCGTGCGTGGCGATTACGAGATCGGACTCGCGGGAATGGACGACAATGTCGCGAACCGGAACTTGCGGAAAATCGCGCCCACGATACTGCGCCCACTGCTTACCGCCATCCAGCGATATCCAGAGGCCAAATTCGGTGCCAAGAAAAAGCATGTTGGACGAAACAGTGTCTTCTTTAATGACGTGCGCAAAGCCGCGCACGCCACTATCGGCACTGACAATTGATGTCCAGGTTTTGCCGTAATCCGTGGTTTTGTACACATGCGGGGTCATGTCCCCAAAAGTATGTCGGTCAAAAGCGGCGTAAGCGGTGGCCGGATCGTACAAGCTCGCTTCCACCCAGGAAACCCACGAGGCCTTGGGCAAGTCAGGGACGTTAGCGACTACGTTTGTCCATGATTTGCCGGCATCGCGCGTGATCTGCAAATTCCCATCATCGGTGCCCACCCAAATGGTCTGCGCTTCGCGCGGAGATTCACTGATGGAATAAATGGTGGTGTGCATCTCGGCGAAGGAGTTGTCTACGGTTACGCCGCCGGACTCCTCTTGCTTCTGTTTTTCGGGATCGTTGGTTGTCAAATCCGGCGAAATGCGATCCCAGGTTTGGCCGTGATCGCGTGAGCGGAATAAAAACTGCGCGCCAATATAAATGGTGCCTTTTTCGTTGGGGCTCAAATGAATCGGTGTGTTCCAGTTGAACCGCAACTTCCCTTCCCCATAATTCGGTTCGGGCTTGATGAAGCGCGTCTCCAGCGTGGCGTGGTTTACACGTCCAACAAACCCGCCTTGCGCTTCGCCGTATACATAATTGGGATCGGAAGGATCGGCAAACGCCCAGAAGCCATCGCCGCCAAGAAGATTTTCCCAGCGGCTATTGGTAATTCCTCCAGGGTATTGTGAATCACCTGTCCAGACGCTGTTATCCTGCAACCCGCCGTAAACATGGTAGGGATCAGCCTGATCCACACTGACGTGATAAAACTGCGAAATCGGAAGATTGTAACCCTTCCACCACGTATTTCCGCCGTCGTAGGAATACCAGATGCCACCATCATCGCCGGCGATCAGATGGTCGGTATTATCCGGATCTATCCACACATCGTGGAAGTCGCCGTGAGCACCTTGAGAAATGGTGCTGAAACTTTTGCCGCCATCTTCGCTCATGATCAGTACAAGGTCGGGCTTGTAAATTTTGTTTTCGTTCTTGGGATCGACAATCAGGTTCCCGAAATAGAACGGCCGCCACACCATCCAGTTGCTACGATCACGCTCCTGCCAGGTCTTTCCTCCGTCATCGGAGCGAAATAACGCGCTGCGATTGGATTCAATGAGTGCGTACACAACCTCGGGTTTGGAGGGAGCGACCGTTACTGCGACGCGGCCCCAGGGCTTCGCAGGCAAACCTTGCGCACTTTTTTCATCCATATCTTTCCAGCTGGCGCCGCCATCGGAGGACACAAATAATCCGCTGCCACTGGGCGCAGTCGAATTTTCACCACCTGAACGAAATGTCCAACCCTTGCGCCGGAAATCCCACATACCCGCGTATATGGTTTTGGGATTTGTCGGGTCCATGGAGATCATCGAACAGCCGGTGGAAAGATTGGGGCCCTTCAAAATTTTGTTCCAAGTCGTGCCACCATCCGTAGTCTTGTAAAGGCCGCGGTCTTCGCTGTCACTCCACAATTTTCCGGGGACGCAGGCATAGACGGTATTGCCGTCATTGGGATCGATCAAAATCTTCGCAATGTGCTCCGATTCCTTCAGGCCCATGTTGGTCCAGTTTTCGCCGCCGTCGGTAGATTTATAAATCCCGTCGCCAATGGAAACACTGTTGCGAGTCCACGATTCGCCGGTGCCTGCCCAGATGGTCTTGGGCGCTTTTGGATCGATCGCTATGGCGCCGATGGATTGCGCCGTTTGCTTGTCAAACATGGGCTTGAAGGTGGTGCCGCCGTTGACGGACTTCCATACTCCGCCGCTGGCTGCGCCAACATACACGGTGATCCGCCCGTGCTCCTTCACGGCGGTAAGCGCCGCTATGCGGCCACTCATCGTGGCGGAGCCGATGTTTCGTGCGCCAAGCCCAGAAACCGAGTCGGAATCGTATTTCACTTCCTGTGCGCGTAGGTACGGCGCGAAAAACGTGGCGCTCGTGATGCATGCAGTCAGTACCAAACAGCGAGTCACATTGAGCATTTCAATGATGTCCTTAAAAGTAATTTTGCAAAAGTGCGTTAACACCAGAATTCGGAAAGGAGAATTTTTCCGCATCACTTCGGGTTTGGTTTAGGTTCTGCTTTTGTGACCGGCATCGAGAAGAGCGAATCATCCATTGGGACGTTAAGTTCTACTTTGTCCACCGTAAATTTCGCGCGCTCCTGGCTTCCCTTTTGTCCGCTCTCCAAGGCAAAAGGAAAATACAGCCCGTTCACTTGTTCGTAGTCTCCGTAGAAGTTTTCTGTAAACACCACCGCTCCACGAATATTGCTCTGATTCTCCATTTTTATTTCGAGGAAGGAATCGGCGTCCAAAAAGTAATAGCGCACGTCGCCATTTTTCAGTGTGAGTTTCACTTTGTAGCAGTCCGTGCCTTCAACCGAGTCGTGCCCCGCCAATTCGGCCTTGTGACCTTTCTCCTTGTAATTCACCATCGGCCCTTCGATGTCGGCGTCGATCTGTAGGCTTTTAACATCGTCCTGCGACATCAATTCTGGATCCTTACGACCGCCAAAAGGCGAAATCTGCCAGCCAGTCTTGCCGTCATACGCCTGAATTTGCGCCAGTCCTTGAATCACAAATTCCTCGCGGACTTTTTCGGGGCGCTTGTTTTCTTGAAGAAATCCGGCACGAAAGGAGCCCTGATTGAACTTCCCGCTGATGCGGATGGTTTGGACGGCTTTCAGCTTCTCCATCCCACCGTGCGCCTGAATGTTTTTGGCGATCACTTCATCCACGGTCTGCGCGAGCACCGATAATGGCGACAGCAACACAAAGACCAATAACGGGATCAACGGACAGAGTAATCGCCGCAACACCATTACTTGACCTTCAATTTTCATGAATTTCTCCGAAAGATGACTGCGCTAGACCTTATAACAAACACAGAGCTACACAAAGGACGAATTCCTTTGCAGTAAGACGAAAATGGGGGTGATTCGTGAGCATCTTCTCCGACTCTTCATTTAACGCTGCGTAGCGATAAAGGGTTTCGACGGCACTAAAATTCAACATGCAAGCGCAGAGTGGGAACAAGCACTGGTCCGCGGTCGCGGTTGTAACCGGGATTGTTGATGTGTTGTAAGCCAACCGATGGGTAAAAGCCGCGCCAAAGATGCAGAGTGTAATAGGCTTCCTCAATGATCTCGCGCCCGTAATTGAGACGGCCATCGCCCAACAGAAAGCCGTAGCCCCCCAGCGCCAAATATTCCTGGTGATCTCGCGAAATTCCATTCGAAACAAAAGCTATACCCGCGCGGTCGAATTTTCGACGCCAGCGTTGTCCGGAGGCTCCAGCGCCCAGCTCCACGGTGCTATCTACTTCGGTGTAGGCGTAGGACTCATGGCGGCCTTCGTTCCAGCCCCAGCGTGCGAAAACACCGAACCAGTCATTGAGTGGCTGTTCGAAGTTTGCGCCAAAGCCGTACTTTACTGAGGTGAGCAAAGGATGGGCGGTTATTTCCGGAATGGGGGTTAGACCTGCGAAGTAATTGTTGATGGCTTCGCGGTAGCTTCCCATGTTGGCGTGATTCACATACGAAAGTAATCGCAGAATACCTTGCTGGTGCGGCAAGAGTGTTCCGCGCAGCTCGACTTCAATATTTTCGGCGCGCGCGCGAGAAAGGTCGGCATCCAGATGAATTCCATTCGCGACTTTAGGCATGAGGGCTTCGGCAAATCGTGCTGAAAAATGTCGTTGGTGATATTCGAGCATGGCGGCGAATGTATAGCCGCGCGTGTCCGCGGCGTAGTCGTAAGCACCGTTGTTGTCCACGGTCCAATTCATGAACTGAAAATTACTATCGGACCCGTAATTGTTCAGGTCGAAGAAATCCGCAATTCCAAATTTACCGAATCGCAATTCCAGGCGCCTCTCCGGCAGTTTGCTGTACAAGGAAAACGCGGAACGTGCTGAATTGGTTTCGTCGTGACTCAAGGGAATAATTTGATGCCACATCAAACGCGCAATATAGGGCGCTTTACTTAGCGACGGATTTCTCACTACATCGAGGTTTGTAAAACCGGCCAGCCCAAGGGCCTCTCCAATCCCGTGGCCCCCAGTCTCCTGTACATCGCAGAGAAATTCCGTGGTACCCGTCAAACGCAGGCCGGTATACAAGGTCAGGACTCGCGAAGTGGCGTCCTGTGCCTGTGGCGAAAGACTGTTCCTGCCCTGGTACGGCGACGAAAACGTGGGATGCCATTGCGAAATGATATTCGCCTGGCCTGAAATCCAGATCCGGTCGGATTCCGGATGCGGGAACATTACCGGAATGGGGTCGGCGGCCGGTCCAGTTTCCGCGTTCGGTGGTGCGGGAGTTTGCTCAGACTGTGGATCCTGTGCTCGTGACCCTGCAGCCAACAAAAATGTTCCCACCGCAATGGTCGAGACAAAACAAAACCTGATTACCGCTCCGGCGGCGACTCTCCGTATCATTGAATCGTTTCGTCCTTATCAAAAACGGCCTAGTAAGCGAAGCAACGTACCGTTTTAACTAGCTGTCGATGAACAAGAGATGAACGCGGCAGGTCGCTTAAGTGCCGCGGGTCTGCTACCGAACCGCTGTCTTGTGATGATATAAACAGCATCACGTTCTTTGGGGCTTGGCTATCTTAACTTGACTCGCAAGGCGTTCCCGGAAGGAATTCATGTGTTCTCACGAAATTTTACAATGATCAAATTGTCTGCGTTAGCCTGGGTTGTTTTCCTGACCCATGCCTGCACCGTTCACGCGCAGGATGGGCCGCAGGAGGGCGGCCATGAACTTCAAATCTGGACCGGTGGAGGACATGGAACGAATGGGAGTCAGTCTGGCGATGGCGTGTTTAATATTGGCGCACGGTACGGCTGGATTTTGACGAATGCCCATGGTCCCGGTTTTCTGAGTGGCCGCTTTGAATACGCCGTGGATGTCGTTCCGCTTTTTATCGTGGCGCAGAGTACGAATACGGCATACGGGTTCGGCGTCAATCCATTCGCACTTAAATGGAATTTTGCTTCGCACCAAAACGCCGTGCCTTATATAGAGATCGCAGGAGGCGCACTTTTTACAAACGTAAAGGTGCCGGAGGGCACTTCGCATGTCAATTTCACCCCAACCGGCGCTTTCGGTGTGCACTTTTTGCGCGGCAGATATAATTGGAGCGCGGAGGTGCGTTACCTGCATATCTCCAATGCCGGAATATCGCGACCGAATCCTGGCATCAATACCGTTCAGGTCCGGCTCGGATTTGGAAGGTTCACCCAACCAAAGTGATGGGTGATCGCTCCCCTTCGGCCAGGGAAAATTCTTTCGGCGGCACGCACATTGGAGCATAATGTTTTCTGCTATATTCTTCAGGAGCCAGCCGAAATGTCAAAAACATCTCAGGGTACTGCATCGATGATTTTTGTATTTGTTGCAATAGCAGTTATTTTAGTGGCCGCCGTTGG
The DNA here is from genome assembly GCA_035568155.1 of Verrucomicrobiia bacterium. GTDB lineage: Bacteria > Acidobacteriota > Terriglobia > Acidiferrales > UBA7541 > Acidiferrum. The sequence goes on along the minus strand of DATMOS010000085.1, from coordinate 50,652 downwards.
ATACCGCGCTGTTCACGCCGGCGACAAAGCTCCCGCGGTGGGATCAACGGCGCCGGACTTCACTTTAAAATCGCAAGAAAACAACCCTGTAAGCCTCCACGATTTCAAGGGCAAATGGGTGGTGCTCTATTTTTATCCCAAGGATTTCACCAGCGGCTGCACCGTGGAAGCCCACAATTTTCAGCGCGATCAGGCTCAGTACGAAGCCAAAAATGCCGCGATTGTTGGCGTCAGCATGCAGGACCCGGATTCGCACCAGAAGTTTTGCACCAAGGAGGGGCTCACCTTCAAGCTGCTAGCGGACACCGACAGCCAGGTCTCGACCGTCTACGATTCCGTCATGAATATGGGCGTAACTAAACTCTCTGCGCGTCACACTTTTCTCATCGATCCCAACGGTGTGGTGCAGAAAGTTTGGCTGGATGTGAAACCTCAGCAGCACAGCGAAGAGGTACTTGCCGCGCTCAACGATTTGCAGAAAAACGGCACCGGGAAATAATTAGGGCCAGATCGGGAAGATGCTCCCCGGTTCAGCGGCTAGCTAGAATTGGTAGACGCGGGATTTGCAGCAAGCGTTGATCCGCAGTGACCAGAGTTAAGTCATAAACCTCAGCGGTAGCTACCAAGAATCGATCGCCTGGGTCGCGATATCCCAACATCGTAAATCGTAGTTCGTGTGCCACCGCAGATGTGAACAGCGCTTTCTGGATCTGGCCGCCTATGGTTCGTCGTCTCCGTCCCCGTTATTGGTAGCCTGAGACGATGCCGGTTTATCTGGATTGATTGGCTGCTTCCCGGCCTTCACTAGTTCAGCGTTAAGTTGAGCAATATCTTGGTCACGGATCGCAGCCCATTGAGTCTCTAAGTTTTTCAACGCTTCCACTTCCTCGCGGTAAGTGCTTTGCGCTTGCGAAGTGGGTGCGGAGTCAGCACTGTCTGCGACGGCCAGCAGATTGCCAAAATGTTGGTTGAGGGTCGAAAAATTCTCCGGACGCTTGCCGCTGGCAGGAACGCCAAAGAAACTGCTTTCAGCGCTGCCTTCGAGTTGCGCGAGTTTCTTTTTTACAGAAGAGATAGGTCCCGACAGCGGCGAATTTCCAGCACTCGCGGAAAGTTCTGCTAATTGTTCTCCGACAGACTGCACTTGACCCAAAGATTTGAAACTTTCATTCATGCCGCGAACCGAGCCGGTCTCCATTTCGAATTGCGCACGCAATTCCGCGACAGGCGTTTTGATTCGAGGATCCATATGCAACGTCAGAGGCTGCTCCTGGCTTTTTCCGTTCAGGGTGAGCTTAACGACATATCGCCCCGGCAAAGCTATGACACCCAGGGGTAGTTCTGGCGTGTTGCGATAGATCGCGGAAATAGGAAATTCATGGTTGAGCGAATTGGGCGGCGCGTAGTGCAGGTCCCAGACAAAGCGGTGAAATCCAGCTTCGGAAGAGAGAATCTGCTGTGGACGAACCCAATACATGGGTATAGGGTTTTCCGCGGCGATTTTTTCCATGGATTTGGGCTGGTCAGCACTGGAATAGCGGCGCACCAAGTGGTTTTGTGCATCGAAGATTTCCAGCTTCACATCGGCACGCGAACCGTCCGTCAGCAAGTAATCAATGATCGCGCCGTCTGGCGGATTTTGTCCTGCTGGCACTTCCGGAGGAAGCGGCGTATCCGTATTGCGGTTCCATCGGAAACGCACGGCGGTCTGCGGAGAGAACAAGTATGCGGATGCTCGCGCAGATTGCGAGGTCCATTGCCGCAGAGGGGTGATATCGTCGAGAATCCAGAAAGAGCGGCCGTGCGTGGCGACAATAAGATCATCTCCATGAATCGCCAGATCGCGCATGGAGGTATGCGGAAGATTCAGCTGCAACGGTTGCCAGTTGTCGCCATCGTTAAAAGAAACGTAAACAGAAGTTTCGCTACCGGCGAAAAGCAGGCCCTTGTGCGCGGGATCTTCGCGGACCACATTGACAGGCGCGTTGTCTGCCAGCCCTTTAGTAATTTCCGTCCAATTTTTGCCGTAATCACGCGTTCGGTATATATGCGGACGAAGATCATCGAGACGAAAAGTATTAATGGCCGCATAAGCGGTGCCCGCATCAAAATGCCCGGCTTCAATAATGGAAACTTTGCTCCAAGGCGTTAGTTCGGGAGGCGTCACATTCTGCCAGGTCTTGCCGGCGTCACGCGTTAAGTGGATCAAGCCGTCGTCGGTCCCAGCCCAGATGGTGTTGGCTTCCTTGAAGGAAGGAGCCACGGCGTAAATTACCCCGCGGTGCTTCCCCTTCTCTGGGTCGGACGCGGCAAAAACTCCCAGGTTCGCCGGTGTGTCATAGGATTCCCGCGACAGATCAGGACTAATGACGCTCCAACTTTTCCCGGCGTTTACAGTTTTAAACAAAACGTTGGCCGAAAAGAAAAGCTCGTGAGGATCGAGTGAAGAAAATACTACCGGCAGTGTGCGGTTGTAGCGGTATTCGCCCCGACGGACAGGCTCAGGAGCAATATCCGCGACTTCGCCGAGTTCTTGATTGGTGCGAGATAAACGCGCTCCGTAAATAATGTTGGGGTCGAGTGGATCGACAGCGATGTAGCCATATTCAAATACACCGACAGAATGCCATTCGCGAAAAGTGATCTCACCGTAATCGCTGCGGCTTAACGTGCCTGCAGAGCCGCTTTCCTGCTGGGCGCCATAGACCCAATAGGGAAAGCGATTGTCAGTGGTAACGTGATAAAACTGAGCGCTTGGCTGGTTGTACCAGGAGCTCCAAGTCACACCACCGTTGACGCTGATAACCGCGCCCTGATCAGATGTAAGCGCAATGATCTGCGGATTTTCTTTGCTGATCCACCAACGTTGGTAGTCGTCTCCGCCAGGAGCGCCCTTGAACCCCACAAACGTTTTTGCGCCATCCGTAGATTTCCACGACGAGGTATTGGCTACGTAAACGATGTCGGGATTATCGGGAGCCACAGCCATTCCCATCGCGCCTGGCCCACGGCCGCCTATGCGGTGGTCGGAGTTTACTTTCGTCCAGGATTCTCCGCCGTCGTCCGAGCGGTAGATTCCGGCGTGATCCTTTTTTGCTTCAATAGTGACGTACAGGCGATTCGGTTGGCTTGTGGAAACGGCGATGCCGATGCGCCCAAGTCCATCCTGAGCACCCGGCAGTCCAGCGGTCAGCGGATTCCAGGTGTCTCCTCCATCGGTCGACTTAAATAAGCCGCTACCCCCGGTGATAAACGATTCGCCGCTACGAATTTCCCACGGGGCAACGCGCGCCGCCCATAACACTGCATAGACGATGCGTGGATTCGACGGGTCGAGTACCAAGTCAGCGGCCCCGGTATTCTCGTCCTTATATAAGACCTTCTGAAAGGTCTGGCCGCCATCCGTGGAACGAAAGACTCCGCGTTCCGGATTCGGTCCATAGGGATGACCGAGCGCCGCCACGAACAAACGGTTCGAATCGTGCGGATCGATGACGATGGACGCGATTTGCTGGGCATCTCGCAGCCCGAGATGCGTCCAGGTCTTGCCGGCGTCCGTTGATCTGTAAATTCCATCGCCGGTGGACAAGTCGGGGCGTTGCAAACCTTCACCACTGCCCACATAAATCACATTGGGATCGGATTCAGATACCGCCAGGGCTCCCACGGAGCCGGTAGGTTGATCGTCGAAAACGGGCACCCAGGTGTTACCGAAATCGGTGGTCTTCCAGACGCCTCCATCCACGGCAGCCATGTAAAAGACATTGGGCTGGTGAGCGACTCCGCTGATCGCTACCGTACGACCACCGCGAAACGGACCAATGCAGCGCCAGCGCATCTCATGAAAAAAGCCTGAGGGAAATTTCACGAAACCCGACGGGCCTTGCTCACCATCGCGAATATCTTGAGCAGCCGCGATGTGAGTGCCCTGCGAGAGCAGCAACGCTCCATAAACCAAAATCGTGGCGAGCTGTAACCTACGCATATAGTCCCTCCGCGAAATGATGCAATTTCCATGAAGCAACTGAACCACCCTCTTGACCGGACTTCAGAAAGGTCTGCCTGACGACGATTGTCATTCGCCGGCCGTTTTTAGAGGAACGGGTTCGGGCGGCGTAGCGGGCGCAGTGTCGCCTTTCACATAGTGGTTGTACCAGGCCATGTAGCGCTCCAGTCGGTCCTTTATATGGGATGGCGTCGAAAATTCGTGGTACTCGTCTGGATAGACGACCAGTTCAGTCGTGCGACCCAAGCTCTTGAGCGCCTGGAACATTTGCTCACCGTTAATTATCGGAACATTCCAATCGATATTACCGCCCATAATCAGCGTCGGGGTGGTGATACTCGCGACCCGGTAAAATGGGGAGAGCTTCTCGTACACAGCTTTCTTTTCCCACGGCCGTCCCAACTCGGTTTCCCAATCGCGCTGATAATGGTCGTGCCCGTAATTGGTCATGTACAGAAATTCGCCAGCCCCAGAGATCGCAGCTTTGAATCGGGCCGTCTGGGTAATGATGAAATTCGTGGATATGCCTCCGTACGACCAGCCACCGACACCTAATTTGTCGGGGTCCGCAATTCCCTGTTCGACGGCGTAATCCACCATGGCCATGTCGTCCTGGAAATCCTTGTTGCCCCAGTCGGCGAAGATAGCTTGCGCATATTTCTGGCCATACCCAGTAGAACCGCGGGGATTGGGAAAAAGTACCGCATAGCCATTTGCCGCCAACAGCTGCGCCAGGTGCGCAAACTCCGCGTAATACGCCCACACCGGGCCGCCATGAGGTCGCAGAATCGCAGGAACTCTCTTGCCGGCAACATAATCGAGCGGTTTATAAAGGTAGCCGGCAACTGGGGTGCCGTCCTTACTTTTGAAATGGACATATTCGCCATGCGACAACTTAAGTTGTGAGAAGAGCGCGTCGTTAATGTGCGTAACCTGGGTGAGCTTGCCGTCGGGAATAGTAAAAATCTCGTCGGGACGGTCGATGGTAGCCACTTGCGCGGCAATTTCTCCCGTCTTTGCGACATTGTAATCGTTGACCATCAATCGGCCGCCGATAGGTCGAGTTATTTCTCCACCCGCAACAGGTATGCGGCAAAGATTCTGGGTGCCATCATCATCCGCAATAAAATAAATGAAATGCCCGTCGGGAGAAAAGTGCGGCTGCGTGCTCATGCGATCGAACGATTTTGCGAGAATTTTGCCGTCGCCACCGTCCACGGAGATAATCGCGAGATGCCTGGTACCATATTCAAACTCTGAAGGATCGAGTCGCGCGCTGTAAGCGATCCACTTGCCGTCTGGCGACCAGGCAGGTGAACGGTCTTCACCGGGACTCTTGGTTACCTGCGTGACGTGCACGCCTTTGTCAGTGTTGTCCGCGGAAACTATCCAGATATCTGTGTTGTACGTCGCATCCGGATCCGGTGTGGACCGATTGCTGCTAAAGGCCAATTGCTTGCCATCGGGCGACCAAGCCAGTTCCCCATCATCGTAATCGCCAGAGGTAATCTGTGTGAGGCTGCGTTTCGCGAGATCCAAGACGTAAAGATGCGTGCGGCGGCGGTCCAGGTAGCCGATCTCGTCCTGCTTGAACTGGCGCCGGTCGATGACCCAAGGCCGTTGCGTCTTGTTTTTTTTCTCTTTGTCGCCCTTGCCGGCGTCGGAGTCTTTGTCTCTCTCGTCTTGCTCCTTAAAAGCCTCCTTCTCCTCGAGTGACGCGTCACGCAGTAGCAACGCCAACCGGCTTCCATCGGGGGACCAGGCGAGTTCGTCAACGTCTTGCGGCGTGTAGGTAAGCCGTTCCGCTTCGCCGCCAAGGCGATTGAGAAGCCAGACCTGCTCTTTACTTCCATTGCGGGCCGACAGAAAGGCTATGTACTTTCCGTCGGGACTCCATCGGGGATGGGAAGAGGAGACTCCCGCTGCTGTAAGAGCTGTAGTATCTCCACCCGACGCGGGGACCATCCAAATTCGCTCCTCGTTCTTGTCGCTCTTCAGGAGCGGCGCCTTAACCGTATAGGCGATCCAACGGCCGTCCGGGCTCAACTGCGGGTCGTGCACCTCGTGAATATGGAAAAAGTCATCAACGGTGATGGGGCGCTGGGCCGTGGCAAACGAGGCGAACCACGCGGAACAGGAAATGAAGAACAGTGCCGCGACCCAGGCCGACGAAACACGATTTGGCATACGCAAAGACTCCTGAACGAGATAAATGGCGAGCAAACGGCGGAGTCTATCACAGAGAAGGAGGGAAATCGGGCAGTCGTAAGCGAGAGTAAGGGCCAGCAGCGTACTTGCAAGGAAGATTTTGAAATGCTCGGGACTCTCCTAAGAGGAACAGACCTCTCCTTCATACCCAAATCACTGTAAGGGGTTAAAATAATTTCCTTGGAGCGCAGATTTTTCTTGCATGCGCGAACGACTCTTGTATTCTTCGAAATGCGAACTCACTTCATGCGACCCCAGAGTGAGTACCGCTTGGAGGATGAAAAGTAAAAATTGAGTTCTCTGTCTCTTCCCGCCCAATATCCCGCACACGCAATTTCCAGCCAGAAAAAACGAATCGCAAAGCTTACCCTTTGGCCGCTTGTGGCGGCGACGTTCTTCATGGTGTCCGGCGGCACTTACGGAACTGAAGAAATCGTAAGCGGCGCGGGCTATGGCCATGGAATCCTGATATTGCTGTTTTTACCGGTGCTGTGGTGCTTGCCAACAGCCTTCATGATTGGTGAACTGTCGAGCGCTCTGCCGGAGGAGGGCGGCTACTACGCCTGGGTGCGACGCGGACTCGGCAATTTTTGGGGCTTCCAAGAAGCGTGGCTGTCGCTGGCGGCCAGCATCTTCGACATGGCCATTTATCCGACCCTGTTCGTCTTTTACCTGAAGCAGATGTCGCCTTGGTTTGGCGTCGGAAATCACGGCGTGCTCGCTGGTCTATTTGTGGTGATCACCTGCGCGGCTTTAAACCTAGCGGGGATTCGCGTGGTAGGGATTACCTCGCTGTGGCTGTTCTTTTTGCTTTCGGCTCCGTTCGCGGTGATTGTGCTGCTGGCTCCGGTGCGCGCTGGTGCGCTTGCTGCCGCCCCGCACGCCACGGAAGCAGGCGCGGGCCTCGGTTTGCTGGGCGGTGTGCTAGTGGCTATGTGGAATTATATGGGCTGGGATAACGCCTCAACCATCGCGCAGGAAGTGGAGAGGCCGCAACGTACCTACCCGAGAGCAATGATTGCCGCGGTGATTCTGGTTTCGCTCACCTACATACTTCCGTTCGCAGCGGTTTATTTTATGGGCGTACCCGCGACGGCCTTCGCGGAAGACGGTTCGTGGGCGACGGTCGCCGGCCTGGTGGGCGGCAAGATAATGGGATTCGAGTGGTTGCGCTTCGTGGTAGTGCTCGGCGGCATGATGAGCGGATTCGGGATGTTCAATGCCCTGGTGATGAGTTATTCACGGTTACCTCTGGCGATGGCGCGCGATGGAATGTTACCCAAGATTTTTGCCAAAACCAGCGCGCGAACGCAGGCGCCCTGGGTGGCCATCATTGCCTGCGCCACCTGCTGGGCATTGTGCCTCGGACTGGGGTTCAAACGACTGGTGACGTTGGACATCATGCTCTACGGCGCGGCTTTAATTCTGGAGTTTGTGACCCTGGTAGCGCTGCGCATTCGTGAGCCACAATTAAAACGCGAATTCCGGGTTCCCGGCGGGTTAGCAGGCGCAATTCTTGCTGGGGTATTCCCGCTGGCGTTGCTAATGATCGCTTTGGTGCAAAGTGAGAGTCAGTCCGTACTTGGAATAAACGGTCTGCTCTTTGGAGTTCTGATTATGGCGGCGGGGTTCGCGTTGTACGCCTCAACGCGTAAGCTTCGCAAGCGTCTCCCAGAGGACGTTACCGCGGAAGTGGTCGAACCAGCCTGAGTCTAGTTGGTTACAGCTGAAACCCTACTCCTCACGCAAATTACAATCGGTTCCATCCAAAACTCCAAGGGTTTGCGCTTGGCTCGCTGAGATATACTTCCCGCTCGTTCCACTAGAAATCTGCGTCCGGAGAATAGCCCCGTGAAAATTCCGCGCCTGAATTGGCGACTACTGATTACCTGTCTGCCCATAATTATCGCTTCGGCTTTCGCGTTTCTGCCAGTTTCGCCGGCCCAATCGCAGAGCACTACTGCACGCTTTGACGACAAATTTTTCGGGGACCTGCGCTGGCGCTCCATCGGTCCCCATCGCGGTGGACGCGCGCTTGCAGTCACCGGTGTGCGAGGACAGCCGGAATTGTTTTACTTTGGTTCTGTCGACGGCGGCGTATGGCGAACCAATGACGCAGGGCGAACCTGGAATCCCATTTTTGATTCGCAGCCGATCGGTTCCATCGGGGCCATTGCCGTTGCGCCTTCAAACCCGGACGTAATCTACGTCGGATCGGGCGAAACCGATATGCGTTCGAATATCGGCTATGGCAACGGAATGTATAAATCGACAGATGCTGGCAAAACCTGGACACATATTGGATTGACCGACTCCCGCCAGATCGCACGCATCCTGGTCGATCTTGCCGATTCCAATAAAGTATTTGTCGCTGCACTGGGACACGCTTACGGACCTAACGCTGAGCGGGGCGTGTTTCGATCCAAAGACGGCGGGGCGACATGGCAACGCATACTGTTTCACGACGAAAACACCGGTGCGATCGATCTGGCATTCGAACCAGGAAACACCAGCACGATTTACGCCGCACTGCTCCAGACCCGGAGGCCGCCCTGGAATGTTTATCCGCCATCGAAGGGCCCTGGCAGCGGGCTATACCGCTCCCATGACGGTGGCGATCATTGGGAACCTGTGTCCGGACACGGATTGCCCGCCGAAGAAGTTGGCCGCATCGGAATTGCTTTCGCACCCAGCAATCCCAACCGGATTTATCTGATCGTGGACGCAAGGGCCGGAGGACTTTATCGCTCCGATAACAGTGGCCAAACTTGGCAGCGGATGTCGCAAGACAAACGCGTATGGGAACGCGGCTGGTACTTCGGCGAAGTCTGCGTCGACCCTAAGGACCCGGACACGGTGTATCTCCCAAATACAACTGTGTATCGCTCACGCGATGGAGGGAAAACGTTTGTTGCGTTCAAGGGTGCTCCGGGCGGTGATGACTACCACCAATTGTGGATCGACCCGGACGAACCGCGACGAATGATTCTGGGAAGTGATCAAGGAACGATCGTCACGCGCAATGGCGGCGAAACCTGGAGTTCCTGGTACAACCAACCAACCGGACAGATGTATCACGTAAGCACCGACAATCGATTTCCTTACTGGGTTTATGGCGCGCAGCAGGACAGCGGCTCAATCGCGACGCCCAGCCGCGGAAATTATCGCGCGTTGGATTTTCACGATTGGCGCCCGATCGCAGCAGGTGATGAGAACGGTTACATAGCGCCCGACCCGGAAAATCCCGGAGTGATTTATGGAGGATTTGTAACTCGTCAAGATTTGAACAATGAACAGGCTCAGGAAATGCCGCCGACGCTGGCACACCCTGGCAATTACCGGAGGACATGGACCCTACCACTCGTGTTTTCTCCCATGGATCCGCATGTGCTGTATTTCGGTTCACAGGTCTTGTTTCGCACCGCGGACGGAGGAAATTCCTGGAAGGTGATCAGCCCCGATTTGACGCGCGAAGATCTTGGCGCGCCGCCGAATCTCGATCCTCCTGCGATTGCCGATGCTGGCGAAGAAAAACGACGCGGAGTGATTTACACTATCGGGCCTTCTTACGTGCGCAAAGGCGAAATTTGGGTTGGCACGGACGACGGCTTAATCCAACTGACTCAGGACGAAGGGAAAACGTGGAGCAACGTCACACCGCCTGAAATTACTGCGTGGAGCAAGGTAACGCACCTTGAAGCATCTCATTTTGAGGTGGGTACCGCGTACGCCGCCGTTGACCGGCACCGCCTTGATGATTTGCACGCCCATTTATATCGCACGCGTAACTTCGGAAAGAATTGGGAATTAATCTCAAACGGAATACCCGAAGGATATTTTTTAAATTGCGTGCGCGAGGATCCGGTACGAAAAGGCCTGTTATACGCCTGCACCGAAAAAGGAATCTTCGTATCTTTTGACGATGGTGACCATTGGCGCCCGCTGCAGATGAATCTGCCCACAACTTCAGTGCGAGATCTGGTGATTCACGGCGATGATTTGGTCATCGCGACACATGGACGTTCGTTTTGGATTTTGGATGACATTTCCCCGCTGCGGCAAATGAACCCTGAGATAAACGCGTCCATGTCGTGGCTTTTCCAACCCAGCACCGCCTATCGCGTGCGCCCCGGCACAGACCAAGGTAGTCCGGTGCCCTTCGATGAGCCGCACGCGGACAATCCCCCGCCCGGCGCTGTGCTGGATTATTACCTCAAGGACACACCCTCCACAGCGGTGCAATTGGAGATTTTTGATTCAGTGGGCGCATTGGTAAGGCGCTACGCGAGCGATGATGTGCTTCCCAAAACGAAAGCCGAAGACATGCAATTTCCAATGTACTGGGTACACGATCCGGAGCCCCTCTCGGCCACAGCTGGCGCACACCGCTTAGTATGGGATTTGCATTACGCGTTTCCCGCTGACGTGCACACTTCATTTTATGGGCCCAAAGCGCCACTGGCGTTGCCCGGCAAATATACGGTCAAGTTAACCGTGAACGGGCAAAGCCAGTCTCGGCAATTAGAGTTGAAAATGGACCCCCGAATAAAAACATCGCAAGCTGACCTCGAGAAAATGTTTCGCGCGGAGTCTCGCGTCGCAAAAAATCTGGCAGACCTTTCCATCGCGATGAAACACGCACAGGAACTTCAAGCGAATTTAGCCACGCGCAAGAAAGAATTGAACTCCAACGGCCAGGCCGCGGAAACGCTTGCCGCTCTTGATCGTAAAACCGCGGAACTCATGGGCGTCCAGGTGGAACACGAGTTCGGGGTGTTCGGCTTGACTGTGCCCGCCACGCAAACAGTGACGTTTCGTGAAGCGTTGCATGCAACAACTGGATTGCTGTCCATTGTTCAGAGCGCAGATTCCGCTCCTACCGCGGATGCAGTGGTGGCAATTGAAAAATGGGATAGCGCGACTAAGAGCATCCTGGAGCGCTGGGACGCGCTGTGGCAGCACGACAGGACTCGAGTAAATTCGCTGTTGCAAAAGGCTAATCTAAAGCCACTATAATCAGCGGCGAATCGCCAACGCGACATTCCCACCGGGCCAGGGTTATATGGAAGAACGAATAAAACCCGGCTCAAGAAAAGGACGCCCCATGAACCGCATCTCGAAGCAACTCCCAATAACCGCCAGCTTCATACTGCTAAGCGTGTTCCCTGCCATAAGCTATGCGCAAAACAATGCGCCTGACTCGGCCCAGGGACAGGCTATGCATGAAAAGCATGGCGATCATAACGCTATGCTGGCCAACCTGAACCTTACGGATGACCAGAAAACGCAAATCAAACAGATCCACGAAGGCATGCGATCGAAAGCCGAAGTAGTGAAGAACGATTCGTCACTCTCGGCCGACCAAAAAGAAGCGAAGATCCGCGATCTACGGCGTGATACCCACGAGCAAGTGAAAAAGGTGCTCACCCCGGAACAACGTAAACAATTTGAAGAAAATATGCGCGAGCATCGCGACGACAAGCAACAGCAACCACCGGCATCCAGGTAACGCTTGCCGAAGCTATCAAAAAGGGGGACGGCCGGTGCAGGCCGTCTCTTTTTCGTTCCATTGCGTTTCGCCCGCCTTAGCGATGGCAGCTAATTTGGTATGCTGCTCAAGGTGAAGAATCGCGACGACAACAGGCGTCAACGGATAGGGCATAATAGTCTTGGTTATGCCGGTTTCACAATTTTTCTGCTTGCAGGCGCGTTTCTTACCGTTTCAGGCCAATCCTCGGCGCAAGCTCCGACGACTCAGAACCCTCCGGCGTCCGTTGCTCCGCAAAATCCTAATCCACAAACTCCCAACACCGTTTTTTCCGATTCACCGCGGCCCCGTCCTGGACTAAACATCGTCGTGCTTGACCCTGCGCATGGCGGCACAGACACAGGAGCGCGCGGTACCGGCGGAATCCGGGAGAGTGAAATTGTTCTGCAGTTCGCGCTGCAGGTGCGTCGCGCGCTCGAATCGCAGGGTTTTCAAGTGATACAAACGCGCATGGCCAATGAAAATCCTTCGTTTGATGACCGCTCAGCGATGGCCAACGCACAAGTCGGTGCAGTATTTGTCAGTCTGCACGTATCCTCCACGGGCCTACCGGGTACAGTCCGCGTATACGTGAATTCAGATTTGCCGCCGACCTCGGGCGGGCGCGAAGCCAGCGGGCTGATTCCTTGGGATCGCGCCCAAGCACCCTTTCTCTTTCTAAGCCACAAGTTGGGAGATTTTGTGCAGGGTAATCTGGCGGTGCGATTTAGGGGCTCACCCGGCAGCGCACAAGCTGCCGCCATCCGTCAGTTGCGAACCACCGCTGCGCCCGCCATTGCCGTGGAAATTTCCAGCGTTGCCGTGAACGACCGCCTTGATCTGGATCGCATGGCTCCCGGAGTAGCTGACGCCATCGCTCGTGGCGTCACTGATTTTCGCCCGTCCTATGTAGTTGCCGGCATCTCTGGAGGACTACGTTGAACACGCGGTGGGTGGCAATGGTCCTGGGAGGATTATTTGGCGCGGTGATCATCGCCGGGCTGTACTTCCCGATATTGAAGCAGCGCGTGAGGCAAACCGCCAAAATTCAGCCGCAATCCGAGGAACAGGCACGCAGGGAACTTACGCAATCACTGACCGCCAATCCGACGGAAGCGCGAGTAGACGCGAAACTTTTTTGGGCCTCAAACGTGCATGACGGGTCACTCGCTCCGGTCACTGTTGAACTACCGTTGTCCAACGAGCCAGTGTTACGCGCCAAGCAAGTGTTGAATACTTTGTTGGCTGGCCCCGCCGACCCCGAATTACGCACACTGCCGCCTGACGCGGTGTTATTGGCGTTCTACCTGTTGCCCGACGGAACCGGCATCGCGGATTTTTCCGAAGCGATGGCGAGCTCCATTCCATCCGGGATCGAAAGCGAACAACGAGCGGTGGATTCCATGACGCGCACACTGGCGGCCAATGTTTCCCAGATCACTCGGCTCAAAATTTTAATTCACGGACAGGAAGTGGAAACGCTGGCGGGCCATTTGGATCTTACCGGTTCATTTGTGGTGAGCCCGCGAGCGGCACAAGCTGTAATCGCTCCTGAGATTGACCCGCTTGCATCGCCCGCAATTCCGTTCACGCCATTGACACCCATGAGCGCCTCCCGGCAAACTTACGCAGCAACACCAGAACCATCAACGAACTCGAGGAATCCATAAGTGGCAATCGCAACCAGACAAAGAAGCGACGGGCGCAATCCAGACCAGATGCGGCCGTTAAAAATCACTCCTGACTTTATCGCCACCGCAGAAGGCAGCGTATTGATTGAGCTTGGTGGCACGCGGGTGATTTGCACCGCCACGGTCGACGATGGCGTACCAGGATTTCTGAAGGGTAGCGGCAAGGGTTGGGTGACCAGCGAATATGGAATGCTCCCGCGCGCCACGGAAGAGCGTACGCCCCGCGAAGCAGCGCGCGGAAAGCAGTCGGGTCGCACACTCGAGATTCAACGATTAATCGGCAGATCGCTGCGCGCGGCGACCGATCAGGAAGCGCTCGGCGAACGCACCGTATGGATTGACTGCGACGTGATTCAGGCCGATGGAGGGACGCGGACGGCCTCCATCACAGGAGCTTTCGTGGCGCTGGCGTTGGCTTTCGAGCGGTTGGTGGCGGCGGGAATTTTGAAAAGCTCTCCTTTGATCGATACGGTAGCGGCTACCAGTGTGGGAATTGTCGACGACCGCGCGCTGCTGGATCTAGCGTACGAAGAGGATTCGCGGGCGGAAGTAGATATGAATGTGGTGATGACAGGCACAGGCGACTTCGTCGAGATTCAAGCTTCGGCCGAGGGACGTCCTTTTACGGGTAGCGAGATGCAAGATCTACTCGCGCTTGCTGCGACGGGAATCCGCCGGCTCACCGAAGATCAGCTTGCCGTTCTCCCTATGAAATTCAGTGCCCGCGCCCGTTAAAATCCATTTCGCCTCCTCTAATCCAGGGAAACTAGCTGAGTTTCGCGCCCTTGCGGAGAGTAACGCGACAGAAATTTCTTCAACCACTTTTCGCGTGGAAATGCTGCCACGTTTCGAATCTCTGCCGTCCTTCGAAGAAAATGCGCCAACCTTTGGCGAAAATGCTCTTGGTAAAGCTCTGTATTACTCAAAGCTAAGTGACAGGATGGTATTCGCGGATGATTCAGGTTTGGTGGTGCCGGCGTTGGGCGGAGCGCCGGGCGTGTATTCGGCGCGTTATGCGGGACCGGATGCCAGTAGCGTCTACCGTATAAATAAATTACTACAAGAACTCGCGGGTAAACCGCGCAAGGAGCGTTCCGCGTATTTTTGTTGCGTGATCGCCGTGGTCAGGCAAGGTCTGCCGACCGCGGTAATAAGCAATCGTACAGATGGGGAGATTTTGGAAGCCCCGCGTGGGACTGGCGGCTTCGGTTACGACCCGGTATTTCATTTGCCCGAGTTGGACAAGACTTTTGCTGAGCTGACGCCCCAAGAAAAAAACCTGTACAGCCATCGTGGCAAGGCGTTTCGTCGCGTACTCTCCTTTTTAAGCGCTCAGAGTTAAGAATTAATCTTAGCGACGCGTTCTCTTAAGGCGCGACCGTCCTTTGAACGCCCTATTTGCACGTGTGTTATTCTGACGCGTCATGCCGAGCAAAAAGCCACCCAAGAAAAGATCAGCGCGCAAAAAGGCGGCACTGGGGCTCTCCAAAAGTCAATCACCGTGGAAAACTCGCAAGATCGGCAAAAAAGAATGTGTACTGGGCACCGATCTACGCAGAGTTGCCGCCATCCTCGCGGGCCTGGACGAAATGTATCCCAACGCCACCTGCGAGCTAAAACACGCAAATCCATTCCAACTGCTGGTCTCGACCATTCTCTCCGCGCAGTGCACCGACGTGCGCGTGAATCAGGTGACCGAATCGCTGTACAAGAAATATCCCAAGCCCGAAGCGTTCGCTTATGCCACGCCAAGTGAACTGGAGCAGGAAATTCGGCCAACGGGATTTTTCAGGAATAAGACAAAATCGGTGATGGGCGCGAGTAAGGCGATCGTGGAAGAATTCGGCGGACAAGTGCCGCGAACCATGGAAGAAATCCTGACGTTACCGGGAGTGGCGCGCAAAACAGCCAACGTAGTCCTGGGCACGGCCTACGGGATCGCTGTCGGCGTAGTAGTCGATACGCATGTGATCAGATTATCGCGACGTTTGGATTTATCCCGAAAGGGCGAACCCCAAAAAATCGAGCAAGATCTGATGGCGGTAATTCCTCAAAATAAGTGGATCCAATTTTCGCATCAACTTATTTGGCATGGCCGTCGAGTGTGCGTGGCCCGCAAACCGCGATGCGTCGATTGCCATCTCGAGCCCGTCTGTTACTCGGTGGATAAAACGATGTCCACCCATCCCGATTCGCCCTGCCTGCCGGAATCGTATTTAGAGTAACTCCATCTCCTGAAAATTACTTCCCTTTCTTGCGCGCCCGTTTGCGCGCCTCTTCCACCAAATCCAGAGCGCGCTGACGGCTGCCAATGCTCAAAAACTTAAATTTCGTCCTGCGGAGTACCGCCAGGCGCACGCGGTTCTCTGTATCCGCTGGCTGCAGCAAAAACCGCGGTAAAAACAAAAAACATTTTGTATCCACCTGGCTGTGTAAGCCATCTACTCAGGTATGAGCATGAAAAAAGTGAAACTCGGTTCACAAGGCGCAATCGCTTCCCGTATGGGACTCGGTTGCATGGGTATGAGTGAGTTCTACGGCGAGCGGAATGACACAGAGTCTGCCGCAACCATTCTGCGGGCCCTTGACCTCGGCATCAACTTTCTGGATACCGCGGACGCATACGGAATCGGCGACAATGAAGAACTGGTTGGTAAAACAATTCGTTCTCGCCGCGACGAAGTCTTTCTCGCCACCAAATTCGCTAACGTGCGCACCAAAGAAAATCCCAATCAATGGTCCATTAACGGCAAACCGGAATACGTCCGTGCCGCGTGCGACGCTTCTTTAAGGCGCTTGGGCGTGGATCATATCGACCTCTACTACCAACATCGGGTCGATCCCAACACCCCGATCGAAGACACGGTGGGCGCGATGGCCGAGTTGGTGAAAGCAGGAAAGGTAAAGTATCTGGGACTGTCGGAAGCCTCACCCGCAACAATTCGGCGAGCACACAAAGTGCATCCGATTACGGCGCTGCAAACAGAGTACTCCCTATGGGAGCGGACCCCGGAAAAAGAAATCCTTCCGACGATTCGTGAACTAGGCATTGGATTTGTGCCGTACAGCCCCTTAGGACGCGGATTCCTGACTGGCGCAATTACAAAACCTAGCGATTTATCTGAGAGTGATGCGCGGACCCAACGTATGCCGAGGTTTGCCGGCGAAAATTTTGACAAGAATCAGGCGCTGCTCCAACGCGTGAAGGCTATCGCGGCACGTAAGGGCGTGAAGCCCGGGCAGTTGGCGCTGGCTTGGGTACTGGCAAAGGGCGAAGACTTGGTGCCGATACCCGGAACTAAGCGCAGGAAATACCTCGAGGAAAATGCGGCCGCCGTTGAGATCCGATTGACCTTAGCGGACGTCGCGGAACTGGAAGCCGCAGTTCCCCAAAATGAAATCGCCGGCGAGCGCTACGCCGCAGCCGCAATGAAGGCCATCGATCACTAGAGGTCATCGTCCTTACGACGACCCGGCTCTCCGAATTCTCTGTCGCCCTCCACATACGCGCCTGTGCTTGGTTGCAATCTCGTCATAGCGTCACCCTTATAACCTGCGCTGCTACCGGTAGAGTGATTTCGACTGCAACAAAGTTCAAAATTGACTTAAACTCAATACAGCACGTCATTGTCGGGGCGTAGCGCAGCCTGGTAGCGCGCCTGCCTTGGGCGCAGGAGGCCCCCGGTTCGAATCCGGGCGCCCCGACCATTTATTTCACGCTTATAGGTTCACTGCTAATTTTCTAGGCCTGCCTCGCACCGACCGTGATCAGCAAGTCGCCCTAAGACACAGGTTCGATGCAAACTTGAGACCACGGCGCACCCGTGTTGGTCAGCCGCGGGGTCGCCGCCTAAAGGAAGTGGAAGCCCCCGGCTTGACCACTAATTACCAACCCTGGGTTATACTCACGCAGTCCCAAAGGCCAACGCTGGAGGAAAAGAATGTTTCACTTGATCTGGTATCTTCTGATTGGATTAATCGCGGGTGTGATCGCGAAATCGGTGATGCACGTGCACATCGCTATCTTCTGGACCGTTGTGCTCGGCATCATCGGATCGATACTCGGCGGCGGCCTTAGCCACATGTTTTCGCGCGCTACGAATGAACGATATCATCCCGCCGGCCTCATTCTTTCCACCCTGGGCGCCATCTTGGTTCTGTTCATTTGCTATAAGCTGCGGATTCACTTTCCGGCGGTCTAGCCTGGCACCCGCTAGGACTTTTCTTTTTTTGTCAGCGTATCGCCCGCGCCGATGCGGTCATTCTCGCTGAGGCATTCATGCTCCAGCCATTTTTAGTTCCTCGTTTTTAACTAAACTTCACGGCTCTTCGGCGTAGCCGCTCTCGAGGTATTGCGCGCCCCTTCACTTTACTGGGCTGGTCGACGCGCGGTCTGCACGCGTCGATTCCTCCACTGTAATTACCTACTAGTAAAATATACTGTAGTAATACACTCTCTTTTGCGCCCGGGCGAGTCAGCCTAAGGGGTACTCCATATGAATTGGGTTCTTAAATCGGCTTTTGTGGTAGCCATCGTGGGCTCCTTGGCGGCGCCATTATGTCGGGCGCAAAATCCAACCGTCGGAGTAGTTCTCGATGCAGAGTCAGCCCACGTGAGCAACGGTCTCCTGACAAGCGGCACCTCGCTCTATAGCGCCGATGTGGTCAAGACTGAGTCACAGGGCCACGTTCAATTGCGGATTAGCCAGACGCGGCTCCAAATGGCAGGTCAGTCTGAGGCGGCTTTTTTTCCCGGAGCAAGTAGGGCTGTCACGGAGCTGCGGCAAGCAACAATGGTCTTCGCTCTTAATACTGCGGCCGAGAGTTTCGAAGTATTCGTGTCCGACGTTCGCATTATTCCGAAGAACGAGCGGCCCATGTTGGCGGAGGTCACCATGAAGGCACCTTGTGATTTCCAAATCAGAGTCATTACCATCGCGGGCATCAGCACAGTACATGCGGGCCGGCTGCGAAATCGGGCGGGCAACCTCGCTTCCCGAGAAAAAGACGCTTCGCGGAAGTGGTTGTCACTGCCGCTATCGGCGTGGGTACGATCCTGGTTCTTCGGGAGGCCTTGGAAAGTCCCGACAGACCTTAGCTGATTCGCGACGTAATCGTTATGTCCTTATCCTTTTTTGCTTCCGGCCGACTACGGTTGATGTGCTCCTCGAGGTCGATATTCCACTGAGACACGCATACGGTCAGTCGCGAACTCAACTGGTCCTGTGTAGGAGGCGTGGATGGACTTCTTTACATCATTCTCGCTTTCTTCAACGTCGGGCGCGATGTGGCTTAGTAACAGATGTCCTACACCGCTCTCCCTTGCAGCCTCGCCAATTTTCTTTGGCGGGGTATGCAGTTCGTACAGTTGACTTGGCGAATTTGGCGGGTCGAGAACCGCACAATTGAAAACCAGTAAGTCCGCGCTCTTGGCCAGTCGGACGAGATTTGGTACCGCCGAAGCATCCATATCGCCCGAGAACACCACCGATTTCCCTTTATACGTGATCCGATACGCGACCGAGGGGCAGTCGCCGTGATGCGTCGCAATTTCCTCCACGACCAAACCGTCCTCATCTACAATTTTTGTAACGCCAGAATTTAGGTTAATTGCTAAGTCGCGAACCTCAAAGGTTTCCCGCGCACCAAACGTTTTCTGGTATGCGAACAATCCATTGTTTCCAACCA
The DNA here is from genome assembly GCA_035568155.1 of Verrucomicrobiia bacterium. Classification (GTDB taxonomy): domain Bacteria; phylum Acidobacteriota; class Terriglobia; order Acidiferrales; family UBA7541; genus Acidiferrum. The sequence goes on along the minus strand of DATMOS010000085.1, from coordinate 31,532 downwards.
TCAAATCGACGAATCGCGACGTCTTAGGGAACAACCCGGCGGTATCCGGGCCAAACACCCGATACTTTATTGGTCCATCGCTGGTGAGCGCGCGTGCATTAAAAAACGCTGCCAAATCGCCGCTGTGGTCGATGTGAAGATGGGTCAACAAAACTATATCCACTTGCTGGAGATCAATATTCAATTCTCCGAGGCGCACAAATGCGCCCGGTCCGGCGTCCAGCAAAATCCGAGGCGTTCCGTCGATTAGCACGATGTAACTCGATCCGGCTCTGCCAAACGCTCGCGGCCCGCCAGAACCGAGCACCTGAACCTCCAGGCTCGGTTTTACGTCCGACGCTCTGACCCGTGGCGCCATGGCAGCCGCGAGCGTCAGGCAAGAAATCAGCACCGCTTTCATTTTCAATTTGCCTGCCTCACAACATCAATCGCCAAATCTTTCTGCCGCGCGGGCCTTCAGCTTTTCGGCCTCTTCTTCTCGATTCTTCGGCGGGGCATTGGTTTCAAGCGAGCGGAGAAGGCGCGCCGAAGCCCGCGTGACTTCTTCGATGGCAGCCGCGAAACTTGTTTCGTTGGCCTTCGACGGTTTATTGAAGCCGCTAATCTTTCTCACGAACTGAAGCGAAGCATTCCTAATCTCTTCGTCCGTGACAGGCGGCTCAAAATTAAAAAGGTTTTTAATATTCCTGCACATGCGAATCGACCTCCTACCAGACCTTAGGGAATTCTTGTGACACGCTTGCGAAATAACGGGCAATGCCAGGAGCGTCCCCGAGACTAGGCGCGATAGAAGATTCTAGCGTGTCTTACGCTTTAGTTCAGCAGCCCGAAACAGCGACATGGAACGCCACTTGACTGCCCCCTCGGACGTTTGAGGGTCGGGTTTTCGCTGTATCGACCACTAACATTTGCGGTGCTTAACTGTAGTGTGCAATCCGGATGTTTTTCGAAGTTTGGCGACTGCAGATTCCGCAGCACGACTGCCCAGAATCAAGCCAAGTCACTTATTTTTGAAGAAAATTACGACGTAGCTTCGCACTGAGGCGCGCGGGCGAACCTTTTGGCACCCTTGTGAAAACGTAAGTCAGGAGAATTTATGAACAAGAAAAAGACGCCGAAAAATGGACTTGCCGACCCGTCTCGCCTTCAATCACACGATGAAGATGACAAAGAGACTATTCAAGTCATCATTGAGACTCCTAAAGGCAGCCGGAATAAGTTTGCTTTTGATGATAACCAGAAAGTTTTCGAACTGAAGAAAGTTCTTCCTGCTGGCATGGCCTTTCCCCACGACTTCGGATTCATCCCCTCAACCAAAGCGGAAGACGGCGATCCCGTCGATGTGCTGGTATTGATGGATGAGCCCGCGTATCCGGGATGCCTCATTAAATGTCGTCCCGTAGGAATCATCGAGGGCGAGCAAGGCAAAAACAAAAAAGACACTGAGCGTAATGACCGCGTCGTGGCCATCGAATTGATGAACCATACTTACGCTCACGTGAAACACGTGGACGATCTGGGGAAGGCTTTCATAAAGGAACTAGAGGACTTTTTCGTAAACTACCATGAACTGTCCGGCAAACAGTATCGTGTGCTTGACGTTCGCGGTCCTGGAGAAGCTCGGCGCCGTATCAAGGACGGCAGGCGCGCAGTAAAGAAAAAGTAAGCCTGCCGCTTAATCCTCAACGAAACTCAATTTACGGAAAATATTGACGCCGCGCGAGGTTAGAGCCAATGGCTCATTTTCGCGAATGACTCCGATGCTTTTTGCGGATCCACCAGAGCGCGCAGGACACGCAAAGCCACGCGTATAAAAAGAAGACCAACGTTCCCGCGATCATGGAGCGAGCTTCCGTGGCTGCATACATCTTCCCGTTCGCGGCGATAGTAAGCCCCAGAGTAGCGAGTGCGATATACGGAGCGGCGCCAAACAATCCAGCAAAATAAGATCCTTCACTGGGCCCCTGAGCCTCGGTGATTCGCGATGCAATACAACCCCGCGTATTCTTAACATTTATGTTATTGCGCGGCAAACGTTGTGGCTGTAAGGCTGGGACACTGCCTGGAGTTGGCAACCGCATTCTGCTCGAATAAGATTCTCGCTCAGCCAGGAGTTCCTCGATGAGTGCAACCGATCAATACCAGGCAATCGTTATCGGAACAGGTCAGGGCGGAAAACCCTTATCCGTGGCGCTTGCTGCCGCGGGGTGGCGAACCGCGATACTCGAACGCGAACACGTCGGTGGTACATGCGTCAATGTAGGCTGTACGCCCACGAAGACCATGGTCGCCAGTGGCCGTGTCGCGTATCTCACACGCCGCGCGACCGACTATGGTGTACAAACCGCGAATATTCGGATCGACATGCCACGAATCCGTCAGCGCAAACGCGACATCGTCGACAGTTTCAGAAATCGAGGCCAAACCACCCTGGAAAAGACCAGGAACCTCGACCTGATTTTTGGCGAAGCGAGCTTCACTAGCCCTAACTCTCTAACGGTGCGCTTGAAGGATGGGACGTGCCGCACCTTAGGCGCTGAGAAAATTTTCATCGACGCGGGATGCCGGCCCGCGATTCCGCAACTCGACGGACTTAACGATCTCCCATATCTAAACAGCACTTCCATCATGGAAGTTGATAGCGTTCCCGAGCATCTGCTGGTTCTCGGTGGCGGCTATGTCGGCCTCGAGTTCGGGCAAATGTTTCGACGCTTCGGCAGCCGTGTCTCAATTGTGCATCGCGGCGACCGCTTGCTTCGTGGCGAGGATTCCGACGTGGCGGATGAAATAGCCGCACTCTTGCGGCAGGACGGTGTCGACATATTTCTAAACACAACAGCCGAAAGAGTTACAACAACTGGTTCACAAGTCTTGTTAACCGCCCGCGAGAAGGCTGGCACAATGCGCGAAATTCAAGGCTCGCACCTGTTGGTAGCTACTGGCCGGGTGCCCAATGTGGAACCCCTAAATCTTAGTGCTGCGGGAATCGCGACGGATAGTTCCGGCTTTATCAAGGTGAACTCCAAATTGGAGACCAGCACGCCCGGAGTTTACGCGCTGGGAGACATCAACGGCGGCCCGGCGTTCACGCACATTTCCTACGATGACTTTCGCATCCTGCGCACCAACCTGATCGACAAAGGAAGCGCCACCACCGATGGCCGCCTCGTGCCCTACACTGTTTATATCGATCCGCAGCTCGGCCGTATCGGGATCACAGAAGCTCAAGCTCGCGAACAAAATAAGAACGTTCGCGTCGCAAAAATGCCAATGTCTTCAGTCGCCCGCGCTCTGGAAGTGGACGAATCGCGCGGATTTATGAAAGCGATCGTGGACGGCGATACCGATCAGATCCTGGGCGCGGCCGTGCTGGGTATCGAGGGCGGAGAAATCATGTCCATGCTGCAATTGGCGATGACGGGCAAAATACCGTTTACGACCCTGCGTGACGCGATTTTCGCCCATCCGACACTCGCCGAATCGCTAAACAACCTCTTCACCCATTTCGTTTCGTGAGACTCGCTGAACAGAAGGATGTTTACTTGAATGCTCGAAATGCTGTGACCTTCTTTATTTTGCCGCGTTTTCGGGGGGAATCAGTTGATAACTGACGAAAGCCAACTGCTTGCTATCAGGCGACCATGAAGGCACGTTAATTGTTCCCTGTCCCCCAAAAAGTTTTGCCAACACTTCGATTTTGCCGTCAACTGTATCGTCCTTCATCGGCACGATCCGCAGCGTCACATCTTTATTCTCTGGATGGCCTTCCACTTCCTTGCCGTAGGAAAGAAAAACGAGCATTTTCCCATCCGGTGAGATGTGCGGAAACCAGTTATTCAAATCGTCTGACGTGACCTGCTCCTGGGCGCTGCCATCCGGGTGCATCCGCCATATCTGCATTCTGCCGGTGCGCACCGAATTGAAATAAATATATTTCCCATCCGGCGTATATTCCGGTCCGTCATCGAGTCCTATCGCGGTGGTCAATTGCTTCTCTTCGCCGCCTTCCGTCGAGATGGTGTAAATATCAAATTCACCATTGCGCTGCCCCGGATAAGCGAGGGTCTTACCATCCGGCGACCAGCCATGCCAATAAGAAGGAGATTTCTGCGTAACGCGGCGCGGTGTTCCCCCAGTGATAGGCAGCAAATAAATAACGGATTGATGATCGCCTTGCGACTGATCGCTTATCGCCAATGTTTTGCCGTCGGGCGAGATCCCATGATCGTTGTTACAGCGCACCGCAAACCCTGTATCGATGGTCTGCGGTTGTCCGCTGCCAACCGGCAAGCGCTGAATCCGCCCGTCGGCATTGAAGATAAACGCAGATCCGTCGCGCGTCCAATTGGGCGCTTCAAAATGTCCAGCGACGGAATACACGATGCGACGATCGGCGTAGGGCACTGTGATGGCCTCGAGCGTGCTATACAACGTGGTTTGACCAGTGGCTGCCGCCGGCGCGATCTCTTTCAGTTCCACGCCCGAAAATACCGCTTTTTCGAGGGCATCCTTATCGTGACTGCACACTCCGATGCCTACATAAAAAGGCGCGCTAAAGGAAACGCGCATCGCGGCTCCAGAAGGGTGTATTTTCTCTCCACGCTTCCCCAGCCACATGGAAACGTAATCACCGCGCTTTTCGATTCGCAATTCAGCAGGCGCAGAAATGTTCGACTGAATCTCATGCGTAGGCGCCCCTTTAGCCTCGCGATACTGCAAAGACGCCAAGCCGTCGCCGTGCAACGCCACATCCACGTACGCGGAATCCGGCTCCAGGCTCTGCCGCATCATCAGCACGGCCTTCCGATGCGCATTGCCACCTTGACCGACAAATGAAATGTCGGCCGTCAGGGACGCATCACCTGACCATTTCTTCCACGCAAACTGAAAATTGTCTGAGTCCGACCACATGTTTTCGCCGCTACCCATAAGTGTGTAGTTTCGCTTTGAAGAATTATATTCGCTCGTCCCCGCATGCAGAACGGTTCCAATGTCACCATGGCCTTCAAATATTCCAACAATAGCGGCGGAATCCTGCGCAACGGCAATTCGAGAGCCCGCAAAAACCAGCAAAAGAAACAAACCTGCCGCCAGACACACTAATAATTTCTTTTCCATGCACGGCCCTCCGTCCGTACTTGTCCCTCGCAAAGTAGGAGCGCATCTGCTTATTGTCAATTAATTAACGCGCCGAATGGACCTTTTGCCCAGAAGATTGTGGATTTTTCAAGGACTTCAGTTTCTAAAATTTAGAAAACTCGAAGGTCAAACGATTGTTGTTAATGTCCGAGAAACTTCTCTAAGAACGAAAGTTCCTTGTCGGCCTGCTCGAAAAACTTCTTCGCGCTCGGACCATCTTGACGTTGCAGCGCGGCTTGAGCTTTTGACATATACGACTGCATCCGCTGTTCCGCTGAAACGACATCACCACGCAATCCGTAGCCCTGCGCACTCTGCTGCCCCTTCAAATTGTCCAGACTTTGTGAAACAGAAACTGCGCGTCCGCTCAGTTGGTCTTCCTCAGCTTCGGCTTCTTTCAGGTCTTCGGCGGCAGCCTTTGCCCGCGCAGCCTCGGCAGCGGCAGCCTCCGCTTGTGCTTGAGCGCGTTCGGCGGCGACTCGTCGCTGCTCAGCGCTAGCTGGCGCTCCTTGCGAACTGTGTTTGATATTTCCCTCAGTATCCGGGTGTGAGGCTGCATTTCCGCTCGACGCATCGGCTGCTGGCTGGCCCGTCGTCTCCGGTAGCGAGGTTTGACTCGACTGCGCTGGCGCGCCGCCAGGCGCGGTCACCGCCGAAGAGGTTGCGGGAGATCCAGCCGGTTGAGAAGTCGCTGCTGCGGCCGCAGCAGGTTTTGCAGGGAACGCCGCTTTACCTTCTCCAGCAAGTATCTTCAGTCTGCGGGGCAAATAGAATCCAGCCGCAAATAGCACGCCCACGACTACAAGCGCACCCAGGCCCATATAAAGCCCGCGCTTGCTGTTACCACTCGATGCGACGACCGGCAACGGCACACGCTGCTGGACTTGTGGTGCTGGCGGCACGGCCGGCGGTAGCACTGGAGTCCCCGGCGTGCTTACCTTTTTTGGCAGTTCCTTGCTTCCAACTTCATCGGTGTGCAAGTTTGATCGGGTAGGCTGCCCGGCTCCGGCCATTTCTTCGCTCTGCGCCACCGTAGAAGGCCGCACCTGCGTGTCGCGTTGCAAACGCGATAAGTCGCTGCGCATTTCCGATGCGTGCTGGTAACGTAGATTGCGATCCTTTTCCAGCGCCTTATTAATTATTTCCTCCAGCCCTACCGGCAGATCCGGATTCAGGCGCACCGAGGAGATAGGCGTGCGGTTCAAAATGCCGTCAAAAATTACTCCCGAAGTTTCTCCACGGAACGGCAATTGGCCCGACGCCATTTCGTAGAGCACCACACCAAAAGAAAAAAGATCGGTGCGCGCATCCAGGTCTTTGGCCCGAACTTGTTCCGGAGACATGTAAGCCACAGTGCCCAACGCCATTCCTGGAGTTGTTAGTTGATCCCGGTCTTCCACCATCGTGCTGAGAGTGTTGGCAGAACCAGAGATGGACTCTTGCTTGGTAACTTTGGCAAGACCAAAATCGAGGACCTTGGCGTGACCGCGTTTGGTCACAAAAATATTCGCAGGCTTGATGTCCCGATGAATGATTCCTTGAGAGTGCGCTGCATCCAGGGCATCGGCAATCTCAATTCCCAACGTTAGCAACTGCTCCAACTCCAGGTGCCCGTTCGTGAGGGTGTGTTTTAGAGTCAGTCCGTCAAGATACTCCATGGCAATAAATGCCTGGCCGTCATGTTCATCCACTTCGTAAATGGTGCAAATGTTCGGGTGGTTTAAAGCAGAAGCGGCTTGAGCCTCGCGCTGGAAGCGGGCGAGAGCTTGCGGGTCCTTCGCGACCTCATCCGGCAAAAATTTTAGAGCGACGTGACGGCCGAGCTTGGTGTCTTCGGCCTCGTAAACCACGCCCATGCCGCCGCCTCCGAGTTTGCGCAGGACGCGGTAATGCGAAATCGTTTCGCCTATCATGTGAAGATCAATCCTTGACTGTGCCGCTTAAGGGGTCTGTGCCACGTCTCCAACTTTGACTGGTCCCGTGCCTGCAAACGTCACCGTTGCCGAGTCTTGATCGATTTGCGTAACCGTGCCGCTACCGATTTTATCGGTAATGGCCTTCAACACTTTGCCGGTGGCTGGATCTTTCACCGTGCGAACTTGTCTGCTGATGTCTAGAGTATCGCCAACCTTCAGCCCGGTTTTGCTGCCCACATTGATGATCAAGGTGTTTCCGCTCACATCTGCTACCAATCCCGAAACTGAAACCTTCACAGTGGGAAGAGTGGCTGCCTTGTTATCCAATTGCGTAGCCGCATCGCCTACCGCTGCTTTCACCGCTTCGCCCAATATGGTCTGGCCAAAGTTGCTACTTCCCATATCGAGTCCGGCGCCACCACCGCTTCCGCCTCCCGCTCCCGCGCCAATCAGCGAAGTGCCCGAGCGCGAAGACTCACCGGTTCCGGTCACGGCCGCAAGTATTTCGCCTGTAGAGGTATTTACCAATCGCGCGGTGATCCCCACTACTGCCTTAGCCTTGTGCGTTCCCACGCCGCCGATTCCCATCCTGGATCCGTAGCCGCCGAATCCTCCGCCGCCAACGTTGGTGTGCTGATCATCACGGCCGAATTGCGTGATGCTGCCGATGATGATGGCATCTACTCCCAGAATTCTGCCGATCTTTGCGGCCGTCGAAGCATCGGCGCGATCGCTATTCGAAAAATTCTGTTCGCCCAGCACTTTATCGAGCGCGTTTCGCTCGATCACGGAGTACTTCCCGTCCTCCACCAGCTTCTGAACCAGCATGTCAGAGATTCCCTTACCCACATCCTGATCGGAACCAAAAATCGCCTGCGCGTTGGATTTCACCGTACCGTATTCAAAATTCAACACGGCGACGCGTTTTTTCTGCGCCAAGCAAGGACTGACAATCACAAGAAAAATTAAGGCAAAACGAAGGAACCTGGGCATGGAACACTCCTATTGCGCATCAGGTGTGGCAGCAATCATGACTCCCGAGGCTGCCAACCCTCAGGCATATTTCAAGTGGCTGAATCCTATACCCAACAAATTCAGATGGCAACTATTCAGAAGTCCCGCTAGCCCGCCCCAACCCCTCGCGGCTTTGCCCCAAAGTTCTTCAACGCCGCCAAGATTTGCAACCCGTACTTCTCCACTCTTCGATCTCCAAATCCAGAAACCCTTCGGAGTTCTGCGAGCGTACTCGGCCGCACCTTGCATAGTTCATCGAGCGTTGTGTCGTGCATCACAATATATGCCGGCATGCCGAGTTCGCTGCTGATGCTCCAACGCCATTCACGCAAATGTTCGCGAAGCCCGTCATCCTGAATAGGAGCGGGCCGAGAAACGGCCCCCGTTGCTCGCGGCGCCGGCTGAACTGTAACTTTAGGTTTCACGTTGGGGACTTTGCTTCCAGCGGCTTTTCTTTTGATGCCCGGTGGCCCAGCAAACCAACCCGGCTCACCGCTGCAGACGTCGCATGAGTTGCAAGTCGACCATTTCGGAGTTTCGCCAAAATGGACACAGATTTGCCGGTGTCGACAACTTTTCGACTCAACGAAATTCCGAATGATGTGATAGCGCTGCCACGCGCGCGCTTTCTCTGCTGGGTCCGTTAATTGCTCAACGAAGTAGGTGAGAAGCCCCACGTCGCGTTTTTGCCATAACAACAGACAATCCGCGGGCTCGCCATCACGACCAGCTCGGCCAGCTTCCTGGTAATACTGCTCAATCGATTTCGGCAACGACAAATGGATCACCGCTCGCACTGCGGCCTTGTTTATGCCCAAGCCGAACGCGATTGTTCCCACCAGCACCCGCACTGCATCGCTCATCCAGCGTTCCTGATTTTTTCTTCGCTCGGCGCTGTTCATCCTTGCGTGGTATCCGATGGCTGCGATCCCGCTGTGTTTCAGGAATGCGACGGTTTCCTCTACTCGTGTGATCGTCGGCGCATAAATAATGAGGTTGCTGTCGGCATACTGCTCTACGGCTTTCAGCAGCAATCCACGCTGACTTTTCGGATCGCATTGCTTCACGTGATAATGCAAGTTCGGACGCTGGAAGCTCGCGATATATTTGTCCGCATCACGCAGTTGCAACTGCTCGACAATATCGTGGCGGACTTGTTTGGTCGCGCTTGCAGTGAACGCCGCAATGGGCCGGTCCGGAAATTGTTTCCGCAAGGAGTGCAATTGCCGGTATTCAGGACGAAACTCATGACCCCACTCCGAAATGCAATGAGCTTCATCGATTACAAAATAAGAAATGGGTGTTTCGCGCAGCCAGGTGAGCGCGTCCGCCCGTGCAAGTCGCTCCGGCGAAAGATAAAGCAGCCGGTACTTTCCAGCTTTTGCGTTGTGCAATATCGCGGACTGCTCTGCGGAGGTCTGCGAACTGTTTAACACTGCGGCAGGAACGCCCATCTGTTCCAATTGAGCAGTTTGGTCCTGCATCAGGGCAATCAGCGGCGACACAACAATCGCGGTGCGCCCGGGCGTCATAGCTGCCGGCAATTGGTAACACAGCGATTTGCCACCGCCGGTGGGCATGACCACACAGGCATCCCGCCCGGCAAGTAAACTGTTCACTACCTGTTCCTGAAGCGGACGAAACGAGGAATACCCCCAATACTGCTGCAGCGCGGAAAGTAAGGGTGAGACCATAGCGGCTTTGTATAACTAGCGAATAATGTCAGTCTACGATGAACAACTTAGCACCGCCACGGCTGAGGCTCCGATGCGGCGGATCGCCACCCCCGACGTGATAGCTCATCCCCGGCGCAAGTGTAAACGTCCGCCCATCAGCCAAACGTGTTTCCAGTTCCCCCTCAAGACACAAGAGCACGTGTCCCTTGGCACACCAATGATCCGCCTCGTAGCCCGGCGAATACTCAACCATTCGCACGCGAATCTCGCCAAAGTTCTGTGTCCGCCATAACGCAACGCCAGAATTCCCAGCATGTTCAGTTACCGGAATCCCGCTCCAATCGGTTATCGAGAAAGCACAGGCAGCCATTTTCATGTGCCGAGTATAGCTTCAAGTCGCGGGCCCGTGTGCTGGTGTCAACTACGCGCCTAAACTCAAGAAGCGCCGCTGTCAATTTAGCGCGAACTGTGCTACTCTGTTTTTGCGCTTGTTACCTCGGTTGTGTTGTGCGGTCCCTCGGTTGTTGTAAATGCTTCTTCTGAGAATCCCCGCCTGCAGTTTCCTCCGTACGTTATCAGCGTAATTCAAAACTAAGGCTGGCTTTGTGAGTTGCCGCCTGAGTACGCACCTTAGTGTGTGTGCCGCGAGCAACTCCACCAGCAAGAAAGCTAAACTACTCAATGCAGAATGTTTCCGTACCTTTTTCAGAAATGCCGCTATCTCCTTATATGAAGGAGAAGCTGACGTCGGCGAAATTTTCCGTGCCGACGCCCGTGCAAGCCGCCGCGATTCCGCAGGCGCTCGCTGGCAAAGACGTGCTCGCTACCGCGATGACCGGAACCGGCAAAACGCTGGCCTTCCTCATCCCCGTAATCGAACAGCTCTTGAAGCAAAATACCCCAGGAATCAACGCGCTCGTGCTCGTACCTACGCGCGAACTCGCCATGCAGGTTGTGGCACAGTACAACGCCTTGCGCGGGAAGCAGCTTATGCCCGCAGCGCTCGTCGTTGGCGGATTATCCGAAGGCGCGCAACTCCAGGCCATTCGTAAGGGCGCCCGCTTCGTAGTGGCCACTCCCGGCCGCTTGGAAGACTATCTCGACCGCAAGCTTTTCCACTTTAACGCCTTGCGCATCCTTATCCTCGACGAAGCCGACCGCATGCTGGACATGGGTTTTCTTCCCGCGATTCGCAGAATCGTTTCCATTCTTCCCAAAGACCGCCAAACTATGTGCTTTTCCGCAACCATGGAAGGCTCCATGATTCGCGTTGTGAAAGATTACATGAAGGAGCCCGTGCGGCTTTCCTTCGGCTCAACTCTCAAGCCTTCCGAGAATGTTCGCGTGCAGGCCTTTGAAGTAGCCACGGACCGCAAAATGGAATTGCTCCAGCGCTTGCTCGCCAAGGAGACCGGACGCTGCCTGGTCTTCGCGCGCACCAAGCGCGGAACCGAGCGCATCGCCGACAATCTAAACCGTAAAGGCTTCTCTTCGGCCATGATTCACGGCGACCGCTCGCAATCGCAACGCACCTCAGCGCTGACGGGATTTCAGCAAGGACGCTATCGGATCCTGGTAGCCACCGACCTCGCGTCGCGCGGAATTCACGTTGAAGACATCGCCCACGTCATTAATTACGACCTGCCCGAAGTCGCCGAAAATTTCATCCATCGCGTCGGCCGCACTGGCCGCAACGGAGGACACGGCGTAGCTTCCACGCTGTTCGTCAAGGAACAGCGTTCCGAGCTCTTCCAACTGGAACGCACCCTGGGAATCAAAATTGAGCGCATGCGCGCCGATGATGGCACTGCAGCTCCCATCGTGTCCCACGTCGGTTCGCAAGGACGCTTGCCGGTAAATCTTCCGCGCATCGCCAGCGGCCCGAAACCAGCAAGATTCGTGCTTCCCGGCGAAGTTCTGCAAGCTCAGTAAGAGTCAGGCACTGGAAAAGTAAAACGCGCCGCTGGGTCTAAAAGATCTGCGGCGCTTTTTTTCACGCTATCAGATGTATCTACCGGTAAGCACGAATAAAGAAATAAATGCTCATAAATGTCCCGACCGCAATCACCAATCCCCGAATCCAGCTTTGCGGCAACTTCTGCGCATAGTGCGCGGCTCCATATCCGCCCGCTATCGCGCCAACAGTCATCACTCCCGCCTGCGGCCACAAAATAAATCCCGTAGCTATGAAGGCGACCGCCGCCACGCCGTTGATTATCGAGCCTAGAATCACCTTCAATTTATTCATCGCGTGAATATCCGTCATACCCAACGCAGAAAGCATGGCCAGATTAAGGATTCCCATGCCCCCGCCGAAATAACCGCCATACAGTGCCACAGCCAATTCGAATATTGTGGCGCCGATCGTGGAGCCTCTGCTGGTCTCGCCGGACATCCCCGCGGATATGCGCCCGGTCAAGCGCTTGCCGAAGGCAAAAAGTAGTGTCGCGCCCAACATCAGCCATGGCAAAACTTTCAGAAACGTCTGTGCTGGCGTTTTGATCAGCAGCAGAGCGCCCGCGACGCCGCCAATCACGCTGGTCACGATAAGCGGAATCATTACCCGCCGGGGAATATCCAGCTTCATGCGGTATGCGCCGCCACTCGCTGTAGTGCCCACCCACAGCGCCAAAGTGTTTGTCGCGTTCGCTGGCACCGGCGGCACACCCGTAAATAGCAGCGCCGGAAACGCCACGAAGCTGCCCCCGCCCGCCACGGCGTTGATTGCTCCGCCGACGGCGCCGGCAAAAAAAAGAAAAATTACCTGTTCTAGCGTCACGAGGGAGTTTTAACACGAATGCTTCTAGCCCCCTAACCTCACCCTTACTACACGGCAAAGTCCATTCTTGACAACTTGCGCCAGCCCATATATGAACGGTGCGATTCCTGCCTTCAGCCGCTGTAATCCTGGCTCGTCTTCATCATTGCCAGATCACCGGAGGAGTCGTGAAGAGAAGTACAAGTCCCAAGGGAACGTGCCGCCAACTTCATTCCCGGCACCAACCCGGGTAGCAGGTCGCGTAATAGGAGGAAGTATGGCCAGCCGGACCAATGTCGTAACAGGCGGTGTTGCGGAATACAGCATCTGGCGGGTAATCCTCGCCTCCGCCGTCGGCACCATGATCGAGTGGTACGACTTCTACATCTTTGGAAGCCTCACCGCCGTCCTGGCCCTGAAATTTTATCCCCCCGGTAATGACACCTTCGCGTACATCGCGTACCTGGCAACTTTTGCGGTTGGATTTCTGGTGCGTCCCTTCGGAGCGCTCTTCTTCGGACGCATCGGTGACATCGTCGGCCGCAAATACGCCTTTCTCGTCACGTTGAGCATCATGGGCGGCGCGACCGCTCTCATTGGCCTCTTGCCCACCTACAAAACCGCCGGCTGGTTTGCACCTATTATTTTGATCATCATCCGCGTGCTGCAAGGCTTGGCGCTTGGCGGCGAGTATGGCGGCGCAGCGGTGTACGTCGCCGAACACGTACCCGATCACAAGCGCGGCTTCTACACTAGTTTTATCCAGATCACCGCCACCCTAGGACTGTTCGTCTCACTGATAGTTATTCTTCTTACGCAGCAATCCATGTCCAAAGAAGCTTTCCAGGATTGGGGCTGGCGCATTCCCTTCCTCATTTCCATCGTCTTGGTCACCATTTCGCTTTACATCCGTTTGAAGATGAAAGAGTCGCCCATTTTCACCCAAATCAAGACCGCCGGAATGACTTCCGCGCAACCTCTGAAAGATGCTTTCGGCAAATGGGAAAACCTGAAGCGCGTGCTGATCTCTTTGTTTGGCGCCACTGCCGGCCAAGGTGTGGTTTGGTATACCGGCCAGTTCTATGCGCTTTTTTATCTGCAAACCATTTTGAAAGTCCCCGCCAAAACCGCGAATATCATCATCGCGATTGCATTGCTCATCGCCATGCCGTTCTTCACGCTCTTCGGCGCGCTCTCCGATCGTGTGGGCCGCAAATGGCTGATGATGGCGGCCTGCTTGATTGCCGTGCTTACCTACATTCCCATATATAAAGGTATGCAGGGAGCCGCCGGAAACAATGTCGTTGGAGTTAGCTCCGCGAAGAACAAAGTTACCGGCGCAACGACGCTCACCGCCATGACACAGGATCCTGTCACCGGAAATCGCGTGCCGGCCAAAGATGCTACCAACGCCAACGTTCCGATGCTCGTGTTCCTTGTCTTCCTGCAGGTCATCTACGTTTGCATGATTTACGGTCCCATTGCGGCTTACCTGGTGGAGGCTTTCCCCGCAAGAATTCGCTATACGTCCCTGTCGCTTCCCTACCACATAGGCAATGGAGTTTTCGGTGGTTTGCTGCCGCTCATTGGATTATGGTCCTGCGCAGCTACTGGAAATATTTACGCCGGTTTGTATTACCCGATGATTGTTGCGTCTATCACGTTGGTCGTCGGCAGCCTGCTGCTGCGCGAAACTCATGGGACGAAAATCTGGAGCGAAGTCGGCACCACGCCTCAGGTCGCGTCAGGCGATTGATGCCGTGGTTCCACCGACGCTTTGTCAATCGAGCGATAAGCTGTCAACGTAATCGACGCCTTGCAATCTTGCCTCGTACGTAACCTTGGACTGCGCCTTGAGGCGCCACCTCAAGTGGCGGTATGCTCGGTGTCGGCACAATCGCAGATGCTTCATGGGAGCCGTATCGTGGCCAAAGTTCGCGCAAAAACGCAAGAAAAGCAAAAACAGTCCAAAAAAGACGAAAACCACGCCGGCGAGCGCAAGCTAACCGAAGCCCAGATCGCCGTACATTGGAAGGAAGAAGAATACTTCCAACCTCGCGCGAGATTCATAGGCCAAGCCAATCTGAATGATCCCGCGATGGTAGAGAAATTCAGCGAGAAGCATTTCCCCGAATGCTTCCGCGAATACGCCGAACTACTCCATTGGGATCAGTATTGGCACACCACACTGGACACCAGCGAGCCTCCTTTCTGGAAATGGTTTGTCGGCGGCAAATTAAACGCCTGCTACAACTGCGTCGACCGCCATCTTGAGAAATACAAAAATAAGGCCGCGCTTATCTTCGTTCCCGAACCCGAACAAGAATCAGCCACGGTAATCACCTACCAGGAACTTTACCGCCGCGTGAACGAAGTCGCCGCCATGATGCGCGATTTCGCCAAGTTAAAAACTGGCGATCGCGTGACCATTCATATGCCCATGATTCCGGAGCTGCCCATCACCATGCTCGCCTGCGCGCGCCTGGGTATCGTCCACTCTGTCGTCTTTGGAGGCTTCAGCGGAGAAGCTTGCGGCTTGCGCGCCGCGGACTCCGGCAGCCGCGTACTGATTTACGCCGACGGTTATTTTAGAAACGGCAAGTGGGTGGATCACAAAGGCAACGCAGATATCGCGGTGCAAACGGCGGAAAAAGAAGGTCAACACATCGACAAAGTTCTGGTCTGGCGGCGCTACAGCGGAAAATATAATTCCGAATCGCCCATGATCATGAAGCGCGATTATTTTGTTGATGAAATTTTGAAGGACTATCGTGGGCACATCGTGGAACCCGTTTCCATGGATGCCGAAGCGCCCTTGTTCCTGATGTACACCAGCGGCACCACCGGCAAGCCCAAGGGCTGCCAGCATCGCACTGGCGGCTACCTCGCCTACGTAACCGGCACCTCAAAGTATTATCAGGATATTCATCCGAGCGACGTCTATTGGTGCATGGCCGATATTGGATGGATCACCGGTCACTCCTATATTGTGTACGGCCCCATGGCCCTCGCCGCCACCAGTGTTTTGTACGAGGGAGTTCCGCAATTTCCCGATGCCGGTCGCCCTTGGCGAATCGCCGAACGATTGGACGTCAACATTTTTCATACATCCCCAACCGCAATTCGCATGCTCCGCAAAGCGGGCGGTGACGAACCCCAGAAATACAACTATCACTTCAAGCACATGACCACCGTGGGCGAACCCATCGAACCAGAAGTGTGGAAGTGGTATCACCAAGTCGTTGGCAAAGGCGAAGCCGTCATCGTCGACACCTGGTGGCAAACAGAAACCGGCGGCTTCCTTTGCACTACCAAACCTGCACTCGACCCTATGAAGCCTGGCAGCGCAGGCCCGGCGGCGTTGGGAATTTATCCGGTAATTTGGGACGAGAACGGTAATGAAGTTACCGCCGGTTCCGGAAACGCCGGAAACATTTGTATTCGCAATCCGTGGCCCGGCATCATGCAGACCATCTGGGGCGATCCGCAACGCTTCGTCAATCAATACTACAAAAAATATAATAAGAATCCGCACAGCAAAGACTGGCGCGACTGGCCATATTACGCGGCTGATGGCGCGGTTTTGCCTGCCGACGGTTATTACCGCATTCTTGGACGCGTCGATGATGTAATCAACGTCGCGGGACACCGGCTGGGCACCAAGGAACTCGAATCCGCGTGCTTGACTATCCCAGAAATTGCGGAAGCCGCCGTCGTGCCAGTAGTCGACGAAGTAAAAGGCCGCGTGCCCGAAGTTTACGTTTCTTTGAAACCTGGAATTCCGCCGAGCAAAGCGGTGCAGGACAAAATCATGTCCACGATAGAAACCATGATCGGCAAAATCGCGCGCCCGAAGAAAATCCACATGGTGCCGGACATGCCCAAAACCCGTTCCGGCAAAATAATGCGCCGGGTCTTGGCTGCCATTTCCAATAATCTGGATACCGGTGACATCACCACGCTCGCCAATCCGGATATCGTCGCGCAAATTCGCGAGTTGGTGCAGGGCCGCGGTGTTGGTCCCTTGAAAGATGGCCCGGAAGACATTAAGCGTTTCGGTGAAGAAGCATAGGGTACAAAGCAGGCGTGACCGGTAACTCAGTCCGCACGTTTTTCTCGTTTATTGTGAATCAGAATCGTTTTTCGCGGCGGTGTCCGGCTTTGCTTTAGATTTTTCTGGTGCTGTCTTTTTCGCTTTTGCAGTGCTTGGGTCCCCTGGCCGCGCATCCTTCTGCTTCGTCTTGGGTGCATCTTGGGCGGCAATCTTAAGCTTGCCCTTTCCCGCAACCGAATCTTTCAAGGGAGCCTCTGTGGTTTGTGTCGGCACGGACGAGAGTTTCAATGTGTCGGCCCCAGCACCAGTAGCCGTTGTCGTTTCAGTTTGAGACGGGTTCACCGGTGCCGCCGGTTTCCCTGCGCTGACACTAGCGCCCGGCGTACCGCATCGCACCTGAACCTGGTTCAGCAATTCTGAATCAAGCAGTGCATCTTGCCAGCGCGCGGAACAAAGCTGCCCCACCGACAAACCACTAGCACCATGCATTTCCGCTCCCGCAAGATTTGCGCCGTCAATTTGTGCGCCACGCATCAGCGCCCCGCTCAGAAATGCCCCCCGCAAATCGGTGTTTCTCAGATCGGCATCCAACAGCACTGTGCCCTTCATCTGGGCTCCGGCAAGATTTCCTCCGCCAAGCTTCGCCGAAGACAAATCTGCCTCCTGCAGATTTGCAAAGGAAAGCATCGCGTTATCCATTTTCGTATCGCGCAAATCCGTCCGTGAAAGATCCGTTCTAAGCAATCGTGCGTTCCGCAGCGTAATCCCATACATCGTGGATCCCGAAAGCTTGGCATTCGACAAGTCCGCATTGTCGAAATTTCCGTACGAAAGATCGGCGCCGCGAAGATCCGTGGAAACAAATTGAGCGCCAACGGCATTGGCCGACACCAGAACTGAGCGGTTAGCCTGCGCTCGATTGAAATTGGCCGAACGCATCGTCGCTTCCCTCATGTTCGCACCGCGTAAGTCCGCTTCCGAAAGGTATGCGCCCTCCAGATCGGCGCGCCAAAGCTTGGCATTCATCAGGAAAGAGCGGTAAGCGCGTGCAAAGCGCAAATTCATCTGATTAAGTTTCGCGCCCGGCGCATCCGCGATCCCCGCTTCCGTCCAATTGCCGGCGGCTGGCGGCGTGGACATAACCGCCTCAGTCAGGTCTGCGTAAGGACGATAGCCCACGCTCTGAAATAGCTCCGAGGCCCAGCGCCGAAGACTCGCCGAGGACTGCTCAGAAGCAATGTCTCGATCCGCCGGCAATCCCCGAATCACCCCCAGTGAAATCAACAGCAAGACACCGCCGGTGATCAGTGCCGCGCGCATGGTCAACAGCGCCAGGCGAAAGAAAGTCTTTGATTTGGCGATGCGGATTTCTCCAGATCGCAACACCCGGGAGACAATATCCGGCAAGCCCGTGGCGGTCGCCACTGAAACCGTAATCAGCAGGACTTGCAGCAGTGTTCCGCGAAAATCCTGACGCACCAGGTAGCGCACCCAGAAAAGCAGCAACGTGCCGGGCACTACCCAATAGCCCAACATCATGGAAATTCCAGTCTCCAGCACCGCTAGTGGCGAACGGCCATCTCGGGGCCATCGAAAATGTTTGCGTATCAATCCCATCAAAAACCACGGACCGTCTCGTTCCGGCGTTTGTCCATCCGGAAAAACAGCCGGAAGCGCCGCGATACTTCCCCAAAGGCGCAACAGCAAAAAATGAAACCGCAGATACAAGGCAAATAGAACCAGCGGTGCGCCAAGATAAAAACCCGTCATAGGTAGCGCATTGCCGAGATGTAGAAGGGGTAGCGCGGATGCATTCAACAGCAGCCGCACATCCGTGGTAAAAACAATCATCAGGCAGCAAATGACGCTCACCGCCAGCGTCGTGAAATAGAAAACTCTCGCTATTTTACTGGCTTCCGCAATCGGGTTCGTGCTGCTGAATTCCGCGACCGACTCCGGCAACAGCGCGTCGAAAAGATTTGTGCCACCAAGCCTGCCAACCCACAGTCCTTCCGCGCCGTATAGAGTCGCGCCCATAAGACTCGCGCCGCGCAGCTCTGTGCCCAACAATATCGTCTCGCGCAAATCAGCGTGAACGAGATTCGCTCCGCGCAGATTCGCCATCGATAAATCCGCTCCAGCCAAATTCGTCTTGGTTAGAATTGCGTCTTGCAGGTTTACGCCGGTCAAGTCCGCGCCTGCGAGATTGGCTCCCGTCAAATCGGCTTTGACGCCCGCCTCGCCTCCGGATTCCACCCACATTTTGTGTTCGTCCAGAATTTGCGCGAGTTCAATCAATGGAATGCTTGAGGGTTGTATCGCCTCGGAGGTCAAATCAAAAGGATACGCATCGAAATCCTCAGGAGGATGCACATCAGAAGATTGCACACCAGAAGCATGATTCGCCGCGGTCAAGCTGCCTGCATCGGCCGAACCTTCCGCGGCAATCGGTTTCGCAGGCTGCTCTTCGAGCGCAGCTAGCATCTCCAATTTATCGATTTCGCTCTGCGACATTTGGGGTTGATCCGGCTCCTGAATTTCACGAAGCGTCCCCGAATTCGTGGCATGCTCATTCGCAATAGACATCTTTTTCCCCATTCGTTTTCCGTTCCGCCTGGTTCATCATCTCTTATGCATCACTCATTGTCGCCTGACCCAAAGTACAGGATGCGCACAGGTAACAACTCACAATCAACGGCCGGCCGGTGGTGTTAGGAATCGAGGTAGGAGTTAAACCGAGATGCGGATCGCGTAATAAAAAATAGAGCCGGGGCGCTTCGCTGAGGGGCCAAGGAGCCCCGGCTTATCCTGCCCGCCTCCGCAGTGTGCGAGCAAGAAACTCGTTACAGCAGGGAACTTTCATAACCGGAGCGCCAGCAGTAGGGGGACGTCGTCTGCTTGCTGAATTTTCGTTGCGCCGGAGAAATTGCGCAGCTTTGCCGCTGCGCTTCCGGGAAAGAGTTAAACACCAACTAAACTATTAGACGCGCTCTTCTTCACCGCGCAGAAATTCGTAGCGCTCAATCGCAGCCACTACGCCTACGGCGCCCTCTTCACGTGGTTCGGTACGTTGTACGCGTCCAAGACACCGGACACGCACTGGACCTGCAAGAGTAATTTCGTTTGGAAGCGTCAGGAGTATTTCAACTGCAGATCCTTCTTTTACATCTTTTTGAAGGAAGAAATATACCCCGCGAGAGCTGACATCGCGAGATTCTGTACTTGTTTCACCAACGGCCGCACCTGTAGTCCAACGAACGGTGAGCGGAAGGCGCATGGAAAAGCGCTGGGTAGTGCGGCGTTCTGAGCCGGTCAAAGCGGAACCTCCTGATCGAATGAGAGTTTATCCGGGTATCACATTGGGAACAATAGGACTGTGGGTACAAAAGAATTTAAGCCTTTGCGGGTACCAATGTACTAGAACGGGGTCAATTCGAACCGTAAAAAAACGTCTTTCTCGCTTAAGTCTGGTCGATTAGCCGGTGATGGATAGCGTACAAAGCCAATTCCAGGCGATCCGAGACCCCGAGTTTATCGAAGATATTGTGCAGGTGGTTCTTCACTGTTTGTTCGCTGATGAACAATTTTTCGCCAATCTCTTTGTTACGAAACCCTTGCGCCACCAACTGAACGATCTCTTTTTCCCTGTCGCTCAGCAGCGGCTTCTCTCGCCGCGGACCGGACTCCGAAGACTTGGAAAACGCCTTCATTACTTCAGCGGTCATCCGGTTATCCAGCCAGATTTCCCCGGCAAAAACGCGCTGAATGCTTTTCACCAGCAAATCCGTGGCGGACTGTTTCAAAACCACACCACGCGCACCCAGTCGCATCGCGCGCACCACGTCGCGATCGTCTTCCGCCGCCGTCAGAACAATCACGCGTGTCGGCAACGTGTCGAAATTCACTTCCTCCAGTACTGCTAGTCCGTCCTTATCCGGCATCCGCAAATCCAGCAGGAGTATGTCCGGCTTCAATTTAGTGAGCAGCTTGATGCACTCCACGCCATTCTGCGCTTCTCCGACGATGGACATATCCTCATCGGAATCCAGCAGTTTGCGGAGGCCGTCGCGAAAAATCGCGTGGTCATCCGCAAGGAGGACTCGTATTTGTTGTTTAGTTTTTGCCATGTCAGCCGAGCGGAATTTCGATGATTAGCCGCGCTCCATGTCCAGGGTTCGATTCCACCGTCAGAATCCCCCCGACAGTCCGCGCACGCTCCTTGATGGAGATGGGTCCCAACCGCAGGCGGTCCAGCTCGTCTCCGGTGAATCGTCCTGCGAAGCTGAAACCTTCGCCGTTGTCGTCGACGACCAACACCAGAGCGCTGTCATCCTGTGACAGTTTTACCACGACATGGGAAGCCTTAGCATGCTTTTTTATATTGTTAAGTGCTTCACGATATATCTGGAAAATCTCCCGGCAAACGCGGTCAGGGGCGTGAATTTCAGCCGAATCGATCAGCAGGTCCAGCGCCACGATGGATTCATTACGGTAGCGCTCGGCAAATCCCCGCATCAAATCAACCAGATCCGCGCTTTGCACCCGTAAAGGCCGCAAGTCCGTGACCAGGTGCCGCAGCTCTGCGGACTCATTTCGCACCGTTTGTTGCAGCGCCGCCAGGCTGGTTGCCGACTGCTCGGGTGAGGCCGCCACGCGGCGCCGCAGCACATCTAGCTGTATCTCAATACTAAGCAAAGTCTGCAGGATACCATCGTGAAGATCGCGCGATATTCGGCTACGTTCGCCCTCAATGGCACGCGCACGGAGGTGCCGTAGCAGGAAGATATTCTCAAGCGCTGGACCCACGTGGCGGGCTATTCGTTCCAGCCACGCGAGATCAGCTTTTTGAAAAGGCTTCCGGTGATCTCGCTGATTTATAAGGAAAATTCGCCCAGCCGGCTGGCCGCTTTGATCAAAGGTGACGCTCATTAAGGAGCGCATTTTCAGTTCTTGTTGAGTGGTCCCCGGCAACCTCGGCAAAGTCTTCAATCTGCGGTGGGTTGTGCGGTTCCAGCCAAAACCTGAGCCCTCACCGTTCAGACCGTTCCAACACACCGTAGCGTCCATATCATCTAGGAGAAATCCGTCACAGCGCGATAGAGGCAACGCCTGAGGAATTAGCCGCTCACTTTCCCCGCCCTTCAGGCGCCACAAGAAAATGCGTTCTAGATCGATGTCCCGAAACGCGAGCATGGCTTCTTCGGTGCGAAAAGCGTTAGCCAGTTCTTCCAGCAGTAAACGTAAAGACTCGGCCAACCCTTGGTCGACCTGCATCGTGCCGGTGATACGCGACAGAAATTCATTTTCCGCCACGTAGCGGCGGCTCAAGTCCCCTAGAAAAGCCAGCCCTCCTCCAGCTGCAAACGTGATCACCACCAGCGCCATCCAGCCGATAGCGCGTATCCAACCAATCTGTCCTTCAAGCGCGGTACGGACCACCAATGCCAGCGAAAGCACGCCCGCAATGGGAATCGCGGAAGTTAATCCCCAACGCGACCCGGATGCATAGCACACAAATAAATACGGAAACCACAACGCTACGGAAAACGGGCTGATATACAGAAAGACGCCTAACGCCAAGAGGTCAACCGTGAGCGGCAAATGCCATGGTCGGCTACGAAATGCCCATTCAGCAGGAATAGCCAAAAGTGAAATTACGAGGTACCCAATTAAAAAGCTTAGAGCATAGTGCGGGTATGTCGTTGCTGGTTGCTCAACCACCGCTATCAGCGCCAGTAACACGCTGATGGGTCGGGCATACACAATCTGCCGGCCAAAATTAAGGCGTTCGGTTTCGTGGGGGCTCATGCGCGGGCACGCCTGTCCTCGGTCGTAGTCTAGCAAGCGAGTCCGCAGCGAAAAGTACGCTTTAGTTCACAGTTTCCTAGATGTAAACGTTTCGCGGAGTCCGCACTCAACATCAGCCATCGTGCGGATAATCAGCAACATGGCAGGTGGGTGGCAGTCTTCGGGGGACTCTTCGCCGGCTCGCAGAGCATCGAAAGACAATTGAAAGACAAATGTGGCAATCTCATTTGTGCCACCGGCTTCTGTACCAACGGACAGGTGCCGTCTAAACATTGACCTGACCTTCATGGAAACCCTGCGATGGCCAGCGTCAGGGTAAACTTAAATTGCTGTTCTAAGACGAGCCAGAGATGATTTCTGAAAGAATGCGTTTCTCATGTAACGGCCAACCTAGGCAGCTAACGCAAGCCTGGGCGTCAGTGTTTTCTTTTGCGCTAACGGTATTTGCCGCGCTGCTGCTCTGTCCCCCGCCTGCCGCAGCCTCCCAGGAAGGCCGCCTCGAAGCATACCGTTTGCTAAACCGGGACGAGGGCCTGGCCATCGTCAATGCCATCTCCGATCACCACCGGTCTTTGCGCGGCAAACACACCAAGCCTGATTGCTCGCACCTGGTCAATGATATTTACGACCTGGCCGGCTTTCCGTATCCTTATGCGAAATCTGCTGACCTTTATGGCGGACAGGCCAGCTTTGTTCGCGTTATCGCACCGCAACCCGGTGATTTGATCGTCTGGCGCGGTCACGTAGGCGTGGTAATCGATCCTCGTCAACACTTCTTCTACAGCTCACTACGCTCTGGACTGGACACTGAGGATTACACGTCTGCCTACTGGCGCAGGCGGGGAACCCCGCGTTTCTATCGTTATCGTGCGGCCAGCGACCCAACCATCCTCACCGCTCGTCAGGCCACGCCACGAAACGGCCAGGAGAGCAACTTTAGAACTCAATTGGTCAGTCAGTCGATCGCGGACGAGCCCAGGACAAATGTGACATCGCGAGACTCCTTAGACCCACTTCCAGCCAGCGATGACGACTCGCCGAATTCGCACGTTTCCAACACAGATGAAATCGCCCATACAGCAGCTTCCAAGACCCTGATAAATATTGGGAATAAAAAGCCCACGACCGAACAGGTCAAGGAAGCTATTTCCACAATGTATCAATCTGTTTCTCAAGAATTGAACGCTGACTCTCTCCTGCACTCCAAATCGCCCGTCGCAATCTTCACTCAATTGCGTGTTGAGCGATTGGAGTTCAAAGGCAAGCATGGATGGGCTAACGTCAGCATCGATACCGAAGCACTTCTAACGTCAGGTAAGTTGGATAAACTCGCCCGCCACGATGAACAACACTGGGAAATGCAGCACGCCAAATCCGGATGGACGATTGCCGCACCAACTCAGAATATCTGCGTGCCACACGCATTCGCCGTGCGCATCTTCGCTCAACAGCTAGCCCAACTGACTGACCAAAGCACCACGGACGTAACCGTTAGCGCGGCGTCTGAGGAAAGCAAACTCGCTTTTCTTCTGAACACGCTCCTGAACAAATAAATAGATATTTGCGGTCTGTTTCTTTGGCGCTGCGAGCCTTGCCTTAGCGCCGTTGTGTGAGAGAAAGCTTAATTGGTAGAGTGAGAAAACCACGAACGTTTATATAAGTAAGGTAAAGACGTGACCGATACCCGGACTACTAAAACGATCCTCGAGCCCATCCCTCCACTCGATCTAAAAGCTCAATGGCTCACCATCAAGAGTGAAATCGCTGCAGCCATCAACGCCGTCGTGGAGTCGCAGCAATTCATTCTCGGACCGCAAGTTCAGGCACTCGAGCAAGAAGTCGCCCAATATTGCGGCACTACATTCGCCGTCGGAGTGGCCTCCGGCACTGACGCTTTAATTCTCGCGCTTCACGCCGCCGGCGTAGGCCCCGGCGATGAAGTGTTAATGCCTACTTTCAGTTTCATCGCCACTGCGGACTCCGTCTCGCTCCTCGGTGCGCTTCCGGTTTTTGTCGACATCGATCCGTCGACATTCGCCATCGATCCCGCACAACTGGAAGCAAAAATTACTCCGCGCACACGCGCCATCATGCCCGTTCACCTTTACGGTCATCCCGCGGACATGGATCCCATAAACTCCATCGCTCAACGTCACAACCTGAAAGTCATCGAGGATAATGCCCAATCCATTGGCGCTAAATATAAACATCGCAAAACTGGCTGCCTCGGCGATCTCGGATGCATCAGTTTTTTCCCCAGCAAGAACCTCGGAGCCTACGGCGACGGCGGAATGATTGTCACCAATTCCGAAGCCTGTTCAAAACACTTGCGCGTGCTGCGCAATCACGGCAGCGCCAAAAAATATTACGCTACCGAGCAGGGATGGAATAGCCGCCTGGACGAAATTCAGGCCGCCATACTACGCGTTAAGTTGCGGCATCTCGACAATTGGGGAGTGGCCCGGCGCAAAAATGCCAGCTCATACAGCCAACTGTTAAAGGCCGTTCCCGGAGTTGTCGCGCCAGTCGAAGCTCCCTGGGCGGAACACGTCTATCATCAGTACACCATTCGCGTGCGCAATCGCGACCGCATCCAATCTGTATTGGCCAAGCAAGGCATTGGCGCGACCGTTTACTATCCGACGCCCATGCACTTACAGCCAGTTTTCGCCACGCTTGGCTATCACGAGGGAGATTTCCCCCACGCCGAACAAGCCGCGAAAGAGGTTTTATCGTTGCCCATTTTCGCCGAACTGACCAGCGAGCAAATTCATCGCGTCGTCGCAGCCATTGCTGCAGCGGTTTGTTAATGCATTTCACCGGATGGCTCAGTATGGAAACCGCTGGCGTGACTTATTCTAAGAAGCAACTCGGATATAGAATCTAAGCCGTGGACGATCGTAGGTTAACAATCGCATCGCGCTTCCTGCTTGGCGTTTTTGTGCTCTTCCTCATCGTCTCGACAGCGCGGCAAGGCGTCGCATCCTACTACTTCCGCCGAAATCTGCCGGATGCTCTGCTAAAGGCAATGACCTGGGATCCCGCGAATCCGGTATATCCCGCCGCACTCGCACACCTGGTTCACTTGTATGGTCAAAACCCTGATCCCGATGCAGTAATCCGTCTCTATCAAACCGCGGTGCGCCTGTCTCCCTTCGATGCCGGCTACACCGCCGATCTCGCTCAAGCCAACGACTGGGCCGGACGCACTGACGTCTCGCTGCTACTTTTTCAGCGCGCCCAGCAACTCTTCCCCAATTCACCGGAGATCAATTGGAAGCTCGCGAATTTTTATGTTCGCTCCCGTAATAACAACGATGCCTTGCCCCCACTCAAAAAAATACTTTCCTCCAACATCATCGAGAAAAATCAAATCTTCGCACTTTGCGATCACGCCGGCATCAATTCCACAACCGTACTCGATAAACTCCTCTCCCCGAACATTCCCGCGTACTTCGCTTATCTTAATTTTGAAATGCAGCACGGCAATTTTTCCGCTGCACAAGAAACCTGGAATCGTCTGCTTACGTTTAATTCGCCATTCGAACCCAAGGAAGCCTTTTCCTTCCTCGATACCCTGACCAGAGCCCATGAACTTGATCGCGCTTCCCAGGTATGGTCCTCCCTCATCTCCCGCTTTCCAGATCGCATCCCTTCACCGGCTTCCGCCAATAGCTTGATCACCAACGGCAACCTGCGAGCCGATATTCTCGATGGCGCCTTCGATTGGCGCGTCTTTCCGGTAACGGGCGTCGCCGTCAACCAGGATTCTGCAGGCCCAACCGCCGACTCCCGCTCCCTGCGCATCGAGTTCGACGGCACGCAAAACCTTTACTATGGTTCTGTACTTCAATTCGTTCTCGCTAAACCGCGCACTAAATATACGTTTTCAGCCTTCACCCGCTCCCAAGCCATTACCACCGAGGCGGGCGTAGGCGTACAGATTTCCGACGGTTACGATCCCAATAAAATTCTGGGCTCAACAGATCCGCTCATCGGCACAACACCATGGTCAGAACAATCATTTTCTTTCGTAACGCCCCCCGAAACTCGTTTGCTCATAGTGAGAATTGTCCGCTCCCCCAGCCAAAAGTTTGATAACAAGATCGCTGGCGCCTTCTGGCTTAGCCGAGTTTCCCTCGCCCCACGCCCCGCCCCAGGGCCTCTCTGACCGTAACCAGACCACACTATTTGACCTAGTTTAGGTACGTTCGTACCTTGAAGCGCGCAGTTCCGCGCGCGTATACTGATCTCGGAGCACTCCTGCGCCCACAGCCAGCGCGAATCTTCGGAGCCTGGTCATGCCAGATTCACTGCCCCGGATGCCGCGGAAAGGTCCTTTGACCACCGAACGCCGCCAAAACCCGCGTCATCCCGTCAGGCCCACCGAATATATCGAAATCGGCGACAGTAACGGCGGCATTATTCTCGACATCAGTGAGAGCGGCATGGCGGTAGCCTCTGCCCAAGCCTTGGTTGGCAACCAGACTTTACTCTTCCGTTTTCAGCTTCCGCGCTCTAACGAAATCATCGAAACCTCCGGCAAAATCAACTGGATCGGAGAAACGAAAAAACGCGCCGGCGTGCGTTTCGTCGACCTGCCTCTCGCCGCTCGCAAACAAATTCAGAAGTGGATCGATTCGGAGATTTCTGGGCACTCCGATGGTGATCAGCAACCTAGTGGTTCAGCTGTGGCTTCGCCATCTCCGAAAATTCCTAAGGAATTCCCTCGCCGCGAGCTCGTCCATCAGGAAGTCCCGCGTGAGAAAACAACTATCTCCCACGCCCATAATCCCTCAAGAAATCTGAATCCTGTTTCGTCCGTGCTCTCCAACCCCCTGGACGAGCCCGAAATAGAAGAATCCGAGCCTCAGGTAGAGGAAAAGGCCACCGCCGGTTCGAATGCAGACCTGCCTCCAGAACGACGCGTCCAGCACCGCCTCCCCATGACCGCCTCAACCTACGTGCAACTAAACGACGGTAACGGCGGCCTCATGGCCAACCTCAGCAAAACTGGCTTCTGCGTGCGCGCAGCAAAAACTCTCGAGTCCGACGAGCTTCCCGTAGTTCGTTTTCAGTTGCCTGACGTCCCCGATTTCGTAGAATCATCCGCCTGGATCGTTTGGAAAAGTCCTTCAAAAAAAATGGTTGGCGCCCGTTTCGAAAGTTTGTCCGACGAAGCGCAATCCCAAATTGCACACTGGATCGATTCGCAGCCATTGCCAAAGAACGCACCAATTAAAAATCCGCTCCGCGAAAAAATGCCGCCCGCACCAACCGCGCCACCGGTAACATTGATGGCTCCAGACTCGGTCCCTATCCCGGCTTACATTTCACCATTGGCTATATCGCGGGACGCACAGAACGCACAGCCGGCAACTCCATCCGCGAAAAGTCCATCGTCCACGCGATCCTTGGCGCCATTTTTGCCGCCCGCGCCAAAAGTGCCGCCCATCTCATCGCCAACCAAATCCTCGGCTCCTTCACGTGAGAAAACGCTAGCACCAGTTCCAGTCGCCCCTCTTGCTCCCATGGCATTGACCAACAATGCGCCGAGACTGACTTCGCCTGCACCGCCCAGGGTCGTCACTCCACCGAGCCCGAACTTGGCGGGCAAATCTCTCTCCTCGCAGCCTTTGCTCGACACGTCTCGCGGCGTAAAGAATCCGTGGGACCAATTCGCACCCGCCCCAACTTCGCTAACGCCATTGCCGCCCACTCCGCCTCTTGCGCCTATAATTTTCAATGAGCCTGACTGGTCTGTTGCGCCTAAGAGACCGAGGGGTTACTGGAAAATAGCCGCCATCATCGCTGTGATCGTTGGCACGCTCTTCGGCACCGCGACTCTTTTGCGAAGCAAAAAGTCCCCGACGTTGGCATCACCAGAATCACCGCAGAATTCCCCCGTCGCGGCCAATGTTTCCGCCGTCACTCCATCTGCCGACCCAGCCGTAAACAAGCAGCCGACTCCATCGTCAACCGCCTCCACTTCGAATTCCGAATCGTCACGCGAATTTTATGATGCCACGCGAAACACCACGCCTTCCATAAGCCCTACTAAAGGGGATGAACAATTCGTAGATGAACCTCGTCCTGCACATTCTCAACCTCAAATCGCGAACCCGCCCATTCCAAGCAATTCCGCTTCGAGCACCGCAAGTGACCAGCCCGCATCATCCGTAACTCAGGTTCAAAACGACGGCCAACGTTATCAGGCTCAGCCTGCAGAAGAAGGTGCGGGCTTCCCGACCGTCGTCCGCCGGGTGCCAACTGCTCCGGCTGCCGTGTTTCCCAGCGCCAATGGCGAACCGCCTGCAACGCCTGATTCCTCTTCGTCTCCCTCTGCTACGGCCGCATCTCGCAATCAGCAATCCGACACTAATCTTGCCTCAGCCGGCATCACCGCATCGGAAAATACCTCTTCACCGCGATCTGCCTCCGCCATCAATGCACCACAAGCAACCTCACCAGCAGCCGCACAGGCCTCTTCAACTGCGGCTGCGATTCCGAATCCAGTTCCAACCGTTTCAGTCTTTTCACGCTTCCGCGCCATTCGAGGTCCATCCGATGCCACGCGCTCTGCTGGCTCTGATCTTCAGGTTGGCCGCTTAAAGAGTGGACCGGCTCCGCCCTATCCAGTCGAGGCGCAGCGCCAGCAAATTCAAGGAACCGTAGAATTGGAAGTTCTCGTCGGCACAGATGGCAGCATACTGACGGTCCACTTGGTGAAAGGTCCTCCCGAATTAGCGAGCGTTGCAATGGGCACCGCCCGTTCCTGGCAATACGGCCAAACCACCCTCGGCGGCCATCCGGTAGAGACGGATCAATCCATCTACTTCACATTCAAACTCACAAAATAATTTGGAATGTTAGCTTCGAAGGAGGCGCTATTTAAGGAAGCCCTGGTGTTGAAGTTTGCTCTTTGCTACGGAGTCGACGGACTCACCGAAGAATGGCCATGCCCGGCCCCGGCAACCCCCGCCGCGATTCCCACCGCGCCACCGGCAATCACGCCAATCAAGATATATTCCTTGGTCTTATCTTTATGCTGCACCGGCGGCACGGGAGCCTCGGGCGGCGGTTGTGTCGTGGAAGCCTGCTCTGTAGGGCTCGGCGTGGTTTCGGGCGGTGGCGTCGGTTTCGGAGCTGCCCCCGGCGCTGTTACCGTCGCCTTGGCTATATCCAACTCACCGGACGGCAAAATGTTAACCGATTCCCCCGACTGCAAAACGCGCCCAGTAGCGCCTTCCAGCGGAATCAAGCCCACGCTGCCTTCCAGGCACGTAACCGTAAAAGACCCATCGGCATGCCTCACTACTTGCGAGGTCGATTGCTGCGCCTCGATCACCGGCGCCACCACATAATTCCCCACCCGCAGCGAAACATCCGTCGCGCCATTAAAAGAATTCATAACCACCGATCCCGCTTTCAACTCCGCGGAATACCGCGGGTCGGGCGGGAAAACCATCTCGCTGTTAGAAAGAATCTTGAGCGACCCTTTCCCGCTTATTGAAAACGCCGCCGAACCCATATCGTTCGTCTTCAGCGTATCGCCCGGAAAAATAGTCAAGTCTGAGGGCGCCGGCACACCATTTATAAATACCGGCCCAACCGTCGTCATCGAACCCAGCGCTTGATTCTGCGCCTTTCGCGCAGCCCGCGGCGCACCCGCCATCAATGGCAGCGCGCATAGCAATCCCGTCGCCAACAACACCACTCTCATCGACGCATTCACCCGTCGTTTCAAAAACACCCCAAGACTTCGCCACTTATCACTCGCTTTAATCACCTAAGATGTAGCACCAGCCACGCCAATTGTCTATCAACTTTCCTACTCATCAGCGTCACTTTTATATCCGGCGTAAGTCACCTTTCGTTCCGGGCCGCATACAGCTTTTTGGCAGGCCCGCTTGCACATTTAACAAGCCCGTCTCCAATTTTTCCAGCACGCATCTGCCGGCCAGTTCCCGCCCGCCTGTACCTTTGCACTCTCCACGCCGCACCTTTTTGCGGTATTGTTTTCACTGCGTTCATCAACAATCGCAACATGACCACACGCTGCTCATGAAGATCCTGCACATCGTCAAAACGGCCACCGGAGCAACCTGGGTCTACCATCAAGTCCGAGTCCTGTCCTCGCTGGGCTTTGAAATAGTGGTCGCGCTTCCCTCCGCCACTGCAGGCCTCGCGCCCAAGTATCAAGAAGCAGGCACCACCGTAATCCCCATAAATCTCGACGTCCCCACCAAACACCCCTGGCAAATCGCCGCCGTACTCAAATCCTGCAGAAACCTAGTCAAATCCGTGCGCCCCGACATCATCCACACCCACCACGTCGGCACCACTCTGGTAGTCAGAGCCGCCCTGGGTAAATCCTCTCCCATCCCCCGCATCTTCCAGGTTCCCGGCCCGCTTCATCTTGAGCATTCTTTCTTCGCCCATCTCGACATCTCTTCCGCCGGCCCACAAGATCATTGGATCGCCGGCTGTCGCTGGACCCAGCAAAAATATCACCAGCTAGGCATCCCTGCGCAGCGCGTCTTGCTCTCGTACCCCGGCACCGATCTAAATCTATTCACCACCACACGCAAAAATAATTTACGCAGCGAACTGCGCCTCGCCCCAGACACGCCGCTAGTCGGCATGGTCTGCTACATGTACGCGCCCAAACGCTTTCTCGGCCAAACCGTCGGCCTAAAAGGCCACGAAGACTTCATCGCCGCCTTCCCCATTGCAAAAAAACAACTCCCCAATCTCCACGGTGTAATAATCGGCGGCGCCTGGAACGGCGCCACCACCTACGAAAAACATCTGCGCGAACTAGCACATCGCCACTGCAACGGCTACCTAACCTTCCTAGGCACCCGCTCCGACGTCCCCGCTCTCTACCCCGACCTCGATTTAGCAGTAGTTCCCTCCCACTCCGAAAACCTCGGTGGCGCCGTTGAGCCTCTACTCAGCGGAGTCCCCGTCGTCGCCACAAACGTAGGTGGCCTACCCGACCTGGTTCAGGAAGGCCTCTCCGGCAGGCTCATACCCCCGCGTAATCCCCAAGCCATCGCCGCCGCCATGCTTGCCTCATTACAAAACCCCGCAGAAGCTCAACGCCTCGCGCTCGCAGGACACAAAATGACCCGCCGCCTATTCGACGTAGAGAGAACCGCCGG